>CABJCJ010000024.1 GCA_902364065.1 Veillonellaceae bacterium SB90
GGGCCAGAGCAAACCACCAGTTTAACTGGTGGTTTTGATTTGCCGCTTTTCCGTCTGGGAAGGATTCTGGTTTCGCATAGCGAAATTATTTAAGATAGAATATGCGAGTATTTGTGAGGAAGAATTGCGTGACAGGAAGCATCTTTCCTGCTGGGAAAGGCTGATCGAACATGGTTATGAAAACACCAATCAGGAGCCAGGAAGTGGGACACATCCTGGCGGAATTATCCAAGCGGTATGATCTGGTACGCATGGTGAATCCGGAAGAATGCCACACCTTCCGCATGAACGATGAGGGGAAGATGACGTATGGGCCCGCCTGCTATTCGGTCTGGCACAGCACAAACCGCTGCCGTGACTGTACGAGCCTGCGGGCGTTGAAGACGGGAGTCGAACTTCATAAAACGGAAATCAAGGATGGCGATCTTTACGAAGTCACGTCGCGCCCCGTGGAAATCCTGCGCGATGATGAACTGATTTATCCGTGCGTCATCGAGATGATACGTATCCGGAGGGGGAAGGGCATGAAGCAGGATCATCATCATGCCGTGCTGCACGAGAAATACAAGCCGGAACGATTTGCCGAGCTCCTGCAGAAGGCCATGCAGGATTTTCCGTACGGCATGGTCTGGTTCGATAAGGAAGGCCGCTGCCTTTATGCCAACAGTGAGGCGTTCCGGCTGTTCCGCGTTGCGGATGATCTGCAAAAACTTGCCGGCATCCTGAAAAATTGGATTCAGCAGGATATGCTGGCCGGCTGTCAGGCGGCATCCTGGATTCAGTCGTATGAAACGGGGGTGGAGAACAAGGCGATTTCCATCAGCCGTTATCCGCTGCATGATCCCGATGGCGGCGTGGTCGGCAATTATTTCCTGCTGCGCGACTGCACGCAGGCACAGAAGAATATCGACCTGGAGCATTTTGGCACGCTGCATGACAGTTTGACGGGGATCTGCAACCGTTATGGCTTTTATCGGCAGGCGCGTCATTGTCTGGAATCGTATCCAGAAGAAACATATTGCCTGGCCGGCTTGAATTTCTGCGATTTCAAGCTCATCAACAATTTCTACGGACTCACGAAGGGGAATGAACTCCTGTCCCGCATTGGCACGATGCTGCGCCGGCATTATGAGGGCGATGATGAGGTGGCCTATGGACGCATCCAGGATGACCGCTTTGCGCTGCTGATTCCCATAAGGCGGTTTCGTCCCGAGGAATTCCTGCACGATGTGGAACAGATCATGCAGAGCCTCCGGCCAAGCAATCTCGTCCTGCAGGTGACGGTGGGAATCTGTCGTGTGGAGGATGCGGAGACGCCAATCTCCATCCTCTGTGACCGGGCATTCCTCGCGGCCGGTTCTCTTGAGAAACGGGAAAGCAGCGGCTTTGTCTGGTATCAGGAGGATATGCTGGCCGATAAATTGCATGATCAGGCCATCCTGGCCCGTTTTGCCGAAGCAATACAGAACCAGGAAATGAAGATTTTCCTGCAGGCGCAGGTGGATGCCAGGAGCGGACGCGTGATCGGAGCGGAGGCCCTGTCGCGCTGGCGCCGCGATGACGGCTCAATCATCCCGCCCGCGCTCTTCGTGCCGGTATTGGAGCAGCATGGCAAGATCTGGCAGCTCGATCACTGGGTCTGGGAACAGTCCTGCAGTCTGCTGCGCAAATGGCAGGGGACGCCTCTCGAGGACTGCACGCTGTCGGTGAATATTTCCGTCAAGGACATGTATTATCTGGATCTCTATGAGGTGTTCACGCAGCTGGCGCAGCAGTACGGCATCAACCCGGCCAAGCTGGAACTTGAGATCACCGAGACAGTTTTCATGGATAAGCCGCGCGAGGCCATGGCACTCATCCGACGCCTGCAGTCGTATGGCTTCCGGATTGCCATCGATGATTTTGGCAGCGGCTATTCGAGCCTGCGCCTGCTCAAGGACATCCAGGCGGATATCCTCAAAATCGATATGGAATTCTTGCAGAAGACCGCGCATCATCGGCGCAGCCGCATCATCCTGCAGGCCATCATTTCCCTGGCACAGGCGCTCTCGATGCCGACGGTCGTGGAGGGCGTGGAAACGAAGGAGCAGGTGGAATACCTGCGCGGTATCGGCTGCACGACGTTCCAGGGGTTCTATTTCTCGCAGCCGATTCCCGTGACGGATTTTGAAAAACATATGCATGAGGACTGGGCATAAGAGGGGCTGCTTCAGCCTTTTTTCACGCAGGACGTGTATATATAGAAACAGATTTTGATTTTAGGAGTGATAGTATGCGGGTTTTGCTGGCAGAAGACGATAAGAGGCTCGGCAAGCTGATCCAGTATATGCTGGAGCAGAACGATATCCAGGTGGAATGGGTGACGAATGGCAGTGACATTTATGAATACGCCATGTATACGGACTACGATATCCTGATCCTTGACTGGATGATGCCGGGCGAGACGGGCGTGGAGGCCTGCAGCCGCCTGCGCAAGGACGGTTATGAGAAGGCTATCCTGATGCTGACAGCCAGGGATTCGGTCGAGGACCGTGTGACGGGGCTCGATGCCGGTGCGGACGATTACCTTGTCAAGCCGTTTGAATTCGCCGAGCTCATGGCACGCCTGCGGGCTCTCGGGCGCCGCAGCACGCAGAAAATCCAGCAGGATGTGGTGGAAGTGGGCGAGTTCACGCTGAACCGTACGGCCAAGGTCCTCAAGAAGAAGGATCAGGTCATCCAGCTTTCTCCGCGCGAATTCCAGATTTTCGACCTTCTGGCGCAGAACATCGGCATTGTCGTGCCGCGTGACATCATCCTGGACCGCATCTGGGGCCTTGAATCCGATGTCAGCTCTAACAACATCGATTCGTATATGAAGATCCTTCGCAAGAAGCTGGATCTCGGGGATGGCGGCACGGTCATCAAGACGGTACGCGGCGTCGGCTACAAGCTGGAGGCTAAGAGCTGATGGCCAAGAACCTTTTTGGCAGCAGCCGCCGCAAGCTGACTCTTTTGTATTCTGTTGTCATGATCGTCTTTCTCGCCGTGCTGATTTTTGTCATGCACAAGACGATGGAATGGGCCATCACCTCGGAACAGGCGCGGGAGCTCATGGATACGGCCAGCAATGTTGTAGAGGCCGAGGAATACTTCAATCAGCATCCGGAGCTGGCTCTTGACGACAGCGTTGCCTACAAGAGCACGAATGATCGCCTGTTTTTCTACGTTTTCGATGATGACGGACGCCTCTTGAACTTTGCCCGTGCTTCGTTCCGCATCGAGCCGTTCATCCTCGATACCATCCGCAAGCGCAACGTGGCAGAAGGCGAGGTCGTGGTGCTCAGCAAGCCGGGCAGTGACGGCTCCTCGAAGGCACGCATCATGATGACGGCACAGCGCGTCAAGAACGATGACGGCAGTGCTTCGCAGACGGTCTATGTCGGCAAGGATGTCACGGCTATGTACAACGGCATGGAGAAGGCGACGTATGCCCTGGCCTTCCTGGGTTTCCTGGCCCTGATTGTCGCGGCCATGGTCGGCCATATCCTGTCCGGCCGGGCGATGGTCCCGCTGAAGCAGGCGTATGAAAAGCAGCGCCAGTTCGCAGCCGATGCCTCGCATGAGCTGCGAACGCCGCTGGCGGTCGTCATGGCCTCGGCAGAGCTCCTGCAGAATGATCCTTCCATTCAGTCCCCCTTCCTCAAGCAGGTCATCGAGGATGTGCGCGATGAAGTCAAGAAGATGACGAAGCTCGTCAGCGACCTCCTCGTGGTCGCGCGCAGCGACAACAAGGTGCTAAAGATGCGGCCGCAGAATTTCAACCTGTCTTCGCTGATCGAGCAGACGGCGCGCCTCATGCAACCTCTGGCTGACCAGAAGCACATTGAGGTCAAGGCCGCAGGACTGCCGAAAGTCGAGATCCAGGCCGATGAGCAGAAAATCCGTCAGCTTGTCCTGATTCTCGTCGACAATGCCGTCAAGTATACGCCTGAAGGCGGCAGGGTTTCCGTGGAGTATCGTCCGGCCGAGAAGGGGAAGGTGCGCTTTGCCGTCATCGATACGGGCATCGGCATCGCAAAGGAAGACCAGGCGAAGGTCTTTGATCGCTTCTATCGCGTCGATAAGGCACGTTCCCGCGAGATGGGCGGCAACGGCCTGGGCCTGGCTATCGCACAAGAAATCGTACACTTGCACAAGGGCCGGATTTCCATCCAGAGTGAACTCGGCAAGGGGACCACGTTCCTCGTTGAACTGCGCACTAAGATGAAACCGTAAAGATGAAAACGTGATATTGCAGAAAAATCCTGCTGGAATGACGAGTTTTGGCAGGATTTTTTTATGATTGTCTTGAATATATATAAGATTATATAAGCATGTCAGCTTCGTAGTGAGAGCAATCTGTGCTATCGTAACAATCTTGCGGGAATCATGTCGCTGTAATATTTTGTGCCACAGATGCTTCTGGCTGAAGCGGGGATGCAATCTGTCGCAAGGCAGAAGGGAGATTGGGGTGTCTATGCGGAAACAGGAAAGAGAAAAGAAAATCATGGAAATGCTCCTGGAAAAGAGCAATGGCCTCACTGGAGATGAGATTGCAAAACAACTGGGATGTTCTTCACGTACGGTGCGTTCGGATATCAAGGCAATTACGGAAAAACTGGCCCCGTTTGGCAGTCATATCATTGCTGCGCCCAATAAAGGGTATCGCCTGATCCAGATGGATCAGGAAGAAGATCTCCTGCATGCTGTCACAGAAGAAGAGCATGGCATTGGCCATGAGAGCGTCAAAGAACAGCAGAATTATATCATCAGTCGTTTCCTGATTTGCTGCCTGCAGGATAAGTCTATTACGCAGATGAATCTTGCAGATGATATGTATCTGGGAATTTCTACCATCAAGAAATATCTGGGCGAGGTGAGAGGACGCTTCCAAGAATACGCCCTGTCCATCGAGCAATATCGCACCGATGGCTTGCGGTTGGCTGGTGATGAAGGCAATATCCGTACGTTTTTTGTTGATTTCCTGCAAAATGTACGCGATACGGCAATCTTGACGATTCTCTTCGACAAGGTCAGCCAGAAAGATATGGAGAATATCCTGATGGGGATCCCGAGCCTGCGCAAGTTGCAGCTCACTGACACGGCACGCCAGAGCCTGATCGTCCAGTCGGCCCTTTCCATCTATCGCTCGGAACACGGGCATCTCCTGGAATGCCCGGCCAGTTTGGCCCAGAAGCTGGAGAATACCTTTGAATACGTTTGTGCCAAGGATGTAGCCAATGAACTCTTCCGCTATATCGGTGTGGACCTTTCCTATAGTGAGGTCTTCTACTTGACCAGGTGCCTGCTGACGAGTAAGAAACTCTTGGACATCGGCGATTCCATCAACGATGAACATATGGAGCAGCTCGTCGAGAAAGTATTGACTGCCGTAGATGACCAGTTCGGCTATGATTTCCGTTCGGATGATTATCTGAAAGATGGTTTGATTCTTCATTTGCGCATCGCCATTGCCCGTGTTAACTTCCGGGTAGCCATACGGAATGAGATGCTGGAGACGGTCAAGCAGGACTATCCGCTGGCGTTTCAGATTGCCGTATATGCGGCGCAGGTCATGCGGGATATTGAAGGCATCGTCTTCAATGAAAATGAAATTGGGTATATCGCGCTCCACTTTGGTGCGTCCATGAGCCGCCGGGGGATGGAAGAGGAAGCGAAGCCCAAGCGGGTTTATATTGTCTGTTCGGCAGGCCTGGGCGTTTCTATCATGCTGAGAGCAAAAATCCAGGAATACTTCCACTCGGATATCCATGTCCTGGGCGTACTGCCCGCGTACAAACTGACAGATGAGATGATTGAGGAAGCGGATTATATTTTCTCGACCGTACAGGTCCCATTTCCTTCGCCTAAAATCATACGCGTTAATCATATGTTGCGCAAAGAAGATATTGCCCGTATCCAGCGGGTGGTATTCCACCGCAATGCCGATGTACAGGCTAAGGAAATTCAGGAGTTTTTCCATGCTTCTTCTTTTTTTGCCAATAAGGATTTCAAGACGCGCGATGAATGCCTGGATTTCTTGACAGATCAGGCGATGCAGTCGGGGTATCTGGATCAGAAGGGCAAAGTTTCTGTCTTTGAACGTGAGAAGATGAGTTCTACGGCCATCGGCGATTTGGCAGCCATCCCGCATGCGTTCAATACGGCAAAAGCGGTTTCCAATATTTCCGTATTGCTCCTGCAATCTCCAATCGATTGGGGCGGCATGCCGGTACAGGTCGTCTTTTTATTGAGCATCGAACAGCGGAAAGCCGCGGTCTGGGAAAAGGTTTTCCTGAAGCTGTATGACTTCATCAAAGAGGGCCACGGCATTGAACGATTGCTGAAATATCGTTCTTATGACAAGTTTATAGCGGATTTTGAAGCGGTTTTATGACCGCTTTTTTATATTAGGGAAATACGGAAAAATAGCGGAAAATCCTTGTATTCCAAAGCGTTGTCTCAGTTTTCTAAATATGGAAAACAAGAAAAGATTTTTAAATTTCCGCAATAGCGGAAAGAGGTGCAACTATGCGGAACTGGATTGTTTTGTTATACTAAAGACAATTCAAGAGCAATCGAGAATAAAAAATAAAATCAAGATGAAGAAAGGGGGCAAGACATATGAGTATTTCAATCGAAGAAGATCTCGTCCTGCTGGATGTCTCAGCAAAAGACAAGTTCGACTTGCTGAGCCAGGTGGCAGATCGTCTTTTTGAAAAGGGATATGTCAAGTCAAGTTATAAAGATGCAGTAATCGCTCGTGAAAAGATTTTCGCGACGGGCCTGCCGACCGTTCTGGGGGGGGTGGCAATCCCACACACGGATGTCGAGCATGTTGTCAGCCCTGCCATCTGCATGGCTCGCCTGACTTCGCCAGTTGATTTCGTCATCATGGGCGATGATAAAGAAACGGTTTCCGTTGATTTCGTCTTCATGCTGGCCATGAAGGAAGCACATGCTCAGATTGAGCTGCTGCAGAATCTGATGGGGATTTTGCAGGATGAAGAAGCCCTGCGCTTTGTAAAAACAGAAAAGTCGGCAGCTAAGATTGCCGCTTTCGTAAAAAAGCGTCTGGATGGCACGGCAGAATGATGATTCATCCCAGATGATTCCGTAAGCTATCATTTAAATCTATCATAATCATATTTCGTTTATCAAAGGAGTGTTTATCATGTCGAAGAAACAGGTACTCGTAGCGTGTGGCACTGGCATTGCAACCTCCACAGTTGTGTGCAAGAGAGTGGAGAAGCTCTTAAAGGATAATGGCATCGATGCGGACGTCATTCAGTGCAAAGTGGCAGAAGTCGGGGGATATGAGGATACGGCAGATCTCCTGGTAACGACGACGATTCCGCCGCGTGAGTACAAGATGCCGGTTGTAAAAGCTGTCAACTATCTTACCGGTATGATGACGGAAAAGACCGATAAACAGATTCTGGATGTCTTGAAGAAATAAGTTGCGTTTCATTAATTCTATTATTTATTTATAGATTGGAGGACTATCATGGTATTAGAAGTCGTACAATTTATTTTGGGCCTCGGACCAACGGTCATGCTGCCAATCGTCATCACGATTATCGGCATGTGCTTCGGTCAGGGATTCAAAAAGGCATTCCGCTCTGGTGTCACCATTGGTGTTGGCTTCGTCGGTATCAACCTCGTTATCGGCCTTCTGACGACGAACCTCGGTGATGCAACGCATCAAATGGTTACGCGTTATGGCCTTGAGCTTTCCATCATCGACGTCGGCTGGCCGGCAGCCGCTGCAATGACTTGGGCATCTCCGGTGGCAGCCTTCATGATTCCAATCTGCATGTTCGTCAACATCGCAATGCTGGTAACGAAGCTCACGAACGTTGTCGATATCGATATTTGGAATTATTGGCACTTTGCAGCAGCATCTGCTACGGTTTTCGTTCTGACTCAGGGCAACTGGATTTTGGCAATTATTGCAGGTATTTTGTATGAGATGGCCGTCTTGAAGATTGCAGACTGGACGTCTCCGATGGTTCGCGATTATTTCGGCATGGAAGGCCTTTCCTTCCCGACAGGTTCTACTTGCGCACAGGGCTTGATTGGTATTCCTATTGTTAAAGTTATTTCTAAGATTCCGGTTATCAAAGATCTCAAGGCTGATCCAGAGGCCATTCAGAAACGCTTCGGTATCTTCGGTGAGCCGCTTATGATGGGCTTGTTCCTCGGTGTTCTCCTCGGCATCCTCGCTGGTTATCCTCTGGCAAAAGTTCTTCAGCTTGGTGTTATCATGGCAGGCGTCATGTTCCTGATGCCGCGCATGGTTAAGATCCTCATGGAAGGTCTGATTCCGGTTTCCGAGTCCGTCAAGGAGTTCCTCCAGAAGAGAGATCTTGGCAAGGGCAGAGAGCTTACCATCGGTCTTGATGCTGCTGTCGCAGTTGGTCATCCGGCCGTTATCGCTACGGCACTCGTGCTGGTACCGTGCACGCTGTTCCTCTCCGTTGTCATTCCTGGCAACCACGTTCTGCCGTTCGGCGATTTGGCTACGATTTGCTTCTATGTCGCCTTTATCGTCGGTGCTGCAAAAGGCAATATCGTTCATTCCGTACTCGCTGGCATGATCGTAATGGGCCTTGCACTCCTCATGGCTACGAACATCGCAGAATTCCATACGGGCATGGCCATTCAGGCAAACTTCCAGATGCCTGCTAACACGACTGAGATTTCCAGCTTGGATCTCGGCGGTAACTTCCTCAACTGGATTGTTATCAAGATCTTCCAGTTCTTCTAATGTAAATTCTCTATATGTGGGCGTCAGCTTAGCTGGCGCCTTGCATATTGAAGGGATAAAAGTAGAGGTTTTATCTTGAAAATAAGGAGGCAATGATTTTATGAAAGCTGGCGTTTTCTACAAAGAAGGAGACATTCGCTTCGATGATTTCGCTGATCCTGTATGCGGCGATGATGATGTCATTATTAAAGTCAAGGCTTGTGGTATCTGTGGTTCCGATCCTCCGCGTATCCTGAATCTTTGGAAGTATCCGCGTCCGCAGGTTCCTGGCCATGAGTTTGCCGGCACGATTGCGGAAGTTGGCAAGAATGTAAAGAACTTTAAGCTCGATGATACGGTCGCAGCTCAGCCGTTGATTCCCTGCCGCAAATGCGAGAATTGCGAAGAAGGCCATTTCTCCATGTGCAACGACATGCAGATGCTTGGTGCGGACCTGCCGGGCGGTTTTGCCCAGTATGTGCGTGTTCCGGCTACGAACATCCAGCATGTTGAATGCGAGAATTTGGAAGAGGCTGCTCTCCTTGAGCCTTGCGCCGTTGCGCTGTATGGTGTTCTCGGCATTCGCCCGGAGATTGGTGATACGGTAGCCATCCTGGGATGCGGCACGATTGGACAGCTCGTCCTTCAGTGGTTCCGTCTTGCCGGTGTTCATCGCATCATCGCGGTGGATATCTCGAAGAAAAAGCTCGAAGAAGCCAAAGCTCTCGGTGCGGATATCTGCATCAATGGCATGGAACAAGATACGGTGGAAGCTGTCCTGGAGGCAACGCATGGCAAGGGCGTAGACATCGCCATGGAAACGGCTGGTTCGAAGATCACGCAGGAACAGTGCCTGCTGGTCACGAAGAAGCGCGGCCGCATCGGTTATCTCGGCATTGCCCGCTCGGATATCCTGCTGAAGGAGAAATCCTTTGAGAGCATCTTCCGTCATGAACTGACGCTGCGCGGCTTCTGGAATTCGTACGGCAGCCCGTTCCCGGGACCGGCCTGGATGAAGAGTATCCGTGCCCTGGAAGATGGCAAGATTAAGTTCAAGCCTTTGATTTCGCATCGTTTCCCGCTGGAAAAGGTAAGCGATGCCTTCAAGATGATCAAAGATCGTAAGGAAGAATATAACAAGATTTTGTTTGTTATGGACTAAGGAGGTTTACTCATGAAAGCACTTGTAAAAATGGAGCCGGGCGCAGGCCATTGGGAAGTTATTGATAAACCGGAGCCAGTTCCAGGTGAAGGCCAGGTCAAGATTAAAGTTGAATACATCGGTATCTGCGGCAGTGATCTGCATACGTATGAAGGACATTACAATGTTAATGCAAAGGGCCTGACGATTGGTCATGAGTTTGCAGGCGTTGTTGCTGAAGTTGGTCCTGGCGTCACGAATGTCAAGGTCGGGGATCGTGTAACGAGTGAAACGACCTTTACGGTTTGCGGTAAATGCCGTTACTGCAAGGAAGGCCTTTATAACCTTTGCCCGACGCGCAAAGGCCTGGGTACGCAGCAGGATGGTGCCATGGCGCAGTACGTACTGGCACGTGCCAAGAGCTGCCATATTCTGCCGGAGAATGTGACGACGCGTCAGGCCAGCATCACGGAAGCTGCCTGCTGCGCACATCACGGTGTAGCAAAAGCCAAGATTAACCCGGGCGACATCGTCCTGGTACTTGGCCCTGGACCAATCGGCCTTCTGACGGCACAGTGTGTTATGGCCAAAGGCGGCCGTGTCGTCATGACGGGACTTACGCAGGATGCCGGACGTCTTCAGATTGCCAAAGAGAAATTTGGCGTAGAATATATCGTTGATGTTCAGAAGGATGATGTCAAAGCACTGGTCAATAAACTGACGGATGGCTATGGTGCCGATGTTTGCTACGACTGCACGGGTGCTGTTCCGTCCATGCAGCTCGGCATGGATCTCCTGCGCAAACAGGGTCAGTACGTTCAGATTGGCCTCTTTGCAAGAGATGTCGTGGAAGTCGATTTCTCGAAGATCATTCAGAAAGAGCTGGTCGTTTCCGGCAGCCGCAGCCAGAATACGCATGACTGGGAGCCGACGCTCAAGCTCATGAGTGAGGGCAAGATTAATGCAGACAAGATGATCACGCATGAGGTCGGCATCGATGAGTGGGATAAAGCATATCACCTGCTCAAGAGCGGTCAGGCAACGAAGATTGTCATGCATCCGATCGGTTGAGGAGGCTGTATCATGAAACCTGTCATTGTTATGGCATCGGATCATGCCGGCTTCCACATGAAAGAGTTTGTGAAAAAGCAGCTTGAAGATGCCGGTTATACGGTAGAAGATTACGGTACGCATAGTGAAGAATCCGTTGATACAGCTCCATACGCTTTTCGCGTCGGTGAAGAG
The DNA here is from genome assembly GCA_902364065.1 of Veillonellaceae bacterium SB90. Classification (GTDB taxonomy): domain Bacteria; phylum Bacillota; class Negativicutes; order Selenomonadales; family Selenomonadaceae; genus Mitsuokella. The sequence goes on from CABJCJ010000024.1 coordinate 11,157, forward strand.
GTCGCAGCGCATCCGGATGAAAAGAAGGGCATCCTGATTTGTGGAACAGGCCTTGGCATGTCGATTGCTGCCAATAAGGTAAAGGGCGTTCGTGCTCCGCTGGTCCATGATCTTTTCTCAGCCAAGATGACGGTCGAACACAATCATGCCAACGTTCTTTGTATGGGAGCCCGTGTCATTGCACCGAATATGGCTTGGGAAATCACGAAAGTCTGGCTGGCAGCGAAACCGTTATGCGGCGGTAAGTATGAACGCCGTGTCCAGCAGATCACAGATTACGACAATAAGCGAGGCTGAAGTATGGGCAGAAAAGCAGGATTTTCTGTTGATACTCCCAATCTTTCGGCGTCGGTATCGTGCATGGATCTCGGTCACATTGCTGATGAGATTGAGTATGTGGAAGCAGCTCCTGTACGGTTCTGGCATTATGACATCGTGGATGGGAAGTTCAACCGTTGCCTGATCCTTGGCGATCAGCTCTATGGATATCTGGCTGCCCATTCGGACCTGCCCATCGAACTACACATTGCAGCGTATGATCCCTTGCGGTACGTTGAACTGTTTTCGCGGTTCCGCCTGGATTATGTGGCTGTCCATGCGGAGGCAATGGATGAACCGAATCACGTTTTTGAAAAAATCCGCGAGTTCGGTGCAGAACCGGTGCTGGCCTATCGCGCCGAGACACCTCCGGGTGCTGATTTTGAAGCGTTGGCTTCGCAGTGTGCATGGATCTTGAAACTCACCGTGAATCCGGGATTTTCCGGTCAGACGATGCAGGAGTCGGCTTTGAAGCACATCCGTATGATGCGGAAGCGCTTAAAGGCGGCGCATTTGACTCAGCCAATCCAAGCCGATGGCAGTGTAAATCTGAAGATGATTCGCAAAATGCACGAAGCAGGAGCAAATTTGTTCACAGGAGGGACTAGCGGCCTCTTCCGCCAAGGAAAGACGGTTCGTGAAAATGCAGAAGCTCTCTTGTGTGCTGCAGAATGAAAATGAAGGAGAAGATAGCATGGCAAATGAAGAAGCGATAAAGCGCGCTCGTCACCTGCGTGCCAATATCGTCCGCATGCTTACAAAAGCGGGCTCAGGGCATCCGGGTGGATCCCTTTCGATTATCGACATCTTGAATGTCCTTTATTTCGAAGAAATGAACATTGATCCGAAGAATCCGAAAATGGAGGATCGCGATCGCTTTGTTCTCTCCAAAGGACATGCTGCACCGGCACTTTATGCCGTACTGGCAGAAAAAGGTTATTTCCCGGAAGAAGAACTCTGGAAGCTCAGAAAGACGGGCGCAATCCTCCAGGGGCATCCGGACATGAAGAAGATTCCGGGCGTGGATATGTCAACGGGTTCGCTGGGGCAGGGCCTTTCGGCTGCTAACGGCATGGCTATTGCGGCCAAGCTGAATAATAAATCTTACCGTGTTTATGCTGCTGCCGGTGACGGTGAGATCCAGGAAGGACAGATTTGGGAAGCGGCTATGAGTGCAGCTCATTACAAGCTTGACAATCTGATCCTGTTTGTGGATTGGAATGGACTCCAGATCGACGGACCGAATGACGAAGTTATGACGGTGGCTCCGATTGATGCAAAATTCCGTGCTTTCGGCTGGAATGTCATCTCCATCAACGGTCATGATTACGATGCTATCCGTGGCGCCATCGCTGCCGCAAAGAGCGTGAAAGGCAAACCGACGGCAATCGTTGCGGCGACGGTCAAAGGTAAGGGTGTATCCTTTATGGAGAATCAGGTTGGCTGGCATGGCAAGGCTCCGAATGAAGAGCAGTGCCAGGAGGCTCTCAAGGAACTGGAAGGAGGCGAGGCGTAATGGCAACAGCAACACGCGCAGCTTACGGCAAGTTGCTTGAAACGGAATTGTATCAGAACAAAGATATCGTCGTTTTGGATGCGGATCTTGGCAATGCAACGAAATCGATTGCCTTCAAGAAGGTTGCGCCGGAACGTTATTTGGATATGGGTATTTCGGAAGCAGATATGATGGGAACGGCAGCAGGTCTGGCGACTTGCGGCAAGATTCCTATCGCCAGCACGTTCGCAATCTTTGCAGCTGGCCGTGCTTTCGAGCAGATCCGCAACTCCATCTGCTACCCGCGTCTCAACGTCAAGATTGCTGCAACGCATGCAGGTCTTACAGTAGGTGAAGATGGCGGCAGCCATCAGGCAATCGAAGATATCTCCCTGATGCGCAGTCTGCCGAATATGACGGTCATCAATCCGGCGGATGCCAAGGAAGCGGAAGAAGCTATCAAGGCAGCCATCCAGTATTATGGTCCGGTTTATATCCGTCTGGGACGTGCCGCTGTTCCGGATATCCATGATGAGCATTATCAGTTCAATTGGGGCAAGGGCGAAGTCCTCTCCGAAGGTGATGATGTTGCTCTCGTGGCAACGGGCATCATGGTTGCTAAAGCGATGGAAGCTGCTAAAGAATTGGCAAAAGATGGCATTCATGCCCGCGTAATCAATATCCACACGATCAAACCTCTGGATGAGGAGCTGATTATTGAGACGGCCAAGAAGACGGGCCACATCGTGACGTGCGAAGAACACAGCGTCATTGGCGGTCTGGGTTCTGCCGTGGCAGAAGTGCTGGCAAGGAATTGCCCGACGCATCAGGATTTCATTGGCGTTCAGGATGCTTTTGGTCAGTCCGGCAAGCCGGCTGAGCTCCTGGAGAAGTATGGTTTGACGGTGGAAGCAATCGTTAAAGCGGCGAAAAAATAAGTGAAGCGGTGCCTCTTGTTTTCGTTTGATTGCGAAAGCAAGAGGCATTCTTTTCCTTAGCAATCAGGATGGGGGGATACACGAACATGAAGTTAGTGATTGATGATGCGGATATTCCAAAAATTAAACATATCTGGGAATATTATCCTTGTGCTGGTGTTACGACCAATCCTAGTATTTTGGCAAAAGCCGGCAGACCGCCATTTGAAGTGTTGCGGGAGATCCGCTCAATCATTGGTCAGAAAGCGGAACTCCATGCACAGGTCATTGCCAGCGATGCAGACGGAATGTTGCGTGATGCGGAGCGCATTCGCAAGGAACTTGGCGAACATACTTTTGTCAAGGTGCCGGCTGTACCGGAAGGCTTCAAAGCCATGAAGGCGATTCACAAGGCGGGAATTCAGATTACAGCGACAGCTATTTATACGCCGATGCAGGCATATCTGGCCGGTATGGCAGGTGCTTCCTATGCAGCCCCATATATCAATCGCATTGACAATATGGGATACGATGGTATTCACGTTGCTTGCGAGATTCAAGATATCTTTATAAAAAATGAAATACCATGCCAGATCCTGGCTGCAAGTTTCAAGAACAGCCAGCAGGTTCTGGCTCTTTGCAAAGAAGGTATTGGTGCTGCCACGGTTGCTTGTGATGTCATTGAGAGTTTTGTCAAGAACGCGGCAATTGATGCAGCGGTAAAGGCATTCCAAGATGATTTTGCGGGTCTGGTCGGATCTGCAAAAACGATGGCTTCATGCTGAACATGCCGATAGGAAATAAAGAAAGGGGAATTTGATATGATTAAAGTCGCGCCGTCTATTTTGTCGGCTGATTTTGCTGCATTAGGAGCAGAGGTCCAGAGAGCCGATCAGGCAGGAGCCGATTATATTCATATTGATGTCATGGATGGGACATTCGTGCCCAATATTACATTGGGATCTCCTGTAGTAAAAGCGCTTCGTAAAGTGACGAAAAAGCCTTTTGATGTTCATTTGATGGTTGAACATCCGGAGACTCAGATTGATGCCTTTGCTGATGCTGGCGCGGATCTCATTTCGTTTCATGTTGAAGCGGCAAAACACAGCCATCGCATTGTACAGCAGATTAAGTCATATGGCATCAAAGCTGCTGCCGTATTGAATCCTGGTACGAGTCTGGCTAGTATCGAGGAAATCCTGGGGGACCTGGATATGGTGCTTCTCATGACGGTTAACCCAGGCTTTGGCGGTCAAAAATTCATTGAGAGTCAGCTGGAGAAGATACATCGCCTTCGTCACACGATTGATGAGATGCAATATGATTGCGATATTGAGGTTGATGGCGGGATTAATATAGTAACAGCAGAACAGGTACGAGAGGCTGGAGCTAATGTGTTGGTCGCAGGATCTGCTATTTATGGTGCAACAGATATGAAAAAAGCGATTGATGGCATTCGTGGATGATATAAATATCGGTATTATTTATTTAAAATGAAAAAATGATAATAAGTAATATTTGATACAGAATGAATCGAAAAAAATCCTGTTGAATTTTCCAGATTCAGCAGGATTTTTCTATTGTTGTGACGAAAATGTAATTGTTAAATAGCGAAAGTTTCCAGGCAAGGATTTCAGTACAGTACAGATAGAGCAGGCGCATTGCAGAAGAAACAGACCAGACAAGTGAGCAAGGTGGATGGTTAGTATCGTATAATACTCGGCTAGGTACGGCTGCCAGGAGGTCGGTCATGAAAAAGGTTGGTTTTGATGAACGGTTGGATGACATCATGGTCTGTGCCGCAATCCGCTTGCAGAAGCGGATGACGATGGCGTCTTCTTTCCGGAGTCTCGTGAGCTATCTGACGCGCGTCGGACTCTGGGAGGATATGGGCGTGCAGAGGATCCAGGGGATGAGCCGCACGGAGCTGGAGGATCGTGCGGTCATGGCTCTGGCGAGACGCTTGCGCCGGGCGCGCAAGTCCGGCACGTTGCGTGCGGCACTGCAGCAGCTCAACATGCAGGAGCTGCTGCAGCCGCGCGCAAAGGAACGCGCGCGCCAGCAGAGGACGCCGGCTGCGCTGCGTCTTATCGTGGGGGAAGCTCCGTATCACGGGGGCCTGTCCGTCCGGAAAGCGAGGTGTCCCCAAAGAGCCTTGCGCCTCGTCCGCTGAGCAGGAAGCGGTGCGAAAACAGCAGGAAACAAAATAAATGCCGTGCTGGCGATGAAACCGGCACGGCATTTTTTCGTGACAGATTTTTGGTGGGAAGAGTCTTTACTTGCAGATTGCCTGCACGGCAGCCATGAGCTTCTGCAAATCTTCGGCCGAGGGAACGTTGGCCTGGCGCTGCTTTTCGAGTACGATCTCGCAGCCGGCAGCCTTGAGCTCTTCTTCGACGAGACCGATGCTCTGTCCGCCCCAGCCGTAGGAACCGAAGGCAAAGGCCTTGCGTCCCTTCGGTGCGAGGCCCTTCAGGTAACAGAGGAAGCTGGCGATCGTCGGCATCATCTGATTGTTGATCGTCGGCGAGCCGACGGCAAGGTATTTGCTCGTGAGGATTTCCGTCAGGATATCGGAGAGCGCGTTTTCCTTGACATCGTAGAATATGGCCGGGATGCCCTTCTGCTGGAAGGCTTCGGTGATGGCACGTGCCATCATCTCCGTGGAATGCCACATGGTGTCGAAGACGACGACGGCGCGGTCCTCGAGCTTACCGGTAGACCACTCCTGATAAAGATGAAGGATTTCCTTGACGTGGCTGCGCCAGATGAGGCCATGACCCGTCGCGATCATGCTGATATCGAGATCATGCAGGGCCTTGAGGGCTGCCTGTGCCTGACGGCCGTAGAGCATGAGGATATTCGCATAATACTTCTTGGCTTCAAAGAAGAGAGTCGGCAGGTCGTTGTCGTCGTCGTAACGGCAGCCCGAGGCAAGGTGCTGGCCGAAGGCATCATTCGAGAACAGGATGGTTTCTTCCGGACAGTAGGTGACCATGCTGTCCGGCCAGTGCAGCATCGGCGTCGGGATGAACTGCAGCGTGCGCTGGCCGATGGAGAGCGTGTCGCCGGCCTTGACGCCGATGTAGGGCAGTTCGCCGTAATGGGCCTTGAGGCCCTTGAGACCGTTCGGCAGGCTCGTGATGATCTTGGCATTCGGGCAGTGCTGCATCATGAAGGGGATGGCACCGGAATGATCGGGCTCGACGTGGCTCGAGACGATGTAATCGATCTTGGCCGGATCGATGACGGACGCGATGCGCTCGAGGAGCTCTTCCTTGAACGGTTCTTTGACGGTATCGATGAGGGTGATCTTTTCATCGAGGATCAGATAAGCGTTATAGCTGGAGCCACGGCTGGTCTCGTACCCGTGGAAGCTGCGCATGGACCAATCAATCGCGCCAACCCAATAGATGTCTTTGCGGATTTCAACTGCTTGCATAATGTACCCTCTTTCCTTTATCTTCTTCTATCGAATCAATAAACGGCAGATATTCGTTACGCATCTTATTTTATATCGACTGCTTTGCTCTTGTAAACATGCAAATTATGAAAATAACGGCCAGATAACGAAAACGTTTCGAAAAATTTATTTGTCAGCAGACATTAAATGCGGTAGGCTAAAGGCAGTAGTAAGAAGGACAGGAGAGACAGGAAAGGCAGGATCGTACGATATGCGGCATAAGATCACACAACTCAATCGCAGGAAGGCAATCCTTTCCGGGTTGGCGTGTCTGCTGGTGCTGGTACTGGCACTTTACGGATTTCTCGGGCAGAGCAGGAATCAGAAGGTGAAAATCGCTCATGGAAAACCGCTCGTCAAGGTCGTGACCGTGAACCGAGCGGATATGATGCGCCATATCAATTTATCGGGGCAGACCGTGGCAGATGCCAATATACCACTGGCGCCCAAGTACACGGGGCGTGTCACGGAGGTTCGCGCCAGACTCGGTGACGAAGTCCGGGCAGGCGATGTATTGATGGTCCAGGATACCGGTGACCTCGACATCTCAATTGCCGAGAACGATGCGGCGGCCGGAGCGGCGCAGGCCGATGCACGCGAAGCCGTGGCATCCTATGATGCCAATTACCTCAAGGCACGCAATGACCTGGAGCTCGAGACGAGCAAATACGAACGCAATCAGTATCTCTTCTCCATCGGGGCCATCTCGCAGGATACACTCGACAGCGTCAAGCAGGAATACCTCGCCTCGCAGGCAGCCTTCAATGTGCTGGCAGACCAGGTGCAGAACGGAGATGCAGCGAGCGTCCAGTCCAAGCAGTACACGGCGGAGAAGGCGGAGCGCGCTACGGATGCCCTGCGCCGTCAGCGTGAGGACATGTATCTGCGAGCCCCGCGCGATGGTGTCATCGGCTACCGCAATGTGGAAGCCGGCGCCATTGTCTCGGCGGGCACGAAGGTGTTTTCCCTGGTCGACAACAGCCATATCAATGTAGACTGCACGCTGTCGGAGAGCGATGCGGCCATCCTCAAGACCGGTATGGTCGTGCAGGTGACGATCGATGCACTTGGCACGGACTACCCGGGGCGCATCGTTTACGTCAGCCCGGCCATGGACGATACGAGCAAGACGTATCAGGTGCGCATCGAGCTTGAGGCGGCTGCCGATGATATGAAGGCCGGTCTTTTCGCGCATACAGACATCGACATCCTGCAGCGTCCGCAGACCCTTTTCGTGCCGAAGGAAGCCGTGCTTTCGCGCAACGGGCAGCAGATCCTGTACGTCCTGAAACCGGACAGGAAAGTTGAGGAGCGCGCGGTGCGCATCGGTCTCATGAATGATGAAGCAGAGGAAATCATCGAAGGACTCGAGGATGGCGAGGTTGTCGTCGTGACGAATCAGGACAAGCTCAAGGACGGCACGGCCGTCGATGCGATGCCGTATGACGGCACGGACGATACGGCGGGGGATGCATCATGAACATCACGCGCCTTTCCATCAAACGCCCTGTTGGCATCTCGATGATTGTCGCCTTTTTCGTCGTGCTGGGACTTTACAGCTACTACCGCCTGGGCGTGGAACTCCTGCCGGCGCTCAATACGCCGTATGTCACCATTTCGGTCAAGTATCCGGGCGCCAGTGCAGAGTCCGTTGAGCAGGAAGTCGTCAAGCCCGTGGAAGATGCCGTATCATCCGTCTCGGGCGTCAAGAAAATCACGTCAACGGCCAGCTACGAACAGGCGCGCGTCAGCCTGGAGCTTGAGTTTGATACAAATGCCGATACGGCGGCCATCGATGCCAGCAAGAAGGTCGAGGCCATCAAGAACAAGCTGCCCGATGAGGCGGATTCGCCTGTCGTCGTCAAGCGTGACCTCAATGCGAAGCCTGTCGTGGAGCTGGCCGTTCTTTCCAACAAGAGTTTGGCGGAGACGTATACGGAAACGGAAAACGTCTTTTCGGAAATCATCCAGCAGGCAGGCGGCGTTTCGGAAGTACAGCTGCACGGCGGACGCGACCGCGAGGTGGCCATCGAGGTCAACCGCGACAAGATGGCTGCCTACAAGCTGACGCTGACGCAGATCGCTTCTGCCATCCGCAACGAGAATCAGCTGCTGCCGTCGGGCTCGGTCTACACCGAGACGACGAAATCCGATGTGCGCGTCATCGCTCAGTTCAAGAAGGCATCGGATATCGAGAAGGTACAGGTCACGAATACGGCGGGAGAGAAGATCCCGCTGACGTCGGTGGCAACCGTCAAGGAACAGGATGCCCGTGCTGACCGTTACGGCAGGCTCAACGGCGAGGATGCCATCAATGTGCTGATCTACAAGAACAGCGATGCCAATGTCGTGGAAACGGCCAACAACATACTCAAGAGCGTGGAGAAACTCCGCCAGTCGTATCCGGATTACCAGTTTGTCATCGTCTCGAACGATGCGGATTACGTCAATGCCTCGCTGCACAGCACGATGGGCACGCTTATCGAGGGCCTCATCACGACGGGGCTCGTGCTGTTCTTCTTCCTGCGCGGCTGGCGCTCGACGGCTGCCGTCATGATTGCCATCCCGACGTCGCTGATCTCGACGTTCTTCGTCATGTACCTGTTCGGCTTCACGTTCAACATGATGTCGCTCATGGGCATGACGCTCTGTGTCGGCATTCTCGTCGACGACTCCATTGTCGTGCTCGAGAATATCGTGCGGCATCTGCAGCTCGGCGAACCGCCGGATGAGGCTGCCGAGAACGGCCGTACCGAGATCGGCATGGCAGCCATCGCCATCACGCTGTGTGATGCGGCGGTCTTCATGCCAATCGCGTTCATGCAGGGCATGACCGGGCAGTATTTCCGCCAGTTCGGCCTGACCATTGTCTTCGCGGGACTCTTTTCGCTGTTCGTCTCCTTTACGTTGACGCCGATGCTGGCCTCGCGCTTCTTCCGCGGCGGCTATCATCCGCCGGCATCGCGTGCCTTTGCATTCATGGACCGCATCGAGGATTGGGCCGTTTCCCGCTATGACCATATCCTGCAATGGAGCCTGGCTCATGAGAAGAAACTGCTGCTTTCCATCCTATCCATCTTTGTGGCCGTCATTTCTCTCGTGCCGCTTGGCTTTGTGGGCATGGAATACATGCCGCAGACGGATGAATCGAGCTTCACTGTCAGCATCCAGGCGCCGACGGGCTCTTCGCCGGCTGAAACGAACCGCGTGGCGGAAAAGATTGAAGCCAAGCTGGCCACGATTCCTGAGATCAAGTACTACATGACGCAGGCGGGCGGCTCTACGGCTTATGAAGGGCGCATCAAGGTGCAGCTCGTCGACCGCAGGGAACGCGATCGCACGGTCTGGCAGGTGGCCAATGAGGTGCGCCAGCTGGCGGGAGAGATCAAGGAAGCCGATGTGCGCGTCGCGGAAACGCAGACGAATGTCGCCGGCACGACGAGCGGCGGCGGGGCCAAGGGCGGCAGCGGCGCCCTGCAGATCGAGTTGCGCAGCAATGACAATGCGGCGCTTGACGCCGCGACCGAGAAGGCCATGAGCATCCTCAAGACGCAGGTGTCCGGCGTCACCGATGTCAATTCGTCGTACACGGAGGGCATGCCGGAACTCCAGCTCACGGTCAACCGCGAGAAACTAAAGGCATACGGCACTTCGCTGGCCGATGTCGATACGGCCTTTGCCTCGGCCATCTCGGGGCTCTCGGCCGGCGAGCTCAAGAATGATGTGACGAATGGCGGGCAGGACACGAGCATCAAGGTGCGGTTCAGCAATGCGGACAGCTACAAGGCATCCGATGTATCGCGCGTGCCGCTCTCAGCCTCCGGCAAGCTCATCTATCTCGGCGATGTGGCCGATATCCACAATGGCCGCGGGCCTGTGAGCATCCGCCGCGTCGACAAGCAGCGCTCGGTCGCCATCGGTGCGAATCTCAGCGGCCGCCCCGTCGGCGATGTCATGAAGGATGTCCAGGCTGCCTTCCAGAAGGAGGGGCTGGGCGAAGGCGTGACGTATCAATTCAAGGGACAGGCCACGAATATGAATGAAACGTTCTCGGAACTCTTGTCGGCGCTGTTTTTGGCACTCGTGCTCATCTACATGCTGCTCGCGGTGCTCTATGAATCCGTCATCACGCCGTTCATCCGCATGTTCTCTCTGCCGCTCGGACTCATCGGCTCCATCCTGCTGCTGTTCCTCACGCACAACACGCTGAATCTCTTCTCGCTCATCGGCATACTCGTGATGGATGGCATCGTCGCCAAGAACGGCACGCTGCTCATCGATTACACGCTGACGCTGATGGACAGGGGGCGTTCGGCGCGTGAGGCCGTGATCGAAGCCGGGCGGGTGCGCCTCAAGCCAATCTTCATGACAACGATCACGATGATGGTGGGCATGACGCCGATGGCGCTCGCGATGACGCCGGGATCGGAGTCGCGCTCATCGATGGCCTGGGTCATCATCGGCGGCCTGCTGACCTCGACGGTTTTCACGCTGATTGTCATCCCCATCATCTTCCTGTTCTTTGCCGAACACACGAAGAAAAAGCGTCTTTAAAAATTTTTGGCAGAAATTTTATTTTAGGGGTTGCATTCGCCTGCGTTCCGTTATATAATAGTCTACGTTGTCGGGATGTGGCACAGTTTGGTAGCGCGCATCGTTCGGGACGATGAGGCCGCAGGTTCGAATCCTGTCATCCCGACCATTTTTAGAACGTAAGACCAGTCTGCAGAGGCTGGTCTTTTTTGTGTATAAAAAACATGCATAGGCAGCTACATGAAGCCGCTCATCGAGCACGGCCATGTCTGGTCTTTTTTGTGTATAAAAAACATGCATAGGCAGGGCAGGAAGACGGTGCATGGTGTTTTGACAGGCTGCAAAATGACATAAGGAGTGGTCAGACGTTTGCTCATTATGTTATAATGTATACCTGTAAATAAAGGTAAGGAGTTGTTTCATTTGAGAATCTTCCGTACAAAGAGCATCGCTGCGTACAAGCAGGATGCCTCGCGGTCGCACCTGCGGCGGGCCATGGGCTCGCTCGATGTCACGCTGCTCGGCATCGGCGTCATTGTCGGCACGGGCATTTTCGTGCTGACGGGTGTAGCGGCTGCCAAATATGCAGGACCGGCACTCATGCTGTCCTTCCTGATCGCCAGCATCGCCTGCGGTTTCGTCAGCATGGCGTATTCCGAGCTGGCTTCGATGGTGCCGGTGGCGGGCTCCGCCTATGCCTACGCCTATACGTCGGTCGGCGAGTTCTTTGCGTGGCTTGTCGGCTGGAACCTCGTACTTGAGTATTCCGTGGGGGCGAGTGCTGTCGCGGGCGGCTGGTCTGCTTATGTCGTCGGCCTGCTGAAGACGGCTGGCGTGGAACTGCCGGCCGCCTGGACCACGGTGCCGGCCGATGGCGGCGTGATTAACCTGCCAGCCGTTCTCATCACCTTGTTCCTGACGTTCTTGCTTGTGCGCGGCGTACGCGAGAGCGTCACGGTCAACAAGGTACTCGTCGGTGTCAAGCTGGCGGCGATTTTCCTGTTCCTGTTTCTCGCGGCGCCTTCCGTCGATCCGGTGAACTGGGAGCCCTTCATGCCGTTTGGCTTCTCGGGGGTCTCGGCTGGTGCCGCTGTCATCGTCTTCGCATATCTCGGCGTCGATTCGATTGCGACAGCGGCAGAGGAGACGAAGAACCCGGCTCACGATATGCCGACGGGCATCATCGCGTCGCTGCTCATCTGCACCGTGCTCTACATCGCGGTGACCGCTGTCATGACGGGCAATGTCCCGTATACGGAGCTCGACAATGCAGAGCCCGTGGCCTTCGTGCTGCGCCAGCTCGGCTACCGTTTCGGCTCGGCACTTGTCGGCACAGGAGCGATTGCCGGCCTCACGACGGTGCTGCTCGTCATGATGTATGCGCAGACGCGCGCCTTCTTCGCGATGAGCCGCGACGGCCTCATTCCGCAGGCGGTCTGCAAGGTCCATCCGCGCTATGCGACGCCGCATCGCATCACGATCATCGTCGGCATTGCCGTCGCCGTCATCAGCGGTTTCACGCCCATCAATGTCATCGCCGAGATGTGCAGCGTCGGCACGCTTTTCGCGTTTATCGTTTCGTCGGCCGGTGTGATGCTCATGCGCAGGAAGTATCCGGATCTGCCGCGTCCGTTCCGCTGCCCCGCCATTTATGTCGTCGGCACGCTCGCAATCGTGAGCTGTGCGTACATCATGTACAACCTTTCGTCCATGACGTGGGAACGCTTCTGGATTTGGAGCGCGCTTGGCATCGTGATTTATTTCGCCTACGGCTATCGTCACAGCCGCCAGAATCGTGCTGACTAAGAAAAATTTAAGAATCACTTTCCATGCGGATTATTGTTTACAAGTTTTTGTATAGAAGGTATAATGAAGCTTGATGGATGACCATCAAGTTCATTAAGTTTTTCTATTGTCGATTATCGAATGCTATCGCTTTGTTCGATAAACAGCGATAGTAGCGATAAAGGTAAAATCTTCATCAAGAGGGGAGCAATCACAAACATGAGCAAAAAGATGAAAACCATGGACGGCAACACAGCTGCCGCCTACATCTCCTATGCCTTCACGGACGTAGCGGCCATCTACCCGATCACGCCGTCTTCGCCTATGGCTGAGCATGTGGATGAAATGGCTGCCAGGGGTGCGAAAAACCTGTTCGGCCAGAAGGTTCGCGTCATCGAGCTGCAGTCCGAGGCTGGTGCGGCTGGTGCCGTTCATGGTTCGCTGCAGGCCGGTGCACTCACGACGACGTATACGGCCTCTCAGGGCCTCCTGCTGATGATCCCGAACCTCTATAAAGTTGCCGGCGAGCTGCTGCCGGGTGTGTTCCACGTCAGTGCCCGCGCTTTGGCGGCCAATTCGCTGAACATCTTCGGCGATCATCAGGATGTCATGGCAGCGCGCCAGACGGGCTGCGCCATGCTGGCAGAAGCCAGCGTCCAGGAGGTCATGGATCTCTCCGCCGTTGCCCATCTCGTGGCCATCAAGGGCCGTGTACCATTCATCAACTTCTTCGATGGCTTCCGTACCTCTCATGAGATCCAGAAGATCGAAGTCGTTGATTATGAAGATCTCGGCAAGCTGCTCGACTGGGATGCCGTCAAGGCCTTCCGCCGCCGTGCGCTGAACCCGGATCATCCGGTCATCCGTGGTTCGGCTACGAACCCGGATGTCTACTTCCAGTCCCGTGAAGCTGCCAACAGCTATTATGCGGCACTGCCGCAGCTCGTGGAAGAGGCCATGGCTGACATTGCCAAGATCACGGGCCGCGAGCATCACCTCTTCGACTACTATGGTGCTGAGGATGCCGAGCGCATCATCGTGGCCATGGGCTCCGTCTGCCAGGCAGTCGAAGAGACGGTTGACTATCTCAATGCACATGGCGAGAAGGTCGGCCTGCTGAACGTACATCTCTACCGTCCGTTCTCGATTGAGCACTTCTTCAAGTTCCTGCCGAAGACGGTCAAGAAAGTCGCTGTCCTCGATCACACGAAGGAACCGGGTTCCCTCGGCGAGCCGCTTTACCTCGATGTCAAGGCTGCATTCTATGCATCGGATCTGCATCCTGTCATCGTCGGCGGCCGTTTCGGCCTCGGCGGCAAGGACACGACGCCGGACCAGATCTTCGCCGTATTTGAAGAGCTCAAGAAGGATGCGCCGAAGAATGGCTTCACGATTGGCATCGAGGATGATGTGACGAACACGAGCCTCGCACCGGTCATGAGCGATGTTGACCTGACGCCTGAGGGCACGACGGCCTGCAAGTTCTGGGGCCTCGGCTCCGATGGTACGGTCGGTGCCAACAAGAGCGCCATCAAGATCATCGGCGACAAGACGGACATGTATGCTCAGGCTTACTTCGCCTATGACTCCAAGAAATCGGGCGGCATCACGATGTCCCATCTGCGTTTCGGCAAATCGCCGATCACGAGCCCGTATCTCATCAACAAGGCAGACTTCATCTCCTGCTCGCAGCAGTCCTACGTTTACAAATATGACTTGCTGGCCGGACTCAAGAAGGGCGGCAAGTTCCTCCTGAATACGGTATGGAGTGATGAGGAGCTCACGAAGCACCTGCCGGCCTACATGAAGCGCTACATCGCGAAGAACGGCATTGAGTTCTACACGGTCAATGCCGTTGAGATCGCGAAGGAGCTCGGCCTCGGCGGCCGCTTCAACATGGTCATGCAGTCCGCGTTCTTCAAGCTGGCTGCAATCATCCCCATCGATACGGCTGTCAAGTACCTCAAGGATGCCGTCGTCACGTCGTACGGCAAGAAGGGTCAGAAAGTCGTCGATATGAACAACGGTGCCATCGACAAGGGTATCGAGGCTCTGCATCGCGTCGAGGTCCCGGCCTCCTGGGCTGAGGCTGAGGATGCACCGGCTGAGAAGCATGATGTACCGGCTTTCATCACAGACGTACAGAATGTCATGAACCGCCAGGAAGGCGACAAGCTGCCGGTATCGAAATTCCATGGCGATATGGCTGACGGCACGTACCCGGTCGGCGGCGCTGCCTATGAGAAGCGCGGCACGGCCATCAACGTTCCGGTCTGGAACACGGAGAAGTGCATTGGCTGCAACAAGTGCTCCTATGTCTGCCCGCATGCTTCCATTCGTCCGGTCCTCACGACGGATGCCGAGCGCGACGCTGCTCCGGCAGGTTTCCCGTCGAAGGATCTCCGTACGGTCAAGGATTACCACTTCACGGTGGCTGTCTCCACGATGGACTGCCTCGGCTGCGGCAACTGCGCACAGGTCTGCCCGGTCAAGGCTCTCGATATGACGCCGCTTGACGATGAGCTCAAGGCAAAACAGGCTTACTTCGATTACGGTGTCGATGCAACGAAGGTTGCTCCGAAGAAGAACCCGATGAAGAAAGAGACGGTCATCGGTTCGCAGTTCGAGCAGCCGCTGCTCGAGTTCTCCGGTGCCTGCGCCGGCTGCGGCGAGACGCCGTATGCAAAACTCATCACGCAGCTCTTCGGCGACCGCATGATGATTGCCAATGCCACGGGCTGCACGTCCATCTGGGGCGGCAGTGCTCCGGCTATGCCGTACACGAAGAACGTCAAGGGCCATGGCCCGGCTTGGGCAAACTCCCTGTTCGAGGATAATGCGGAGTTCGGCCTCGGCATGTTCCTCGGCACGCAGTCGGTCCGCAACGGCCTTGCCGATGATGCCAAGAAGGCCATCGAAGCTGGCCTCGGCAGCGAGGACCTGCAGGCGGCCCTCAAGGATTGGGTGGAGAACCTCGAGAACGGCAATGGCACGCGCGACCGTGCTGACCGCCTCGAAGCTCTGCTCGCAGCCGAGAAAGGCGAGGATGAACTCCTCAACAAGCTCTACGAGAACCGCGACTACTTCGTCAAGCGTTCCCAGTGGATCTTCGGCGGCGACGGCTGGGCTTACGATATCGGCTACGGCGGTGTCGACCACGTCCTCGCTTCCGGCCAGGATGTCAACGTCTTCGTCTTCGATACGGAGGTTTATTCCAACACGGGCGGCCAGGCTTCCAAGGCCACGCCGGCTGCCGCCATCGCACAGTTCGCTGCTACGGGCAAGAAGACCCGCAAGAAGGATCTCGGCATGATGGCGCGCACGTATGGTTACGTCTATGTCGCTCAGGTCGCCATGGGTGCTGACCAGAATCAGCTGCTCAAGGCCATCACGGAGGCAGAGGCTTACCATGGTCCGTCCCTCATCATCGCGTATGCACCGTGCATCAACCACGGTATCCGCAAGGGCATGGGCTGCAGCCAGCTCGAGGAGAAGCTTGCTGTCGAGTGCGGTTACTGGGCAAATTATCGCTACAACCCGCAGCTCGTCGGCACGGACAAGAATCCGTTCAGCCTCGATTCGAAGGAGCCGGATTTCTCGAAGTTCCAGGACTTCCTCATGGGCGAGAACCGCTACATCAACCTCAAGCGTTCCTTCCCGGAGGCAGCCGATGCGCTGTTCGAGAAGACGCAGCATGATGCGCAGATCCGTTACAACAACTACAAGACGCTCGCAGGCAAATAATCTTTGCCGGTCATAATAGAAGGGCCATCCAGTCACAACGGCTGGATGGCCCTTTTTCGTATCGTATTGGATCACCCCAGGATGGTATCGAGTGCCATCATGAGCGTGAAGCCGGCAGTGAAGGTGATGACGCCGACGTTGGAATGCTCGCCGGCACTCATCTCGGGGATGAGCTCCTCGACGACGACGTACATCATGGCACCGGCGGCGAAGGCCAGCAGGTAGGGCAGTACCGGCACGACGAAGCTTGCGGCGAGTATCGTCAGCGCGCCGCCAATCGGCTCGACGACGCCGGAGAGCACGCCGCTCATGAAAGCCTTGCCGCGGCTTGCGCCGCCGGCTGCGAGCGGCATCGAGATGATGGCGCCTTCCGGGAAATTCTGGATGGCGATGCCGATGGAGAGCGCGAGCGCTGCAGAAAGGGATACGCCGGCGCTGTCGGTGAGCCAGCCGGCCAGCACCACGCCGACGGCCATGCCCTCCGGGATGTTGTGAAGCGTGACGGCGAGCACCATCATGGCATTTTTGGAAAGCGAGCTTCTGGGACCCTCAGGGTCTTCGGCGTTCATGTGAAGATGGGGGATGATGTGGTCGAGAGCCAGAAGGAAGAGCGTGCCGAACCAGAAGCCGGCGATGGCTGGCAGGCTGGCATAGGGGCCGAGTTCCTGGCTTTCCTCGATGGCTGGCATCAGAAGGCTCCAGATGGAAGCGGCTACCATGATGCCAGAGGCAAAGCCCGTGAGTCCCTTCTGCACGTGCGGCCGCATGGCCCCGCGCATGAAGAAGACGCAGGCTGCGCCGAGCGTCGTGCCGAGAAAAGGGATGGCCAGTCCCTGCAGGATTTCAAGTTGCATAAAAACCTCCTTTTTTTATAAAACAATACCTCTTTGCTATTATTATACCGGAGCAGGCAGGATTTGACGATGGCTGGAGAGAATAATTCTGTTTATGGTATACTAGGGAAAGACATCTTTCAGGAGGGATATGTATGGAGTCTTGGCTTTTTTATGCGCTGCTTTCCGCCATCAGCGCAGCCTTCGTTTCAATTTTTGGCAAGGTCGGCTTGTCCGGCGTGGACAGCAACGTGGCTACGGCTATCCGTGCCATCATCATGGCACTGTTCCTGGTGGGCGTGGTGGCCGCACAGGGCAATCTCACGCATCTATCGGATGCGTTCTCAGATAAGCGGGGACTTTTGTTCATCGCACTCAGCGGCATCGCCGGTGCGACCTCCTGGCTTTTCTACTTCATGGCGCTCAAGACGGGCAATGTTTCCCAGGTAGCGCCCATCGATAAACTCAGCGTGGTCTTTGCCGTCATCCTGGCCGTCCTGATTTTCGGTGAGAAAGTCAGCTTGGTCCACGGCCTTGCCATTGGCATGATTGCCGTCGGCGGCCTGATCCTCGCGATATTTTGAAAGGAGTCGTTCATTTTATGACCAACGGTACACTTATACATGGTTTCCAGCTGCTGCACAAGATCTTTGTCAAGGAGGCCGATTCGACGGCCTATACCTTTGAGCACGTCAAGAGCGGTGCCCGCGTCTTCATCCTGCAGAATGAGGATGACAACAAGGTCTTTTCTATTTCCTTCCGCACGCCGCCGACGGATGATACGGGCGTCGCGCATATCGTGGAGCATTCGACGCTCTGCGGCTCGCACAAGTATCCGCTCAAGGAACCGTTCGTCGAGCTCGTCAAGGGCTCGCTCAACACCTTCCTCAACGCGATGACGTATCCGGACAAGACGATGTATCCGGTGGCCAGCCGCAATGACAAGGATTTCCGGAACCTCATGGATGTCTATCTCGACGCCGTCTTTTATCCATCCATGTGCCAGAATCCGCAGGTGCTCATGCAGGAGGGCTGGCATTATGAGATCGAGAAGCCGGAGGAGCCCCTGCGCTACAGCGGCGTGGTCTATAATGAGATGAAGGGGGCGCTGTCGGCCCCCGATGATCTGCTCGAAAGCCGCATCATGCATTCCCTTTATCCCGATACGACGTATGGCCATGAATCGGGCGGCGATCCCGAGGCCATCCCGGACCTCACGCAGGAAAAGTTCGTCGCATTCCACAGCCGTTATTACCATCCGTCCAACAGCTACATCTATCTGTACGGCGATATCGATATCGAAGAAAAGCTGGCCTATCTCGATGAAGAATACCTGTCGCATTTTGACCGCATTCCGGTGCCTTCGCGCATTGACCGCGAGCCGGCTTTTGCAGCTTTCCGCCGCATCGATACGACGTATCCCGTCAGCGAGGAGGACGGGACGGCGGAAAAGACGTTCCTCGCGCTCAACTGGTCGGTGGGTGAATCGCTCGACCCCAAGACCATGATGGGGCTCGAGATCCTGGAGCATGCGCTGCTGCGCACGCAGGCGGCCCCCCTGCGCAAGGTGCTCATCGACGCCAAGCTCGGCAAGGATGTCGACTCCCTCTTTGAGGATGATATGCTGCAGCCGTTCTTCAGCATTGTCGTCAACAATGCGGAGGCGGAGCGTGCGGAAACGTTCCGCGCGCTGACGCTTGAGGCCATGCAGAAGCTCGTGCACGACGGCATCGATAAAGAACTCCTTGAGGCGTCCATCAATCTTCTCGAATTCCGCCTGCGCGAATCGGACTTCGGTTCGGCACCGAAGGGACTCATCTACGGCATCCGCATCATGAAGAGCTGGCTCTACGATGGTCAGCCGGAGACGTATCTTTATTACGAGGATCTGCTGCGCGAGATGAAGGCGGGCCTTGCAAGCGGCTACTTTGAGCAGCTGCTCGAAACGTATTTCCTGAAGAACAGCCATCAGACGCTGCTCGTCATGGCCCCAGATACAAAGCTTGCCGCCCGCCGCGAGGCCGAGCAGGAAAAGATCCTGGCTGAAAAAAAGGCCGCGATGAGCGCAGAGGAGATCGATCAGGTCATCGCCGCCACGCGCGCGCTCAAGGAACGCCAGCAGAGTCCGGAGACGGAGGAAGCTT
The DNA here is from genome assembly GCA_902364065.1 of Veillonellaceae bacterium SB90. GTDB lineage: Bacteria > Bacillota > Negativicutes > Selenomonadales > Selenomonadaceae > Mitsuokella. Next base: position 30,389 of record CABJCJ010000024.1, read on the forward strand.
TAAAGAGCATTCCCGTACTGAAGCTCTCGGATATCCGCAGGCAGACGGACCGCCTGCCCTTGGCCGTGCGTGCCGCTAAAGGAGCGGAGGTTCTGTTCAGCGATATCGAGACGAATGGCATCGCCTATCTGAATTTCTACTTTGATGCCAGCGCGGTGCCGCAGCAGGAAATCCCGTATCTGTATCTCCTGGCCGGCTTCCTTGGCATGGTCGACACGGAGGAGCATACGTATGCGGAACTGGCCAATTTGCGCAATCTGCATACGGGCGGCATCACGGCGGATGTCATCGCGTATACAAAGAAGGATCAGCCGGATTCGCTCATGCCTAGGCTGCGCGTCCGCGCCAAGGTACTCGTTGAGAAGCTGCCGAAGCTCATGGAGATCCTTACGGAAACGCTCACGCGCAGCAAGTTCGTGGACGGCAAGCGCGTCAAGGAAATCCTGGAGCAGGGACAGGCTGGCATCGAACTCGATCTGCAGCGTTCGGCCAACCAGATCATCATCGCGCGCATCGCATCGTATCTTTCTGCAGCCGGCTGCTACTCGGAGGAGGGCGGCCTCAAGATGTATCCGTTCCTCAAGCAACTGCAGCAGGATTTTGACGCAGGTCTCACGAACATCCAGCAGGCCTTTGCCGACATCATCCCGCGCGTCTTCAACCGCCGGAACCTGACGATTAGCGTCACGATGAAGGAAGCGGATTACGGATGCTTCACAAAGGCCTTTGGCACTCTGTGGCAGTCCCTGTCGGCAAATGCATACGAGCCGCAGGCATACCACTGGGATATCGAGCCGCGCAACGAGGGGCTGACTTCTTCGAGCCGTGTGCAGTACGTCGGCAAGGGTGCGAACTTCCTGCGCCTCGGCTACCGGTATACGGGCAGCATGGCCGTGCTCGAAACGCTTCTGCGCTACGATTACTTCTGGACGAAGATTCGCGTCCAGGGCGGTGCCTACGGTGCGTTCACGGGCTTCAACCGCAACGGCTTCATGTATTTCGGCTCGTACCGCGACCCGAATCTTCGGGAAACGCTCGAGGTATTTGACGGCACGGCTGATTACGTGCGCCATTTCACGGCATCGGAGCGCGAGATGAACAAATTCATCATCGGCACGATGAGCGGCATCGATGCGCCGCTGACGCCGATGATGAAGGGCGATATGGCGGCGACCTGCTATCTGCGCGGCATCACGCAGGAGGACCGCCAGCGCCGCCGCGATGAGGTGCTCGGCGCCCGCCAGGAGGATATCCGCGCACTGGCCCCGCTGATTGACAGCTGTATGAAGGAAAATGTGTATTGTGTCTTTGGCAATGAGGAGAAGATTCGCGAGGAGCAGGACCTCTTCGGTACAGTAAAACCGGCACTTTGAGGCCTTTTTAGGGGACATTTGTACATACAGGGCAGCGTTGACTTTCTCAGGTGGACATGGGATAATAAGTAGAACGACACGAAATCAGTCAAGGTACTGCGGCTTGGTTCCGCAGATAGACGAGGAGGCTTTTTGGATGAAACAGACAATTTTCCAGGGCGCAGGTGTAGCCATCATCACGCCGTTCACGGAAGATGGCATCAACTTTGAAGAGCTGGGCCGCATCATCGAAGACCAGATTGCAGGTGGCACGGATGCCATCGTCATCACGGGCACGAGCGGCGAGTCCGCCACGATGACGGACGAAGAGCACAAGGCTGCCATCAAGTATGCCGTCGATAAAGTCAAGGGCCGCATCCCCGTCATCGCGGGCACGGGCTCCAATGAGACGTCGTATGCCATTCAGCTTTCCCAGTATGCGGAGAAGGCCGGCGCCGACGCCCTGCTCGTCGTCACGCCGTATTACAACAAATGCACGCAGAAGGGCCTCGTCGCACATTACAGGGCCATCGCCGAGAGCGTCAGCATCCCGATCATCCTCTACGATGTGCCGTCGCGCACGGGCGTTGGCATCCAGATCCCGACGTATGTCGAGCTCGCCAAGATCCCGAACATCGTGGCCGTCAAGGAAGCCAACGGCGACCTTTCGAAGATCCTGCGCCTGCGCGCAGCCTGCGGCGACAGCCTCACGGTCTATTCGGGCAATGACGACCAGATCATCCCGATTCTTTCGCTCGGCGGCAAGGGCGTCATCTCCGTCCTGTCGAATGTCGCACCGCGCGACACGCACAACATGTGCCAGTACTATTTTGACGGCAAGGTCGAAGAGGCTGCCAAGCTCCAGATCGAGTACACGGACCTCATCGATGCGCTGTTCTGCGAGGTCAACCCGATTCCGGTGAAGGTTGCCATGCGCAAGCTCGGCTACGCGGCAGGTCCGCTGCGCATGCCTCTTTCCGAGATGGAGCCGGCTCATGAGAAGCAGCTGGAGGACGCGCTGCGCAATCATGGCCTGATCAAATAAGCATGTCATTTGTGCGGCAGGAGTTTCTGCTGCTCTAAGAAAAGCCTTCGGAGAGGAACGCTGCCCTTCTGGTGTACTGCTTCTCCGCAAGGCTTTCTTTTATGCCCTGTTTACTGGCCGTTCCTCGTTCAGCGGGGGCGGAGGAGGTTTTTTTATGCATGGTGTATTCGATATCGTCGGCCCGGTGATGATCGGGCCGTCGAGTTCCCATACGGCCGGTGCCGTGCGGCTCGGGCTCATGGCCCGCAAGATCCTTGGCGAGCCTGCGGTGCGCGCCGATATCAACCTGCACGGTTCGTTTGCCCAGACGTATCGTGGTCACGGCACGGACAAGGCGCTAGTCGCCGGCATCCTGGGGTTTTCCCCTGACGATGAGCGCATCCGCGAGGCCTTGTCGCTCGCGAAAGAACAGGGGCTTTCCTACAAGTTCCAGAAGGTCAACCTCGAGCAGGCGCATCCGAATACGGCCGTCATCCATCTGACGGGCGTTTCGGGGCGCACGGCGCGCGTTCGCGGTTCGTCGGTGGGCGGTGGCAATATCCGCATTACGAATATCGATGGCTACGAGGTCGAGCTCACGGGCACGTATCCGGCGCTCATCACGATTCATCGCGACCGCCCGGGCGTCATCACGAAGGTCACGCAGGTACTGGCGCGCTACGAGGTCAACATCGCCTTCATGCGCGTTTCGCGCCACAGCCGCGGCGAGATGGCGATGATGATCCTCGAGCTTGACGAGCCACTGGCCGATGAGGTACTCGAGGAATGCCGTGAGGTCTATGAGGTGGAGCACGCCTTCGGCATTCCGGCCATCTGATGATTTTTAGCGGAGAGAAGATATGATACAATTCAATTTCAATACGATTGCCGAGCTCATGGATCTCGCGGAGAGCCAGCAGGTGCCCGTCCATGAGATCGTGCTGGTCCGCGAGATGCACGATTCCCAGCGCACGCGTGAAGCCGTCCTGCAGGAAATGGCGCGGAACTGGCAGGTCATGCAGGATTCCATCGAGCGCGGCATACGCAATACGGAACGCTCGGTCAGCGGCATGACGGGCGGCGATGCCAGGAAGCTCTACGCGTACCGGCAGAAGGGCTATATGGGCAAGGCTGTCCTGTCAGCGGCGGCTTATGCCGTGGGCATCAGTGAGGTCAACGCCGTCATGGGCCGCATCGTGGCCTGTCCGACGGCTGGTTCCTGCGGCATCGTGCCCGCTGCGCTCTACGCCGCCAAGAAGGAAAGCGACCTGAAGGACGACGACATCGTGCTGGCTCTCCTGACGGCTGCCGGCATCGGCATGGTCGTCGACCAGAATGCCTCGATTGCCGGCGCTGCCGGCGGCTGCCAGGCGGAATGCGGCACGGCGGCAGGCATGGCGGCGGCCGCGCTTGTCGAGCTGGCGGGCGGCACGCCTGCGATGATTGGCAATGCGACGGCACTGGCCATCAAGAATCTCCTGGGGCTTGTCTGCGATCCCGTCGCGGGCCTTGTCGAAGTCCCCTGCGTCAAGCGCAACGGCTTCGCTGCCGTCACGGCCATGCTCGCGGCCGATATGACGATGGCGGGCGTCACGTCAGTCATCCCCGTCGATGAAGTCATTGCGGCCATGAATGAGATCGGCCGTGCCCTGCCGAAGTCCCTGCGCGAAACGAGCGAAGCGGGCCTTGCCGTCACGCCGACTGCGAAAAAGATCGAAGCGAGAATCTATCCGGTGCAGGGCTGACGATGCTCTCCTGGCTGAGGAAAGTCTTGCGTATCTTGCCCGGGCAGTGTAAAATGAGGATAACACTGCGAGATGATTCGCAAGATTATGTGCAAGGAGAGATATGATATGAGAAAAATCGTCCAGATGCTGCTCATCGCCTGCCTGGTCGTGCTTGGCACGCAAGTGGCTTTTGCAAATTCGGATAAGGTCACGGTCCAGGAGGGAGCAGATCTCGCTTCCATCCATCGCCTGGCCATCGGCTCCCCGCTGTATCAGCAGGTCGATCCGAAATCCCCGAACAAGGAGATGCTGACGCAGATCGTTTATGATTCGAGCCACGTTGCCCGCTGCTACGTCATCTCGTACGATACGATTGCCCAGAACATCAAGCAGAATCACAACATCGACCTCAAGGCTCTGGATCGCCGCACGGCAGCCAAGAGCTTCAAGGAGTATGTCGGCAATTATGCCGATGCCTACGTCATCCTGACGGTAGCCAACGACAGCCGCACGACCTTCTTCTTCGATGTCTACAAGGCCGGTACGAACCAGCTGCTCTACACGTATGAGATTCAGGCCAACCGCAGCGAAGCCGATACGGTTGCTACGTACACGAATCTTTCCGAGCAGTTCTACAAGCATTTTGAGCGTTCCGCCGTGGAGCAGCAGAAGGACAACAGCAAAAAGCAGTAAGAAAAAAGACAAGATGCCTTTGTGCACCTTGTCTTTTTTTAGATTGTTCTGCTCAGTGAGCCAGATAAATCGGCTTGATCTTGGCGTCTTCCGCGATGGTCTTGTCGATATAGCCGGCGCGGACCATCGCATCGAGGACGACGAACTGGCGTTTTTTTGCCATCATGAAGTCCACGTAGGGGGAGTACAGGGACGGCGCGTTGGGCAGCCCCGCCAGCATGGCGGCTTCCGGCAGCTGCAGTTCACTCGGACGCTTGCCGAAGTAGCCTTCGGCGGCCTCCTCGATGCCGTAAAAATTCGAGCCGTAGTAAATGGTATTGAGGTACATCTCGAGGATTTCATCCTTGGAATAATTGAATTCCATGGCAAGCGAGAGCAGGAATTCTTCTGCCTTGCGGCCAAATGACCGTTCATGCGTCAGGAAGAGGTTCTTGACGAGCTGCTGGGTGATTGTGCTGGCTCCTTCATCGATCTCTCCCTGCTGCAGGTTGACGAGCGTCGCGCGCATGATGCCTTCGATATCGAAGCCGTGATGGTCGTAGAAGCGCTTGTCCTCAACGGCGACGACGGCCTGCTGCATCGAGGTGGGGATCTCGTCGATCCTGGTATAGTGGCTGCGGTCAAGCCGGCTGTTCACGGCCCGCTTGAGGAAGACGATGCGCGAGAGACGCTCACTTATCGTATCGTCGCTGTCATCCGTCAGAGTATTGGAGGGCGGGTGCTGTTCGGGACGGGGCAGGAAATCGCCTGCAGCCTGCCAGGTATGTGCGGAGAAGATGGCCAAGCCGCCGGAAAGGAAGTACGCGCCCAGGAAGACGCAGAGCAACAAAAAAAGAAAGCGGACCAGCCGCTTTGGCGAACGTCTTCTTCGTTTTTTCATCGTTTCGGGTTCACTCCTTTGCTTCTATAACATTATAGCACCCGTTTTGCATTTCGTCAGCAGGGAAAGAGAGGGCACCTGACAGGTGTGAAGGAAACGCTGACGAAATTTATTTGTAAATGTGTAAAATAGGGGTTGAAAAAATATACATGAAAGATGTATAATTATAAACATCAACTCAAGGGGAGGCAGGTGGCCGCCCCGGAAGGAGGACGAAGGTCATGAAAGTCAGTGTTCTAGGCGCGACCGGCTATGCCGGCGCGGAACTGCTGCGCATCTTATACAGCCATCCGGAGGCAGAGGTGGTGCATATCACATCGGAGAGCCATACGGGAGAGCCCATTGCATCGCTCTACCCGCATCTGCGAGGCCTGTACGACATGAAGCTGGAAAGCATGAAGGACATCGAGGCCATCGGCAGGGACAGTGATTTCGTATTCATCGGTCTGCCGCATGGCCATGCGATGGCCGTCGGCAAGGCCCTCAAGGATCTGCCCGTGCGCATCATCGACCTCGGTGCTGACTACCGCTTCCGCGATACCTCCGTTTACGAGGCGTGGTACCATGTACCGCACACGGATCCGGAAGCGCCGCGCGTCTACGGCCTGGCGGAACTTTACCGCGAGGAGATTCGCGATGCCAAGATCATCGGCAATGCCGGCTGCTTCACGACGGCCAGCATTCTCGCGCTCGCGCCGCTCGCACGCCAGCACCTCATCGATGTCAACACCATCATCGTTGATGCCAAGTCCGGCGTTTCGGGCGCAGGCCGATCACCGAAGCAGGCCAATCATTTCCCGGAGCTCTACGACAATTTCCGGGCGTACAATGTGGCGCATCACCGCCATACGCCGGAGATCGAGCAGGCCATGGAAGACCTTTCGGGCGAGAAGAGCGTCATCAATTTCACGCCGCATCTCGTGCCGATGTCACGCGGCATCCTCGCGACGTGCTACGCCACACTCAAGGAGGGCGTCGAGCCGGAACTCGTCGATGCGGCCTATGAGAAGATCTATGGCAAGGAATTCTTCATCCGGCTGCTCGGCCGCGGCGGCTATCCGTCGACGAAAGAGGTCCGCGGTTCGAATTTCTGCGATATTGGCTGGCACATCGACGAGCGCACGCACCGCGTCATCGTGCTCTCGGCCATCGACAACCTCGTCAAGGGGGCTGCGGGCCAGGCCGTGCAGAACTTCAACATCGCCTGCGGCTTCGATGAGAAGACGGGCCTTGATTTCGTTCCCATGTACCCTTGACTGTTCTCAAGCACATTCATGCCATTTCAGGAGGAATTTATATGTTATTCAGTGAAGCAAGTGCCAAAGCGGGCGTCACGTTCCCGCAGGGCTTTCAGGCAGCCGGCGTCAAGGCCGGCATCAAGAAGAGCGGCAATCTCGATGTCGCTGTGATCTATACGGAGAAGGAAGCGGCAGTAGCCGGCACGTTCACGCAGAATGCCGTGGCGGCGGCTCCGGTCTTCGCTTCGAAGAAGGTCGTCGCGACGGGCACGGCACATGCCATCACGGCCAATGCCGGCTGTGCGAATGCCTGCACGGGCGAGCAGGGCGAGAAAGACGCTGCGGCCATGCAGAAAATCACGGCCAAGGCGCTCGGCTGCCAGCCTCTCGATGTCATCGTTGCCTCGACGGGCGTTATCGGCGTCAATCTGCCGATGGACAAGATGGAAAAGGGCATTGAGCAGGCCGTCAAGGAGCTTTCGGCAGATGGCAGCGTCAATGCCGGCAACGCCATCATCACGACGGACACGTATTCCAAATCGTGCGCGACGGAAATCGAGCTCGGCGGCAAGAAGGTGCGCTTCGGTGCCATCGCCAAAGGGTCGGGCATGATCCAGCCGAACATGGCCACGATGCTCTGCTTCATCACGACGGATGCGGCCATTGACAGCAAGCTGCTGCAGAAGGCACTCTCTGAAGTTGTCGAGGTTTCCTTCAACATGATTTCCATTGACGGCGATATGAGCACGAACGACATGGCCATCGTCATGGCCAACGGTGCGGCCGGCAATGCGATGATTACGGCCGAGAACGAGGATTATGAGACGTTCAAGGCAACGCTCAAGGCAATCTGCCAGGGCCTTGCCAAGCGCATTGCGTCGGACGGCGAAGGCGCGACGAAATTCCTGACGGTTCATGTCACGGGCACGAAGTCTTTTGCCGATGCCAAGACAATCGGCATGAGCGTCGCAAAGAGCCCGCTCGTCAAGACGGCGTTCTTCGGCGAGGACCCGAACTGGGGCCGCGTCATCTGTGCCGTCGGTTATGCCGGTGTGCCGATGGATCCCGAGAAGACAGTTGTGAAGTTTGGCGGCATTCCCGTCTATGCTGGCGGCGTCGGTGCGGAGTACGATGAGGAGGAATTGCGCAAGGTCATGGCCGAGCACGACATCGTCATCGACATCGATATGGGGGAAGGCACGGAGGAAGCGACCATCTGGACCTGTGATTTCTCCTATGAATACGTCAAGATCAACGGCGAGTATCACACCTGATTGCAGGCTGTGTCGGAACAAGACGCCGCAGGAAGCGCGGAAGCTGGAAAGGAATGTCGTATCGCATGTTTGAAGCAAAGGATAAGGCGGCCATCCTCGTCGAGGCCCTGCCGTACATCCAGGAATTTTATGGCAAGACCATCGTCATCAAATACGGCGGCAATGCCATGGTCAATGACGAGCTGAAGGAAAAAGTCATGCAGGATGTCGCGCTGATGAAATACGTCGGCATCCGCCCGGTCATCGTGCATGGCGGCGGTCCGGAAATCACGGAATTCCTGCAGAAAGTCGGCAAGGAATCGTCCTTCGTGGCCGGGCTGCGCGTCACCGATGCCGAAACTGTCGAGATTGCCGAGATGGTCCTCGACGGCAAGGTAAATTCGGAAATCGTAACGCTCCTCAACCGCCGCGGTGTTCACGCCGTCGGCCTGTCGGGCAAAGATGCCGGCCTCATAGAGGCCCAGAAGAAACTGGCCACGGTTTACGAGGGTGAGGCGGAGAAAAAGGTCGATATCGGCTATGTCGGCTCGGTGGCGAAAATCAACACGAGCCTCATCGAGGATCTGCTCGATCAGGATTACGTGCCGGTCATCGCGCCGATTGGCGTCGGCCGGGACGGCGAGAGCTACAACATCAACGCCGATTACGTGGCAGCCGAGATTGCCGGCGCGCTGCAGGCGGAGAAGCTCCTGCTGCTGACGGATATCGAGGGCATCTACAAGGACTTCGAGGACAAGTCGTCGTTCCTTTCGACGCTGCATCTGCCGGAGGCACGCGCCTACATCCGCGATGGCATCATCAAGGGCGGCATGATCCCGAAGGTAGAGGCCTGCCTGACGGCACTCGAGAAGGGAGCGGGCAAGACGCACATCATCGACGGGCGTCTCGATCACTCCATCATTCTCGAGATCTTCACTTCCAAGGGTATTGGCACGCAGGTCGTGCGCTGATGTTGCAGCTGCCTGGGAGAAAACCGGATGCTTCTTCCAGGCAGTTTTTGCCGATTGGACCGTTATGTGTAGCCGGAGAAAATCCGGATAAAGATAAGGATGCGATTTTTATGCAGGAAACGGATAAAGAAATATTTGCCAAGGACGAACAGGATTATCTGCCGGTGTTCAACCGCTATAAGATTGTCCTTGACCATGGCGAGGGAGCGTATCTCTGGGATAACAACGGCAAGAAGTACCTCGATTTCCTCGGGGGCATCGCCGTCAATGTACTCGGTCATGATTACGGGCCGCTCGTCACGGCGATTGCTGAGCAGGCAAAGAAGCTCATTCATTGCTCGAACCTCTACTACACCCAGCCGCAGGCTGATGCTGCCGCAAAGCTCGTCGAGCTCTCGGGTCTCGACAAGGCGTTCTTCGGCAACTCGGGTGCTGAAGCCAACGAGGGTGCCATCAAGATTGCGCGCAAGTACGCGCATCAGTTCGACCCGGAGAAATCCCAGATTATCACGGCCTGGGACAGCTTCCACGGCCGCACAATCGCGACGCTGACGGCGACGGGCCAGACTAAGTATCACGAAGGGTTCGGCCCGCTGCCCGACGGTTTTGACTACGTCCACTACAATGACATCGATGAACTCGAAGCCATGATGAGCGACAAGACGGCTGCCGTCCTGCTCGAGACGATCCAGGGCGAGGGCGGCGTCTACACGCCGAAGGACGATTATCTCAAGAAGGTTCGTGCACTCTGCGACAAACATCATGCGCTGCTGATTTTCGACGAGATCCAGGCGGGCATCGGCCGCAGCGGCAAGTTCTTCGCCTATGAGAAGTACGGCGTCAAGCCGGACATTGTGACGCTGGCCAAGGGCCTGGCGGGCGGCGTGCCCATCGGTGCCTTCATCGTCACGGATGAAGTCGCGAAGGCCTTTCATGCCGGCGACCACGGCACGACGTTCGGCGGCAATCCGCTGGCCTGTGCCGCTGCCAATGTCGTGCTCGACACGGTGCCAAAACCGGAGTTCCTCGCGCATGTCGAAGAGGTCGGCAGCTACTTCAAGGGCCAGCTCGAGAAGCTCCAGAGCAAGCATCCGGCGTTCATCACGGAGGTGCGCGGCGAAGGCCTGATCCTGGGCGCCGAGCTCGCTTCGGCGGAGCACGGACGCGATATCGTCAATGACTGCCTGGCAAAGGGCGCCATCATCAACTGCACGGCTGGCAAGGTACTGCGCTTCATCCCGCCGCTCATCATCACGAAGGAACAGGTCGATACAGTCATCCGGACGCTCGATGAGGTACTGGCACATTACGAGCAATGACGCGCAAACTGCATCAATCCGTAAAATTTATGGTACGGTACAACGATTTGCATATAAATGCAAAAAAAATGCATATCTACACTTTTCAAGCGGCCATAATTGATGTATAATATGCAGTAAACACGGACATCTATTACAGTGTGGGAGGTCATCCAATGTTGAAAGGAAAAGATATGTTATCCATCCACGATCTTTCGGTGGATGAGGTACAGGAAATCCTGGCACTTGCCAAGGAACTCAAAGCCAAACAGAAAGCTGGTATTCCGCATCAGCTGCTCAAGGGGAAGACGCTCGGCATGATTTTCGAGAAGTCCTCGACGCGAACCCGAGTCTCCTTTGAGACGGGCATGTACCAGCTCGGCGGACAGGCTCTTTTCCTTTCCAACCGCGATCTCCAGCTCGGGCGCGGCGAACCCATCCGTGATACGGCCCGTGTGCTTTCCCGTTACCTCGATGGCATCATGATCCGCACGTACGGCCATGACCGTGCGACGGAGATGGCCAAATGGGCGGACATCCCCGTCATCAATGCCCTGACGGATCTTCTGCATCCCTGCCAGGTCCTCACGGACCTTCTGACGATCCAGGAGTACAAGGGCAAGGACCTCAAGGGCCTCAAGATGGCTTATGTCGGCGACGGCAACAACATGACGAATTCCTTCCTCTATGGCTGTGCCAAGGCCGGCATGACGTTTGTCGCCGCGACGCCTGAGGATTATCGGCCGAATGCCGAAGTCGTCAAGAATGCTCTCGAGGACGCCAAGGAGACCGGTGCTTCACTCAGTCTCGTCACGGACCCGAAGGAAGCTGTCAAGGACGCGGATATCGTCGTGACGGATACCTGGGCCAGCATGGGACAGGAAGCCGAGCACGAGGAGCGCAAGAAGATCTTCGCTCCGTATCAGGTCAATGCTGAGCTCCTGAAGGGAGCGGACAAGCGCGTCATCGTCATGCACTGCCTGCCGGCTTACCGCGGGGAAGAGATCACGGCCGACGTCTTCGAGGCCAATGCGGATGTCATCTTTGACGAGGCGGAGAACCGCCTGCACACGCAGAAGGCCATCATGGCACTGACCATGGCGGACTGACCGTATTTGCCGTTTGCATCGTGAAATCGCCTGCTGAAGGGACCTTGAGGGAAACCCGCAGCGGGGGAGATATAAGAAAAGAGGTTATTTATTATGGCTAAGATCAAGAAAGTCGTACTCGCTTATTCTGGCGGTCTGGACACCTCCGTTATCATTCCCTGGCTCAAGGAGCATTACGATGGCTGCGAAGTCATTGCCTGCTGCGCCGATGTCGGCCAGGGCGATGAACTCAATGCCGTTCATGACAAGGCCCTGAAATCCGGTGCTTCCAAGGTCTACATCGAAGACCTCAAGGAAGAGTTCCTCAAGGAATACGTCTGGCCGACGCTCAAGGCCGGTGCTGTCTACGAGGACAAGTACCTGCTCGGCACGTCGTTCGCACGTCCGATCATCGCCAAGAAGCTCGTCGAGATTGCCAAGAAAGAGGGCGCTGACGCCATCGCTCACGGCGCTACGGGCAAGGGCAACGACCAGGTCCGCTTTGAGCTGACGGTCAAGGCACTGGCTCCGAACATCACGCTGATCGCTCCGTGGCGTGAGTGGGATCTCGATTCCCGTTCGGCTGAGATCGAATACGCCAAGAAGCACGGCATCCCCATTGCCACGGAGAACAAGACGTACTCCATGGACCGCAACATCTGGCATCTCTCCCATGAGGGCTCTGATCTCGAGGATCCGGCCAACGAGCCGCACAACAGCATGTTCCTGATCTCCAAGGCTCCTGAGGATGCACCGGACAAACCGGAATACGTCACGGTTGACTTCGAGAAGGGCGAGCCGGTTGCTGTCAACGGCAAGAAGATGGACCCCGTCGCTCTCTTGACGGAGCTCAACGAGATCGGTGCGCGCAACGGCGTCGGCATCGTCGACATCTGCGAGAACCGCCTCGTCGGCATGAAGTCCCGCGGTGTCTATGAGAATCCGGGCGGATCCATCCTCTACTATGCACATCGCGAGCTCGAGTATCTCTGCCTCGACCGCATGACGTTCCATTTCAAGCAGCATGTCGCTGTCCGCTTCGGCGAGCTCGTTTACGACGGCATGTGGTTCTGCCAGCTGCGCGAGGCTCTTTCGGCCTTCGTCGACAGCACGCAGCAGACGGTTACGGGCACGGTCAAGCTCAAGCTCTACAAGGGCAACATCATTTCCGCCGGTTCCACGAGCCCGTATTCTCTCTACAGCAAGGAATTCGTCACATTCGAGCACGATGACGTTTACAACCAGGCTGATGCGACGGGCTTCATCAACCTCTTCGGCCTGCCGCTCAAGGTACGTGCCCTGATGCAGGAGAAAACCCAGAAATGAGTGAAGCAATGTGGGGAGGCCGGTTCTCCAAGACGACTGACGAGATGATCAACGAGTTCCAGGCCTCCATCAATTTTGACAAGCGCATGTATCATGAGGACATTGCCGGCTCCATCGCGCACGCGACAATGCTCGCGAAATGCGGCATCATCTCGGAGGCGGACAAGGATGCCATCGTCAAGGGCCTCAAGGATATCCTGCAGGAGATCGAGGCGGGGAAATTCGAGTTCTCCGTCGACCTCGAGGACATCCACATGAATATCGAGAAACGCCTGACCGAGGCCATCGGCGAAGCCGGCGGCCGCCTGCACACGGCGCGCAGCCGCAACGACCAGGTCGCTCTCGATACGCACATGTACATCCGCCGTCAGGTCGTCGAGGTGCAGAAAGAGATCGAGAATCTCCAGCGCGCACTCGTCGAGACGGCAGAGAAGTACAGCGATGTCATCATGCCGGGCTACACGCACCTGCAGCGTGCGCAGCCCATCCTTTTCTCGCATCATCTCATGGCGTACTTCTGCATGCTCTCGCGTGACTTTGCCCGCTTTGAAGGTGTCTACAAGCGCGCGGACATCATGCCGCTCGGCGCCGGCGCTCTTGCGGGGACGACGTTCCCGATTGACCGCCCGTATGTCCAGAAGCTCCTGAACTTCGAGAACATCTACAACAACAGCCTCGATGCTGTCAGCGACCGTGATTACATCATGGAATTCCTCGCAGCAGCTTCGATCCTCATGGTTCATCTCTCGCGCCTGTCCGAGGAAACCATCCTCTGGTGCAGCCGTGAGTTCCACTTCGTCGAGCTCGACGATGCGCACTGCACGGGTTCCTCGATGATGCCGCAGAAGAAGAACCCCGATGTTTCCGAGCTCGTGCGCGGCAAGACGGGCCGTGTCGTCGGCCATCTCATGGCCATGCTGACGACGGTAAAGGGTCTGCCGCTTGCCTACAACAAGGACCTCCAGGAAGACAAGGAGGGCATCTTCGACGCCATCGATACCGTGAAGTTCAGCCTGGCTGTCTACGCACAGCTGATCCGCGGCATGAAGGTGCGCAAGGAAGTCATGAAAAAGGCCGTGACGGAAGATTTCTCGAACGCCACGGATCTTGCTGATTACCTCGTCAAAAAGGGCATGCCGTTCCGCAAGGCTCATGCCGTTTCGGGACAGGCCGTCCATGACTGCATCGAGAAGGGCATCTATCTCGAGGATATGAGCCTCGAGGACTTTAAGAAGCTCTCGCCGCTCTTCGGTGAGGACATCAAGGAAGCCATCAGCCCCGAGACGTGCGTAAAGAACCGCAATTCGTTCGGCGGCACGTCGTACCAGCAGGTTGAGCTCCAGCTCAAGGCAGCCAGGGAACTCCTGGCTGCCGAACAGGAAGTCTCTGACCAGGCTGCCAAGCAGCAGGTACGAGTCAAATAAATACCTCAAACGATCAGGAGTCCCTGGTGAGTCAATCGATTCATCGGGGACTTTTTATCAAAATCTCGCTTTCTTCTTCTTTTCAGAATCATTCCTTATACTAGAGTTCAGATTTTTAAAGGAGCATTCCTGTAATTAGGAAATAGCGCCTTTGTGAA
>CABJCJ010000025.1 GCA_902364065.1 Veillonellaceae bacterium SB90
CTTATCTTATGAGGGATTCAGGTGTGCGAAGTTTGAGTATCATAATACATCAGACAGAGGTTTCCATTCCTCATCTGACATATCGCTGACGAACTCTGTATTGTTGATGTAAAGTTCATTGTCCTTATCCCGAACGAAGCCCCACTTTAAATCATGCTTTTCAGCATATCGCTTGAACGCCTGGAACTTGTTGGCAATCTGCTTATCAATGTTCTTGTCTACGCCGTGGCTCTCGCCGCCTTTCGTCTCGATAATCCAAACTTCCCCATTTTTCTTTTTGACACACCCCATCACCGCTGGCAGATTATACACCGGGTGATTTAGCGCTTACGAAGTTTGAGTTCATGATTACAGTGGCTCAATTTTTGGCAAGCACGTGGCTCACTTTTTCGTTGGCATTCACACTTTAACCTAGAATGTTCTTAATTTCTTTAGCAATTCTCACAGCCTCTTCTTCTTTATTATTTGCCCCAAATGAAATACGGATTGTCCCTTCCGCATACTCTTTTGGTATGTGTATTGCTCTGATAACATGAGAGACTTGCGAATCTACAGAATCACATGCTGAACCGGTAGAGATAAAAATACCTTTTAAATCAAGCCGATGAAGCAACATCTCTCCATCAGCTCCGCGAAATGAAAGATTCACATTACCAGGAAGATGATTGCTCGAACCATTGCGAATAAAATCAAGTCCCAGTTCCTGAAGTGCGCGAATAAGAGTATCCTCAAGGATTGTTAAATGCTCCCGTGCATCAGCTAATCTTTCTACATTCATTTTTAGTGCAGCGGCCATTCCTACAATGGCTGCGATATTTTCTGTTCCCGCCCTCATGCCTTTTTCCTGTGCTCCACCATTCATAAATGGATGGATTTTTACACCTTTCTTCATATATAAAAATCCAATTCCTTTAGGCCCATTAAATTTATGTGATGAAGAAGACAACAAGTCCACTCCCAGAGCATGAACATCGATAGAAACATGCCCTACTCCCTGTACCGCGTCAGTATGGAAGATTGCACCGGCCTTATGAGCTATAGAAGAAAGCTCCTTTATTGGCTCAATCGTCCCGATTTCATTATTTCCATACATTATAGAAACAAGTCCGGTTTTTTTAGAAATATTCTTCTCCAAATCAAATGGCTGAACAATTCCTTTTCTGTCAACCGGAAGATATTCAACTGGTATACCGAGCAAAGAAACAGTCTCGCATGAATTCAAAATTGCATGATGTTCTATGGAGGAAGTTATAATCTCATTTTTGTCTTTATTGAAAAACAACGTTGATTTTATTACCTGGTTATCACTTTCCGTACCACCCGAAGTGAAATAAATCTCTTCTGGCAAAGCATTTATACACGAAGCTATTATCTCACGAGCCTCTTTTAACGCTCTTTTCGTTAATCTAGCAAATGAATATGGTTGAGATGCATTGGCATACTCGTCACGGAGATAAGGCTCCATAGCTTCATAGCTTTGACGACATAATTCAGTTGTCGCAGCATTATCTGCATATATCATTACCCTCATCTCCTTATTCAAAAAGCGTACAGCCCTCATCCTTGAATTCCTCGATTTTGTCTTTCAAATCATCTACAGTACAGCCAAGATAATCCGCCAGACAATCCATGCAATAATAATTCGAGATGTTTTTGCCGAGCAATTTTTTGTTAAGACCTATCGTGTTTTTATCTAAATCTTTTTTTCCACAGCTTATGCAATCAATTTTCTTCATCCGCAAGCTCCTTTAAGGTAAATTTCGGCATCTGTTTAGCTGGTTTCTGATATTCGTCTGGATCGAGAATTGCAAGTTGCTTTTGAATAATGCTTCTCATCTTTATTGCCGGTCTGAGACAATACTGCATGAACAAATGGCGATCCACATCTTTTACAGTCTTTACATTTGGGAATAGCAGCTTCAAATATGCAGTCGTCAGTCTTTTCACGGCCTCGACATGACGTTCATAGGCTCCATCCGAAACTTGTACCAAATTGTCTACAATAGCTCTATAACTGATATCGTCCCGAAGTAAATGCAAAATTGAGCAGAAATATTCCGTATTTAACGCCCATCCGGAAATTTTCAATTCTGGTTTCATAGGGGGAATATCCCACCCCTTGATAAAGCCATGCATACGGTCAACAAGTGCACTTTCTTTAAATAAAGAGGGCAGCTCCGTGAACATGCTCTTATATTCATCCATATTGCTCTGTTCAATATTTCCAAGAAATACAACTCCTGCATCAGAGGTTACCGTAAAGCCATCAACATTGCACTTTCCGCTTTCCATATATCCCTGGAATATAGACTGCATCTGACTTATATCTGTAAACTGGACTTTCTTTACTTCATCTATGGCGACATAATCATGACCCACTATAAATCCCGGCGTTCTTCGTGCTTTGTCGTAAAACATCTTTGGCCTTGATACAGTACCGCCGTCAACAAGCAGGCCATACTTGCTGATATTTCCAAAGACATAGGATTTCCCGGTTCCTTTTGGTGCAAGTTCTATGATGTTTAAATTCTTTTCCACAAAAGGAAGCAGCCTTTGGAGCATTGACAGTTTTTCGTGTTCATCCTCATAGCCATTGAAATTGTAGTCCATAGCTCCCAGAAGAATATCAATCCATTCTCCAATAGAGAAATCAGTCCTTACCTCCTTATAAAAATCAAGGTAGATATCGTATGGTGTAAAACTTTTGAAATCCGTCAACTTGATTTTTCCGGGTATTTTAGGGCGTGCGCTGTCGTCAGGCGGGCGATATCCAAGTTCAACAATTCCCCAGATTTCATTACTTTTGACAAGTTCATCCTTTACATTATCCCAGACAGCGTCTTCAATCACAGTTTCTTTATTAGAGAGACCGTAGTCTGGCAATGCAAAAGAAACCGTCCCAGTCTTGATATCAATATCGACATCAATTTTCGTTAGAATCTTTACTCGTTCATATTCCTTGCTGATTCGATTTTTTATACTAAGCCAGTCCTCTTTTCGAGGCATGTATGTATTTACAAAATCGAGCAGCTCCTCAACATCAAACTTTCCTTCATCATCTTCAAACTGGTGCAAAACCCAGTCCCGGAGAAACGAAGGAAGCTTCAAGGTTTTCAAGAAGCTCATTTCGCTCAAATCTTTATAGACGACCATTCCATCGTCAAAACATTCTCTGAGTTTTTCACTCACTTAAGCCTACCTCCTTACAAAAGCTTTTTCTCGCCGAAATCGGTGTTGTCCGCAGTAAATTCCAGCCCGCTTTTCAAAAGATTATTGTCATAGAAAACATCCACAGTATACTTTCCAGCTTTACGCAACTCTGGTAAAGCTATTGTGAATGTTTGCCCGTCAGCCGATTTGCCTTCATATTCACCATTTAGACCGGAAACACGAATGCTGAGGTTATCCAGCTTTGTTTTTGAGAATATATGCAAAACAGCATCTTTTTTCCGCCTGCTGAACTTTACATTCTTATACTTGTCAGGTATCAAAATCTCAATCTCGTCTGGTGCGTAAACTATCTCAATAATCGGAACTACAACCTCTTCAAGAGTAGCTCCACCATGAACCTCTATATTCGCTTTACGACCGCCCTTGAACCTGTCATAATTGGCGAGAACCCAGTAACCGTTTTCTTCCGTCGCACATGAAGGAATTTCATCGATTTCGCTAACAGGACAGCATCTTCCGGAATGTTCTGCATTTGATTCCGATTCCCATTGATTTTCCTGTTTCGCAAGAACACAGAGTCTGCTTGCCCCATGATCCGCTATCATAACCACACGCTTATATGTTCCGTTTCTCAGATAGGTTGCTATCTTTTCGATCGTTTCACTGATTATTTCAAACTCTCTTGAAATATATGTAGGGATCTCATTGTTTGTGAAATCGAATTCTTCCACGCCATGATGCTTCAAATCATCAAGACTCTTTATACCTTTTTTGTCCGGAACGGCAACCGCGCCTCCCTCTGTAAGCACATCAACAAATTCTTTGTTAAGCGATGTTATTGATGGAAGCTCACAATGGCATATGGTGGTGTAGGCCATAAGTTTCTGCTTTTTGCATTGATCCATTATGAAGCTGAGGTACTCGACACCCATCGCATCCATAAAATATAAAGCTGTTCCTTTCTTCTCGATTGTGTCGAGTTTTTCACTCCGGGCTGGTAAATATAGATTAAACTCCCGTTTCTCAGCCTGATCATTTACCCTTTCCAGAAAATCAGGAAAAATCCTGTTGACCACTTTCTGATATTTGTATTCCTGGAAATACGCATCTAAGTTCAAAGACGGTTCATTGAACCTATACGGTTTCAAATATGAATACAAATCGGGATAAATATGGCTGAGCGCTTCTACTACTTTTTTCCGCCCGATTTCTTCAGAATATGCTGCAAGCTCTTCAAAAATCAAGTTCTTTTCCCGCGGTGACGCATCTGTTAAATAATACAGAGCATCTGCGCCTTTGCTTTTAACCATAGCGCAGTAATCGACCACCTCAGAATCTTGATTCCCTAACGCGCGAATAATGCCTTTTCTTTCATCATAATGTTTCCAGAACTCCTTATCATTATGCGAAATTTGAAGAATACTCCTGAACACACTTCTGATAAAAAGGGAACTGTTTTCCGCGTTCTTAACGGCAACAGATAAGCACCAGCTGTTTTGCGCTCCGTAAAGTTTAAGTGCTATAAAATAAAGCCACTTCTTTTTGCTATCAAAAGACAACCAGCTTCCAATGGAATTCTCGAGATTCGTGGTTGTCCCAAAGACAGCCATGACATAATTTCCCCATGAGCCGTAAGTCGAGATTTCAGAAAGCGCAAACTTCCAGTTTTCTTCTGCCCCGTATGCTTCCTTTAATCGAGTTGTAAAAATGTCTATATCGCATAATGCTTCATATGAATTGTTTTGCTCTTTTATAGGATACAGCGAGTGTGGGTAGGAACTTTTCTGCTTTTTGGTACGGATAAAAAACTTTGGAGTCGAACCTTTCTCCACGTATGCAGCGACATCTTGAACTCCCTCTATAACTGTTCCTTTTGCAGGAAACGGCAAATTGGGAGCAGTGAAAACAAGATTGGGCAATGGCACTATTGGACTTTCTATCAGGTACACAAATTGCGAATAGCGCGGATCACTTTTCGTCAGATATTTCTCACATTGGTAGCATAGAACAACCACATGCATATCAGGTTTGGACATTCCAAGCATGCGATTAATAAAATCCTGCAATTTTTCTTCGCCAAGAAGTCGGTAATAACTTGTAAATCCCGTAAGGAAAACCGGAGAAGACGCTTCCTGAAGGAAGCTATAAAAAGCGTCTTCTGAAAGGCTTTCATCAGGCTTGGAAAAGTCTGAGACGGATTTAAAAATGTAATTACCCACAGAAAAAGTTTGTCGGATTGAATTCAAATCATCCGGATTATTCACATTCACAAGACGTGGATGTGAGTCGTTTCGACGCAGATATTTATCAATTCTTTTTATTGCGTCCTCCTTCTTTAGACTCATATCAGCGCCTCCTTACTTTCCCTTTATAATTTCCATGCCGACAACCATATTGTCCTTAATAAGCCGCTTAAGGTACTCTTTTACCTCAGCCACATCCATGTCCTCGATTTTCTTCAGTGCCTTGTCGCAGCCTGTAGCATTGTACTTAAATTCGGCCATTTCCTTCAGTTCATTATCTACCTGTAAGGAAGCGTACCAATCATAAGGTTCCGCACCGACCGTTCCCATCAAATGATCACGTACTTCGTCAAGATCTGTAAGCATGACATTGTAAGATTTAATGATTTTCTCACGGAACGCTTTATCCCGTTCTTCCTGGCTGGAGAGCTCATCAAAGAAATCGGCTCTTTCAAGGTACTCAATTGCCTTGTCGATTGACGTTGCATCCGGCTGCCTGCTGTTTAAAGTTCTGAAAGCAGATCTTGCTTTCGTTAGCTCATCATCCGAAATCATGCATAGAATGGGAGTTTTATATCTTTTTGACCATTGTCTTGGAGTATCGGTACCCGTTTTTTCGCGCCACATCTCCTTTAGCTTCGTTGCACTCTGTTCACTTATGTATTTGTCTACTGCAATCTGAACTACGTTCTGATAATCAGGCTTTTCAGACGTAAACAGGTTATTAGGAAGCAATTTATAAATTTCACGTACTTCTTCATCACTAAACCGACCAACAATAAAAGCACATGCTTTACGAAACAAAGGTGCCTGGTCGTTATAAAAGCGATTGAATGCTGCTCCATTCGCGCTGATCTGTTCAAGGAACTTCTCTCTTCTGGAATCCAGCAAAACACCTGATTTCTTGATGTCATAGAGCATTTCCATGAGTTCAGCCAAGTCTTCCCAATAATTCTTTGCGTAAAGGTAAGAAATCTTGATCATGCTGCACTTATCAATCCACTCCCTGATGGTGGCATCAAAGGAAAAGTTTTTAGGCAGCACTTTATTGCTTTCTACAACAATCCTGTATTCCAAAATCACCTCATTAATTTTCTGGTTTGCGGTATCAACATTCCATACCCAGTTTGCAGCATCTGCATCGAACTTCTTCTTCAAACGGTTGATAAACTGACCGTCATCGCCCACTTCATTTGCAAGCTGTAGAAGAATACCATCTTCGTATTGATTCAGGTAAGCTTTCATTCCGTCGGTGCATTTGTCTTTTGTGACCAGTGCAGCGAGGTCTTCAACTACGTTCTGATCACCCAGACAAAGTTTGCCTATGTCGATCGCAATATCGCTATCTGTCTTGGAAGTGCCAAAATTATTGTTGTTGGCAATGCCACTGTAATAATCAATGAGTTTGGAAACCGTCTCTGCGCTGGACTTCAGACTCAAATCAGCGAGTACATACTTGAGAACCCAAATGGGAAAGGACAAGCCCTTCATTTTCTGCCGGATACGTTCTCTCGTCTGTTCCACGGTGTTGCAAAGGTGAATCGGTATATCAAAAATCTTTGATGACGCTTCATTAAAAGCCTTCTCTTCCGCAGTCGTAGTTACAATATATTTATCCTTATAACGGGAAATCGGAGTTTGCTGATTCTTTATTATCTCAGACACCATATCCTTAAGTTTTGCTACTGTAAGAACGTCTGTATTGATGCCGTCGCTATAGTTGAACGTTCCATCTGTATACTCTTTGAGAACGAAGCCCATTACGAAAGCAGTTAGATTACAAGGCATGAAGCCATATTTTCCGTTTTTATCCTGCAGAAAATCATAAATCCTCGCGATAGAAATTCTGTCGCTGGACGCAAAAGCAGTTTGTACAATCTCATCCACATCGAGCTTGATTTTGGAAATAGGAAGATGGGGAGACGATATCCAGTATTTCGGGACATTCCATGCTTCCTTACCGATATAGTTCTCCAGTTTCGTCTGTTTATTTCCAGAACGGAACTGTCCTGATGTTTTTTGCTCGGCACCGCACTGAACACCCAATGCCAGTGATGTGGATTGCCACATTGTGTCATTGACAGACCCATGTGTTTCAAGACCATCTCTGTAATGTTTCCGATCTATAGCAAAAAGGTATTCATAAAGTTCCTCAAGCGTGGCGGCACGTTCTCCATCCGGCTTGTCATCTGAGAAAACGACAAATTCACCAGACTCAACCTTGCTGCGCCATTTTTTCAGAATCTCCTTTGCGTTAGCATCATACTGATTTGCAAGACCACGATCCTGTTTTATATTCACGACAGAATTTGCCATGGCGTCTGCATATTGCTCCAGCATATCGCTGCCAAGCGGAGTCTTTGATGCGTCAATAAAGACGATATGATAACTTCCATCCGCGACAGCTTCCTTAATTGCCTTGCCAATTTGAATGCTTTCAGCGTCATCTCTGGCAAAAGCGGCAACCGCCATGATTTTATTCCCAAGAGAGTCTTCTTTTGCGCGCAGCTCATTTATTGTTGATTTAAAGTTCCCAGAGGAAACGCATCTCATCTCGTAGCGCAGACGAAGAGCTCCTGTCAGAGCGATGGCAGATTGCATATCCGCTTCCTGTAAAAGTACGGTCGTGGACTTCTTCTTTTGTTCTTCCTTCTGTTTATCAATTTCGACAACGTTTCCTGAGTTGATCAGGGCAGAGTACTGCGTCTTGCCTCCCAGCATAGGTTTCTTGAAAAGAATATCCGGAACCATACTGTTGGCAATTCGAACGGGTTCATCATTTTCGAGATCGGAGCCCTCAAAAGCGTTATTCAAGTTTCGCTCATTGGGTATAAAGAGTTCTACCGAATCACCGGTGCGCTGGGAAATTGCCTGCAGGAGAAGAACCGTTTTCAAAACGCGCTTTCTTTCGGAGTCAAGGTTTTTGCTCTCGGCAAATGAATAGCAGTCAAGAATAGCCCTGATGTCAGGAGAGAGGTATTCTTTGCCTTTCTCATAAAAGAAATCCCAGAGCATATCTATCGTCAAAAGAGGATTCGCATCGTATGGACCGCAGTTGTTTATAAACCACTGGAATCCTTTGATTTCATCGCCTCTGTCATTCTTAATGAAATCAAACATGCTCCGCTGATTAGAATCAAAAGCGGAGGATATGTGCTTCAGGAGAAGAGCAGCGTAAGGGTGAATAGGAAGAACCTTTTTTAGCTCTGTGTCAGAGATCTTTGCCTTTTCCTTAACCAATTTCCGGGAGTCATGTGTTCTCTCATACAGTTCATCGCGCGTCTCATGCCAGTCAGCCTGTACAACAGGATCACTGTTTTCTTCCATTGCATCGCCCATAAGACGGAATGCCATATTTTCAGGGAGCTCAATGTTGCAGATGGGCTGTACAAAACGTCCCATCAGTCGCTTCCAGTCCTTGTCTGACTCAGGAAACATGTGCATTACATTATGCGTGACAATCATGAGATAAAATGGTTTATCACCGCTGAAATCGGCAATTTCCTGGAATCCGGTCATGGCGCGCTGATTATTACGGAAATAGTCCGTAAACTCATCCCAGATGAAAAGAATAGCCTTGAAGTTATTTCGCTTAATAACCTCATCAATCCATTTAAGCAGTGCCGTTGTTGAAAGCGACAGCGCAGAAAAATGACGTTCCTTCGCAACCTTCATGATCTTGCTCATGAGCGTCTGAAGAGCCTCACCTTTAGACGGAGATTCCATCGCCTGTTCACTGTAGGTGTTCAGGTTTTTAATGATCGTGTCGACATCGTCCCCGGAGAAAAGATCCGTATAGTTCTCACGAATCAAAGCATTAAAATAATCCTTATTCGTAGGATCTGAAAGCCACGCAACCGCTGAATCCTTCAGTGCACCTTCGCCGTGATCTTCGATTCCGGCGTCATTCAAGGCGGCGACAATGCTCTGCTGAATGGCAAAGACAAGATCGTCATCACCGTAGATGTTTGAAGACCCATATCGATGAACAGTTAAAATTTTCTGATCTCCGCTTTTGATGTGCTGGAACTTATTGTAAAGATCCGTGCCAAATTCGTCTTGGTATTTGTCAAAGTAAGCCTTCGTGTCCTCATCAGACGCGTCAATCAATTTTTTCAGCGTCAGCACAGCATGAGATTTTCCTGTGCCGTAGGCGCCTTCAACCCAGATAGAGAGTTTCTGTCTCCTGGAGATAACGCTGATTGTATCCTTCACGAGCTTTACAAACGTATCGTGCGGATAGAACTTCTTCCAGAGATCCGGATGGCTTTCGATTTCTGCCTCGTTAATCTGTGCGAGATACTCCGGGTCAATATCGAAGTAATCGCGATATTTGTCCAACATAACCGTTCCTCCTTAAAAAAGCGTCAAAACGTCCTGCGATGTTTTCTCGCTGCGGAGCGTAATATTATCAAGGTCAAGCGTAAAAGACGCATTAATAAATTCAGGATAATTGACAGAAAGTCCTGTCAGGAGCTTCTCCATCTGATCGCGATCAATGCCGAAAATCTCGGTAGGACTCACACCCTCACTGTCAATCTCGTGGTTGAGAAGGCGGCCAAGGGTGAACTGGTAATATCCTCCGCAGCCTTCCGCGAATTTGTACAGGGAGTAGAGGATTACGCGAGGATCAGGATTCTGCCAAGGAGTACGAGTTATTGATATAATATGTCTCTTCTCTTTCTCAGAATGCCCCATTCCAACTTCATTAAACGGAAGTTCGACAAACCGTCCAAATGAACTCCATATGTCATTAACCCAGCTTTCTTTTGCACCGTCATTAACCAAAAGAGACAATACATACTCTTTCGAATATACTTCGAGCATTTTGAGCCGTTTTACATACCAATTAATCTGTGGTGTATAAGATAGATTGACAAGCATGATTCCCCAACTTGAAAGATTATCAAGCCCAATCTTATCGATTATCTCAGCAGTATGACTAAAGCCATTCTCGTCCAGTAATTCCGCATCTCTAAGAAAACGCTTAAAGAAGCTGTACATTTGAGATCCAAGCGAGTGCTTCTGATCGAATTCATTCTTGTAGCTAAAATATTGCGTGAACCATTCCATCTTGGGTGAATGATGTGAATAGCAGTTTAAACTCTTATTTGCTGACATTATTAGCCCTCCTTTAGGCATCTCCAGCGATTTATAAACCAGGCATCCTTTATCAACCTTATGACATTCCGCACAATGTATACATCTGTCACTTATCTTCACTCTACCATCTTGCATCGAAATGCAACCGTTATGACAATCGGCCTCACATTCATGACAGTTAACACAGCAGGCTGCTTTACGGAAAACATTCTTTAATAGCTTGACAAATATTGGATCAGCCTTGGCGAGCTCTTCATCTATAAAAACTCGATAACCTTGCTCTGTTTGTGTGATGGAAAACTGATATTCTTTATTTCGGAAGAGAATTCTAAATGGTGAAGAATCATTAAGCAGAATTCCTATCGTCTTTATCCATTCTTTCCAATCAGTTCTCGGAGATTCTATGATCAGAATTTGTTTCCCACGAGTTTTTGTTTCAGAATACCCTATTTTGATTGGCAGGTCTCTGCCATTCTTTCGTGCCTTCCATCCGCCATTTTCTATAAAATTTTTTAGTGCCTCATCTGTGGAAAAACCTTTACGATACATTCTTTCTATTACGTGAATGAATCTGTCAAATTCCTCAGGATACCAAGCTCGACTCATAAATTCATTTCGCTCGGCCGCCCTTGGACACACCAAGCATCCTGCTCGCCTTTGGCCTTTCTTATAAGCCTCATTCAATAATAAGTTCTCAGAATAAATATAAATGTATAGTTCAGCCGAATTCCATTCCAAGATGGGATTACAACTATATTGTCCTTTATGCTTTTCACCGAGGCTTATATAGTCATATTCACTTCGAGCCAAACTTTCACTGGCACGTATTCCGATAAAAGCCATCCCGGTAAAATCCGATTTTTCCAGTTTTTTTCTTAAAGCCAGTATTTGCGGCACTGTTTTATGTACACTGCAGCACCATCGCGTTACAGTTGCCGGTGGTCCGAACTCATTCCATGTATATTCGGGATCGTATTCGGACTTTGCGCGAATAAAATCTATACCTTCATTAGCACAATAATTCTCTACTTTTTCAACAACATCATAGGTATCAGGAAACTCCATCCCCGTATCGCCGAATAAAACCTTAAACGAATTGTGTGGTAGAGTTCGCTGCACTATATCAAGTGTAACTACGCTGTCTTTTCCTCCCGAAAAAGCAACATAGAAGACATCCACTTTATTCCTGTATTTCTTATAGATGTTATACGTTTTCTTAATAGTTTCCTGGACCAGGCCCTCAAGAATTCTCTTGTTCTTTTCCACCATTGCAGGAATGTCCACAAAGCGAAGGGGTTCTCCATTCGGCTCCGGATCTTCAAGGATTACAATTTTCGGAGCGGTATAGCATGAGCCGCCCTTTGTCTGCGCAACCTTACGGCCTCTGTAGTAATAGCTGTTCGCCTCCGCCCACATATAGGGATACGCATCATTCTTTGCATAGTTCCAATACCGGTCAAATCCGAGAATATCAAGTTCTTTATAGTAAACAGGGCGTGGTTCTTTGCTGAAGCCCAATGTTGAACTATTCAGCAATAAACCTCCTGTCTGTTCATCATAAGTATATGCGTACATACCGCGTTGTTATCCTTTCCTTTGCCTTTGCAATTTGGCTTTAGACAAAATCTGCTCTATACCGCCATAATTTTTTCTGGCAAGCAGACCAATGTCCACCAGATACTGCAAGGCGTTTTCCCTGTTGAGATGTATTTTGCTATCAGCAAGCTCTGTGATCATAACTTCTTCAAAGTCGCTGTAATGAGAACTTCGCTTCACAATTGCTCCCACAGGTGTGCCGGCATTAAAGCCAGTATGCAGAAGTTTGAATTTTTTACTGAAATCTGCTACATAATGCTCCAGTAGAAATTCATTCCAAGGAAAGCAAACATCTGGAAATGATCCAAAAAAGCTGACATACTTTAGTGGAATATAATCGTTTGTACAGAACCGACTAATTGCATAATCAGTAGCTTCCGTATCAAACGATGCTTGATCACGAGAAACAAAGTCCTCTTGGTTAATCCTTAAAGAATGTGCGTACACATCATCAAAATAAATTGGTGTACCCAGATCTTGCTTCAAACCGTTCAACTGATCTAAAGTAAAATAATCATGAGTCTTTGCAAAATATGCAAAAATATCTGCCATTGATAAATCTTTCCCATAAGGACTAATGATTTTGCCCTTAAAAGAGAATTTATTTTGCAGTTTATATGCAAGGACATCCCGGAGTCCAAGCCAGGTAAGGAAAGGATATCTCTCTATAATAGAAGGAAAACACCTTTCTATTTCATCTGTCAACTCCTTGCCACCCATATATCCCTTGTTATCTATTGACTGGTGAATCAAGTCGTCGATTACATCCAATTCATGCTGCGTGAATTGGATAATATCTGCATGAAAATATTCACCTTTCTGATTACGTACAAAAGCCCTGCTGTTAGTACCTGTAACAGTCCTATAAACCGTATCCGCATCAATATAAGGCAACGCTTTATATAAATTATCAAAACTTATCGGTATACCAAGAGATACCATGTAATCCCGTACTTCATCTACAGGTTTTATTTCAGTACATGCAGTGGCAGTCAAATAATTTTTATGAATATAATATTTTCTTTTATCGATACCGGAAAGATAACTTTTTAGCATGTCCGGGTTATTAATACACTTGTCCTCAAATTCTGATTGAAACTCGTTGTAAAGAGCTTCAAAGTAAACTCCTTTTTTTCCATCATGAAAACAGCTCTCGATATAAGCAAGAAGCTTCTTTTGGGTTTTTTCGGAAGCCATCATTTCTGGTAAGTATACAAAATCTCGGTATCTGATTGTATTATGAGCAATTCGCTCCCGTATGACTGTGTCATTATCGGATAGTTCTGTACCATTCGCGATTTCCCAAAAAGCACGGAATCGCTTAATATCCAGTTTAGACTCAATCCGAAATCCTCTTGGAAATTTTGTCATAATAATTTTACGATATGGTTCAAAATCAAAACCATTAGATTCTTTAACTGCCGCAGTGCCACGTTTGCTTTGATCTGCAAAAAGTTCTCCGCCAATATATTGTTCAGCTTTATGATTTTCTTGCGATTTCTCTTGTAAATAATTCAAATAGTTTTTGTATACTTTTAAGGCTTCAACATAGCTTCTTTTTCTTTTTCCTTTTTTTAAGGAAATTTTATTTAAGAGCAAATCCAGTTCATGTATATCAGTTATCTTCAAGATCTTTTGATGAATTTGGTTTCCCAAAATTACTAAGAAAATAATGATATTTTCTGCATTCTTCCGATTATATTTTTTTATCCAGCTAACAAAATCATTTTTTTGTTTTTCGTCAGGAATTAGTGGCATCTGAATTACACCGCCTAATAATTTTATATTTTCTATTTTTACTAAACTTCGCACACCTGAAGCCCTTATAAGACAAGGATATGTATCTGGCTTTCAGGTACGCATCAACATCACATCATGCACACTGTTTTAGGCACTTCCGTTCATTCAGAAAATTAAGCATGCGCTGTCGTTTCTTCTGTGATAGATTCGCCATGACGTCTCCCTCCACACCTCTGATTACGGATATTGTTGATGTATATATTGTAACACATATGTGTATAGTACATCAATTATCTACACAAAATAGTATGTGATTCCACTCCAGATACGCACGCAAAAGCATGACATGCTCTTCCTAGCAGACATCTGCAGCAAAGCTCTCAACAAAATCCCTGCAAAAGAAAAACCGCTGGCGGCGGAAAAACTCCACCAGCCAGCGGCTTGATTTTCTCGAAGACGACGTATCCGGCAAAGAGAATTATGCAAACTCTTCTTCTTCGACCTCGTTGACGGCTGCCTGCTCCTCTGCATCGGCGGCGACCAGATGGCCGGCGTCGCGGCGGCGTGCGTAGAGAACGTAGTAGAGAGCAGCGCAGCCGATGGCGGCGATGCCGACGAAGAAGTAGATGCCCTGGAAGCCGAGCGACTCCTTGAAGGCGCCGAGCATGTACGGGCCTACGCCGAGGCCAAGGTCGAGCGCGATGAAGTACGTCGAGACGGCGACGCCGATGCGGACTTCTTTAACGAGCTTGACGCAGATGGCCTGGCCGTTCGACATGAACGTGCCGTAGCCGAGGCCGACGAAGACGCCGGCGAGCAGCATCATCCAGCTCTGCGTCGTGATGGAGAGCAAGAGAAGGCCGATGGCCAGGCAGGCATACGTCGGATACATGACGAAATCTTCACCCTTGCGGTCGAACATGACGCCGGCAATCGGGCGGGCAATCGTGATGGCGAGGGCGTAAACAACGAAGAACAGGGTACCGGCGGCCATGAGCTGGAGCTCCGCTGCATAGGAAGCGAGGAAGCTCAGGACACTCGAGTAGCAGACGGCGACGCAGAAGGCAACGATGGAGATGGCCGTGACTTTCGGCTCGAGGAAGTTGGCGATGTGGATCTCCTTGAGGGCAGCGCGGTGCTCCTCCGTGAGTTCCATCTCATCGACATGCATGACGGCGACAGCACCGAGGCAGACGACGATCATGCCGATGCAGAAGTAAATGATGTCCTCGAACGGGAAGATCTGCTGCATGAGCATGCCGATGAAGGGGCCGATGGCGGCAGCCAGGCTCATCGAGAGGGCATAGTAGTTGATGCCCTCACCGCGGCGTGCGGCCGGGATCATCGTCGAGACGATCGTGCTCGTAGCCGTGGAAGCGATTCCATAGCCGATACCGTTGAGGCAGCGGACGAGGAAGAGCATTGGCAGCGAATGGATGGCGAAGTACATGAACGTCGTGGCGAGATAAAACAGGATGCCGGCGTACAGCATTTTCTTGCGGCCATAGAGCTCAACGGAACGGCCGGCGAAGAGACGGGCCAGCAGCGTGCCGAGGATGAAGATACCGGAAGCGAGGCCAGCCTCACTCATCGTAGCATTCAGGGAATGAATGGCTTCCGATGCGATGATGACCATCAGCATGTAATAGATGATGTAGATGAGGAAATTGACTAACGTGTCCAGTATGAATCCTTTGGTCCACAACCGAGATTTTTCTGCCAAGATATTCAGCGACCTTTCTAATTAAAAATGTAAGATGAACAGATAAAAGATATATGATGGTTATAGATTATAGGGGCTCTCATAACATTTGTGTAGCGCATAAAAAAGATGGGTATCATCGTCAAAAACGATTGCACCCATACTTTTCTCGTATTATCTTCTTATCTGCATCTTTATTTCTTGATTTGATTAGCGTATCATGCAGAATCATACAGAACCACCATAGTTTAAATGCATGATACGGATAAAAACGCGACAATCGAATGAAATACGAATGCATTTTTTTACCTGGTCTTAGCAGTTCCTGACAGGAAGACCTGGCTTTAGGGGCAGTCCATGCGATGTCAGCCAGAAGAAAAAGCGATGACCACCCTCATCCCTGCTTCTTGGGAGCCTGCTGCGCCGCGTGGAAGGAGGCGAGCACGTAATCGACATACGTCTGGATCAGGCGAATCTTCGGACTGTCCTTCTTGTAGATCAGGCAGGCATCCGTGCGCAGAGGCTTTACAAGCGGGTATATTCCCTGCCTGCAGCCCATCGTCTCGAGCAGCCGCTCCGGCAAAAGGGCGCCGGCAGGATTCTGCTGGCAGTAATACGCCATGGCGTACGGCGTCGAGAGGCGCGCTGCCGTATGCGGGCGCTTGCCCGCCCCCTTGCAGTACTGGACGATGGTATCGTTCATGATGAATTGTTTCGGATAGAGCACGACGGGAGACGCGAAGATCGTGTCGACGGTGACGGGCTCCTGCGGCAGGTCGAGCAATGGTGCGTAATAGACGATGTTGTCCCAGCAGAAATGCTCGATGACGAGCTCCGCGGCCGGCATCTCCGGCAGCAGATAGGAAGAGACGACGTCGAGCCTGTCGTCCATGAGCGCGCAGAAGAGCTGTTCGCGCTCGAGGTCGTAGACGTTGAAGCGGATTCGGCTGTTCTGCTCGCGGAAATGCGCGATGTGGCGGTTCATCTGGACGTCGCCGAGCGTCCGCAGGATGCCCACGTTGAGCTCCATCTGTTCGGCCCCCTCGGCTGTGCGCAGATCGTAGACGATCTTGTGGAGCTCCTCCATCCAGTCCCCGATGCGTGCGAGGAAGCGTTCCCCCGCCGGCGTCAGATGGCTGCCGCGCTTGGAACGCTGGATGAGCGTCACCCCGAGCGTCGCCTCGAGCTTCTTCATCTGCGCGCTGAAGGCCGACTGCGTGATATTCGCCTCTTTCGCCGCCTGCGTGAAGTTCTGTACCCGTCCATAGATGATAAAGCATTCCAGCTGGGAAATGCTCGGCAATTCTTCCATCATACTCATGCGCGTCCTCCTCTGCCCGGTTCCATGAAATATGTCCATTATTGTATCAGAAACACAACAAAAAATGCAACTCATTTTCTCATGGCATTCCGTGCATCTTTCCAATGCCTCAGGGAAACGAAAAGGCCGGAACCTCAAGCGGGTTCCGGCCGTCATCTGCAACGAATGAAGGGCGCCAACTCCTGTCTCTATGACTCGTGGTTGGCGTTCAAGTCTTAGATCCTGACTGGAATTGGCAAGATAAATACCTTTCGGCAGCCAACCTATCCCCTTCGTATAATAGTATACGAAAAAGCGTCCGTTTAGTAAATACATTCCCATCGTATTCCAGTACAAAATTCTTTGTAAATTCGCATAATAGGTGCGTGTTTGCCGCTGATAAGGAGCATTTTCAAGAATTTGTCATGCGTTTCAGGTAAGTATGGACGAGTTCCTGTCCGCCCCGGCGGGCCATGAGGTCGGGCAGCCATTCCGGCCTGCACGCGCCGAGCGTCAGGAGTTCCTGCAGCAGCACGTAGGAGCCGACGGCATCGGCAAAGGCCCGGTGCTTCTTGCGGTTCTGCCAGCCGAAATACTCAAGCAGTACCTCGAGATTGTACTTGCGGTTCCGCGGCAGGAACTGCTGGGCGAGGCGCACAGTGTCGAGATAGCGCGGGTAAAAGCTGATTTCCGTGTGCTTGTCTCGATTGATGCGCAAAAGCGCCAGATTGATGCTCAAGAGGTCGTTGTCGCCGATGGCGTGGCCGACGACGATGTCGTCGGGCCTCACGAAATCCAGGAATTCCGGCAGGACCTCGGGAAGCGGCCGTTCGTGCTTGAGGTCTTCCTTGAGCAGCCCCGTCATGTCCTGCACCGTGCGGTTGATGAACGTCCGCGGGCAGCAGAGCCGCTGGAAGCATTCGACCGTATCGGTCGCAAGGTCCAGCCGCAGGGCGCCGATCTCGATGATGTCGTCGGGGAATGGCCCCGCGAGCTCCAGGTCGAACGATACGACGCCAGTTGGATGCAGCTTCGCCAGCTTGTCGCAGTGGATGGCCTGGGCCCGTATGGCCCGCTCGAGCTGCTTCTTGCGGCGGCGCTGCCGTTTGAGGCGCTCCTGTCTTGCTCTTTCCTTATCAGTTCTCATAATATTGTCCTTTGTCATGGTATGTCAAGGGATTTGCCAAAGTCTCCCGCGGCGCGTATAATGATACCGTTCCATTTCGCATGTTCCGCGTTTTATTCTGGAGGCCTTATGCAAAATCTCTTACTCGTTTTCGTGGGCGGCGGCATCGGTGCCGTCTGCCGTTATCTGAGCACGACGAGCATCGGCGCGCTGTTTGGGACAAACTTCCCGTTCGGCACGCTGTTCGTCAACACGCTCGGCAGCCTGCTCATGGGCTTCATCATGGGCATCCTGCTGCTCATTGCGGAGCGCACGGGTTCCCTCATGGCAGAGCCCATGCGCCTGCTCCTGACCGTCGGGTTCCTCGGCGGCTTCACGACGTTCTCGTCCTTCAGCCTCGAGACGGTGACGCTGCTGCACGGCGGCAGCTTCCTGCTCGCGGGGCTCAACGTGCTCGCCAATGTCGTGCTGTCACTCGTGATGGCAGCGACCGGCCTTGTGCTCGCACGGTTGCTGCCCCTCTTTTAAGCGTTCCTGGAATCCTTGGGCACCAGAGCGCCATGAACATCATGCATGCTCGTTCTCGATGGATGACTTACGGCAGGGCCAGGACGCGCTCGATGAAGGCGACGCCCGATGTTTCCGAAAGCCTTCCCATTCCTTCCTTTTCCTTGATGCTTCGGTACTGTGCCCGCAGGGAGCGGTGCAGGGCAAGGCGCTCGCCGCTTTGCCCTGCTTTTTTTGCGCGCAGAAGCGCAAGCGCCGTCTCGTCCGCCGCGAGGATGCGCCGGAACTGCAAAAGCTGCGGCCGGCATTCGTTGCGTACCTCCTTTGGCAGCTTTAGCTGCAGGCGGCGGCAGGAGGCCGAAAGTGCCTGGATCTCCTCTTCGGCGGCTGCAAACCGCTCTTCCGTCGCGCCAGACGGCCAGTCCTGCAGCAGTGCGTCGGTCTTTTGCCGCAGGGCCTCGCCATCCGGCCGCCCGATTTTTGCCCAGTCGTTCTCAAGGTGCTGCGAATGGTCGGCAAAGCGCGCCATGTCCTCGTGCAGCGGGCCGTACTGCTCGGCAATCGCCTGCTGCCAGGCCCGCTCGGGATCGTAATTCTGCGGATCGCGCGCATACGCTGCCCCCGTCGCGAGTGCGATCTTCGAGAGAGCTTCGTATTTCATCGGATTGAAGAAGATGGCCGGGATCTTCCTCCCGCGCGGCAGATCCGTCACGGGCCCGAGGGCCAGCTTGCTCTCCATGTAATCGTTGACAGGATAATTCCACCAGATGCCAAGCGGCCGGCCGTAGAGCGCATCCGCCTGCTGCAGCTCGTCCTGCGTGATGC
Source organism: Veillonellaceae bacterium SB90 (assembly GCA_902364065.1). Lineage (GTDB taxonomy): Bacteria > Bacillota > Negativicutes > Selenomonadales > Selenomonadaceae > Mitsuokella. The sequence continues at coordinate 19,314 of CABJCJ010000025.1, forward strand.
CCGACGGCACGACGCCCTCGCCCGTGTAGAGCACGAGGATATCCTTGCTCAGCGTCTTTGCAAATGCATCCGTATACGGCTTGCGCGCGCCGTCCGGCGTCACCATGTCCTGCCGATAGTATTCCGTCGGCACCGTCAGAAAGATGCCGAGATCCTTGTGGCGCGCCGCCATGTCCCGCCGGATATCGTTGAGGAACGCGGCCTGCCCGGCCCCGTCCCTGTCCTTGATGTCGTCAAAGAAGATGGCAAAATCGCGCACGCCGAGCTCGTACATGCGCGAGAGCTTCTCGAGCATGGCCGCGCGGTCTTTTTGACCCGCCTCGCCCGCAAAGGAGAGGTCGAGCCCGGGCGAAACGGCAAAGATGAAGCGCACCTTGTCGGCCTTCGCGCGCCGGACGAGCTGCGCGAGATCCTGCAGCTTGTCTACAGGGTACGGCTCACGCCAGCGCTCGCGGTGCCACGGGTCATCCTTCGGCGCGTAGATGTAGGCATTGAGCTGATGCGCGCGGCAGAAGTCGAGGATGTCGAGGCGCTGCGCTTCCTGCCAGGGCGTGCCGTAGAAGCCCTCGATGACGCCGCGCAGCGGGATGGCCGCAGCCTCGCCGGCAGCAGGCATCATGACGAGCAAGGCAAGTCCTCCTGCTGCCAGCCGCCTGATCTGCGGCCATCTCCTCATCTTCGGCATCCTCATGCGCATCTGCTCCCTTCCCTGGCCCTTGCCTGCCTCTTAAAATAAAATATATGTACAACTGTACATGCAATGAGTCAATGGTAAAAATTGTACTAATTCTCCTTCTATTTTATCATATTCCCGGCCATTTAAAAAGGGCTCTCCGCAGCAGCCGGCTGCAGAGAGCCCTTTTCTCCGTCCATGTGAGGAACGTCACCGTTATTTCCCCGGCTGCGGCAGCAGCACGAGATCGTTTAAAAGACTGCAGAATATCCGGTCTTCCTCCTGCTCGCCCTTGAAGCGGGCCAGCACGGTGCCCGTGGCGAGCTCCACGAGTTCTTCATCGCGATACTTCACCGGCCCCAGCTCGTCAAGCGAAACCCGGATGCCGAGGGAGCTGATGAACCGGCCATCCCCGGTGATCAGGAAGCCTTCCTCGCCCTGCCCCCAGAAGAGGGAATGCGTCGAATCGCAGAGCAGCATCACATCGCCCGGATTGACGCCCGCCCGCCGGCCATAGGCCTTCATGGCCGTTTCAAGCGGCATGGACAGTTTTTCACCGAAATAGTAGAACTTGGCCTTTGCCATCTGGTCTTCCATGGCGGCCACGAGGCCGTCGATGCGATTCTCCAAAGGCACGCGTGCCTTGCGGCTTTCCCATTCCGCCCGGATGGCGGCCTGGTCCTCCGCCGTCTCAGCGGCCTTCACCGCCTGCCGGTAGAGGCGGCAGGCTTCTGCCAGATCAAACGCTGCCCTGTGCGCATCGGCGCAGAGCCCTGCGGCCTGCAGCAGGGCTTTCTGGCTGCCAGCTTCCATGGCTGCCCGGTAGTAGTCCATGGCTTCTTCGTCCTCGCCCTGCGCTTCCATCGCCCTGCCAAGCAAAAGTCCGAGTACCCGGATCTTTTCTGCGGCACCCGGGTGGTTCTCCTCAAGGGCCCGCTGGTAGTTCTGCCAGGCCTGCTGCACGTCCGCGAGGGCCTGTGCGCCCGTCTCCGCAGCGGCCTTTGCTTCCCACTGCTGGCCCGCGGCAAACGCGAGCGCCCCGATGGCCGGCCCCGCGGCTTCATACCCGCAGGACTGCGCCTTATCGTAGCATGCCGCAGCCATGGCCTTATTTACTTTCACGCCCCTGCCCTGCTCGATCATCTGGCCCAGATGGAAGTAAGCCGCACCTTCGCCCTCTGCTGCCAGCTTCTTGTACCAGTCAAGAGCCTCGGCGTATTTCCCCTGTGCCTCAAGTTCTTTGCCTCCCTCAGCAGCGAGTCTCCTGTAGGCAGCGCACTGCTCGTTCTTGTTCGCCTTGAGCGTCTGGTAGAGCGCCCAGCCTGCTTCCCGCTTGCCCAGTACGGCCGCTTCCACGAGGGACCACTGCGCATCTTCCTTTTGCCCTGCTGCCGCCTGCAGTCTGCCCGCCTGCCAGGCACCTTCCGCACTGCCCATCTCCGCGGCCAGCCGGAAGGCCGGAAGCGCACGCTCGTTGTCGCCTGCAAGGAGCGCAGCCTGCCCCTGCCGGAGGCTCTGCTTCTGGGTATCCTGCGCCCAGGCTTCCGCCGCGCCGGTGAATTTCACCAGATGGAAGTGGACATGCTGCGCGTCCCAGGCCGTTGCTTCCGGATAATCAAGGTCCAGGACCACCTGCTCATCCATGCCCCAGAAGTCCACGTCCCGGGCCTCGGCGGGAATCCAGTAGGTGCCGGCGGCCAGCGCGACATCCACATGCGGATCATCCTTTCCGCAGACGATCTGCGGCAGGTCCCGGAGCCTGATCAGGAGCGCCAGGAGCATCGCCGGGCCGCATACCGGATACATCCGCCGGCGCAGGAAGGAGGGCTTCCAGTCTGGATAACGGAAATCCGCCGGGACGTTCCGATCGGATACGCACCCGGCCCAGACGGACTGAGCCAGGCGGAGTTCCGCACCTTCGGCCGCGGCGATGCCAAACACATCTCTTGCGGCAGATGGCTCAAGCGCCAGCAAAGCCTGATAGACGGGCAGCGTGTCCCCCGTAACCTCCAGACAGCTGCAGAGACCGCTCATTGCCTCTGCTTTTCCGATTTTCCCGTCGGCGAGGCGCGTCAGGAGGTTCTGGCGCCGGCTCGCCGCCTTGTCCGTCTCAAACGACACGCGCGGCAGATTGCACTCCTCCACCAGCAGCCTGTCGACCTCCGCGAAGAGGTCACTCAGGCAGACCTCGTTGATGAAGTCATACGCCATGGCCGGATAATCCCGCTTGGCGCTGCGTTCCCGGATGAAATCCTCGAGCCGGCGGGAATAAGACTGGCCCGTGACGCTGCGCCCGAGCGAGCTTATGGCATCCTGCGCCGTGTTCATCAGCGACGCTTTGATCGTGCCCGTGATGGCGCCCGTGATGCCGAAGCCGCCGCCCCGCCAGCTCGCCTTGTCGGCCATCTTTTCCACCGCCAGGTCCTTCTCGTACGCCTCGATCGCCGCCCGATCCTCCAGCATGGCCTTCACGAGAGATGTCGACGCGATGGAATCATCGAGCCGGTCCCAGAGGTCCTGCTTCGTCACGTAATCGATGTGATGGCCGATGAGGAGATCGACGGCCTGTTCAAAGAGCGGGTCACAGACGGTCATGCAGTACTTGAGCACCTGCGCCGAGAACTCCACGGGATTCTCCACCGCATGTTCCTTCAGGTGCCGGTCGATCTCATGCCGGGCCAGCATGGCGATGCGCGTCCCCTCCCGGTTGAACGGCGCCCAGAGCTGGTTGTAAAGCGCCGTAGCCCGCGGCAGGTCCACCGGATATTTCCCTAGGACCGTGAAATGGCTGCCCGGGATATCGGGGAGCGGCTTCTTTTCAAGAGCCGGTGCCGGCATCTCCATCGCCGGCTCTTCGGAGGCAGCAGGCGCTGCCTCTTCCTCGCCAAGCCCTTCCGGGACCTTTGCCCCGCAGTTAAAGCAGAATTTAGCGTGATCCGGCAGCTTCGTGCCGCATTTCATGCAAAACATAGTCAAGCCCTCTTCCGTTCAAAAGTCTGTCGTTATCGTAAAAGTTCGCCATCCGATTTCCGAAATCCTGCTGCTGCTGAACTGGAAACGTCGGGGAAACCTTTCGGGAAAATTTTGACACGGCCGGCAAAAGCGAGATGAAAATCCGGCGCCTGCATGGTACAATAAGGAAGGATTCATTTGATGCTGCAAACCAAATGACCCGTACCAATACTGAAACACAAGGAAGGGATATTATGTCACTGCCTTTTTTCTCCGGCAGCCCCGGTGCGCTGCTGACGCTGCGGCGGAAACGCTGGCTGCGCCGCGCCTGCCTGCTGCTGCTCGCGCTCATCGCCCTGCTGCTCATTTTCCTTGAGGTCCTCTCGCGCGGCGCGGCCATGATCTTCAACCGCGCCATGGAGGACCAGGATATGCTGCGCGGCACGATCACCGTCGACCGCATGATCTCCGATATCACGGGCCACGTCTACTTCGACAATCTTGCCTGGTACGACCCGGACGGCAACCCCATCCTCACGATCCCGAGCGGCGATTTCCGCGTCAATGTCTGGGATGTCTTGACGAAGAACTTCAAATCGACGACCATCGAGGAACTCAACGTCAACAACGCCGCCATCTCCGTCCACCTCAACGACAAGATGCAGATGGATTTCGTGCGGCCTTCGCCCGACCTCGACAAGGTCAGGGACGCCGATGACGACGACTGGCGCAACAAGGTCAGCCTCGATTCGCTCAACGAGGAGCAGCGCCGCGCCGTCGGCGACTGGCGCCGCCAGAAGCGCCAGCAGAAGATGCAGAAGAACTGGCAGAATTTCAACCGGGCCGGCCGGCGCATCCGCATCAAGCTCAACGCCCACGACTGCCGCATGGAGGTCTTTTACCGCGACCGCCATTACCTCATGAATCACGTCCAGATTGCCGTGAACGGCGATACCGACAAGGATATGGAGCTCGCGCTTTCCATCGGCGGCTTCGGCGGCACGATGATCGGCGATGCCATCGCGCTGAACGGCAAGGTCGATTTCACCAGCCAGCCGGAGCCGACGTGTGACCTTGCGCTCGTGCTCTACCAGATCGATCCTTCGTCGCTGGGCTTCGGCATGAACATCCACGACAAGATGACGCTCTCCACGTACTTCACGGGCCCGGTGTCCCACCCCATCGGCACGGGCACGGTGCATATGGACCAGCTCCACATCCCGGCACTCTACTTCACGAATGTCGACGGCAGCGTCTACTATGAGAATTCGCTGCTCTCGTTCCGCGATGTCACGGCCAACGTCTACGACGGGGATCTGGCGGCCTACGGGGATTACGACCTCGACACGCGCGTCTACCATCTCTACGGCCACGGCACGAATCTCGACACGGGCATCGCGCTGCCCAAGAGCCGCCTGCACTGCCGCGTCGAGATGGATCTCGCCATCGAATCGAAGGGCTCGGCCAAGAAAACCGTATCGTCGGGCTCCTTCACGTCGGGGCCCGGCCAGTACCGGCGCATCCCGTTTGAGAGCATCAGCGGCCGCTTCACGGATGAATACCGCGACCTGCATTTCTACGATGTCGCCATCGCGTTCAGCGGCTTCCGCGTCACCACGGACGCCCTGCGCATCAAGGACAACAAGCTCATGCTCAACCCCATTCACCTGACGGATCTTTCCGGCCGCACCATCTACACGTACGACCCCGAAAAAGGACTTTGAGAAAGGATGATACCGTGACTACGATTTCCCCTGCTTCTGCCGGCATGCGGCGCCGTGGCATCTGCCTCGCGCTGACGGGCGCGATCCTATGGGGCGGCTCCGGCGTCGCCGGCCAGTACATCCTGCAGGACTGCGCGTTCCAGACAGAATGGCTCGTGGGCGTGCGCATGCTGCTCTCAGGGCTTTTGCTGCTCGTCATCGACATCACCCTGTATCGTCAGAACATCTTCTCCCTGTTTGGCGAGAAGCGCGATGCCATCGAGGTCCTGGCCTTTGCTGTCTTCGGCATGCTGGCCGTCCAGTACACGTATTTTGCGACCATCAAATACAGCAATGCCGCCACCGGCACCATACTGCAGTACCTCATGCCCATCGTCATCGTCTGCTACACGGCCCTGCGGACGCGCAAGCTGCCGCGGCCCGTGGAACTCCTCTGCGTCTTTCTCGCCGTGGCCGGTACCTTCCTGCTCGTCACGCACGGCAATCTCTCGGCGCTCGCCATCTCGCCTGAGGCTCTGTTCTGGGGCCTGCTGTCGGCGCTAGCCGCGGCCTTCTACACCGTCCAGCCCAAGCGCCTCATCCGCAAGTGGCGCCCGACGCTCGTCACGGGCTGGGGCATGTTCCTCGGCGGCCTGCTCTTCATCCCCATTTCTCACCCGCTCGCCTTCACGGGTGTCTGGAATGAGACGTCCGCCCTGCTCTTTGCCTACATCATCGTCTTCGGCACCGTCATCGCCTTCGGCTGCTACCTCGGCAGCCTGCAGTACATCCAGCCCGGCGAGACGAGCATCCTGGGCTCCGCCGAGCCCCTCTCGGCCATCCTGCTCTCCGTCTCCTTCCTGCACATCGCGTTCGGCCTCTTCGACCTCATCGGCACCGTCTTCATCCTCGCGACGGTCTTCATCCTCGCGCGCCAGAAATGACGGCAGCAATCCGGCACCTGTGGCCATAAAAAACACCGCACAGCATGACAGCTATGCGGTGTTTTTTCATCTCGACAAATGTAGACTCATTCCTGCGGCGGCATGTTCTTATAGACATCCGGCGTGGCTTCGGCGATGCCGTATTTCTCGCTCTGGGCATCGTAGAAATCCATCAGGACCTGACGGAATTCGTTGCGGAAGGCCGTGTCGTCATAGAGCTTCTTGCTCAGGAGCAGCGGCTGCTCCGGGATGCGCTCCATCGCGATTGGCAGGATGTAGACGCTGTTGCGCGCCGTGTTGAGCTCGGCGGCATTCTGGTAGACCTTCAGGCCGAATTTCTTGTTGAACGCAAAGTCCTCAAACAGGGAACTCTGCAGGACGAAATCCCCGACGAAGGCCGCATCGGCCTTGACGCCGTTATCGGCGGCGTGGATGTTCTTCGGGTCGCTGAAATCCATCGGTGTCTGCTCGGCCACAGCCGTGAACAGCTGGTAATGGTAGAGGCCCGAATAGAGGTGCAGGTCCTCTTTCTTGAGGCCGAGCTTCTCGAGCGCCCGCATCTGCAGCGTGTACGACGACATGGATCCGTCCTTGCCCGTGAAGATGTTCTTGCCCTTGAGGTCGCTCAGCGACTTGATGCCCGAATCCTTGTTCACGATGATGTAGCCGCTGTAATCGTGTGCTTCGCCATCGTTCTTAAAGGTCTGCATCGCAAAGGCCACGCCGTCTTCCTTGCCCTTCATGATGCGGCTGTAGCAGGCAGGGCTCGTCTGCATGCCGTCGACTTCGTGCTTGGTGATCTTCTGCTCCGTACCGGCGTTCTTGTCGGTGCCGCTGCCCGTGTTGACGAATTTGACGCCATCATAGCCACGGCTCTGGAGCTCGCTGCCCATCTTCTGCCATACATCGACGGCCAGCATCTTCGCAATCTGATCGTTGTAGAACTGCAGCCCGAAGACAAACGGGTGCTGCGGGTTCTCCGGCAGCGAGGAGCTGCCCATGGCAGGTGCCTGCGTGCCGAGGTAGCGCGAAGCGACGTATACGTCCGGCATGTCGCGCAAGGGCTTATCCGACTCGATGATGAGCTCACCGGCACCGTTGTAATACTGGTACGTCTTGCCCTGCTGCCTCTCCTGCAGGCCGGCCACCGGATTGGCGATGCGGTACCACTCGCTGTTCGAGGAGTCCAGTACCTGCACCTTGGCTCCGGCTACGAGTTCGCCCATGGGCTTGAGGTTCGTGCTCGCGTCGCGGCGCAGGCAGAGGCGGTCGGCGATGACGTAGCGTTCGCCCGTGCCCGTGGCGACAGTCTTGCCCGACTGCATGGCACGGTAGTCCGCCATGCGTTTCTGATAGGCGCCGAGCACCTGATCCGTGTATTCTTTCGGCGTGGGGCTGAAGTCCTTATATAAGGCATAATTATTATATGCAAAATAGGCAATAACCAAAAGACCAACTACAAGAAGAAAACATATTATCTTCTTTTTCCGTTTCTTTTTTTCCTCCTCCTTCTTTTTCTTATCATCAGGAGAGTCATCCCCCCAATCAATTCCCGTTTTAGTGTTTGGGATGGTCTGACGTTGTTCATTATCATCCCCATAATCGATTCCCATATCATCACTCCCTATCTTAATTTATAAACCCACAATATTACGAATTTGACTAGAAATCAATTTCAGTTCCTGCCACTTATTGAATAACTTGTTGAGATTTTCACGGTCTTGAGCTTTAATTCGATCCGGTGGTTCAGGACGATTTTCAGAAGCTAAGACTTCTCTGACATTTGTTAACATATTTTCTGCTTCTTCTAAACGTCGTTGTAGCTTCTCATTCTTTTTCACCTCCTCAGCGAACCTCTGCGCCCAGTTGCTTTGCTGCTGCTTCTTGTCCATCGTTTCCAGCAGATAGCTGATTCTTCCCATCATCACCTCCCCAAAGTGATCGAGCTCCTGCTTATTCTGGCCGAAGCCCTGCGTGAGCTGCTGCTCGAGCTTATCCAGCCGGTCATCGTACTGATGCACATCGTCGAGAGCCGCCGACACCCTCTTGGTCTGTCCGTCGAGTGCCGTGACGCCCTCCTGCAGCGTGCCGCTGGCCGAGGTCAACACCGACTGGCACGACGTCAGCGTTTCCTGCCATTTCTGGAGTCCCTGGAACACCTGAATGTTCTCCGCCACGCCCGCCTTTACCTCCTGCTGCCGCGCTGCCGCCTGCTTTGCTACCTGCTCCAGCGCCACAAGCTGCTTTTCCTGCGCCTCCACCTGCTGCTGCATGCTGGCCGCAGCCTTCGTCAGCTTCTGCCAATCCTTCAGCTTGTCTGTCAGCTGGCCGAGATCTTTGGCCGCCTGCTCGATGTCCTGCTGCCGCGTGGACAGTTCCTTCACCTTTTTCAGCATAGTATCGAGATTCCCGGCAATATCCCCGTTCTTTTTCGTCAGCTGCTCCAGGAGCTTGCGCGTCGCCGTGTCGATATCCCCGAGGCGTTCGTTGTACGTCTGCAGAATCTCCTGATCCTTGGCCTCGGTCACCTTGGCCGCGAGCTCGTCGACACAGGACTGCACGCTCGCCAGGAACTGATTCGTGCCCGTGATGGCCTGACGGATCTTCTCCGTCGCATCGGCAAACTGATCCAGATCAAAATCCGGCGTCCATTCTCCTTCTTGCTTCGCATTCACCATATGTTACACTCCCATCTTTTCCGTGTCTCACTCAGCCCGCAGCAGGTGCAGCGTTTCCTCCGCCATACGGCCAAGCTGCCGCCACTGCGCCTGCTGCCAGAGAGCCAGCGACCGGCGGACCTCCGGCTGCGCCACAGCCTGTTGCAGACAGGTCTGCCAGTCCTCATCCTTCCGGTCGGCTTGGAACCGTTCACGCAGCTTGCGCCAGGCCCCGGGCTCCTCCGGCTTCATCAGGAGGATCGCGATGGCCAGGCAGGATGCACCGGGCAGCGGGTAATGCTGCAGCATGTCCTCCCAGTACATCCTGGCATGCGCGGACTGGCCGTAAAGCCTGCCGGCCTCCTCATACTGCTTTGCCTCGAGGTAAGCCCGGCCCTGGCAGCGGATGTACTCTTCCCCGTAGCCTTCCGCGAGCAGATCGTGGTAGATATCGGCCGCGGCCTGGAAGCGTCCGGCCTGCTCATAGTTCTCAGCCATGACGATGCGGTCTTCCTGCGTGATGTCTGAAAGCCAGTCAAAGAGCCACTGCCGCCACGTCTTGCTGCTGCCGGGCTTCACGGCCTGCAGGTCCTCGCAGTAAGCAATGACGCCTTTTTCTGCAGCCTCTTTGGCAAAGTTGTGGATAGCGGGGCTGAACTGGAGTTCCCGATTCTCGTAAATCACGAGTTTTTTCTGCGCGCGTGTCGCCCCCACGTAGAAGTACCGCCAGGGCCAGGCCGTATCGGCAGATGTGCGGTACATGTCGGAGCAGATGTCGACGAGCAGGACGGATGGATACTCGAGGCCCTTGCAGGCCGCCATATCATCCATGTCCTTCCGCGAAGCCTCCGCTTCGTCAAGCTGATTCCGATCCGCAATGAGCGGCATGAGCTTCGTCTCATTGAGCTCGGTGAGGAGTTCCTGCAAGGCGGCCGCATTCTCGCGGCCCTGTTTGATCCAGACGGGCTTCTCGCCGTGCATGTGCTCCATGGCCCGGATGGGGACCTTCTCCTCCTCATGCAGCGACTGTGCACGCGCGAGCCGCGCCATGATGAAATTCTGGAACGCGACGATTTCCTGCGTCGAGCGGTAATTGTAGTGCAAATACTGCGACTGCCGGCTCTCCGCCGGTGCCGAGGAGAAGTCCACCTTGCCGAGACGGTTCATATCCGTCAGCATCTGCGCGGGGTCGAAGAGCGTCGGCTGGATGATCTGGCAGCGGTCCGAGGCCATGAGCTTGTGCGCACAGTGCTTGAGCTGATAGCCGAGTGCCAGCAGCTCGACTTCCGTGAGGTCCTGGCATTCATCAAGGAACGCCGCCTGCCATTTCTGGCGCGGCGTGCTGGCATGCAGGACGTAGCGCGCCAGATCGTTGTCATCGCCCAAATGGCAATCCTTCAATGCCGCTTCATAGCGTGAAAGGACCTGCGTATACAGGAATTCCCGCGCCTGCTCGCTGAGCTGCTGATGCTTGCTGACATCGCGCTCACGGCGGATGTATTCCTCCGGGCTCAGATGCGGGCGGATGTGCAGCGGCTCCTGATTGTAGTCCAGCTTATTCTTATTTGGGATGCAGCCCTTGATGATGCCGTGGATTTTGCGCCAGGCCAGCATGATCTTCTCGTCCTGCGTCATGCCGGCCTCCTGCAACTTGCCCCAGCCCGTCTTGATATTCTGGCAGACCTGACGGAAAAAATGGAAGCTCTCCTGCGGATTCATATAGCGGATCTCACCGGCAGCCTCCTGCTCACGGACCTTTGGCACCTTGTGCAGGAACGAAAAAATATCCTCGAAAATCAACCAATCCTTGTTGAATGCCAAGTCGCCCGGCAGCGGCAGGATAGTCTTTTCCTGCCCGTCCGTGTCCATCTCCTCATGATAGGAAGACGAGATCCGGTCCACGAGATTCGATGACATTGTCAGATACAGGCAGTGCTCCTGCTTTTCCATTCGCTTGGAAATCCAGTGGAAGCCGACGACGGATTTACCCGAGCCCGCATTGCCGACAACCGAGAGATTCGCCACACCGCCGGCTTTCTTTACGACGAGCCGCTGCGTCTCATCGTAATTGAAGCGCGACTCGAGGATAAGCATCGTCTCGAGGCTGTGACGCGCATAACGATTCTGGATCCGGCAGCTGTAGAGGCGACGCAGGAAACGTCGCGGTGCCCAGTACACATAGCCCGTCAGACGCCCCTCCTGGCCGATGACGCCTTTGGCCGCTTCAAACATTTCCTGGTCATCATGGCTGACGATGCCGAGGATGTTGAACACCTTGCCCGGCGACAGATACCAAAGCAGGCGGTAATTGCCACCCAGGCGGCACTTCGTCACGCGCCCGGCCAGATGGCCGTCCGCTCCCTTGAGGTACTTGATATCATTCTTGCCGCTGGCGGCCCGCGTCAGCACCAGGTAATAGCGGTGCAGGATGCGCGGCATCATCTTGACCCAGCGGCGCAGGATATCGTCCGGCACATTGCGGAACAAACGCTTCGAGAACTGGATGCCCGTAAAGAATTTCGTCCATTCGCCGCAAACATCCCACGACTGTTCCTCGCCATCATCGAGGGCGAAATCCATCTCAATCGCACGAGTCTCATCCTTCGCCGCGCCTGCAGCCCCTTCTTCTTGAGCCAGTTTTTCCACGATCCGGATGGTTGCTTTTTGAGGGGATGGTGCCGGTCCCTGCTGCAAGCCCTCTTTTTCGAGGAACCAGTCGACGACCACGCACAACGCCCGTCCCACTTCCTCAAGGTCCTGCTGCGTCCTGGCCGTCTGTACCTGGCCCTGCATCAGGCTCGCCAGCGTCGCATGGATGTAGGTATTGGCAACCGCGCGCACGATATGCGCCTGCAGGGCATAAAAATCCTCCATATCCCCCTTCTGCTGCAGCATTCCGAGGGTCTTGTGGATATCCGTATACGCCCGGTGCAGGCTCAGGCAGCGTGCCTGCAACATGTACTCCAGGGCCTGCCTGGCGCGCGTCATCTTGGCATCAACGGGATCTTCGCTGCTGTATATCGTGCGCAGCAAGGCACAGAAGCCCGGATGCTTCTCCTGCAGCACTGCCCATGACTGTTTGAACTCCATCGCCATTCACTCATTTCTCTCGGCAGGGATCCGATTCCCCGCCCGCTTTCATCTGTTCGTTATATTTGTCTCATGCATTTTTAATTGACAAGATAACAATTCTACACGGACAGGGCGATTCCTGCCTCTTTCCACAAAAGACGCCCTGAAAGATTTGTTCGCCTGTCAAAAGCAGGCAGCTGCATCCTGCTGATACCTTTGTTTACAGGAATATATTTCCTCGTTTATCCTATCGTTAAACTTCGTTCTAGTCTCGTTTAAACAGAAACGTTAAACTGGAAGCATCAAGAAGGCAGATGACATCACCTGCCATTCGAAAGAAACTTATCATCATGGAGAAACGAGGGAGTATCATGAGTCATTTCATCGCTTACTATCGCACGCGCCTGTCACAGCTCTTTGGTCTGCTGTTCCTTTTCCTGGTCATGTTCACGGACAAGAAGCTCGATCTTACCGCGCCGGAGGTCTCAGGCGTGCTGTTCCTCGTCGGCTGTGCGCTGGTGGGTATCGCCATTGTCGGGCGTCTCTGGTGCGCGCAGTACATCGCCGGCTACAAGGACAATACGCTCGTGCGCGAAGGCCCCTACTCCATGTGCCGCAATCCGCTCTATTTCTTCAGCTTCCTCGGCACGATTGGCGTCGGGCTCTGCACGGAATCCCTGACGCTGACGGCGTTACTCATTGTCGCCTTCGGCCTGCTCTACCGTTCCATCATCCACACGGAAGAAACGAAACTCATCCGCATTTTCGGCAAGCCGTATGCCGACTACCTGCGCGAAGTCCCGCGCTTCCTGCCAAATCCGCACCTCTTCCATGAGCCCCGGCTCTACGAAGTCGTGCCCGGTGTGTTCCGCCACGCCGCTGGCGACGCCCTGTGGTTCGTCGTGGCCATCGGCATCATGGAGCTCATCGAGGCCCTGCAGGACACCGGTCTCCTGCCCACTTTATTTTCTCTCTATTGATGCAAAGAGGGCTATATGCTCATACCAGCATATGGCCCTCTTTATGTCTGCACGATTCTTATTTTCTCAATACGTACCCGTTACGCGGCTGACTCGTTTGATAGATGCCATCTTGGACCAGATGAACGCCGTTGACAAAGACATCCCGGATTCCTTTCGGATATTGCGCGGGGTTCACGAATGTGCCTTTGTCCCGGATGGTTGCGGGATCGAACAAGACCAGATCCGCATAATTCCCGGGGCGCAGCTCGCCGCGCTTTTTGATGCCGAGCGTTTCTGCCGGTTTCTTTGTAATCTTATATATCGCCTGTTCCATGGTCAGTGCTTTTTCTTCCCGCACATACTTGCCCAAGAAGCGCGGGAATGCCCCGTAAACGCGCGGATGCGGCTTGCCGGCCAGCAGCCCGTCGGTGCAAAGATTCATTTCCGGCCGCTGCATGAAGGTCTTGACATGATCTTCCGTGCCGTAAAAATCGACCATGCCCACGGCATTCTCTTCTTCATAAAGCAAATCAAACAGGGCATCATAGCGATTTTGATGGCGCTTCTCCGCCATTTCTGTCAAAGACAGGCCGACCAGGGACTGATTGGCTTCCGTCTTGACGCTGGTGATGTAAATCTGGTCAAAGCCGGCAAAGGCGATGAAGTTGTCCCAGCCCGGGATTCCCTGCTCGATATCGTGGATCATGCGCTTCCGTGCAGCCGGGTCCTTGAGCCTTGTCATCAGTTGATTGGTGCCGCCGTCATGTGCCCACGGCGGCAGCACGACGCCGAGCATCGTACTGCCGGCCACATAGGGATATTGGTCAAACGAAACGCGTATGCCCTCTGCTTTGGCTTCATCCAGGAGCTTCAGCATGCCGTCAATGTACTTCCAGTTCTGCCGGCCGCATACTTTGAAATGGGAAAAATGCACCTTGACGCCAGATTCCCGGCCGATGCGCAGGACTTCCTGCATGGATTCCAGGATCGTATCCGCCTCACTGCGCTGATGGATGACAAAAACACCATCATACTCAGCCACCACTCTGCAAAGCTCAATGAGTTCCTCTGTTCTCGCATAGGCACAGGGAATGTAAATGAGGCCGGTCGAGAGCCCATAGGCCCCGGCTTCCAGTTCCCGACGCAGGATTTCCTGCATGCGTTTGATTTCTGCCGGGCTGGCCGGTTTGTCTGCCAGGCCCATAGCCTCCATGCGCACGTTGCCATGCGGCACCAGATAGGCTTCATTGATGGCCGGCTTCGCTCGTTCAATTGCCGAAAGATAGGCTGCCGTCGTATGATAATGCCAGTCAATCGCATCGCTGTCACCATCGAGTCCCGCCAGGTTTTTTCGCCAGGAACTGATATACGGCTCTGGCAAAGGGGCTATGGAGATGCCATCCTGCCCCAAGACCTCTGTCGTGATGCCCTGCATGATCTTGGGGCGGAGTTCTGGCTGCGTCAGCACACACAGATCACTGTGACTGTGCGTATCAATAAAGCCCGGAGCTGCATACAGGCCATGCCCGTCTATCACGACATCAGCAGGCATATCTCCCTGACCGATCCAGCTGATCTTATCGTCTTCCAACAGGATATTGCCCAGAAACGGCTTGGCGCCGCTGCCATCCACAACCATGACATTACATATTTGTGTACGCATACGAATCCTCCTCTACGCTGCTTACGATTCATGAACATCCGGCAAGAGCTCCGTCGTTTCTTCCTGCGGCGGGCACAACTTCGAAACGACCAGGAAGGAGAGCAGCGCTGCCAGCAGGCCAGGAATAATCGGCTGGCTGACATGGATGCCGAAAAGAGAACCGCCGGCAAGATTCTGGACGTAAATAACCACGATTGTGCCAACCAGCAGCGAGGCCAGCGTCCCTGCCGTCGAAGCGCCCTTCCAGTAATGCCCCAGCACATACGGGAAGAAGGCTCCGGCTGCGCGGAACGTGAACGAGAACATCAGGATGGTGATGATGCTCGACGTGTTGAAGAGGGCGACGCCAAGCGACAAGAGCCCGCAGAGCACCATGACCGTGCGTGCCATCTTCATGACCATCTCATCCGTGGCTTCCGGATTGATGTATTCGCGATAGATATCATTGGCGAAGATAGAACCTGCACCTAAAAGATCAGAACTTGCGCTGGACATCGTAGCAGAGATGACACCGGCAAACAGGATGCCGCAGATCAACGGCGGCATCGCATGGACGGCAAGGACCGGCAGTGCATAACGGGAACCGACGCTCTGGAACTGAGCTGGGTCAAAGATTCCCATGTTGACCAGCGCGAGAACGGTCACACCAAGGATGGCAGGGATAAAACCGTAGACAAAGTTGATAAGGGCAGCTGCGATGGAGCCCTGCTGTGCCGCCTTGCCGTCACGTGCGGCATAGTAGCGCGATACGGCTTCCTGTCCAACCGTGAACGTGGCAATGTACATGATGGTGAGACCGATGACATCGACGACGCTGTATCCCTCGAAAAGATTGAACGTCTCGGGCGGGACATTGGCCACGACATTATTCCAGCCGCCAGCAAGATTAAACGCAAACGGGATGGCAATCGCCATGCCGAAGACGATAAAGAACACCTGGATGAAATCGGTCAGCGTAACGCTCCACAAGCCGCCCATGACCGAATAAAGCGTTACGATGCCGCAGATGAGAATCACGGCCATGTTGAAGCTGATGCCCAGCATCGTCGAAAGGATAACGGACGAGGCGATCATCTGACCGGCCGTCAGGCCAATAAGAGGCAGGAGCATGATGACAGCCGTTATGAGGCCGGAAAGCCGGCCGTAACGGCGGCGGAAATACTCCGGCACCGTCTTGACCTTGGCATCACGGAATTTTGGCGCCAGGAACGTCAAGATCACGAAGGCAAAGCCCATGGCAATGACGTACCAGGCTGAACTGATGCCGTATTTGCCCATGCCCTGCTGCACAACACCCAGTGAGCTGCCGCCGCCAATCTCCGTGGCGGCCAATGTGCCGGCCATGAGGATCGGGCCCAGGCGGCGTCCCGCCACCATGAAATCCTTGTTGCTTGAAATCTTGTTCTTGGCATACCAGCCAACGAAAAGCATGATGCCCATGTAGGCAATCACGACTGCAATGACAATCCATGAAACCGTCATCGTAACTCCCTCCTTATTAAAAAAGGCGCTGCATACGAATCATCATGATCCGTATTGCAGCGCCTTTGCTGTAAACTATTTATTTTATAAAAGATAATTTTATGCCAGCAATGCTTTCATGACATCCTCATAGCATTGCGTTACCTTCAGCAGCTGATCCACTTCGATGTACTCATCAATCGTATGGGCGAGATTCTCTCGCGATGGTCCCAGGCCGATGGTCTTGATGCCCGCTTCGCCAGCGTAATGGCTGCCATTCGTGCAGAAATTATACTGCGTGATTTCCGGAGTAAAGCCATCTGCCTGCAGTTTCTGTACGACCTTCTGCACAAACGGCGCCTCTTTGTCGTAAAGCCAGCCCGGGAAGAAACGCTTGCTGGTGATCTCATTTCCTGTCCAGCATGTTTCTTTGCCCACAGCGTACGAGATTTTATAGGAAGCTTCCGGGTCCTCCTGCATCAGCTTGTCCAAGGCTGCCTGCAGCGGTGCGAGTACCGATTCCGGTGTCTCTCCCGTCAGAAGACGGCGGTCATACGTTGCCCTGCAATACGCAGGGACGACGGACGCACCCGGATACGGCGATGATTTGATATCCGTGAGTTCCAGAATGCCATCTCCCAGTACCGGATGATGCGGCGCCTTCACCTGGCGAAGCGCTGCAATGGCTTTCGTGATTTTATACACGGCGTTGATGCCTTTTTCCGGATTGGCGGAATGGCAGGGCTTGCCGAAGGATTCCAGGACAATCTCAGCT
The DNA here is from genome assembly GCA_902364065.1 of Veillonellaceae bacterium SB90. Classification (GTDB taxonomy): domain Bacteria; phylum Bacillota; class Negativicutes; order Selenomonadales; family Selenomonadaceae; genus Mitsuokella. The sequence continues at coordinate 36,176 of CABJCJ010000025.1, forward strand.
CGGCCCCTCTGACCGACTTTGACATTGAGGCCCGAGGCTTCGCCGATGACGACGATATCCGGATGAACCTGCTGGCTGATGGCCCGGGAGGCAACGCCCTCAAAGCATTCTTCGTGCACGACACCGGCCACATAGATTTCACCGGCAAAATCCCGCTTGTTGTCCTTGGCAAAGAAACCTGCCGCTGAAACCATGGCGGCCAGAGCACCCTTCATATCCGATGTGCCGCGTCCATAGATGCGGCCATCATGAATCTCTGCCTCGAAAGGCGGGTGCTGCCACGCCGATGGATCCGGCACCGGAACGGTATCCATATGGCCATCAAACAGGAGTTTCGGCCCCGGGCGCCTGCCCTTAATGCAGCCGATCACATTGCCGTAATCATCTGCTGCCGCAGAATCAAAGCCATTCGCCTTCATGAAGGCCATGAGATGCTCGGCCACACCTTTTTCCTGACCGGAAAGGCTCGGGATACGAATCAGTTCCCGGCAAAATCCTATTACCTGTTCCTTGCGTTCCTGTTCCATATTTGCCCTTCCTTTCTCAAAGGCTGGCGTGCTCGCCATCCCAGACCACACGACGATAATTCAGGATATCCGTCGCTCCCTCCGTACTGAAACAGAGGATGACAGAATCACGATCCAGATGGAGCTTTTCTTTCAGTTTCTCATACTGCTCATTCATCAGCAGAGAAACAGCCGCGCCGCTCGTGACCGCACCGCTTTCTCCCGAGATGACACGAGGATCATCACCGGCAGGAGCTCCGAGAATCCGCATGCCTTTGGCAGCAATGTTGTCATCACAATGCAGTGCATAGTCGGCTACTCCGGCCAGTACATCCCAGCCAAGGCGGCAGGGTTCCCCACAGGCAAGGCCTGCCATCATTGTCGGCATATCGCCCGTCACAGAATGAAGCCTGCCATCTGCGGCCTGTGCCGTGCGAAAGATGCAATCCGCCTGATCCGGTTCCACGATGACGATGACGGGTTTCTCTTCTCCGGGGTAAACATTGGCAAAGAATCCGCTTACGGCAGATGCCATGGAACCAACACCCGCCTGCAGGAAAATATGGGTCGGCCTTTCCGGAAGCTGCTCATAAGCTTCCAGGGCCATTGTGCCATATCCCTGGATGATCCAGCGGGGAATATCCTCATAGCCATCCCAGGAGGTATCCTGCACGAGGACCCAGCCTTTCTCCCTGGCCGCCTGCGCCGCCTTGCGCACGGCATCATCATAATTGAGGTCCGTGATGGAGGCCTCCGCCCCTTCTTTCCGGATATTCTCCAGACGTTCCGGACTCGTCCCTTTCGGCATGTAGACGACCGCATGCTGCTTTAACTGATGGGCCGTCCAGGCAACGCCCCGGCCATGATTGCCATCCGTTGCCGTAACGAACGTAATCTCTCCCAATTGACGGTGGATCTCATCGGAAATCATGCGCTCATATGGCAAGTCTTTCAGAGGAATACCCAATTTCTTTGCCAGATAATTGCCGATGGCATAACTGCCGCCCAGTACCTTAAAAGCATTCAAGCCAAAGCGATACGACTCATCCTTCACCAAGAATTTCCGGATGCCCATGAGCCCGGCCAGATTCTTTAAGTCACACAGCGGAGTCTGCCGATACATGGGGAACGACGCATGGAACTGCCGTACCTCCTGTATCGTTTGTTCATTCAGCCACTCCGGAGCCTGCCAGCCATCCGGCCTGCGAGGGAAAGCTGCTGCTTGCATAGCATCATCCTCCTAAAAAAAAATAGACGCTGAGATTCATCTCTCAGCGCCATTGCTTTTCTCTTTCTGAGATAAATATATCTCATTTTGAGAAATATGTCAATCACAAAATACTCATTTATAAATTGTATTCACGTATTTTTCGGTACAGTGTCGCCCGGCTGATCCCCAGAAGCGAGGCGGCCTTATCGGTCCGGTCTGTTTTACGGGCCTCATCTTTCACTTCTGCCAGGGCACGCCGTATCGTTTCCTTCTCCAGCGAAGCCAGATTCAGATTCGGCGCAGCCTTTACGGATTGTTCCTCCTGCTCCACACAGCTCAGGTTGCTGACGATGAGCTCTGCCATCTTCGTGAGGAACTGGATCATCCATTCCTTATTCTGAAAGAAATGCTGCGACTGCTCGGGCGTAAAGCTCACCAGACCGATTGCCCCGACAGCCTTGCCGTGCAGGATGAGCGGTGCTGCCAGTTCCGTCTGTTCTGGACAATGCCGGTAATTCGGACAGGGCTCGCACAGGACATGAAAGCCCGGATGCTCGATCAGGATCAACTGCTTGGTTTCCATGACATGTTTGTAGACAAACCCCGCATTCATCAGTTCACCGAACTGCGTATGATATTTACCCGTTCCCGCAATGCGGATAAAATTACAGTCTGCCACCTCGACTTCCAGACCAATCACATCCGCAATGGCCTGCGCTGTTTTCTGCACCACAGGCTGAATCCTGCTCAACAAGCTGTCTTCCATATCTTCTGCACCCCATTATATCGTTCTGATTCCCCGGACAAATATGTCAATCGTATCAATAGTATATCGTATATTTTAGCACAGAAGCAAAATCCCCGCCATCTGCCGCCTGCGGAAAGCAAGTGACAATCCCCGCAGACGACGTGGCGCAGTGCGTTGCGCAACTTGGCCTTCTGCTGTAAAATAGAAACAAGAACAGAGAAAAGGATGTGGTCGCGTGCAGGGACACCGGATGTCGGTACTATCGTGGTTGAACCGGATGGTGGCAGTCCGCTGCGCATCCGGAATGAGCAGACGGAAGACAAGACACAGCATGAAGGCACGGTGTTCTACGATATCCGCTTTACGGCCCTGGCGCCACGGAGCGACAAGCCGATTGAGCTGATCATCAACATCGAAGCTCAAAATGACTTCCATCCAGGCTATCCCCTCCTGAAGCGTGCCATCTACTATTGCAGCCGGATGATTTCCAGCCAGTACGGCACAATCTTTACGAAGTCGCATTACGAGAAAATCCAAAAGGTCTACTCCATCTGGATCTGTACCGAACCGACAAAGGAATGGGCTTACAGCATCACTCGCTACCGGATGATGGAAGAACACCTGGAGGGGCAGCCTCAGGCCTCACATGAGGATTATGACCTGCTGACACCAATTCTGGTATGCCTCGGCAAGAAACGATATACGGAACTCCATGGGCTCTTGAAAATGCTCAACATGGTGCTCTTGGATGATACCAAGCTCCAGGACAAGCTTCAGACACTGAAACAAGAATTTGACATCGAGATTACCCCACATCTCGAGAAAGGAGTGGCGAAAATGTGCAATCTGAGCGAAGGCATCGAAAGACGCGGCATCGAAAAAGGCAAGATGGAAGATATCTTGGAGATGCTGAAAGACAATCTGGCACTCTCTAAGATTGCCCTATACACGAAAATGTCAGCGGATATCATTCGAAAAGTGGCCAAAGACAACAATTTGCCAGTCCGAGAGGGTTAATCCTATCAAAAAAGCATGCCTGCGTGGGGGCATGCTTTTTTGTGATCACAAAGTCATCTCGTGTTTATCCGCAAATCCGGCTACACGGAACCAACACAGCACCATATCGAATGAGAATGGACTGTTCTCACGTCTGACAGTCTCCGCCTGCTGCTCAGTGATGTGGCAGGGCTGGACGAAGCGCTTGTCTTCCCAGGGGAGCTGTACGGCGGTATAGATTGTTCTGCCCAGCCGCTGCTCGAAGTGCTCGCGCGTCATGGCCAGGAACAGGCAGTCCGCATGATAGTGGAAACAGGCGACATCGTCATTGCCGACAAAGTGCTCCGTCCCATCTGCCTCCCAGAAGCAAAGCGGCTTGGGCATGGCAGCCTTTGTGTTGCCGATGTAATCCCGCATCGTCGCTGCTCCGAGATATCCCTGATGCAGAGCATAGAGTTCCTTCTTCGACGGATTGCGTCCCCGCTTCACCCAGCTCTGCAGGACACCGACGGTCTTGTCATCGAGAGGCAGCGGCTTATAGCCCATGTGCTCCAGAGCCAATGGCCAATAGCGATGGAAGACATCCTCACTGTGCAAATCATGCTGATGACCGTGGATGTTGATGTCAGCCGTATGGCCATACTGCGGTGCATGTGAAAAAAGCATGCGGATGCCCTGCAGCGTCATCGTCATCGAGTCAACGACAAGATCAAAGCCAGCCTCCATATAGTACGGCGTTGACTTCCTGTCATGATTGCCGCGCACCAGGATCTTGCGGCCGGGCAGCTTCATGAAGCGCATAAGCTCTTCTTCATTCCACGCCACATCACCGAGATGAATCAGCGTGTCATTGCTCCTGACCATCTTGCGGCAGTTGTCCAGGATGAGGTTCGTGAACCTCGCCGGACGGCCGCAACTCTTCAGCATGTTCTGATGGCCCAAGTGCGTATCCGTAATCAAGTAAAGCATGGTTTATTTTCCCCTTTCCAGAACATGCCAATTTCACGATTGCATCTCAATGTCTCTTACCATCGCTTGGCAAAGCATCTCATCAGCTACTGCCATAAATCGTCTCCATTTACCAGCATCAACTCCCTGCAGTACCTCAACTTCTCGGAAAAAACACCGGATAAAATAATAACAGAGAGTTGTGTTCTAATTCTTTGCCTGAATAAAGTTGCATCTCTTTCACCTCATATCCTTCCAAGTTGCCGATAAACATCAATAGCCCAGAACAATTTTTATTCTGAGCTATCATGATATTTACATGTATTAGGAGGAATCTCTTAACAGGTTTCACCCCTTGAAGATCCTAACTCAAACTTCGCAGTTGCTAAACTACTAATTTATTCTT
>CABJCJ010000026.1 GCA_902364065.1 Veillonellaceae bacterium SB90
CAGTTGAACTGGGGGTTTTGTCATGCCTAATCGGCGCACAACAAAAGCGGCCGCATGGATCATTCCATACGGCCGCTTTCTATGACTTAAGGGATTTTCAAAACAATAGAAGAATCAGATTTGCATCAGGCCTCAAGCTCTTCGCTCGCTTTGCCGAAGAGTTCCTTGCCACAATGCTTGACGACGAGGACAGCCAGCGTCATGAGGGCGATGGCGAGCACGAGTTGCAGGCCGTCAACACCGATGAGGAATTTGCCGGCCATGAGCTTCGTGATGCCGCCATAGACGCTCATGACGAGCGCCGTCATCGTGACGATGAACATGAAGGTCATCGGCACGTAGAGCATCCAGCCTTTGCGGTCCGTCATCTTGAGGAAGACAGCCAGGGCTATGAGCACGAGAGCCGACAGCAGCTGGTTGGCAGCGCCAAACAGCGGCCAGATGTTCATGTAACCGGCCAGGCAGAGGCCATACGCGAAGACAAGCGTGATGATTGTCGAGAAATACTTGTTCATGAGGACATTCTGCGTGCTACTGGCCTCAACGCCATCGCTCGGCTTGATCATTTCCTGGAAGGACATGCGGCCGATGCGGGCCACGGAATCAATGGTCGTCATGCCGAGGGCCGAGACGCACATCGTGATGAAGCAAGCAGAGAAGCCTGCTGGCAGACCGAAGATATTCGTGAAGAACGTGCTGATGCCGCCGGCGAAAATCTGGAACGGAGTACCCTGTGCCATGACGCCGTTCGAAGCGGCAGCGCAGGCAATGGCAAGGGCAACGACGCCGAGCATGCACTCGCAGAGCATCGCTCCATAGCCTACCGGCAGCATATCCGTCTCATTGGCAACAGCCTTCGAGGACGTCCCCGACGAGACAAGGCTGTGGAAACCGGAGACAGCACCGCAGGCAATCGTGATGAAAAGAATCGGGAACAGCGGCTTGCCGTTGACTTCGAAGCCAACGAAGGCCGGCATATTGACGGATGGGTTCGCGGCGATGACGCCGATGACGCCGCCGGCCACCATGCCGAGCAGCAGGAACGAGCTCAGATAATCACGCGGTTCCATGAGCAGCCACATCGGCAGGACGGCCGCGATGAAGCAATAGCCAAAGACAATGTAGCGCCAAGTCGGCACATCGAAGTAAAGCGGGAACTGCATGCCGACGGCGAACATCGCGACGACGAGCACGACGGCTACAAGGAATTTCAAAACGCCGGACGGCTTGACCTTGCTGATGAAGATGCCGAAGCCCATGGCGACGACAATATAGAGCATGGAGATCGTGGCGGCCTGTGCACCCGGCGTGTTCAGCGTACCGTTGGCACCGAAGCCGTTGAACGTCTTGGCAATGATGTCGGCAAAGGCTGCAATGACGAGCAGCGTGAAGAGCCAGCTGAACAGCAGGAACAGGCGGCGGCCCGTGCGGCCGACATACTGTTCAATCAGGAGGCCCATCGACTTGCCTTCATTCTTGACCGATGCATAAAGTGCCGTGAAATCCTGTACGGCGCCAAAGAACGCACCACCAATCAAGATCCAGAGGAATGCCGGCAGCCAGCCGAACATCGCCGCAATGATTGGGCCCGTCACAGGGCCTGCGCCCGTGATGGATGAGAACTGATGAGCAAATACCGTGAAACGCGAGGCCGGGGAATAATCCTGACCATCATTCTTGCGCACAGCCGGCGTCGGAGCCTTGGGGTCCACGCCCCAGGTCTTCGCGAGCCAGCGCCCATAAAAGAGATAGGCACCGGCAAACCAGACGAGTGCGATACCGACAAGCATTAATCCTGTCATATGAATCCTTCTTTCTTCCTACTAAAGACCGTTACAGATAGGAATATAAAAAATGAATCCTGTCACGTCGTATGCGCGAACAGGATTCATTCGTATTATCAGCAGAAACATTTCAGCCGATTATCCCTTTCGCTCCTTTGCGACGGACATCTTATCGATTGAATGTATCTTAGCACTCGATTAAATATATGTCAACTTGTAAACCAAAGAAGTAATTTTCAGATGATTTTCATTTCCCAGCTTTTGCTGCCTTCTGAGCGGCACGAATCTTTTTCCAGGCCCAAACACAGCGCACGCCCGGATGCATATTCGGCAGGACAAAGCAGCGGCTGCACGAAAGACAGATGGATTTCTCGCCGCCGGACAGTTCTTTCGTGACAAAATCCGGCTCGGCAATCAAAGCGCGTCCAAGCGACACGCATTCGATACCTGCGGCCATAACCTTCTCCATATCGGCCAAAGAGCGCACACCACCCACGAGCGAGAGCGGGACCTCCGGCACCTCCTGCTTGAGGCGCGCCGCTTCCTCGAGATAATAGAGCGTCGCATCATGCGGCAGGTTGATGAAATCGACGCCCGAGAACTCCACGAGCGTGACACCGAGTTCCTGCGCGCGGTGCAGCAGCCAGACCATATCCGCATGATACCCCCTGGCATCCTCGTGCTTCGTGTCGATATTGACTTTGATGAGTACGGGGAAATCCGGGCCGCATGCCTCATGGATGCCACGAATGATCTCTTCCGTCATGCGGAAGCGGCCTTCTATATCGCCGCCATATTCATCCGTGCGCTGATTGAACGTCGGGTCGATGAAACGCGACAAGAGATAAGAATGCGCAGCATGCAGCTGCACACCATCGGCACCGGCCTGCTGTGCGCGGCGGGCAGCGGCGATGAAGTGCGCCTCGATGTCATGGATTTCCTCTATCGTCAGAGCTCTGGCCGTGCGCTCTTTCTTGAGCGGGCGTGCGACAACATCGGCCAGGTCGTCGTTGTCGATGGCGCGCGGGCCGGCATGATTGAGCTGCAGGATAAAGCGCACATCGCGTGCATGCGCTTCTTCTGCGGCACGGCGAAACCGCGGGATGAAGCAGTCATCGTAGATATTGAGCTGAGTGCTGTTGGCACGGCCGCGCGGATCGACACAGCAATGCCCCGTAATGATGGTTCCGATGTGATTGTCTTCCAGCGTTTCATACATCTCGTATTCCGCTTTGGTCATATAGCCATCCTCGTCAGCGAGGAAACTGTGGACAGCGGAACGGATGATGCGGTTCTTGAGCGCAAGATGCGGCAGCTCGAGTGGTCTTTCAATCATATTGCTCATCAATCTCTCTCCTAAGTATATATAAATAAAATGAATTCACATATGTATGCATAAAAGCGAAACGCTATGTTACAAAAAGAACACATGCCTTAGAACAAAAATAAGTGCCGGGTACATGTCCCAACACTTATCCTGTCTTCAATCTTGTCTGTTATTTATCAACGCGGCAGATATCGGCGCCGAGGCCAACGAGCTTCGCGACCAGATTGTCGTAACCGCGGTCAATATGGTGGATGTAGCCGACCTGCGTCTCCCCCTCTGCCACGAGGCCCGCGAGGACCATCGCCGCACCGGCGCGCAAATCCGTTGCCTTGACCTGGCAGCCATAAAGCTTCTCCACACCTTCCACGATGGACGTGCGGCCATCAATCTTGATATTCGCACCCATGCGCTTGAGTTCATCGACATGCATGAAGCGGTTCTCGAACACCGTCTCCGTGACGACGCCCGTCCCTTCAGAAATGGCCATCATCGCCATGAACTGCGCCTGCATGTCCGTCGGGAAGCCCGGATATGGCATCGTCTTGATATCGACTGACTTCGTGCGATGGTCACAGGTCACGCGGATCCCGTCCACATGCTCCTCAATCGTCACGCCGGCTTCCTTGAGCTTCGCAATGACCGGCTTCAGATGCTCGCTGATGGCATTCTCGATGTAGACATCACCGCGCGTCATGGCCGCAGCCACCATATAGGTGCCGGCCTCAATGCGGTCGGGGATAATCGTGTAATCACGGCCTGTCAGCTTCGGCACACCTTCAATCTTGATGACATTCGTGCCGGCTCCCCGGATCCTCGCCCCCATGACATTGAGATAATTCGCGAGATCGACAATCTCCGGCTCCTGCGCCGGGTTCTCGAGCACCGTCTGGCCTTCTGCCATTGAAGCCGCCATGATGATATTCTCAGTCGCCCCGACACTCGGGAAATCGAGATAGATCTTGGCTCCCTTGAGGCCCTCCGGTGCAGCCGCTTCGATGAAGCCGTGGCCGATCTTGATTTTGGCGCCGAGCGCTTCAAAGCCCTTGAGATGAAGGTCGATGGGACGCGTGCCGATGGCGCAGCCGCCCGGCAGGGAAATCTTGGCCTGCCCGCAGCGAGCCAGCAGCGGTCCCATGATCAGGAACGATGCGCGCATCTTGCGCACGAGGTCATACGGGGCTTCGCAGCTGCCGATGACCGTGCTGTCCACGAAGAGCTGATGTTTCTCTTCGTTGAAGTCCGCCCTGACACCGAGCTTCCGCAGCACTTCCGTAATCGTATGCACATCTTCAAGTGCCGGCACTTCATCGAGCAGGCTTGGCGTATCCTGTCCCAGAAGCGTCGCCGCGATAATCGGCAGCACCGCATTCTTCGCCCCGCTGATCTTGACCCGGCCTTCCAGCCGGCGTCCGCCATGTATAACCAACTTTTCCATTTAAGTCCCTTTTCCTCCTATAGCAGCACAGCCTGTACGCCCGCTGTGCGTCAAAGCATCATTTTTCAGTGTATCATCATATTCGCCTGCTGACAATAGGGGGCGGTCACTTTCTCTCGACCTGCAGGGATGTATGGATGACATTGTCGATGATATAATTCGTCGAAAACTTCGTCTCACCTGTCTGTTCCGCCTTCTTCTGCACGGAGAAGGAGAACTTCTTGGGCTTGTTCTTCGCCTCTTCTGCTGCGCGTTTGGCCGCAGCCGTCGCCTCTTTCACGGCCTTGCGCTGGTCTTTTTCCGACAGGATGACGGGCGAAGCACCCGGCGCGATGACGATATCATTGTTGCGGCCAGCCTGCTTGAGGCTCTGCAGCTTGTCCTTAGTCGTCTGCGTCTTGTCTTCCTGCACGAGCAGGTCAAGCCCCGTCTGCTGCAGGAGCTTGAGCTGGGTAACCGGCATCACGCCGCCACCGCGCACCTCGAGCGAGAGCAGGCCCTCAGGAGCCGTATCCGGCACGCGGTACGGGATGAGCAGCGTCTCCTTGTCACGGCGGTACGGCTTGATCGTCGTCGTGAAGCGGACGGTCTCACCGGGGTGGACCACCGTCTTATCCGGCACAGCCGAGAGCAGTGTCGCCGTCTTGCGGCCGCTCTCCATCGAGATATCCACCTGGACATCAACGATATCCGACTCCTGTTCCGGATTCGAGCAGATGATGTTCATGGCCTGCATGAGCTCGCCCACGGCAATCTGGCCGACATCGGCGACATTGTAGAACATGTTGCTGCGCTCAAAACGGCCGCTGCTCGTCGCATTCGTGCGGATCGTGAAATGAACATTGGCCGTGCTGCCGCCGAGCGTGTCCGACGTCTTGCTCATCGCTGCATAAGCGATGCCGCCCGATAACTCCGGCAGGAAATCCTCATCATAGGCAATACGCGCACCGTACTCAACATCCCGGTTGAGCCCCGTATCCTTGACATGTACCTTGACGGGCACGACCGACGGGAAGTCCCCGAGACGGCCGGCAATGCCCGTTTCACGGTCCTGGTTGATGCGGCCGATGATATTGCCGATATTGGCAATCTTCATGCCGTTGCTCTGGCCACTGATCGTACCGACAACCTTGGCATCCGTCATGAAATAGTTGACATTGCCGCGATGCAGGAACGGATGGCCGAAAGCCAGGATGTTCTTGCCATCGACAGCCGTTACCGTGCCCGTCGCGCCAACGGCGAAATCACCGTAGACGATGGCCACGCCGACGGCACTGCCCGGCTCCAGCGTCGCATTGTAGCGGGTCGTCGGCGTGTCGCCCGAGCCCGGAGCCCCCATCGGCATCAGCGAGAACTTCTGGCCGAGCGATACGTTCTTCTGCAAGAAGTCCATGCTTGCCTGGTTGAAGCCCGAGAGGAACAGTACATCCTTCTTCTCACCGACAGCCGGCTGGCTGGACGAAGCAGTATCCGCTGCCGGCGTGGAACTTTCCTCAGCCTGCGTCCCATTGCTGCCTGCAGCGGGCTCCGAAACTGCGGCGTCCGCAGCCGTTTCAGCCGGATCTGTCGCCGTTTCCTTCGCCTTATCCTTCTCAGCAGCCGTATCTTCTGCTGCCGTTGCATCTGACGTCTCCGCTGAGCTTTCCTGCTCGCCCGACGCCTTTTCCTCCGCCGTGCGGGCCTTGATATCTTCACGGGCTTCCTTGATGACATCCATCAGGCGATTCAGGATGACATTATCGCCCTTCGTTTCCTTCTTGCGCGCCTCTTCCTGCGCCAGCGCCTCCTCGCGGGCCTTGTCGGCCGCGACTTTCTTGAGGTTGATGGTATGGAGATGCGTCTTGTTCTTCGTATCCGGCATGCTCCAGAGCGGCGTCATATCCTCAATCGGCGTGATGAAGAACGTATACGGCGTCATGTCCTTGATGCCGGCTGCCACGGCGCCGACCAGACGGCCATCGATATAGACAGGGCTGCCGCTCATGCCCTGCAGGATGCCGCCGGCCTGCTCGATGACCGGGCCGCGTGCCCGGGCCATGATCATGCGTGAAGAGCCCTTGCCATTATCCATATTGCCGACGATATCCACGTCAAAGCTGCGGATGATGCCGGAACTGTCTACTACCGTATAGGCCGTGCCGCTCATGCCCTGCTGCACATCCTGGAACGGCAGGATGGGGTCCATGGCCCGTGCCGGCGCAGCCGCCGACGCGAAAAGGAGCGTCATGGCACCAGCCACAACGAATCGCTTCATGAATTTATGCAAAAGTATTCACCTCGTAATCAGAAAGATAAACATGATTCCTTTCCATTATAACACACTCGTCCAGCCTTGCACGTTTTTGCACCGATTTTCCCGCGTTTCTCATCCGCCTCTCAGACATCAGCGCTTCGGCACGAGCACGAGAGCGTCGCCGACGGCGCGCTCCTGGCCATCAGACGGCGAATTCTGCACCTCGCCGTTCACGACGAGATCCGTCGAGCCGCCGCCATCGAGATTGATGGCATCCCGTGCGCCGAACTTCACGAGCAGCTTTGCCCAATCCGTGAGCGTCAAGCCAACGCTGTGCGACTGGCGGCCATCGACGACAGCCAGCAGGTAGCGGCCATCCTTCGTGACACCGACGGCCGTGCGCGGCGCGCGCCCGACGCGGATATCCGAAGGGAACTCCTCCTCGCTCGCCGTCACGTGTATGCGGCCATTCTCCACGAGGCGCGGACCGCAGCCCACGATGGTCACAGCGTCCTGCCAATACGAGCCAAAATCTTCGCTGATCGTCACGGGATCGCCGACCTGGACACCGGCAAAGGCATCGGCCACGGTGCCATGCACGGAAACGACCACGCCGTCCTGCGGGATGGGCGCATCATTCTGGCGGATATCCGTCACGCGGCCGCCGCGCACGACGTAATCGCGGCCGTATTCATTCGTATCCGTATGCGTGCCGTACGCACGGTTGTAGATGATGAGGCTGTCCGCGCCGCGCTCGCAGTCCACGCCGCCGACAGGCTGCGTGACCCCGCCCATCGTGACGCTGCCATCGTAGGAAACCGTGCCGAAAAGAGGCGTGCCGTCCGCGCGCAGGCCAAAAGCCGAGCGCGTGTAATACGTTGTGCCGACCGTCTGCCCATTGATGCGGGTCACGCCGAGGATATCCCCGGAAGATGCAAAATACGAGGCATTGACGGCAGCTGTGCCGCCCGCGCGCGCCGCGATGCCGCTGACCGTCTCACGGCCGGGCACCTTCCCTTTCGCAAGCACCAGGCGCAAATCGTATTTGCTGGGATCCGCTTCGATGAGCCAGGCCGAGACTTTGCCGTAATCATCCCAGTAGACGTACGTATGCTTCGTGAGTCCCGGAGCCACATCCTCGATGTAATCGCCATCGATCGTGCCGGCCTGGCCGGACGTACTCGCGCCAGCCGTGCCTGTGCCAGCCGCAAGCTTCGTCGTCTGTCCCTTGCGGTCGCTGCCAGTCGGCGTCTTCGTTTGGAATTCCGCCGCACCCGACGGCATGACATCGACGAAGAGGCGCACCGGATTCTTGAGCGTATGGAGGTCATACGCAAGGCCAGCCTTGAGGCGCATCGTCACGATCAGGTGGCCGCCCTTGGACGCATACGAAATCGACTCGATGCGGCTGCTCTTGACCGGCAGCTTCTGCAGCCGCTTGTCCTTCGTGCCGGCAAAATCAAGCGTCAGCGTGCGCCGGTCATCCGACAAAGACTCCTTGTAACTTGGCAGCTCCGACAGATCAAAGACCACGCGATCATGCTCGCTGCCACTATGAAAGCGCACCGTCGTCAAATCCGCAGCAAACGCCAGGCTCTGCCACGAAAAAACAGCCGCTGCTGCCAGCACGGCGGCGCGTTTCAAGAAACGGTTCATGGAATAAGTTCCCCCTTACCAGGACATACCGTCCATCTGCCCCAAAACCATCAAACGGCCCTCCGGCGGCGGAAGCAAGCTCCCGCCCCGAAAGGCCGCGAAACCTTATTTACCGATTTTGAGGTTCATGGCACGTCCGTCGAACTTGGAGAACGTGTCGAGTGCCTTGCCGCAGCCCAGAGCCACGCAGGAAAGCGGGTCGTCGGCGAGAGCCGTCGGGATATCCGTCTCGCGGCGGATGAGCTCATCGAGGCCGAAGAGCAGCGCGCCGCCGCCCGTCAGGATGATGCCGCGGTCCATGATGTCTGCGGAAAGCTCCGGCGGCGTCTCCTCGAGGACCTTCTTGACACATTCGACGATGCGCGAGACGGAAGCGCCGATAGCCTCAGCCACCTGCGGCGTCGTGATCTGCACGGTCTTCGGCAGGCCCGTCAGGAGGTCGCGGCCGCGGATATCGAGCGTCTCATTGCGGGCTTCCGGGAAGGCTGCGCCGACCTTGAACTTAATGTCCTCCGCCGTGCGCTCGCCGATCATGAGGTTGAACGCGCGCTTGACGTAGGCGATGATGTCCGAATCGAACTTATCGCCGGCAATGCGCAGCGATTCGCTGTTGACGATGCCGCCGAGGCTGATGACGGCGATATCCGTCGTGCCGCCGCCGATATCGACAATCATCGAGCCGCACGGCTCCACGATGTCGAGGCCGGCACCGAGAGCGGCTGCGAGCGGCTCCTCGATGAGCTGCGTATGGCGGGCACCGGCCTGCTCGGCAGCTTCCTGCACGGCGCGCTGCTCAACCATCGTGCAGCCCGACGGGATGCAGATCATGATGCGCGGACGGAAGACGAAGCTGCGGCCGACCACCTTTTCAATGAAATGGCGCAGCATGCTCTCCGTGATGTCGTAATCGGCGATGACGCCCTCACGCAGCGGACGGATGGCCACGATGTTGCCCGGCGTGCGGCCGATCATGCGGCGCGCCTCCTCGCCGATGGCGAGCACGCGGTTCGTATCCTTATCGACGGCAACGACAGACGGCTCGCGCAGCACGATACCCTTGCCCTTCACATAAACCAGCACGTTTGCCGTGCCAAGGTCAATACCGATATCCATTGACATACCAAACATTTATTGTAATCCCCTTCCAGAATAAACTTTATTATCGTTATTATCGTCCGAAAAAGATTGTAGCATGAGCAGCTGAAAACCAACGGGAAAGCCTCCTGCATCTTCTTTTTCTAAAAGTATACTATATAATAAAATTCTGCCTTTTACAATGGGGAAATCCCCTTAAAAAATCAGAAATCTGGCCGTTTTTCGCTTGTGCGCCAACTATTGACAAAGTTTCATGTTATTTTTGATAATTTACGATAATTTTATGAAAACTTCCGCTTTTGTTTCTTTAAAATACGCATTGACAATGCCTTGTGGGAATGATACGATTAGCTTGACTTAAGGATATCTTAGAACATATTCTTGCTACGATTTACAGGGGGTTTTCGAAACAATGAACAACAGAAGAAAAATCGTCGTCATCGGCGCCAGCAACGTTGGTTCTGCAGTAGCGAACAAGATTGCTGACTTCCAGCTCGCAACGGAAGTCGCTCTCATCGACCTCAACCAGGACAAAGCTTGGGGCGAAGCTGTTGACTCCAGCCATGCAACGAGCTGCGTTTACAGCACGAACATCAAGTTCCACCTCGGTGACTACGATGACTGCAAAGATGCGAACATCATCGTCATCACGGCAGGCCCGTCCATCCGCCCGGGTGAGACGCCGGACCGCCTGAAGCTCGCTGGTACGAACGCTAAGATCATGCAGTCCGTCTTCGGCGAGATCGTAAAGCGCACGAAAGAGGCTATGATCATCATGATCACGAACCCGCTCGATGTCGCTACGTACGTTGTTTCCACGCAGTTCGATTATCCGCGCAACCTCATCCTCGGCACGGGCACGATGCTCGAGACGTATCGTTTCCGCCGCATCCTGGCCGACAAGTACCAGGTGGACCCGAAGAACATCAACGGTTATGTTCTCGGTGAGCACGGCAACGCCGCATTCGTTGCCTGGTCCACTACGGGCTGCGCTGGTTTCTCCCTCGAGCACATGGATGAGTACTTCCATAAGACGGAGAAGCTCGACAAGAAGGCTGTTGAGCAGGAACTCGTACAGGTCGCTTACGACGTCATCAACCGCAAGGGCTTCACGAACACAGGTATCGCTATGGCTGCCTGCCGCTTCATCAAGTCC
The DNA here is from genome assembly GCA_902364065.1 of Veillonellaceae bacterium SB90. Lineage (GTDB taxonomy): Bacteria > Bacillota > Negativicutes > Selenomonadales > Selenomonadaceae > Mitsuokella. Next base: position 10,687 of record CABJCJ010000026.1, read on the forward strand.
GTTCTCTATGATGAGCACACGATCCTGCCGTGCTCCGCTGTCCTCGACGGCGAGTATGGCATTAACGACGTCGCTCTCTCCATCCCGCGCATGATCTGCGCAGATGGTATCGTTCGCTCCTTCGAAGTACATCTCACGGACGACGAGCTCCAGAAGATGTACGACGCTGCCAAGAGCGTTCGCAGTGCTCTCGATGGCGCTGGCATCAAATAAGATTGTTCGGCACAGAACACAAAAGCGATGGCTTCAGCCATCGCTTTTCTTATGCCCGTCTGCTGTTGGCATCGCTCCTCCGGCATGATATACTAGACGGGCAGTATCATTAAAAAATGAAAAGGAGTTTTTCTCATGAAACGTTATGCCATCATCATCCTGCTCGTCATCGTCGCGGCGTTCGGCGGTCTTCTGGCCTTCTGCGAGAGTCACGACAACCGCACGGCAGACAGCCTCTCAGCTTACTGCCGCATCGATTTCCAGGGTCTGCGCGGCTCAGACGGCACGGCCACGAGCGCGAAATTCACCATCTGGGATACGCGCTACGACGGCGAGAAACCGTCCACGCACCTGAAGCTCTACACGGACGACAAGGTCTGGGAGCTCACGGCCGCCGTCAAGCAGGAAAAGTCCGGCCTCTGGCAGAAAACGAATGAGCTCTCGGTCTTCCTGCCCTCTGCCGCACTGTCGGCCATCGCCGATGCCAAAACCGTACGCTGCGAATTTTCCTATCCAAACGGCAAGACCGTCGACCTGCCGCTGAACGCTGCTGATCTCGCCTACTGGCAGGATCAGGTAAAGTAAGGACAACCATCATGCACGCTTCAACCCCAGAACCAGAACATACGGCCAGGGAAACGACTCTTTCGCAGACAGAAGCTGCGGCCAGCCGCCCACGGGCAGCAGTCTGGCAGGACTGCCTGCTGACGCTCAGCCTTGCCATCGTCGGCGGCTTCCTCATGAACGCCATCAACGCGCCGCTGCCATGGACACTCGGCCCGATCACGGCCGTCTCACTCGCTTCCCTCGTACTCGGCCGCACGTTCCACTGGCCGCTCGGCATCCGCAACACGGCGCTGATCCTGCTCGGCTACGCGATGGGCCGCTCGTTCACGATTGAGACGGGACAGGCCATCCTCTCGCAGCTGCCCCTGATGCTGATGGCCACCATGATCACGGTTCTCGCCGGCATCTTCACGGCCTGGCTGATGTTCCGCCACACGGCAATCAACTTCACGAGCTGCCTTTTAGGCTGCGTCCCCGGCGGACTCTCGCAGATGGTCATCCTCGCTGACGAGATTCCCGACGCCGATCTCACGGCCGTCACCATCATGCAGACGCTGCGCATGCTCTCCGTCGTCTTCACCATCCCGTTCCTGGCCACCCATGTCCTGCCGGCAGGCGGTGCCGCCTCAGGCAGCGCCGTGCCCGTCACGGCCTCATATGAAACGGCCCTGCTCTTTGCCACCGTCGCCATCGTCGGCGCCATCATCGGCCGGGCCATCCACCTGCCCACCGCCACAATGCTCGGACCGCTGCTCGCGACCATCGTCTTCATCCTGCTCTCAGGAGAAAGCGCACCGCTCGTCCCCGTCCACGCCATCAATGTCGCCCAGATCTGCGTTGGTTCCTATATCGGCTGCAGCATCAACCTGCGGCAGCTCAAGGACTACCGCGGCATGGGGCCCGTGCTCGTCGGCGGCGTGCTGCTCGTGCTCGTCGTCAGCATGTGCATGGGGCTCCTCATCAGCCAGCTGACGGGCGCCAGTCTTGCCACGACCTTCCTCGCCACGGCGCCGGGCGGCCTCGCCGAGATGGGCATCACGGCCCTCGTCGTCGGTGCCGACACGAGCACGATGACCGCCTACCAGCTCACGCGCCTGCTCTTCATCATGCTCATCTTCCCCTACATCGCCAAGGGCATCGTCGCGCTCTATCAGCGCCGCACGGCCTGACGATTGCCGATAAATCCCTGCATAGAAAAATGCCATCTGCAGCCTGGTTCAGCCAGTTCCTGCAGATGGCATTTTTTAACCCTTATAGACGCGCGGCACGCGCGGCGAAACGAGGCAGGTCACCTCGTAATTGATAGTATTGAGCCAGCCGGCTGCTTCATCGGCCGTGATATCGTCATCGCCGAACAGTACAGCTGTATCGCCTTCCTTGACATCCGGCAAATCCGTCACATCGACCATGACCTGATCCATGCAGACGCGGCCCGCAATCGGTGCGCGGCGGCCGCCGAACGAAACGCTGCCGCCATTGCCGTACGCGCGGATATAGCCGTCCGCATAGCCGATTGGCAGTGTCGCAATGCGGCTCTCGCGCGCTGCGATGAACTGACGGCCGTAGCCGATGCTCTCGCCCTTGTGCAGAGTCTTCATGAAGACGACCTTGGCGCAGAGCTTCATGACCGGTTTGAGATCAATCGGATGCGTGACTTCATCGGACGGCCACATCCCGTACTGGATGACGCCGGCTCGCACCATATCGTAATGTGCCTCGGGAATCTCGAGGATAGCGGCCGACTCCGCGATATGGCGGAGCTTGAGGTCAACGCCGGCGTCCTTGACGGCCTTGAGCGCCTGCTCGAACTTCACGAGCTGGCCCTTCGTGTACGTCTTGTCCCTGCTGTCCGCCATGGCGAAATGAGAGAACATGCCTTCGATTTCAATATTCGGCAGGGCCTTGACCTCGGCGGCCAAAGCACCGATTTCTTCCGGACGGATGCCGATGCGGCCCATGCCCGTCTCGACCTTGAGGTGTACCTTAGCCACCTTGTGCTGGCGCACGGCCTCGCGGGAAATCGCCTCGGCGAGCGGCAGCTCGCAGACGACCTGCGTCACATCGTAATCGACAATATCGCGCGCCTCGTCGGGCAGCACGAGGCCCAGGAGAAGGATTGGTGTCGTGAAGCCTGCCTCACGCAGCTCAATGGCCTCGCCAAGCGTCGCGACCGCCAGATACGCGGCCCCGGCTTCCACGGCTACACGCGCGACCGCCACGGCACCATGCCCGTAGGCATCGGCCTTGACGACCGCACAGAGCTTCGCGCCGCCGCGAATATTCTTCTTGATTTCCTCATAATTATGTCTCAAAGCGCCCAGATCGATTTCCGCCCAAGCCGCACGATTCGGCATGAAAAACTCCCCTTTTCTCTAACGTTACATTCCTTAATCAGTTTACTACACGCCCTTGAAAAGTCAAGCACAGACGATTTTTTCCACGCTCATTCCCACCATAGATGCCCATGGACCTCTTCCGGCCCTGCGGGCCACCTTCTCCGTGCGCGGAGAAGGCTATTCGCACAAAGCAAAAACTGTCCTCTGCTGAAAGAGCACGCAAAAAGACCTCCGCCGAAGCGGAGGTCTTTCATATGCAAGGGAATTCTGCTAATCGCGGGATTAGAAGAATACCTCGATGCGGCCGAAGAGGTTCTCAACCTTCGTATCCGTGGAGATATCCTTGCCGTTGCCATAACGCAGCGTACCAACGACGTTCTTGAACGGCGTGTAGTTCGCACCAATCTCCCAGCCCTTCTGGCCCTGGAGAAGTGCATCGAACGTGGAGAACAGAGCCGTGTTGTCACCGAGGTAGCGGTAAGCTGCCCAAGCACCCCAGGTACCCTTGTTCTCAGCCTGTGCTCCTTTGTACGTGTACTGAGCGCTCCAAGCCTTGTCAAGATCGTCAGCCGACGTGTTGTTGGCATAGAAGCCGTTCAGGCCGTTTGTCTTGTCGAACTGATAAGCAGCCTTGACGAGCCAGATATTAGCCGTATCCTCATTATTAGTACGGTTAGTCTTCAGATCCTTATCGCTAGTCTTCTTCAGGCCATCTTTGAGATAGTAGAAGTTGTCAGCGTTGAGATGATGGTAATCAACACCGCCGACGAACTTACCGTCAGCATAGCCAAGGCCAGCATACTGATAGTTAGCAGCATTATCATCAACGATTTTATGCGGAGCATACTTATCTTCGCCGGAACCATAATAATCACTAAAGTTCAGACGACCAGCACCAGCCGTGAACGTTACCTTGTTGCCGAACGAAACTTCAGCACCGGAGAACGTCGTATCGAAGATGCTGTCATCATCGATCTGTGCGAACTTACCGAGTTTGACCTGGAAGTTGTTGTAGTTGCCCTGAGCCCATACACGCTTGAGATCAACCTTGTCCTCATCCGTGTCTTTAGCCGGGGAATCGCTGTCCATTTCCGTGGAAGCATCGAGACGGGCATGTACATGCCAGTTCTGGTTGACTTCAGCCGTCGGCTCGAGACGGAACAGCAGGTGGTCGCTGTTATTCTTCAAGCTTTCGTCCGTGTTACGATTGCTCTTGTACGTGTACTCAACCTTGCCGTTCCACTTAACCATATCAGCGTTGCGCTCGAGGTTGCTGACGCGGACGCCGAGGTTGTTGAGCTCATCGGAGAACTCAGCAGCGAGCTTGTCGATGAGGGCCTTATCAGCAGCGGAGACATCGCTCTTGGCCATAGCCTTGGCGATCATCTGAGCCATCTCATAACGCGTGATGTTCTGGTTGCCACGGAACGTCGTGTCGCCATAACCTTCGATGACACCGTCAGCTGCGAGCTGGGATACAGCGTCGTAAGCCCAATGGTCAGCCGGTACATCGGAGAACGGATTAGCAGCAGCAAACGTCGTGCTGGCAGCGCCGACAACGAGAGCCGTCGTCAGTGCGGATACGAGAGTCTTCTTCATGAGAAACTCCTCCTTCTGAAAATAGATGAATTTACGCCCCGACAGGCTATCCGAAGGTGTGTTCCTCATGAGTGTCCATGTTTCCTCAGACTACACACTCCTCCGATTCCCTATCGGTCAGTTAACATTGTAGCATGACTTTCAGTTTTTTGCAATCCAAAGGCAAATTTTTCTTAATCCAGGCAAAGATTTTTTATCATCTTCGCATCAAAATCCTACACAATCAAGCAAAAACAAAGATAAAACAGTTGGATAATCATCCACTCCAAAAAGTTAAAACAGCGAAAAGCAGGACAATACGTTCGTTATTTTTATTTTTGACAAGATAAAAAGCAGGCATCCCATTCCTGACGGAATGAGATGCCTGCTTATCAGTCATTCACAGTACAGCCTCTGAAATTAGAAGAGGAACTGGACACGACCCCAGAGCGTATCAACATCGCGGTCGGAGTCAATGCTCTTGCCGTTGAAGTACTTAGCCAGAGCAACTACGTTCTTGAACGGCGTGTAGTTCATGCCGACTTCCCAGCCCTTAGCGCCGACCTTCTGAGCATCTTCCGTGCCGAAGACGGACGTGTAGGTGCCGAGGTAACGATAAGCCGCGTAAGCGCCCCAAGAACCCTTGTTGGCAGCCTGAGCGCCCTTGTAGTTGTAGATGACCTGCCAAGACTTGTCGAGGTTGTCAGCCGTGGTGTTGTTGGCATAAGCAGCGAACAGGCGGCTCGTGTTGTCGAAGTTGTAGCCGAGGTTTGCCGACCAGATGTTGGCGTTATCCTCGTCGTTCTTGCCATTCGTATAAGCTTCACCCTTGTTGAAGGAATCCGTTACACCTTTGAAACCGTCGCTGTTCAGATGATAGTAAGCAGCGCCGCCCGTCCACTTGCTGGCCGGAGATGCATACTGGAGCGTGATGCCCTGGAAGTTAGCAGCATCATCATTGAAGATTACTTTATCATCAGCATTCTTGATTTTGTTGTAAAGGCCTTTGTCATCACTGACATTGAGACGGCCGGCATAAAGCGTAGCCTTGAGGTCTTTACCGAACGTTACATTGGCACCGGAGAGCTCATCATCGAATACGAGGCCCTGCTCCGGCGTGTAGAGGCCGAACTTACCGAGCTGCGTCTGGAAGTTGCCGTAATCGCCCTGCGCATAGACACGCTGCAGTTTGACCTGATCGCTGTCGTCAACGCCAGCATCTTTGTTCATATGCGTCGTAGCATCGAGACGAGCCTTTACATGCCAGTTGCTGTTGACTTCAGCCGTCGGCTCAAGACGGAACTTGAGCTTGTCGGAGTTGCTACGATCCTTGCCATTGTCCTTGGCATGCTCCGTGCGGATGCTCTTGTACGTATACTCAGCCTTGCCGTTCCACTTAACCATATCAGCATTGCGCTCAAGGTTGCTGACGCGGACGCCGAGGTTGTTGAGCTCATCGGAGAACTCAGCAGCGAGTTTGTCGATCAGGGCCTTATCAGCAGCGGAGACATCACTCTTGGCCATAGCCTTGGCGATCATCTGAGCCATCTCATAACGCGTGATGTTCTGGTTGCCACGGAACGTCGTGTCACCATAGCCTTCGATGACGCCGTCAGCTGCGAGCTGGGATACAGCGTCGTAAGCCCAATGATCAGCCGGTACATCGGAGAACGGGTTAGCAGCAGCAAACGTCGTGCTGGCAGCGCCGACAACGAGAGCCGTCGTCAGTGCGGATACGAGAGTCTTCTTCATAAGAAACTCCTCCTTCTGAAACAGATAAAAATACGCCCCGACAGGCCATCAGAAGATGTGTTCCTTATGAGTATCCATGTTTCCTCAAATTCCATATCTTCCGATTCTCTATCGTTCAGGCTTTATTTTAACACATTGTTAAACATATTACAATCTTAAGATAAGATTTTATGAAGCAGACACAAATTTTTCTTACGGAAGAAAAAAGCCTTCCCGAATGAACAGGAAGGCTTTTGCATATTGAGAATTGGGGAATATTGGGGAGACGGATGGTCGAATCAGAAGAAGAACTCGACGCGGCCGAAGAGTTTCTCGGCATCCTTGCCGCTGTCCAGCTTTTCGCCGTTGAAGTACTTGAGGCTGGCGACCGTGTTCTTGAAGAGCGTGTAGTTCGTACCAACTTCCCAGCCCTTCGTGCCGGCCCAGGCGCCATCATAGGACGGGTCAAAGGCTACGTTCTGGCCGAGGTAACGGTAAGCGGCATAAGCGCCCCACGTACCCTTGTTTTCCTGCTGTGCGCCCTTGTAGTCGAGCTCGACCGTGCCGGCTTTCTTGTAATCGTCGGCCTTCGTGTTCTCGGCATACACGCCGCCGAGAGCGACGTTCTTGTCGAAGGCATAGTGGAGGTTGGCGCTCCAGATATCGGCATTGTCCTCATCGCCGCTGGCTTTGTAGGACGGGCCCATCTTCGTGAAGGCATCGCTGTTCAGATGATGGTAAGCAGCGCCGATGCTGAACTTATCCTTGCCGTACTGCAGGCCGATGCTCTGCATGTTGGCAGCATCGTCAGCTTCATCATCGGCTTTCTGGACGGCTTCGTTGTTCGTATCGCCATTGAGATCGAAACGGCCGGCCTGCAGCGTGACTTTGAGATCCTTGCCCGTCGTGATGGTGGCGCCGGAAATCTCATCATCGAAGAGCAGGTTGTCATCGATCTGCATTGGCAGCTTGCCGAGCTTGATGTTCGTCGTGCCGTACTGGCCTTCTGCCCAGATGCGCTGCAACTTCACATTCGTATCCTGGGAACCGCCATGGTTGTCGTCGCCTTTATCCTCGGCGAGGTCCGTCGAAGCATCGAGACGGGCGTTGACGTGCCAGTGATCGTTGACCTCAGCCGACGGCTCGAGACGCAGCAGCAGCTCGTCATCGTTGCTCTTGCTGTCCGTCTTGGATTTGTCGCGCGTGCTCGTGTAGGTGTAGCGGGCTTCGCCGTTCCATTTCACCTTGTCGGCATTGCGCTCGAGGTTGCTGACGCGAACGCCGAGGTTGTTGAGTTCATCGGCGAACTCAGCAGCGAGTTTGTCGATGAGCGCCTTGTCGGCAGCGGAGACATCGCTCTTGGCCATGGCCTTCGCAATCATCTGAGCCATCTCATAACGCGTGATGTTCTGGTTGCCACGGAACGTCGTGTCGCCATAGCCTTCGATGACGCCATCAGCGGCAAGCTGGGTTACGGCATCGTATGCCCAGTGGTCAGACGGGACATCAGAGAACGGGTTCGTAGCGGCAAACGTCGTGCTGGCAGCACCGACAACAAGAGCCGTCGTCAATGCAGATACAAGAGTCTTTTTCATAATGAATTCCTCCTTTTATGCAGGGTCTATGCCCTAGCGGAGCGCTTTCCCCTATTGGAAAGCCGGCTGTTCCGCAGGCTGGAGGCAGGAGAAATCAGAGTGGCCATGTTTCCTCGGCTCTTCCTTGCTTCCTTCCCTTGGAACAACTTCATTATAATACTTGACTGAGTCAATTACCATTAAGGGTGAGTAAAATATCGCTTAAATCACGATAAGAACGAATCTTCGCCAGTCTCTTATGTCTCCGGATGTTCCCTGAGCCACTGGCTCCAGGTCGTCCGGAACCCGTCAGCATAGTTCGCCTGCACGTAGGCGTAGAACTTCGGCAGCATCCTGGCCTTTTCTTCGTAATACGGCGCTTTCCACTGGCCCGGCTTCGGCTGCGCAATGGTGTACGAGATGTCCGCACCGCCCAGCAGGTATTGGCGCGAGACAATGTCCGCGAGCGGCAGCTGCGGATTCTTCATCATGTCATAAAGGGCCATGTAAGTCGTCGTACGGCCCTGCCCGGCCTGACAATGAAAATGGAGCCAAGCGTCCTTGGGCAGCTTGCGCGAAAAAGCGATGAAGGCATCGATATGTTCCGGTGATGGCCAGATATGATCCGTCGCCGTGATGCGATAGTAACGCAGGCCGTTCTTCCTGACCAGCTGCTGCTCGTCCATGACCTGCTCCGCCTTGACGTGGCGCGGCAGGATGGGCTTCTTGTCGCCATTGAGCTTCGCGACCGTCACGACCTTGCCGCGGATGCGGCGCAGGCGCGCATGTTCATCCTTCAGGGCCTCGGCATGCGTCTTGCCGATATTGCCCCAGTCGTGCGCCCCGTACCAGCTGACGGCATCTCCATTGACGAAGCCATGTGCTTCCTGACGCAGATCCACGATGTAGATGGGGCCTTTGGCCTGCGCCTTGAGCACGGGCACCATGACGGCCAGCTCCCCCGCCGAGAACTGCGCACTGCCCGACATATTGAGCTTCGACAGCCCTTCACGCGTCGGCTTTGCCACGAAATCCTTCCCTGTTTTCTTGAGATCGACATCCATGCGATACGCAGAATTCACCGTGCGGAAGTTGCGCGGCAGCTGCTCGCGGTTCTTCGCATCGAGCCGCCAAATATAGCCCGCATACTTCGCTGCGTCAATCGCGCCCGGCTCGCCTGCCGTCACGGCTGCGGCCGTCATCTGAGCTGCTACGGCCACATCCGGCTGAGCCGCGGCCAGCGATACCCCCGGCAGCTGCGCACTGCCCAAATAAATTGCCAGCCCCAGGGCCAGGCACATCTTCTTATTCTTCATGATTATCCCTCCTGATATCGTATACTGCCTCCATTATACTCGTTTCCTGCCAAACGTGCACAGAAAAAGCACAGCCACATGGCGAATGGCTGCGCTTTTCCTGTTTGTTGCTATATTGGAAATGGAGGGATACCCAAAAATCAGAAGTAGTAGCTCAGACGGCCGTAGAGGACTTTGGCGCTCTTGTCATTTGCGAGCTGCTTGCCGTCGAAGTACCAGACGGCGGCGTACGTGTTCTTGAGCGGCGTGTAATCTACACCGAAGTCCCAACCCTTCGTATTGTTGAGGAACGTGTCGTACGTGGAGTTCACCGCGACGTTCTCACCGAGGTAACGATAAGCGGCGTACATACCCCAGCTGCCGGCATTGGCCCGGTTTGCGCCCTTGTAGGAAAGCTGGATATTATGAGCCGTCTTGAAGTTGTCGGCCTTCGTGTTCTCGGCATATGCGCCTTCGAGGTTCCAGTTGCGGTCGAAACGATATGCAGCGCCGAACGACCAGATCTGTGCCGAATCCTCACGATCGGCGACATCCTTGCTGTTGCTGTAGGAAGGAACCGATTTGAACGCATCACTGCTGAGGTGACGGTAGCCTGCGCCGAGCGTGAGCTTATACGGTGCATAGTTGAGCATGATGCCCTGGTAATTGGCTGCCTGGTCATTTTTCGCAGAAACTGCAGCCATAACATCGCCGGCATTATCAAGGGTCCAGCGACCAGCTTCGAGCGTCGTTTTGAGCTGTTTGCCGAACGTGACGCCGGCACCGCTGAAGTTGCCATCGAAGAGCAGACCGTTTGTCTCGGTCGAGAAGAACGGCTGCTTGCCGAGGCGGACCTGGAAGTTCGTGTAGTCACCCTGTGCAAAGATACGCGTGAGCTTAACATTATCAGTCTTACCCGAGCCGCCGTTGTCGGTGGTCATATTCGTCGTGGCATCGAGACGTCCGACAACACGCCAGTTGTCATTGATCTCACCCGTGGCATACAGACGGAAGAGCAGGGTGTCTTTGTTCTGCTTATCCTTACCATCACCATTATGGCCCGAAGCCTCGCGATCTTCTACGCGGCGGCTCCAGTAACGGTAACGGGCCTCGCCGGTCCACTTGACCTTGTCGGCATTGCGCTCGAGGTTCGCGACGCGCACGCCGAGATTGCTGAGCTCATCGGAGAACTCAGCTGCGAGCTTGTCAATCAGGGCTTTGTCGCTGGCCGATACATCCGTGCGTGCCATGGCCTTTGCGACCATCTGTGCCATCTCGTAGCGCGTGATGCTCTGATTGCCGCGGAAGGTCGTATCGCCATAGCCTTCGATGACGCCGTCCTGTGCAAGCTGCGTCACCGCATCATACGCCCAGTGGTCGGCAGGTACATCGGAAAAGGGGTTTGCTGCTGCAAACGTCGTAGAGGCTGCGCCAATGACCAGCGCTGTCGTCAGTGTGGTTGCCAGTGTCTTTTTCATGAGGACAACTCCTTTTCAAATACGAGTAAAGATGTAATCCTTCTCACTGCCGTCTATGTCCGCTCGTATGCCGAGTTTCCTTGTTTCCTCAGGCTTTTCAAGCTTCTTGTTCAGCAGTGATTGTATTTATTGTATCATGGTTTAAATTTTTCGGCAATACATTTTCTAATATTATTCTAAAATTTGTTCATATCACGCGCACAAAAAAAGACCTTCCCGCAGGAAGGTCTCTTCGTATTTGTTGCTTGGAAATCCGAAAACGGAAGCCGTTATCAGAAGAAGAAGCTTACGCGGCCGAACAGCGTCTTGGCATCGCGATCCGTGTCGAGCGTCTTGCCGTCGAAGTACTCGATAGCCGTGTAGACGTTCGTGAACGGAACGTAGCTTGCACCGACTTCCCAACCCTTCTCGTTGACATGGCTGTGAGCCGTATCATACGTCGGCAGGACGACAGCGTTGTTGCCGAGGTAACGATAAGCGGCATAAGCGCCCCACGTGCCCTTGTTGGCAATATCCGTGCCCTTATAGGAGAGCTGGATGCTGTGAGCCGTATCGTTGTTGTCAGCTTCCGTGTTCTGAGCGAAAGCACCGAAGAGATCCCAGTTGTGGTCGAATCTGTAACCAGCACCAACGGACCAGATGTTGGCATCGTCAGACTGGGACGTGCCGTTGCGATAGTTGTCAACATCCTTGAAGGCTGCGCTGTTGAAATGACGGTAGGAAGCACCCATACGGAACTTGTTCGGACCGTAGTTGAGCTCAATGCCCTGGTAGTTCGCAGCTTTGTCAGCCGTGGATTCTTTAACAGCATCTTTGAAGTTATCCTGTGCACGGTCGAGGTCATAACGGCCAGCTTCGAGCGTAGCCTTGAGGTCTTTGCCGAAGTTAACCTGAGCACCGGAGAAGAAGTCATCGACTACGAGGCCGTCATCGGCAACAGAGTACAGCGGCATCTTACCGAGTTTGACGTCGAAGTTGTTGTACTGGCCGTCTGCATAGACATACGTCAGTTCAACTTTATCACTGTCATCCTTGCCTGCATCTTTGTCCATGAGCGTGGAAGCCGTCAGACGAGCCTTTACATGCCAGTTGTTGTTGACTTCAGCCGTCGGATAGAGACGGAACTGGAGCTTATCCGTGTTGTCCTTCTTCTGGGAGCCATTAGCCTGCTCATCGCGCGTGCTCGTGTAGGTGTAACGAGCCTCGCCCGTCCACTTTACTTTATCAGCATTGCGCTCGAGGTTGCTGACGCGAACACCGAGGTTGTTGAGCTCATCGGAGAACTCAGCAGCGAGCTTGTCGATGAGGGCCTTATCAGCAGCGGAGACATCGCTCTTGGCCATAGCCTTGGCGATCATCTGAGCCATCTCATAACGCGTGATGTTCTGGTTGCCGCGGAACGTCGTGTCGCCATAGCCTTCGATGACACCGTCAGCTGCAAGCTGGGATACAGCGTCGTAAGCCCAGTGGTCAGCCGGTACATCGGAGAACGGGTTGGCAGCAGCAAACGTCGTGCTGGCAGCGCCGACAACGAGAGCCGTCGTCAGTGCGGATACGAGAGTCTTCTTCATGAGAAACTCCTCCTTCATAAAACAGAAAAAACAACGAGTTGCTCTAACCGTTTCACAGGAGGACAACCATGAGTTGCCATGTTTCCTCAGCCTGTCCCTTTCCCGTCTATCCGGTACGAACAACATGCTTATATTAGCATACCATCTGCGGAGAAGCAAGTTTTCTCATTAAAGATTAATTCTTCGATAAGAATTCGGATACAACAGGAAAGAAAATCATGCGCGCTCACGAAAAAACTGTGGTACAATAAAAACGGTTTATTCGACGGCTTCGACATGATGCACGATTTCGCGGACGAGGCGTTCGAATTTTGTGCGCGGCATCATGACGAGATGGCCGCAGCCCTGGCATTTCAGACGAAAATCCATGCCTGTGCGCAGGATTTCCCATTCATGCGAACCGCAGGGATGTGCTTTCTTCATGCGCACGATATCCCCGACGGCATACGTTGGATTTGCCATAATCAAGTGCTCCTTTCTTTAAAGGACAGGGTATCAATAAGGAGGACAGATTCTCCCATGAAAGTCTCTATTCTACAGATGCCGGTCGCCTTTGGGCGCCCGGAAGCCAATATCGCCACGCTCAAGGCCATGGCCAAGGATGCCATGCGTGACAAGCCGGATGTACTCGTGCTGCCCGAGCTCTGGCGCCTCGGCTTTTACCCGAAGCCCATCGCGCCGCTTGCAGACCGCGACGGCCGTGAGGCGCGCCAGACGCTCGCCCTGCTCGCCGCACACTACGGCGTCAACATCGTCGGCGGCACTGTCGCCAATGTCGCCACAGACAAGGAAGGCCCGAAGGTTTACAACACCTGTTTCGTCTACGACCGGCTCGGCGATCTTGTGACGCGGTACGACAAGGTCCATCTGTTCTCGCCGAGCGGCGAAGCAAAGGATTTCCAGCCGGGCAGCCAGCTCGTCACCTGCGAGCTCGACGGCGTGAAATGCGGCTTCGCGATCTGCTACGACCTGCGCTTCCCCGAATTCATCCAGAAGCTGGCACTCTCCGGCATCGACATCCTGTTCCTGCCGGCCGCCTGGCCGGAGAGCCGTCTGACACACTGGCGGGTCCTGACGCGCGCACGGGCCATCGAGAACCAGATGTTCGTCGTCGCAGCCAACGAGGCCGGCACGGACGAACAGGGCAATCACCTAGCCGGTCATTCGGCGATCATCGATCCCTGGGGTGAGATCCTGGCCGAGGCCGATACGGAGCAGTCCATCCTCACGGCGAACCTGCGCCCCGTGCTCTGCCGCCATATCCGCCAGGATATCCCGGTACGCGCCGACCGCCGCCCCGAACTATATACGACACACCAATAAAGGCATGAGAAAAGCCGCCTGCAAAATCAAGTCCAGGCGGCTTTTCTTTTTAGGGAAGGCTTCTCCTTTTGGGAAGCTGGCGGCGCCAGCCGTCTGAAGGGGTCATGCCCCCTTTTTGCCCTTACGGCCCAATGTCACCGTCATCCCGCTCCTTCCGAGCCCCCCAGAGGGGACAGTTTCCATCAAACGTTGAAGCGGAAGTTAACGACGTCGCCGTCCTGCATGACATAGTCCTTGCCTTCGACGCGAACCTGTCCTTTTTCGCGAGCTGCGGCCACGCTGCCGGCAGCTACGAGATCATCGTAATTGACGATTTCGGCACGAATGAAGCCGCGTTCGAAATCCGTATGAATCTTGCCGGCAGCCTTCGGTGCCGTCGTCCCCTTGACAATCGTCCAGGCACGGCATTCATCGGGGCCGGCCGTCAGAAACGTCTGGAGGCCCAGGAGATCGAAAGCAGCCTTGATGAGACGGTCGAGGCCACTCTCCGTTTCGCCGAGGTCCTCGAGGAACGCCTTGGCTTCCTCAGGGTCGAGTTCGGCGATTTCCGACTCAACCCTGGCCGAGATGGCCACGACTTCTGCACCTTCCTTGGCTGCGTATTCCTTGACCTGCTGCACGTACGGATTCTCGTCGTAAGCCGTCGCGACTTCATCCTCGGCGACATTTGTCACGTAGAGCGTCGGCTTGAGCGTCAGGAGGTTCATTTCCTTGATGAGCTCAAGGTCATCATCCGAAAGATCGACCTGGCGGGCCGGCGTGCCTTCGTCGAGTGCAGCCTTGATGCGGCGCAGGATTTCGTCCTCTACCTTCGCTTCCTTGTTGCCGGATTTCGCGATCTTGGCGAGCTTCATGATGCGTTTCTCAACGATCTCGAGGTCAGCCAGGCAGAGTTCCGTCTGGATGATGTCGATGTCGCGCAGCGGATTGATGCCGCCCTCGACGTGCGTGATATTCGGGTCGACAAAGCAGCGCACGACATGCGCGACGGCATCGACCTGGCGGATGTGCTCGAGGAATTTGTTGCCGAGGCCCTCGCCCTTGGATGCGCCCTTGACGAGGCCGGCGATGTCGACGAAGCGGACCGTAGCCGGCGTCGTCTTCTTGGAATTGTACATCTCATGGAGTACCTGCAGGCGCGGATCCGGCACGGCCACGACGCCGACGTTCGGCTCGATCGTGCAGAACGGGAAGTTCGCCGCCTCTGCACCGGCCTTCGTGATGGCATTGAAAAGCGTGCTCTTGCCGACATTCGGCAGGCCAACGATACCCACTTCTAAATTACTCAAAATAAAAACTCCTTTATCATGATAGTCAAATCCAGAAAGCCCCTCTCAACAGACAGCAGCCTGGCGGGAGGGGCCATTCTTATGCGTTGGATGCTCAGAGCGTACCGAAGATGCGGTCACCGGCATCGCCGAGACCCGGTACGATATAGCCCTTGTCGTTGAGGCGTTCATCAACGGCAGCCACGTAAAGCGGCACATCCGGATGTTCCTTGTTGATGACGCGGATGCCCTCCGGCGCAGCCACGAGGCACATGAGGATCAGGGACTTTGCCCCTTTTTCCTTGAGCAGCGTCAGGGCTGCCGAGGCACT
The DNA here is from genome assembly GCA_902364065.1 of Veillonellaceae bacterium SB90. Classification (GTDB taxonomy): domain Bacteria; phylum Bacillota; class Negativicutes; order Selenomonadales; family Selenomonadaceae; genus Mitsuokella. The sequence continues at coordinate 25,952 of CABJCJ010000026.1, forward strand.
GCCGCCCGTCGCCAGCATCGGGTCGACGACGATGAGCGTGCGCTCCGCCACGTCGCTCGGCAGCTTGCAGTAGTATTCCACCGGCTTGAGCGTCTTCGGATCGCGGTACATGCCGACATGGCCGACGCGTGCGGCCGGGATCATGTTGGCCACGCCCGAGAGCATGCCGAGGCCCGCGCGCAGGATGGGCACGACGCCGACTTTCTTGCCGGCAAGCACCTTGGCCTTGCATTTGGCAACCGGCGTCTCAATCTCGATTTCCTTGAGCGGGAAATCGCGCGTAATCTCGTATGTCATGAGCATGGCGATTTCTTCGAGAAGCTCGCGGAAGTCCTTCGTGCCGGTTTCCTTCATGCGCATCAGCGTGAGCTTGTGCTGGATCAGCGGATGATCGATGACATGGACGTTGAGTTCTTCAGCCATATTTCTTCTGCCCCCTTGTTCTCATTCGTAAAGCGGATATTTAGCGCAAAGAGCAGCCACACGGCGGCGTGCTTCGTCCTTGGCCGCTTCGTCCGTCGGATTGTTGAGGACCAGCGCGATGATGTTGCCGACTTCGCGCATATCGTCTTCCTTGAAGCCACGCGTCGTCAGTGCCGGCGAGCCGAGGCGGATGCCGCTCGTGACGAACGGGGAGCGCGGCTCGAACGGGATCGTGTTGCGGTTCGACGTGATGTTGACTTCGTCGAGGACCGTCTGCGCTTCCTTGCCCGTGATGTTCTTGCTCGTGAGGTCGACGAGCATCAGGTGGTTGTCCGTGCCGCCCGAAACGATGCGGAAGCCGTCGTTCTGGAGCGTTTCAGCCAGAGCCTTGGCGTTCTTGATCGTCTGTGCCGCATATTCCTTGAATTCCGGACGCAGGGCCTCGCCGAGCGCTACGGCCTTGGCCGCGATGACATGCATGAGCGGGCCACCTTGGATGCCGGGGAATACGGCCTTGTTGAACTGCTTGCCGAATTCAGCGTCCTTGCAGAGGATCATGCCGCCGCGAGGACCGCGCAGCGTCTTGTGCGTCGTCGTCGTGACGACATCGGCGTACGGGACCGGACTCGGATGAAGGCCGGCTGCCACGAGGCCGGCAATGTGTGCGATGTCGACCATGAGGTAAGCGCCGACCTTGTGCGCGATGTCCGCGAGGCGCGGGAAGTCGATGATGCGCGCATAGGCGGAAGCACCGGCGACGATGAGCTTCGGCTTGCATTCCTCCGCCTTCTTCTCGAGGGCATCGTAGTCAATGCGTTCCGTTTCCTTGTCAACGCCGTACGGCACGATTTTGAAGTACTTGCCGCTCATGTTGACGGGGCTGCCATGCGTGAGATGGCCGCCGTCCGTGAGGTTCATGCCCATGACCGTATCGCCCGGCTGCAGCAGGGCGAAGAAAACGGCCATGTTGGCCTGTGCGCCGGAATGCGGCTGCACGTTCGCGTACGCAGCGCCAAAGAGCTTCTTGGCGCGGTCAATGGCCAGCTGTTCGACGACATCGACGAATTCGCAGCCGCCGTAATAGCGTTTGCCCGGATATCCTTCCGCGTACTTGTTCGTGAGCACGCTGCCCTGGGCTTCCATCACGGCTTTCGAGACGATGTTCTCCGAAGCGATGAGCTCGAGTTTCGTACGCTGACGATTAAGCTCCTTATCGATTGCTGCCGATACTTCGGGGTCAGACTGTTTGAGCGATTCCATTAAATCCATTGTGGGCCTCCTTACAGTGGTCATTGACAGAGCAAAAAGCAATTGTACTCTTATTTTTCCTCAAGTGCGGCGATCTTGTTGATGCGGCGCTCATGGCGGCCGCCCTCAAACTCGCCTTCCACCCAGGCGCGGACGATCTCACCTGCAGGACCGAAGCCCAGCACGCGGCCGCCCATGGCGAGGACGTTGGCATTGTTGTGCTGGCGGGACATCTTGGCCGAATACACGTCGTTGCAGAGCGCGCAGCGGATGCCCTTGATCTTGTTGGCTGCAATCGAGATGCCGATGCCCGTGCCGCAGAGCACGATGCCGCGGTCAGCCTTGCCGCTGACGACGTCTGCGCAGACCTTCTCAGCAATATCCGGATAATCAACGGAGGTCGTGCCGAAGGTGCCGACATCCGTCACCTTGATATCCTCATATTCCTTCAGGACCATCTTGACTTCTTCCTTGAGGGCCACGGCACCGTGGTCGCTGCCAATCGTGATGTTCATGCTGCTGTTCCACCTTTCTACAGTCACTCTACTGTTTACCATTGTACCACAGACGAATCAAAAAAAATACCGCCGCAGGCGAGTTTCTGCGCGGCCTGTCCCATGGAACAGGCGGCAGAAGACTCTTCCTGCTGCGGTGCAGCTGTAATCGTCCGGTTCAGATCCTGAGTGAATGAAAGCCGCTGGCTTTGTGCAGACGGTTCATGATGGCAAGGCCGAGGCCCTTGTCCGTCGTGCCCTCGCCGAGCAGCACATCGGCCGGCGTATCGTTGAAGGCGATGAGCTCTTCATAAATATGGGCGGCAATCGTCAGAAGGTCTCCCTGCGGGCCGTAATCCGCCAGCAGTTCCTGCGGCACGAGGTCCTGGAGTGCCGTCACGACCTCGTGGCTCGCGAGGACACCGACCGTGTGGCCCTCCTGCTGGAGGCGGCGCACGGTGCGGCGGAAGGCGGCAGGCATGCCCTTTGGATCTCCTTCGAGCAGCGTCAGCGGAGCTTTCGGCGCATAATGCTTGTATTTCATGCCGGGAGCCTTGGGCACGACCTTGGCCCCGACGATAGCGGGGTCGAGGCGGCAGCCGCCGAGGACTTCCGTCAGCATCTCACGCGTGATGGCACCGGGACGCAGGATGGTCGCGACAGGCCCCGTGCAGTCGACGATGGTGGATTCCACACCGAAATGACAGGCGCCGCCGTCGAGAATCATAGGGATACGGCCCGCCATGTCGCGCAGCACGGAGGCTGCCGTCGTCGGGCTCGGACGGCCGGAGATATTGGCCGAAGGTGCTGCCACGGGCACGCCGGCTGCCCGGATCATGGCGCGTGCGACGGGATGTTCCGGCATGCGGATGCCGACGGTGTCAAGTCCGCCCGTGATGCGGTCCGGCACGATATCCTTGCGTTTCATGATCAGCGTGATGGGGCCCGGCATGAAGGCCGCGATGAGTTTTTCGGCCATCGGCGTGACTTCGGCGGCAATGGTCGCGATCATGGCGCGGTCCGCCACGTGCAGGATCAGCGGATTGTCCGAGGGACGCCCCTTCGCTTCATAGATGCGCGCGCAGGCTTCCGCGTCAAGCCCGTTGGCGCCAAGCCCATAGACCGTTTCCGTCGGAAAAGCCACGAGCCCCCCGCCCCGCAGAATCTTCCCCGCCCGCCGGAGTTCTTCCTGCTGCGCGTTCACATCCGTTATCGTCACGATTTCTGTCTGCATATCTGCCACCTACCCTATCATCTATAAAAATCCCAAGGACTCTTCCGGCCCTTCGGGCCACCTTCTCCGGGGATGCCCCCGGCATCCCGCGCTTCGCGCCCGTGCGCGGGGCTGCGCCGCATGCAAGGACTTACAGTCAAGCATCGGTCCTTCCCGCTAGCTCAAGGACCTCTTCCGGCCCTTCGGGCCACCTTCCCCGTGCGCGGGGCTGCGCCGCGTGCAAAGACTTACAGTCAAGCATCGTTCTTTCCCGCTAGCTCAAGGACCTCTTCCGGCCCTTCGGGCCACCTTCCCCGTGCGCGGGGAAGGCTGCGCGCCTTGTCACGCTCGCAAATAACCGAAAAGTACGAGCCCAAAGCCTTCTCCCCGCAGGGAGAAGGGGGACCGCGCAGCGGTGGAAGAGGTCCATGGACTTGCAGAATTCGAACAAAACAAATGACAAGCTCTGTCTAGCGCTATAGCCCGCAGGGAGAAGCGGGACCTCAAAGCGGCGGAAAAGGGCCCCTTTCGATCTCTTCCAAAACTTGACGAATCTTCTCGCAGACGCCGTAAAAATTCTCATGGATTTCGCGATTTGTAAAGCGCAGCTCACGAATTCCCTCTTGAGAAAGAATCTTCGTTCGCTGGCGGTCGTATGTCAATTGTTCCGGTTCATAATGCTGCGCTCCGTCCAATTCAACAGACAAACGGCAGGACGGACAATAAAAATCTAAGATGTATCGGCGCACTGGTACCTGTCGCTTGAAGCGCTGCGGCAGCATGCATAAAAAATCATACCACAAATGACGTTCTTCTCTCGTCATATTGGATCGCAAGTTCTGTGACAACTGCTTGAGTGACGCTTTATGATACATCTCACCTCATTCCTTTCTCCAGGCTACGACCACACGGTCGATGCCGGCGTAGTCGGGGAGGATCTCGATCTTGCCGATCAGGGGATTGGCCTTGGCGAGGGCGGCGACGTCCTGGGCCTGGTGGATGCCGACCTCGAAGGCGAGGAAACCGTTTGGTGCAAGCATCTGCGGTGCTTCTGCCGCGAGACGACGGTAAAAATCAAGGCCGTCCGCTCCGCCGGAAAGGGCCGTATGCGGCTCTTTCGTGCGCACTTCCGGGGCCAGAGTCCCGATGTCGGCCTCAGGGATATACGGAGGATTCGAGAGGATGGCGGCGAACGTCCGGCCCGCGAGCGGCGCCAGGAGGTCGCCCGTATGGAAGGTGATGCGGTCCGCAAGGCCCAGCTGCTCGGCGTTCTCTTCCGCCACGGCACGAGCCGCCGGCGAGATGTCAACCGTCTCCGCCGTCGCCTGCGGCAGGTAATGGAGAACGGAAAGGCAGATGGCGCCCGTGCCCGTGCCGATATCGGCGATGTGCAGGGCCGTATCATCCGATGCTGGCATCGCCTTGAGCCGGTCAATGGCCGCCTGCACGAGGATTTCCGTATCGGGCCGCGGGATCAGGGTGTCCGGCGTGACCTTGAACGTCAGCCCCATGAATTCCCGTTCGCCCAGGATATAGGCAACGGGCACATGCATGACGCGCTTTTTCACCATCTCGCGGTAGGCAGCCAGCTCCTCCGGCTGCAAGGGCTCGTCAAAATGCACGTAGAGATAGATGCGCTGTTTCTTCAGCACATGGGAGAGCAGGACTTCGGCATCGAGCCGCGGGGATTCCAGCCCCTTTTCCGCAAAGTAACCCTCGGTCCACTTGAGGATGCGGCCGATGGTCCAGATCCGGTCATTCATTGGCATCCACCTTTCTGAGACGCTGCGCCTGGTCAGCCGTGATGAGCGCCGCAATGAGTTCATCGAGTTCGCCGTTCAGGATGGCGTCGATCTTATGGAGCGTCAGGCCGATGCGATGGTCTGTCACGCGTCCCTGCGGGAAATTGTATGTGCGGATGCGCTCGCTGCGGTCGCCGGAGCCCACCTGACTGCGGCGGTCCGCCGCCACGGCCTCCTCCTGCTCCTGACGGGCCTGGTCGAGGATGCGCGCACGCAGGACCTTCATGGCCTTTTCCTTGTTCTTGAGCTGCGACTTCTCGTCCTGGCACTGCACGACGATGCCCGTCGGCAGATGCGTGATGCGGATGGCCGTCTCCGTGCGGTTGACGTACTGGCCGCCCGCGCCCGATGCACAGTACGTATCGATGCGCAGGTCCGACGGATTGATGTCCACCTCCACATCCTCCGCTTCCGGCAGCACAGCAACCGTGGCGGCGGAAGTATGAATGCGGCCGCCGGATTCCGTGACCGGCACGCGCTGGACGCGGTGTGTGCCGCTCTCATATTTGAGCCGGGAATACGCACCATGGCCGTTGACCAGGAACGTGATTTCCTTGAAGCCGCCGATGCCCGTCGCATTGCTCGTCATGACCTCGACCTTCCAGCCCTTCTTCTCCGCATAGCGCGAATACATGCGGAAGAGGTCGCCGGCAAAAAGCGCCGCCTCCTCGCCGCCCACGCCGCCGCGGATCTCCACGATGACGTTCTTGTCGTCATTGGGGTCCTTCGGCAGCAGCAGGACGGGCAGCCGTGCATCGAGTTCTTCCTTCTTTGACGTGAGCTCCGCAAGCTCTTCCTCGACGAGCTTGCGCATCTCACCGTCAAGCGGCTCCGCAAACATCGCCCTGGCTTCCCTGATGCCCTTGACGACGCGCTTGTACGTGCGGAATTCCTCCACGATTGGCGAAAGCGCCGCATGCTCCTTCGTATAATGCTGCCACTTCGTCATGTCCGCCATAGTTGCGGGGTCGCTAATGAGCGACTCCAGCTCCCGGTATTTGTCTTCTACTGCTTGGAGCTTCTCCAGCAAGTCCTTTCACCTCATCTTCCGCCTTGCATTTTTCCATATCCGACGCGCAGACGCACGATCCGCCTCAGTGAGCCGTCTCCACAGAAGCAGCCGCTGGCACGCCGATCTCCGTTTCATCCTCTGCAGCCGCCTCCATGCGTTCCGGATAGCGATATTCGCCCGTGCCCTCGCGGATCTCTTCCGGCGGCAGCACGGCCTTCAGCGACTCGATGGCCACTTCCACCATATCGTTCTGCGGCGGACGCGTCGTCAGATACTGGAGCCAGAGGCCCGGCTTGATGGCCGTCTGGATGATGGGATTCTCGCTGCGGCCCGCAAGGCGGATGATCTCATACGAAATGCCCGCCACGACCGGCAGCAGCACGATGCGGCTCACGATGCGCTCCGCGAGATTTGGCCAGCCCAGGAAGGCAAAGACGAAAATCGAGACGAGCATGACGATGAGCAGGAAGTTTGTGCCGCAGCGCGGATGCAGCCGGGAGAACTTCTGCACATTCTCGACCGTCAGCGGCAGCCCCGCCTCATAGCAATGGATGGTCTTGTGCTCGGCCCCGTGATACTGGAACACGCGGCGGATGTCCTTCATGCGCGAGATGCCCCAGATATAAGCCAGGAAGATTGCCAGGCGCAGGAAACCTTCCATGAGATTCAGGAAAAACGGGTCTTCCGTAACAAAATGGAAGAACTTTGCCGCGCCCGTCGGGATGGCGATGAACAGGATGCTCGCGAGCACGAGCGCAAAGATGATCGTGCCGGCCATCTCCTTATCCGACAGCTGCTCTTCCTCCTCGCCGGCCATCTTGGCCGAATACGAGAGCGAGCGGATGCCGATGACCAAGGATTCCACCAGCGACACTGTGCCGCGCAGCATCGGCTTTTTGAGGATGGGATAGCGGTCAGAGATGGAATGCACATCCTTCGTCTCCACCTGGATCCTGCCTGCCGGGTCGCGCACCGCCGTAGCCGTGAGCTTCGGCCCGCGCATCATGACCCCTTCGATGACGGCCTGGCCGCCCACCATTAAATGATTGCCCATAATCGGACCCCCTGTATGTCAAAAAACAAAACCAACATTCTTTTCTTTACTCTTTACAATACGCTCAGCTGCTGTATTTTGTCTGTAGATTCTTTCATATATAAAATGAAGCAGAGCGAGATTTCTCTGCTCTGCTTCATCCTGCTGCATCTTACTGCTTGTGATAGCGCTTGTTGAACTTCTCGATGCGGCCGCCTGCCTGGACGTCACGCTGACGACCCGTGAAGAACGGATGGCACTTGGAGCAGACATCGACGCGAAGCTCTTTCTTCGTGGAACCCGTCTTGAACGTGTTGCCACAGCCGCAGATAACGGTAGCTTCGTAGTAATCCGGATGGATACCCTTCTTCATTCTATACACCTCTCTTTCCCCCCAGGAACTGGGAATGGATACAAGCCCGCTAGGCGCAGGCTTGGTTTAGACCTAGCTCCCCGTCTACGGGGGAAAGCCAGTCAGTTTTTGGCTTGGAAACAGACGTCACTACGTCCATTACCGGTCTATTATATCACGTGCCTTTATGAGATGCAAGGCATTATCTGCCCTGTATCCCGGTCAAAAACAAAATCTGCTTGAAAAAAAAGAGACAATAAGAGATAATAGGCTTAGAGACCATTACCCAGCGGTAATGTTTTTTCTTGTATACAAACGATTATACCAACAATCCTACAGAAAGGATGTCTGAATATGGAAAACGATACCAAAACCACACAGCATCGCTGCAGTTTCTGCAAGCGCATGGTCACGATCCACGACGAATACGATATGCCGATCTACGATCCGACGACGGGCTTTGCCATCTGCAAGAACTGCATCCGCGAAATCAATCATTATATTGATATGCACGAGGCAGAGACGAAGCAGGAGGAAAAGCACGACTTCGCCGGCCAGCTCGACGAGATCCTTGCGAAGAACAAGCCGCACATCATCAAGCAGTATCTCGATGAATACATCATCAACCAGGACCGCGCCAAGAAAATCCTGTCCGTCGCCGTCTACAATCACTACAAGCGCATGAAATACGGTTATGAGAACAGCGATGGCACGGAAATCGAGAAATCGAACGTCATCATGCTCGGCCCTTCGGGCTGCGGCAAGACGGCACTGCTCTCTCATCTCTCGAAGCTCCTCGACGTGCCGTTCGCCGTCACGGATGCCTCGACGCTCACCGAAGCCGGCTTCGTCGGCGCCGATGTGGAGGTCGCCGTCCGCAACCTCTACTATGCAGCCGACAAGGATATCGAGAAAGCCGAGCACGGCATCATCTACCTCGACGAGTTCGACAAGATTGCCCGCAAGTCCGGCGCCAACAACTCCATCACGGCGGACCCGGGCCACGAGGGCGTCCAGCAGGGCCTGCTCAAGATGCTCGAGGGCAACGTCGTCGAGTTCACGGCGCGCGGCCAGCGCAAGCACCCTGAAGCACCGACCATCAAGGTCGACACGAAGAACATCCTCTTCATCGTCGGCGGTGCCTTCGTCGGCATCGACGACATCATTGCCAGACGCCTGCAGAAAGCGGACTCCTCCATTGGCTTCGGTGCCGAAGTCGCCAGCAAGGACGAAAAACCGAAGTTCGACGAGCTCATCCATCAAGTGCGTCCGGAAGACCTCATGCACTACGGCATCATCCCGGAGGTCATCGGCCGCCTGCCCGTCATCTGCACGCTTGAATCGCTCGACGAAGACGCTCTGCTGCGTATCCTGACGGAGCCGAAGAACGCGCCGGTCAAGCAGTACGAGAAGCTGCTGGCCATGGACCACGTCAAGCTGGAATTCGAGCAGGACGCACTGCGCGCCGTGGCCAAGAAAGCCATCGAGCGCAAGACGGGCGCGCGCAGCCTCAAGGGCATCATCGAAGATGTCATGCTCGATGTCATGTATGACATCCCGAAATCCTCCGAGCCGCGCAAAGTCATCATCACGAAAGCCTGCATCGACGAAGGCAGGAAACCGGACGTCGTGCCGCTCGACAAATAAGAACCATAAAAAAGCTGCTGCCTGCAAATGCGCATGGCAACAGCTTTTTTTGTGGAAAAACGATTACGAACGGGCCTCGATGACCGGGAACTCGCCGAGCATCTTGAGCCATTTGCTCTTCTGGCGGACGGCCACGAGCGAAGCCTGCAGCTCCTCCTCATTGTCATCCATCTCCAGATCGAAAAAGAAGATGTAGGCGCCGAGCTCCGTGCGCGCGGGGCGTGACTCGATGCGCGTCATGTTGATGCCGCGCTCGGCGAACTCCTTGAGCACCTCGTAAAGCGCGCCAGGCTTCTTGCCGTCAATCTCGCAGATGACGAGCATCTTCTCGTGCGGCAGGACGCTTTCCTCGCTGCGGCGCTGCAATTCAAAGAAGCGCGTGGCATTCGACATGCTGTCCTGGATTTCCGTCGCGAGCGGCACGAGGCCGTTGAGCTCACCGCCGCGCTGCGTGCAGATGGCGGCGGCACCGCTTGCCGCCGGTTCCTCAGCCACGAGCTCAGCTGCCCGGGCCGTGCTCGCAACCTTCACGACCTCAGCCGCGGGATAATGTGCCTGCAGATAGCCCCAGCACTGGGAAATCGGCTGCGGATGCGAATAGATCCGGCGCACCGCGGAAACGCCCGGCCTGGCCATGAGCTGATTGTGCACGGGCCAGATGAGCTCCCGCATGACCTGCAGATCGTCGCTGCGCGCGAGCGTATCGAGGGTGATGTTGATGGCCCCCTCCAGAGAATTCTCGACCGGTACGAGGCAGGAATCCACCTCGCCGCTCTCCACGGCCTGAATGACCACGAAGATATCCGGATAAACCACAAGTTCTCTCTGTTCCGGCAAACGGGACGTCAAATAGTGTGCAGCTGCTTCGCTGTGCGTCCCCAGCGGGCCCAGGACCCCCATTTTCTTCATGCTTTCCAATCCCTTCACGATTTGTTATTCCCTCTTGAATTTATCCTGCCACTTCAAGAGATCCGGGCAGAGATCGCCGATGGACGTGGCGAGCGCATCCTTGGGCTGCAGCACATCAAGCACCGGCTTCATCGTCTCCTTGAACTTCTTGTCATCCTGCATCAGGGCAAGGATGGCACTCGTGTTGATGGCATCGGCCAGCGCCGTATGCTGCGTGCCCTCGAATTTATGATCCATGGCACCGAGTGCATGCTTGAGAGCCAGGCTGTTGTGAAGTCCCAGACGTTCATCGAACTCCTGCTGCAGGTCGACCCAGCGCTCATTGAGCCAGTTCACATCGAAATCCGGCAGTTTGAAACGGCATTCATTGCGGAGCTGCTTGATATCCGACATGCTCCAGGAATAGATGCGCGTCTCCTCCTCCCCCACCCAGTGGATGAAATCGCGGAAGCAGTCGGCATAATGTTTCTGGCCGTCGACCATGGCCTGCGTGATGCTTGTAAGTGCTGTGATGTGTTTCTTGATGGGACCGTACTCCGGCTTCACATAGCATTGGAATTCGGATTCCTGCTGAAACGCACTGTCAAGGCGCACCGCCCCGATCTCAATGACCTCTTCCCTGAGCTTGCGGCGCACTTCGCGGTATTCCCGGTCCACAGGATTCATTTCTAAATCTACAACAACATACTTCACAACCTACTTCACTCCCTTTTATTCTATCGTGCCTTACCCTCTATTCTAAGGTATCCCGTGCCATCATTCAAGTAAATTTGCCTTTTTGTCATTTTCCCTGTGTGTTTCCGGCTTCCATTTGCCTGCATTGTATTCTGATGACAGATGGCGTATCATAAAACAGGAAGGTAACTAGCAGTTAAAGTTAAATTGTAAAATAATATAAATACTCTGGCTAAAAAGTTAATTTATTGGTAAAATGGTATTGAGGTGATACCATTGAAAT
>CABJCJ010000027.1:0-415 GCA_902364065.1 Veillonellaceae bacterium SB90
TAATCAGGGTGTCCCGGGTTCGAATCCCGGGTGAGCCACCATTATATATAGAGATCCACTTGATCTTTTGGCGCCATCGTCAAGCGGTTAAGACACCGCCCTTTCACGGCGGGTTCATGGGTTCGAATCCCATTGGCGTCACCATTATCATGACTCACTAGCTCAACTGGCAGAGCAACTGACTCTTAATCAGTAGGTTCACGGTTCGATTCCGTGGTGGGTCACCATTTTATGGGCGATTAGCTCAGCTGGGAGAGCGCTTGCCTTACAAGCAAGATGTCAGCAGTTCGATCCTGTTATCGCCCACCATACCTTTTTATACGGCCCGGTAGTTTAGTTGGTTAGAATGCCGCCCTGTCACGGCGGAGGTCATGGGTTCAAGTCCCATTCGGGTCGCCATTTGCTTATTGCACAG
>CABJCJ010000027.1:425-36476 GCA_902364065.1 Veillonellaceae bacterium SB90
TGCTTATTGCACAGCAATGTGTTATAATATTTTCAACTTGTTAAGATGCCTCGGTAGCTCAGTCGGTAGAGCAGGGGACTGAAAATCCCCGTGTCAGTGGTTCGATTCCGCTCTGAGGCACCATTTTTCAAGCTGGTGTAGCTCAATTGGTAGAGCAGCTGACTTGTAATCAGCAGGTTGGGGGTTCAATTCCTCTCGCCAGCTCCACTTTGCTTATGCGGGTGTAGCTCAATGGTAGAGCTCCAGCCTTCCAAGCTGATCACGTGGGTTCGATTCCCATCACCCGCTCCATTAATTGTTCCAGATACTGCCGGGGTGGCGGAACTGGCAGACGCAACGGACTTAAAATCCGTCGGTTGGAAACAACCGTACCGGTTCGATTCCGGTCCTCGGCACCAACTATTGCCTTGTAAAATTTCATCATGCGGTCGTGGCGGAATGGCAGACGCGCTAGCTTCAGGCGCTAGTGATGGCAACATCATGGAGGTTCAAGTCCTCTCGACCGCACCATTCAAATTTTCCTCATTTTTACAAGCTCTTTACAACTTCATTATGCGGTCGTGGCGGAATTGGCAGACGCGCTACTTTGAGGGGGTAGTGTTCACAAGACGTATGGGTTCAAGTCCCATCGACCGCACCATTTGCTTAAAACGGCACCTGGTGCTGTTTTCATAAAAATTACATATTATGCGGTTATGGCGGAATTGGCAGACGCGCTAGCTTCAGGCGCTAGTGGTGGCAACACCTTGGAGGTTCAAGTCCTCTTGACCGCACCATTTACGCGGTCGTGGCGGAATTGGCAGACGCGCTACTTTGAGGGGGTAGTGTTCACAAGACGTATGGGTTCAAGTCCCATCGACCGCACCATTTGAAGTATAAGCTCAGATTTTTATCTGGGCTTTTTCTGTATCTGGATACCAGTTTCATAGAAAGGGATGCTGTCATGGAAAGATGGGGATGGAGGCGGCGGGCCGTGCCGCTGCTGCTTGGTCTGCTGCTGGGAACGGGCAGCATGCCGGGGCTTTTCGCTGTCACGGCCTTGGCAACGCCTGCGGCGGAGACGACGACTTCGCAGCAGGTGGTGACTCCTGTTTCAGTGGCTGCGGCCGTGGACGCGGTGCAGCGCAAGAAAGAGCAGCAGGAGGCATTATTCTTGACGGCGGCGGTGGTATCGCTGGCTTCGTATGGGGATGACCGTAGCCTGCTGGCGCGGGAATGGCTCAGAGAATCAGGCTGGTCGATTGCGAGCCATGAGACCGTCTCGCCCGTGGCAGAAGGGCGCTTCCATCTCGTGCGCAAGGAGCTTGCCGAGGGGAAGCAGGCTATGATCCTGTCGTTCCCGGGAACGGAACGCAAGAAGGATGTCGAGGTCGATCTCAAGACGCATCGTGTGCCGTTCGGCGGCACGAATCCACAGGAGTTTGCGGCTGCGGCCGCCGGCGGGATGCGGCAGGAGGCTCCGCTGCCGATGGTGCATAAGGGCTTTGATGATTACACGATGACGGCGCTTTTCACGACACCGGTGGAAGCCCTGCAGGGCCAGACGGCTGGGAAAGCGCTGGCGGCAGAGCTCTTGGCCAGGCCGCAGGAAATCCTCTGCCTGACGGGTCACAGTCTTGGTGGTGCGGCGGCGACGCTGGCAGCGGCGCGTCTTTCCGACATGGGTGTGCCCAAAGAGCAGCTGCGCGTCATCACCTTCGGGGCGCCAGCCGTCGGCGATGAGGCTTTTGCGCGACGCTACGAGTCGCGCTTTGCGCTCACACGCGTGGTCATGGAGGGGGATCCCGTGGCGGCGGTGCTGCAGTCGCTTTCGGGACATTTCGTGCAGTTCGGCGAGAAGGTACGCTGGCGCCAGAACCGCAACAGCGACCGCTTTGCCCATCAGATGGTCGTGTATCTCGACGATGCATTGCGCAGTTATTACGATGAGACTCCGGAGGGGATAATTACGCCGCTGACGGCGCACGAGCCCAAGGCACTTTCCGGCGGTCTCTACGTCGTGGGCCCGGAGCTGCAGCTTGACACGCATCTGACAGACGATGCAGCGTACATGCGGCGATCTCTGACGGAATCCCTCGCCCTGCAGTATGCACCGATGGTCTTCGCGCCGGCTTCGCAGCAGGCCGCTTCGGATTTGCCGTCGCTCATGGCTGCGGCACGTCAGGCCGGCTGCCAGTCAGTGCTGCTGACGCATCTGCGCGCCGAGGGCAGCCGCACGCAGGAGGGAGTATACCGGCTGAGTCTTGTGGAGGAGCTCTACGATCTCCAGGGGCATCTCCTGACGATGCAGTCGCACAGCATGACGACGCGCGATATGACACCGCTCGAAGCAGCGAGCTGCCTGCAGTTCCTGGGACGTGAGGAACGCGACCGCGCACTCGGGCTGTCATAACGAATACATAATACATAAAATATTCTTACAATTATATTGACTTTTGGCCGCCCTTCCGGTATAATAAAATCAAGCCAAAGGAAAGGCAGGGTTCACCTTTCCCGACAGCCGACGAACTTACTCAGGATGGGAGGTAATTCCGATGGGCTAGTTAACGAGTCCAAAGGGAAAAACTCAATGATCGAATCGTTCCTATCTCACGGATAACCATCAGTGGTGACGAGAAAGCCGCTGATGGTTATTTTATTTGTTTTTTTGCGGGGCGGTCATTCTTTTGAACGACAGTGAGAGGGAATTTTCACAGTTGTGTCGAATAAATGTATACAGTTAAATATGTGTATTGGATGGAGGATCATCATGGAGAAAGCCAAGGTATATTTTACGGATTTTCGCGTGCCGGTGGGACGAAATCTCCTGCAGAAGCTCAAGACGCTCTGCGTGGCTGCGGGCATCAAGAAGATTGATATGGACGGCAAGTTCGTCGCCATCAAGATGCATTTCGGTGAGCTCGGCAATATGGCCTTCCTGCGCCCGCAGTATGCGAAGGTCATCGCGGATCTCGTCAAGGAGCAGGGCGGCCGCCCGTTCCTGACGGACTGCAATACGCTCTATCCCGGCAGCCGCAAGCATGCGCTCGAGCATATGGACTGCGCGAATCTCAACGGCTTCAATCCGACGACGACGGGCTGCCAGATCATCATCGGCGACGGCCTCAAGGGCACGGATGACGTTGAGGTGCCGGTCAAGAACGGGGAGTTCGTGGAGAAGGCAAAAATCGGCCGTGCCGTCATGGATGCCGATGTCTTCATCAGCCTCGCACATTTCAAGGGACATGAGGCGACGGGCTTCGGCGGTGCCATCAAGAACATCGGCATGGGCTGCGGCAGCCGCGCCGGCAAGATGGAGCAGCATTCGTCAGGCAAGTGTGTCGTTGATACGGAGCTTTGCCGTGGCTGCCGCCAGTGCGCCAAGGAGTGCGGCTCGGACGCGATCCATTACGTCAACAACAAGGCCGTGATTGATCCGGAGCTCTGCAAGGGCTGCGGCCGCTGCATCGGTGCCTGCTCGTTCAGCGCCATCAGCAATGAGCAGTGGGATGCCGGCGACAAGCTTGACCGCAAGATGGCGGAGTACGCACAGGCCGTCTGCCAGGATCGTCCGTGCTTCCATGTCAACATGGTCATGGATATCTCGCCGAACTGCGACTGCCATGGCGAGAACGATGCCCCGATTCTGCCGAATATCGGCATGTTCGCTTCGTTTGACCCGGTCGCACTCGACCAGGCCTGCGCTGACGCCTGCCTGAAGGCGACGCCGCTGCCGAACAGCCAGCTCGCCGATAATCTGGCCAAGCCGGACTGGCATCATCATCACGATCACTTCCTGGACAACAACCCCAACGTGCATTGGCGTGAGACGCTGGAGCATGCGGAGAAGATCGGTCTGGGAACGAGAGAATACGAGCTCGTTACGCTCAAATAAGCTTAGGGGAAAGAGGCGTGTTTTATGGCGGAAGCATTGCCGGGACAATCGGATAAGAAAAAGAAGCCGCTCAAGCGCAGCAGCATGCCGCGGGGCTATATTGTTCGTCATATCGACGAGGCCATCGAGAAACGGTGGATCAAGGCGTATTATCAGCCAATCGTGCGGACCATCTCGCGCAGGCTCTGTGCCATGGAGGCACTGGCCCGCTGGGATGACCCGACGTATGGCTTTTTGACGCCGCCGCAGTTCATCGGTGTGCTCGAACAGCACAATCTCATCGATAAGCTCGACCGCTACATGATTGAGGCCGTCTGCCGCAATTTCGCACGGCTGCGCAAGGCCGGACGTCAGGCGGTGCCGGTATCGCTGAACTTGTCGCGCCTCAATTTCATCACCTGTGATATCTTTTCGGTGGTGGAGGATACGCTCAAACGCTATGACATGCCGCGCAGCATGCTGCATCTTGAGGTCGTCGAGAGTATCCTGACGGACCGCGTCAAGGTCATCGGCACGTCGCTCGACAAGTTCCGCGAGGCGGGCTATGAAATCTGGATGGACGATTTCGGCAGCGGCTATTCCACGCTGAATTTCCTCAAGGATCAGCGCTTCGATGTACTCAAGATGGATATGGCGTTCCTCAAGAGCGATACGAAGCGGGCGCGCGACATCATCCTTTCGATCATCGCAATGGACAAGCGCATCGGCAACCGCACGCTGGCGGAGGGCGTGGAGACGGAGGAGCAGTTCAATTTCCTGCGGGAGAGCGGCTGCGAGAAGGTCCAGGGCTATTATCTCGGCCGGCCCATGCCGTACGACAAGAGCGTCGCGGCCTGCCTGGAGCAGGGCATCGGCATCGAGGATTGGAACTGGAAGTCGTATTACGATGCAATTGCACGCGTGGATTTCCTCACGGAGCAGCCCCTGATGCTGCTTGAGTACCATGCGCGTCAGTTCCACCTGCTGTTTGCCAACAGGAGCTGCTCCGATTTGCTCTGGCAGGGCGCGGAGGATGGCGCAGAAGAATGGGAAGAAGCGTTCAATTCCTCGTATGACCCGGAAATGCGCTATCTGCATCATGGCCTGCTGCGCCTCGCGCGGACGGGAGAGCCTGAGGAATTTTCCTATGCGCAGGGCGACACGATCATCCGCATGGATGCTGGCCTCGTCGTGAAGCGCGAGCAGCGCTGCCTGTTCGAGATCCATTGCCGCAGCAAGGCAAAGATCCGCGAAGAAGAGAAACTGACACCGGAAAAGATGATGAAGGGTATCTTCTACCTCTACGATGCCATCTTTACGCTGGACCTCAAGCATCAGCAGCTCCTGCTGCTCACGAGTCCGAGCGGCAAGCTCAACGGGCGTTCGTTTTCGCTCGAGGATAGCATGACACTTTACAAAGAGATGTATGTCTGCGAGGATGACTGGCTGCGCTATGAAGAATTTTTCCGCACGGATAACCTCGATGATCGGCTGGAAGCCGCGGAAAACGGCATTCTCTGCGGCATGTTCCGCACGAAGTGGCGCGGTCATGGTCCCGTCTGGAAGAGCCACATCATCATGCGCATCCCGCATCTCGATAGTGACGCATATCTCTGCATGATCCGCACGGCCGATGTGCAGGGCAAAGCCATCGGCTGCGAGGCCAATCGCCTGGATACACTTGCCTGAAAAGTTGCCTCGTTTGACAAAACGAGGCAATTTTTTTATACTATTAGTTAGTAAGCTAACTAATTTCTGGAGGAATGGGACATGAAACGGGAAATGCTGCCGAGCTGGGAAGAGCTCGCACGCCATAAAAAAATCATCCCCGAAATCAATCCATCGGCCGTGATTGCGATGCTCGAAATCAAGCAGGCTGGTGAGGAGGTGCAGCAGTCCGTCATGGATGTGCTGCAGCGGGAGTACCATCTGTCCGAAGGGAAGTTCTGCCTGCTCATCGTGCTGCATCAGCATCCGCAGGGCATCGCGCCCTCGCAGGTTGCGGCCAAGGTGGGCGTGGCAAAGGCGACGGTCAGCACGATGCTGCAGCGCCTCGAGCGGGAAGGCATAGTGGAGATCCTGCCGGACCCGAAGGATGCGCGCGGCAAGCTCGCGTGCCTGACGCAGAAGGGACGCGACTTCATGGATGGGCTGCTGCCCGCGCATTACCTGCGCGTCACGAAGCTCATGGAGCGCCTGACGGAGGACGAGCAGAAGGAGCTCAGCCGCCTGCTCAAGAAGATGTCGGGCTGATGCATCGCAGATGAGGGGGATTTTGGATGAATACGAGACAGAAAGCATTGCGCACCGGCGTGGTTTTCATCGCGTTGCTCATCGTGGGCGGCCTGCTGCTCATGTACAAGGGGCATGATGCCATCGCGCTGGGCATGGAGAAGAAAGAGGGCATCCTGACGGCCGAGCAGGTCAAGATGGCTTTTGATGGCGTCAGCGGCCGCCTGCAGCAGGTGACGGTGCAGGAGGGCGATACGGTGAAGGCCGGCGATGTCGTCATGCAAATTGATTCGACGGATACGGACCTTGCCATCGAGCAGCTTAAGGCGCAGATTGCCCAGCTCGATGCGCAGATCCGCTCGACGGGAGGCAAGCAGGCGCTGAGCTATATGCAGGCCGATAACGACGAGACGCAGAGTTTCCGCCAGATCGACCAGCAGCGCGCAGCCGTCGCGGCCGCGCAGGCGACGCTCAAGAACAGCCGCATCGATTACAACCGCAAATCGGCTTTGCTCGACGCGGGGGCCATCGCGAAGTCGCAGCTTGATGATGCAGAGATGGCTCTCAATGTGGCCGAGGCCAGTGTCGAGCAGCAGCAGCAGCTCCTCGACAAGCTCCTGACGGGCGCGAAGGATACGGGTGACACGGACTCTTTAAGCCTGCCGACTATCGAGCAGCAGCGCCAGACGGCCGGCAACATGAGCAACGATATCGATGCGCTCGTGCAGCAGAAGCAGGCGCTCTCCGTGCAGCTCCAGCAGCTCCAGGTCAAGAAGGAGCGTCTGACGCTGCGGGCGCCGGAGGACGGCAAGATCCTGAAGGTGCTCTCGAAAGAGGGCGAGATGGTGACGGCGGATACGCCGGTCATCCTCTTGCAGAGCAACCGCAGCTATTATGATATCTACATCAGCGAGCAGCAGGCGCGGGGCCTCGCGGAAGGCGATACCATCACGGGCACAACGGTCGCTGGCGGCAGGCAGGTCACGGGTACCATCAAGCTTTTGACGCAGGCGCCGGGCTTTGCTGATCTCAAGCAGTCGCGCGAGAAGGGGCAGGCCGACCTTACCGCCTTCCAGGTGCGCATCTATATCGACCCGCAGGACGGTGTCGTCCCGGGCATGACCATTGGGGTGAACGACCGTGAATTCACTAAAAGATGAGATCCGTTTTCTGTTCTCGGGACAGGGCATGCCGTACGAGAAGGTCTGCATCATGGTGGCCATGGTCGTCACGGTGCTGCTCGGCATCATGCTCAGCAGCAATTTCTCGCACGATGCGAATGTCGTCGTCATCGACCTCGACAATTCGTCATACAGCCATGAGATGACGAACCGCATCAATGCGTCGGAGTACATGAAGGTCACGGCTGTACTCAACACGCCGGTCGATCCCAAGGAGCTCTTTTACCGCGACCGGGCCATCGCCGTCGTGTACTTCCCGCACAATCTCGAGAAGGACCGCTACACGGGAACGGCGACGAATATCGGCGTATTCTACGACAATACGAATACGGCACAGACGGCCGACGTCAAGCTGGCGCTCAATGAGATTATCGGGCTCGACAATGCGGCGGCAGCCGGCGATCCGGGCAGCACGAATGATTCGGATGCCGGCACTGTGAGC
The DNA here is from genome assembly GCA_902364065.1 of Veillonellaceae bacterium SB90. Taxonomy (GTDB): domain Bacteria; phylum Bacillota; class Negativicutes; order Selenomonadales; family Selenomonadaceae; genus Mitsuokella. The sequence goes on from CABJCJ010000027.1 coordinate 8,134, forward strand.
CTCGCGGACCGCGTGCTCTTCAATCCGAATGGCTCGAATTACAACGTGGAGACGCAGGGGTTCCTGTTCTTCTTCGGTTCCATGTTCTTCACGTTCGCGACCATCGGCATGGTGCCGCGGCTGCGGCTCACGCATCAGCTTGACAAGATCCTTCTGGAGGGCACACCCTGGGATCTCGTGCTGCGGCTGATCCCGTACGGGGCCTGCCTCATCGTGTCGTTCGTGCTCGGCATGGGCGTGCTGCACACGCTGGGCGATATGACGTTTTCAGGCAATCTCCTGACCTTCCTGATCATCCAGTGCTTCTATGTGATGACGGTGGGCATGATGAGCCTGATTTTCGGCTGGACGGCGGCAAATCCGGGCATCGCGTCGTCGCGCATGATCCTGTTTATCCCGGGGGGCTTCATCTTCGGCGGTCCGACAGGGCCAATCTCGTTTTATCCGGACTGGGTCGTGGCCGTCTCGCATGTTTTCCCGCTGACGTGGGAATTCCATTTTGTGCGCGACATCATTGCCAGGGGCGCCGGGATGGCGGATATCTCGCAGGAGCTCGGGGCGTTCTTCGTCTTCATGGGGATCGTTGCCATCCTGCTCTGCTGGCGGTTCTACGGTTCACGCAAGGCGTTGCTGAAGCGGCTGGCTGATGAGAAGAAACTCCAGCAGCTGCAGGAGCTTGCCGCGGAGAAAAAGGAAGCGCGCCCCGCGGGTGTGTCAGGCGTGCCGGAAGCATGAGCAGGGAAAGGAGCGATGACGATGATCAAGCAGGAAGAGGGACACGAAGGGCGGCCGGATACGGCCAGGCTCATCGCGGATATCCAGTCGCGGCCGAAGCAGGAGATTTCCTGCCGGCGCATCCTCGTGCCGACGGATGGTTCGGGACAGGCGTTCGCGGCGGTCAATCAGGCCATCCATCTCGCGGCGGTGACGGGGGCGGCGCTGACGCTCCTGATGGTCGTCGACCTCAACAAGCATGTGGCCGCCTTTGAGCAGGTCAGCCTCAGCGGCTACGTGCCATCCGAGCTCAAGATCTCAGCCTATCAGTTCCTGGCGGATATGATGCACGTGATCCCGCAGGAGATACGGGCGAGGACGCGCGTGGAGGTCGGCACGCCCGGCGAGATAATCTGTGAGGTCGCCGAGCAGGAGCACAGTGATCTCATCGTCATGGGCAGCCGGGGGTTCGGCAGTTTCCACAGCCTGCTCGTGGGCTCGGTGTCGCATTACGTACTGCAGTGTGCGCCGTGTCCCGTGCTCATCGTCAAGGGTCTGCCCGATGACTGGGACAGCAAAGACGATTATCAAAATGCGCCGTAAAACCCCGTTCCTTTAGGGCTGGGGATATAAGGCGCGTCCGCCGAATTTGCGTAAGCAATTGAAGGCGGACAACTGCCAGCTTTCGTAGTATAATGAACTTGACCTAAAGAATACGAAAGAAAGGAGAAGCCTCGCCATAATAGATACTGGACGAATCGAAAACCAAGGCTCATTGCGAGCAACCAGTTCTTAGCGGGTTGAGGTTGCGTGTATCAACCTGTCGTAATTTAAAGACCTTGCGACTGTAAAGATAACAAGCATTCATATACACAAATACCGTGGGACACATGGGAATTTACGCTTTTGGAGATTGTGTAAGACGAATAGGCTTAGGTCGATTTGCAACGGTCGTTGAATTAAGAATCCCCTGCGTTTACGCATGGGGAGTGTCAACTGACGAGACAGGAACACATCTAACGATCCTCCTCCCTGACGGGGAGGATTTTTTTGTGTGTATTTTTGTACATATTGTAAGTTTTGTCTACTCAAAGTGGAATTTTATAGTATAATGAAAGGGTATCTGTGTATTTTAACGATTGAAGGACGGGATCAGGAGATGCATACAGAGTATTGGATGGGCAACGAAGCCATCGGCATGGGGGCGCTGGCCGCCGGTGTCAATGTGGTGGCAGGCTACCCGGGAACGCCGTCGACGGAAGTGCTGGAGACGATAGCCCGGCATAATCCGGACGGGAACGTCCACGTGGAGTGGTCGACGAATGAAAAGGCCGGCATGGAGGTCGCGGCCGGTGCGGCGTATTCCGGTGCGCGCGCGCTCGTGACGATGAAGCAGGTTGGGCTCAATGTGGCGGCTGACCCCTTGATGAGCCTTGCGTATCTCGGCGTCAAGGGCGGTATGGTCGTGCTCGTGGCCGACGATCCGGGGCCGATTTCCTCGCAGACGGAGCAGGATACGCGCCATTTCGCCGCGTTCGCGAAGCTGCCGTGCTTCGATCCCTCGAGCGTACAGGAAGCCTATGAGATGATCCAGGAGGCGTTTGCGTTCTCGGAAGAGTATCATACGCCGGTTTTTCTGCGGCCGACGACGCGCATCGACCATGGCTATGCGTCGCTGCAGGTCAAGGACCCCGAGGAATACGTGCAGCATGAGGTGGAGGGCTTCGTGCGCAATCCGGCGCGCTGGGTCATCTTCCCGAAGCTCTCGTATCGCGCGCATCAGGAGATCGAGGCGCGCAATGCGGGACTTTCCAAGACGTTTTCGGCGTATGCGCGCAACAAGGTGCTGCCGGCTGCGGACCGGGGCTGCCGCCGCGGCATCGCGACGCATGGCGTCAGCTATCCGTATGTCGTGGAGACGCTGCAGGAGCATGGCGCAGGCGCACCGCGCGTCTTCAAGGTTTCGACGCCGTTCCCGTTCCCCGAGGAAAAGGCCGTGGAGTTCCTGCAGGGACTCGATGAGGTGCTCTGCCTCGAGGAACTCGATCCTGTCATCGAGCGCGCGCTCACGTATGTCTGCGGCAAGTATCAGCTGCCCGTGAAGATTCGCGGCAAGCTCACGGGCGATGTCCGTACGGCCGGCGAGAATACGCGCGATTCCGTCTATGACGACGTGGCGCGTTTCATGGGCTGGCCGCAGGCAAAGCGGCGGGAGCTGCCGCCCGTACCCTGCGAGGTTGTGCGGCCGCCGGTGCTCTGCGCGGGCTGTCCGCACCGCGCGTCGTTCTACGCGGTGAAGCTCGCGATGAAGGGCCAGAAGAGCGTGTTCTGCGGCGATATCGGCTGCTATACGCTCGGCAATGCCATGCCGCTCGACATGGTCGATACCTGCCTCTGCATGGGCGCGGGCGTCAACATCGCCCAGGGCATCGGCGCGGTGACGCCGGGCATGAAGTGCTTTGCCTTCGTCGGCGACTCGACATTCTTCGCCTCAGCGCTGACGGGCGTCGTCAACGGCATCTACAATCAGGCGGACATGACGCTCGTCGTGCTCGACAATTCGACGACGGCGATGACGGGCCATCAGCCGCACCCCGGTACCGGCCATACGATGATGGGCCAGATCGTCGACAAGGTATCGATTGAAGACAGCCTGCGCGGCGTCGGCGTGCAGACGGTGCGCACGGTCGACCCGCTGGACCTTGAGAAGGCCGTGGCCGTCGTCCGCGAAGTGGCAGCTGAGCCGGGGCTCAAGGCCATCATTTTCCGCTCGCCGTGCATCGCGCTCGTCAAGCCTTTGGGACTTGCTGAAATCCTGCCGGACAAGTGCCGGATGTGCAAGAAGTGCATCCGCGAGATCGGCTGTCCCGGCATTGTCATCGAGGATGGCCGCGTGACGATCGATGCCTCGCAGTGCACGGGCTGCGGCATCTGCCGCGAAATCTGCCCGTTTGATGCGATTGCCGTGAAGGAATTTGCACCGGCAGATAAAAAGGAAGGGGGCAGGGCATGATGCAGAAGAATATCTTGTTGACGGGCGTGGGCGGCCAGGGCACGGTGCTCGCGTCGAAACTCATCGCCGCAGCGGCCATGAAGAAGGGGCTGCCGGTCATGAGCGCTGAAACCATCGGCATGGCCCAGAAGGGCGGTTCGGTCTTTAGTCATCTGCGCATCGGCGAGGGCGTCATGAGCCCGATGATCCGCCGTGGCACGGCAGACCTCCTGCTGGCCTTTGAGCCCGCGGAGGCCGTGCGCATGCTGCCGTATTTGAAGGACGGCGGCACGGTCGTGGTCAATTCTCATCCCGTGATGCCCGTGACGGCGGCGCTCAAGGGGACGGATTATACCGGCAGGGAAATGATCGAGTATCTGCAAAAGGCGGTCCCGGACCTCCTCGTCATCGATGGCTGGCAGGCCATGCAGGAGCTCGGGAATCCGAAGGTTCTCAATGTCGTCATGCTCGGTGCAGCCCTCAAGAGCGGTGCGCTGGATTTCCTGACGGAGGAGGAGCTCCTAGGGGCCATCCGTGATAAGGTCAAGCCGCGCTTTGTCGCACTCAATGAGCGTGCGCTGGCCTATTATGCCGAAGGGGACAAGCAGTAAGAGAGGTAGTTTTTATGGAAATCACAAACGAACAACTGGAACTCGTCAACAGCCGCATCAAGGCGCTGCGCAGGGCCGACAGCTTCTACGGCAAACGCCTCGAGGAGTACGGTATCGACCATGTGGACAGCGCGGAGGACTTCAGGAAGCTGCCGTTCTCGGAGAAAAAGGATCTGCGTGACGCATATCCGCTCGGCCTCATGTCCGTACCGGAGGAGGAGATTGTGCGCATCCATTCGTCGTCCGGCACGACGGGCAAGCCGGTCATCGTGCCCTATACGAAAAAGGATGTCGAGGACTGGGCGCTGCTCTTTGCGCGCTGCTATGAGATGGCCGGTGTGACGAAGCTGGACCGCGTGCAGATCACGCCGGGCTACGGGCTCTGGACGGCCGGCATCGGCTTCCAGGCGGGCTGCGAGAAGCTCGGGGCCATGGCCGTGCCAATGGGGCCGGGCAATACGGAAAAGCAGCTGCAGATGATGATGGATATGAAGAGCACGGTGCTCTGTGCGACGTCGTCGTATGCGCTGCTGCTCGCCGAGGAAATCGAGAAGCGCGGCATCGGGGACAGAATCCATCTGCGCAAGGGCATCATCGGTTCGGAACGCTGGAGCGAGAAGATGAGGAAGTCCATTTGTGAGAAGCTCGGCATCGAGGCCTACGATATCTACGGGTTAACGGAAATATACGGCCCGGGCATCGGCATCAGCTGCGATGCGCATGACGGCATCCATTACTGGGATGATTACGTCTACATCGAGATCATCGACCCGCAGACGGGAGAGACGCTGCCGGATGGCGAGTGGGGCGAGATCGTCATCACGACGCTGCGCAAGGAGGGCGCGCCGCTCATCCGCTTCCGCACGCATGACCTCTCGCGCATCCTGCCGGGAGCCTGCCCGTGCGGCAGCAAATTCCCGCGCCTCGACACGATTCAGGGACGCACGGACGACATGGTCAAGATCAAGGGCGTCAATCTCTTCCCCGCACAGATCGAGGAAATCCTCCGGACCTTCCCCGAAGTTTCGAGCGAGTATCAGATCCATATCTCGCATCTCGACGGCAAGGACACGATGCGTCTTTATGTCGAGACAAACGGCAGCGTGGACTTCCTCGACCTCGCGAAACGCATCGCCGAGCGCGTCAAGAGCCGCATCGGCTTCACGCCGCTCGTCAAGGTCGTGGAAATCGGCGTGCTGCCGCGCTCGGAGAAGAAGACGAAGCGCGTGATCGATACGCGTTATGAATGAGAATGCGATGGAGAGGATCATCACGATCTGGCCGGACTTTGCCGCTGACTTTGCCTGCAAGGCCGGCGGCTGCCGCCATACCTGCTGCCGCGGCTGGGAAATCGATGTTGACAGCGATACGGCGCATTGGTATCTTTCGCTTGACGGCCCCCTGGGCGATGAACTGAGGCGGAAGATCCGATGCGATGACGGGACGTATTCGTTCCGGCTCACGGCAGATGAGCGCTGCCCGTTCCTGAGGTCAGACGGGCTCTGCCGCCTCGTGCTCGGCCTCGGTGAGGAGAATCTCTGTGAAATCTGCACGATGCATCCGCGCTTTTTCGCGCTCTGCGGCAAGATAGAGCTCGCCGGCTTCGGATTGGCCTGCGAGAAGGCCACGGAGCTGCTGCTTGCAGCAAAGGAACTGTGCTTCCACGCGGAAGGGGATAGTCAGTCCTTTACTTTCCCGGCCCTGCTGATGTTCCTGGGCTATCCGGTGCCGGATGCCTGGCTGCGGCCGCCTGCACGGCTGACCAGGGGGCAGATGTCGTTCCTGCTCGAACAGATGGAGGCGACAGAGCCCATCGATGCTGTCTGGACGCGGCAGCTCGCTGCCTTGCGGGCGGCTGGTGATGCCTTGCTTTTATCGTATGCGCAGCTTTTTGCGGCGCAGGGAGAGGCTGTGGCAGGGCGCCTGACCTCGTACATCCTCTACCGCCAGCTCGACAAGGTGCCCCGGTATGGCATCGGAGCACTTGCTGCTTATGCGCGCGGCAATGCGGCCTTCATCTATCTCCTGGCCGCTTCGCTGCAGGATTTCCCGGAGGCCGTGCGCCGCTGGTCGGAGCAGATTGAATACGATGAAGAAAATACCGCACACCTCATCGAGGCGTGCGGCAGAGAGTCCTCGTCATTCCTGATCGGGAATGGCCGATAATTTTTCGAGGATGAATTTCATGACGAGCCGCTGGTCCTTTGAGGACTGGCGGTTCTTTTTTGTCAGGAGTGCACCCGTGAGCTTGAGCCCTTCGGTAAAGGGAATCGTGACGAGCCCCGGCATTTCGGCTAAGGAACGTTCGAAGAGGATGGCGGGCAGCGCCTGATGGCGCAGCAGGCTGTAGAGCGTGGAAAGATGCGGCGAGAAATAGCGCACGTTTGGTGTAAGCCCGCGCTGATGCATGGTGCGCAGGACGACGCGCGTCACGTAGAATCCTTCGGAAAGCATCGCGACAGGCATGCCGGCGGCTTCTTCAAGCGTCATGCTCGTGCGGCCTGCAAGCGGATGATCTTCCCAGACGACAAAGCAGATGGGGCGCGAGGCAAGCCGGCGGTAGTGGACGTCCGGCAGGCTGCTGTCGTCGGAGTTGACGACGGCCAGGTCGACTTTTTCATCACGCACGAGGCGGGCGGCTTCGAGGCCGTATGGCTCCGTGATGTCGAGCTGGATCTCGGGGTGCTGCTGCTGGAACTCGCTGAGCAGGTAAGGCAGGAGATAGGAGGCCTGCTGCTGCGGGATGGCGATGCGGACCTTGTTGTGGCGCATCGCCATATCGCGAATCTCGCCCTCCACCTGATCGACCTGCTGCAGCAGCCGCGCGAGTTTCTGCGCGAGCTGTTGGCCGGCCTGGCTGATCACGATCGTGCGCCCGGCGCGCAGGAAAAGGTTGAGCCCCGTTTCGTCCTCGAGGGCCTGCATGGACTGGCTCAGCGTGGACTGAGCGATGTGGAGTTCGGTGGCCGCGTGAGTGATGTTCTGGCAGCGGCAGACGGCCAGGAAGTAACGCATTTGCAAAAGAGTCATGGCAATCCTCCATTCCAAGCTTATTGTAGCGCTGCATCCTGCCTGAATCAATCGGTTTTTCCGATATATCAATCAGATTTATCCGTTTTTCAAGCGGGCGCGGCTGTGCGATAATAAAGGTGTCAAAAGGAACGGCGCCGAGATGGTTCATAGAGACAGAAAGAATGGAGTGTGATTGTCATGACGACGAAGAAACTGCTGGCCTGTGTGGTCATTGCTGCTATCTGGATCATGGTTGTTCTCATGAATATTGCGGCTGCCGATGCCCGCGTGGGCAAGGCTGGCCTGACCACGCCGGTGGACCGGTATGCCGTACAGATGAGCACGACGAGCTATGTGAGTCTGCACAGCCCGGATTACCCCGATATCGTTCTCGAGCAGGACGGCACGGACCGCTGAAAATCAAGAAAATCGTGAAAATCAGGAAGCTGTCGCTTGGGCGATGGCTTTTTTTATTTGCCCTCTTTCATGAGCTGCTTGTACTTGCGCGGCGAGGTTTCCTTGTAGCGGCGGAAGAGCCGGATGAAATAACTGACATCGTTGAAGCCGCAGGAGAAGGCGATTTCCGTGATGGAATCGTTCGTGTGGGTGAGCTTGAGACAGGCCATCTCGATGCGGTAGCGGTTGAGGTAGTCGATGGGGCTGTGATGCGTGATTTTCTGGAAGAAGCGGCAGAAGTAATTGGGCGAGAGGTTGGCCGCCTGTGCGAGGTCGGTGAGTGTCAGAGGCTGCTGGTACTGGGAATCGATGAGCTGGAAGGTCTGCTTGAGCTGCGTGATGCGCTTGCGGCGGTGCTCCCGCAGGGGGAGGGATGCGGCTTCGTGGTAAAGGCCCTGCTGGAAGATGAAGCCGAAGAAGGTGTAGAGCAGTCCCGTGACGACGAGCTCGTAGCCCGTGTGCTCCTCTTTCATGCTGCGGAAGAGGTGCTGTATGAGCCGCGGAATGTCAGGCGTGGAGGCCGGCAGATATTTGTTGATGAGCGTGACGTGCTTGAGGACATCCTCAATCCGGTCCTGGAACGTATGGCTGCCGGCCAGCATCTTCTTCATGTCGAAGACGATGCAGTCGTAAATCGTGTCCGTGGTTTCGGGATGACCGCCGTGCACGACGCCGTCGCGGATGAAGATGATGTCGCCAGCCTCCGCGTGGACCTGGGACTCATTGAGCGTGAGTGTCACGGATCCCCTGACGACGAGATCGATCTCGTATTCCATATGCCAGTGATACGGCATGTAGAAACGCGGGTGATGGCGGTCGACGTGGTGGAATTCAATGGGGAAATCGAAGCGGCCGCGCTGACGAAATTCGTTATATCCATCGTGCTTCATATGGCAAACACCCTTTCAAAGAAAAAGATAATATTGTCTTATAAAATGTAATAATCTTGCTGTTTTGCTGAAAATGAGGTTGAATATTTTTGTTTGTGGTCAATTTTAATTTTTGCTGAAATTGTTCTCAGAATATATAAAATATACAATAAGATAATATAGTACTATTTTACCATAAGATACAACGAGAAAGAAGCCTGTTTTCAATGGTATACTGAACGCGTAATCAAGGTTAAGCAATCTTCAGACAATAGATTAGGAGGAAACAGGCATGGCAAAGAGCAGATTGATTGGTGATTATCCGGTAATTGGCATCCGTCCGACGATCGATGGACGCCGCGGCGTTCTCGATGTGCGCGGTTCGCTGGAGGAGCAGACCATGGGCATGGCCCAGGCTGCCAAGAAGCTTTTTGAGGAGAATCTCTGCTATACGAACGGCGAGCCCGTGAAGGTCATCATCGCCAATACGACGATTGGCCGCGTGGCGGAGGCCGCTGCCTGTGCCGATCAGTTCAAGAAGGCCGGCGTCGATATCACGCTGACGGTTACGCCGTGCTGGTGCTACGGGTCCGAGACGATGGACATGGATCCGATGACCATTAAGGGCGTCTGGGGCTTCAACGGCACGGAGCGCCCGGGTGCCGTCTACCTGGCTTCGGTGCTCGCGAGCCATGCACAGAAGGGCCTGCCGGCCTTCGGCATCTACGGTCACGATGTGCAGGAGGCCGATGCGACGGAGATCCCCGAGGACGTCAAGGTCAAGCTGCTTCGCTTCGGCCGGGCGGCTGTGGCAGCAGCGACGATGCGCGGCAAATCGTATCTGCAGATCGGCTCCATCACGATGGGCATCGGCGGTTCCATCATCAATCCGGATTTCTTTGAGGAATATCTCGGCATGCGCATCGAGTCGGTCGATGAGGTCGAGATCATCCGCCGCATGACGGAAGGCATCTACGACCAGAAGGAATATGAGAAGGCACTGGCCTGGACGAAAGAACACTGCAAGGAAGGCTTCGACAAGAATCCGGACTTTGCACGCAAGACGGACGAACAGAAAAAAGAGGCCTGGGAATTTGTCGTCAAGATGATGTGCATCATGAAGGACCTCTACAATGGCAATCCGAATCTGCCGAAAGGCTGCGAAGAGGAAGCGGTCGGACACAATGCGATTGCCGGCGGTTTCCAGGGACAGCGCCAGTGGACGGATTTCTACCCGAATGGCGATTTCGCCGAAGCGCTCATGAATTCGTCGTTTGACTGGGATGGCGCGCGTGAGAGCTATATCCTCGCGACGGAGAACGATACGCTCAACGGCGTGGCCATGCTCTTCAACAAGCTCCTGACGAATCGTGCGCAGATCTTTGCCGATGTCCGCACGTACTGGAGCCCGGAGGCCGTCAAGAAGGCGACGGGCTACGAGCTCGAAGGCAAGGCCAAGGAAGGCAAGGGCTTCCTGCATCTCATCAATTCGGGTGCAGCCTGCCTCGATGCCTGCGGCGAAGTCAAGGACAGCGAAGGTAATTCCGTCATCAAGCCGTTCTGGGAGATGACGGAGAGCGACCAAACAGCCTGCCTCGATGCCACGCAGTGGTGCCCGGCCGACAATGGTTACTTCCGTGGCGGCGGCTTCTCGTCCCGCTATCTGACGCGCGGCGAGATGCCGGCCACGATGGTCCGCGTCAATATCGTCAAGGGTGTCGGCCCTGTCCTGCAGCTCGTTGAGGGCTACACGGTCAATCTGCCGGATGAAGTTTCCGACAAGCTCTGGAAGCGCACGGATTACACCTGGCCCTGCACGTGGTTCACGCCGCGCCTCACGGGCGAAGGTGCCTTCAAGTCGGCTTACGATGTCATGAACAACTGGGGTGCCAATCACGGTGCCATCACGTACGGACACATCGGTGCGGATCTCATCACGCTCTGCTCGATCCTGCGCATCCCGGTCTGCATGCACAATGTGCCGGAGGCGGATATCTTCCGTCCGGCGGCCTGGAATGCCTTCGGCATGGATAAAGAGGGACAGGATTACCGTGCCTGCCAGGCATACGGCCCGATGTATAAATAAAAAGCGCTTCATGAGCGCTGAGTTGGAGGAGATAGGATGACCGAAGAAAAACGCGTGCTCGCCTTTGACTTCGGTGCCTCCAGTGGCAGGGCGGTCGTCGGCACGTTCGACGGCCGCACCATCCACATGGAGGAGGTACACCGTTTTGCCAACGATCCCGTCATGGTCCGCGGTACGATGTATTGGGATGTCCTGCGCTTGTTCCACGAGATCAAGCAGGGCATGACCAAGGCGCATCTGGCCGGGCCGTTTGCCAGTGTCGGCATCGATACCTGGGGCGTTGACTTTGGCCTGCTGGATGAGCGCGGGAACTTGCTCGAGAATCCCGTTCACTACCGGGATGCGCGCACGGCCGGCATGGTTGAAGCAGCCTTTCGCCATATTTCACGGCAGGAGCTTTACGGTATCACCGGCAACCAGATCATGCCGATCAATACGCTCTTTCAGCTGCTGTCACTCAAGGAACAGCGGCCGGAAGTGCTCGCACGGGCAAAGACCCTGTTGTTCATGCCGGATCTCCTGAATTATTTCCTGTCAGGAGCATGCAGGGCAGAATACTCCATTGCATCGACGAGCCAGATGCTAGACGCCAGGAAGAAATGCTGGTCCGGGCGCGTCCTTGCCGCCCTGTTTCTGCCGGAGGGCATCCTGCCGGAACTCATTCCGACGGGGACGTGCATCGGGCAGCTCGATGCAGCGCTTTGCGAGGAGCTCGGCCTGGCGCCGGCTTCGGTGATAGCCGTGGCGGGACACGACACGCAGAGTGCCATGGCGGCCGTGCCGACGGAGGAGCCGGATTTCCTGTTCCTTTCATGCGGGACCTGGTCGCTGCTCGGCACGGAACTTCCCGAGCCCGTCATCAACGAAGCTTCGGAACAGGCGAATATCACGAATGAGGGCGGCTATGGCGGCAAGGCATCCTTCCTCAAGAACATCATCGGCCTCTGGCTGATCCAGGAATGCCGCCGCCAGTGGCAGCGGGAAGGCAGGGACTATTCCTTCGGCGAGCTCGAGCAGCTGGCAAAAGCGGCCGAACCGTTCCAATCCTTTATTCATCCCGACGCTCCGGAGTTCGTGCCAAGCGGCAATATGCCGGAGCGGATCCGCGAATACTGCAGGAGGACCGGGCAGCCTGTGCCCGATTCCGTCGGTGCCGTCGTCCGCTGCATCGATGAGAGTCTGGCCATGCGTTACCATCAGGCCGCGCTGGAACTTGAAACCTGTCTCGGCCGCACGTATCCGCGCCTGCACATGATTGGCGGCGGCATCCAGAGCCGGCTGCTCTGCCAGATGACGGCGGATGCCTGCGCAAAAACCGTGCTGGCCGGGCCGGTCGAGGCCACGGTACTCGGCAACATCGCCCTGCAGCTGCTTTCGACAGGCGCCATCGGCAGCCTGCGCGAAGCGCGGCAGATCATCAAGGCTTCGGAGGACATCCGGACGTATGAGCCGCAGCAGGCGGAGCGCTGGCAGCAGGAATATCACAGATGGGAGGAGATTACATCATGCTGAAGGGCATTCCCCATATTTTATCGCCGGAATTACTCAAGGTGCTCTGCGAGATGGGACACAGCGACCGCATCGTCATCGGCGACGGCAATTTCCCGGCCGAATCGGTGGGCAAAAACTGCAAGGTCGTGCGCTGCGACGGGCACGGCGTGCCGGAACTCCTGGACGCCATCCTGCAGGTCATGCCGCTCGACGCCTACGTCGAGAAACCGGTCAGTCTCATGGAAGTCATGAAAGGCGATCCCGTCAAGACACCGATCTGGGATACGTACAAAGAGATTGTTTCGCGCCACGATGCACGCGGCAAGGAGGCCGTAGGCACGATCGAACGCTTCGCGTTCTATAAAGAAGCCAGTACGGCGTATGCCATCGTGACGACGGGCGAGAGTGCCGTCTATGCGAATGTTATGCTGCAAAAAGGCGTCGTGCAGGATTGAGGAGGAAATTACGTGAGTTACGAAGAAATTAAAGCAGAAATCTGCGATGTTTGCCATAAGATGTGGCAGCTGGGCTGGGTGGCAGCCAACGACGGCAATGTAACCGTCAAGCTCGACGACGGGACGTTCTTGGCTACGCCGACAGGCATCAGCAAGAGTTTCATCACGCCGGAAAAGCTCGTGCGCATCGATGCGGAGGGCAAGGTACTCGAGGCCAAAGAAGGGTATCGCCCGTCCTCGGAGATCAAGATGCACATGCGCTGCTACAAGGACCGCGAGGATGTCGGTGCCGTGCTGCACGCACATCCGCCCACGGCTACGGGCTTTGCCGTGGCCCATATTCCCCTGGACCGTTACGATATGATTGAGACGGTCGTATCGCTCGGCTCCATTCCCATCACGCCGTATGGCACGCCATCCACATATGAGGTGCCGGAGGCCATCGCCCCGTACATCCAGGACCACGATGCTGTCCTGCTCGAGAATCACGGTGCCCTGACGCTGGGAGCTGATCTCATCGGCGCGTATTACAAGATGGAGACGGTCGAGCTTTTCGCGAAGATCAACCTCGTGGCCTATCAGCTCGGCGGGCCGAAGGAGATCTCGAAGGAGAACATCGATAAGCTCATCAAACTCCGCAGCTATTACGGCGTGACGGGCCGTCATCCCGGCTACCGTCATTATGCAGAGAATTGAGAACAGGATTTGAGAAGATAACGATAGAGAAAATCAGGAAAGAGCGCTCGCCTGACGTCCAGGCGGGCCGTTTCCCGAAGGAGGGCTAGTATGAAAGAAGAAGGGTTTGCAGCTGCTGTGCAGCCAGAGGTACAGGAGGCTTCTGCGCCTGTCGTGCCGAAGGAATACCGGTTCTATTTCGGATTGCTCGTCACGTGCTTTGCACTCTGGGGCCTGCTCAACAACATGACGGATAATCTTGTGCCGTCATTTGCCAAAATATTCATGATAAAAGCGGTCGATTCGTCCCTGGTACAGGTCGCCTTCTACGGTGCCTATGCCGTGCTGGCCCTGCCGGCAGCCTTTATCATCAAGCGGTATTCCTACCGCGTGGGCGTCCTGGTCGGCCTGGGTTTCTACATGATCGGTGCCTTCGGCTACATCCCGGCGGCCATCCTGCAAAGCTATAATCTGTTCCTGGTTTCGATTTTCGTTCTGGCCGGCGGCCTGTCGGTCCTCGAGACGACCTGTAATCCTTTTGTATTGTCCCTGGGCGATGAATCCACGAGCGTCCGCCGCCTGAATTTTGCGCAGGCGTTCAACCCGCTCGGCTCCATGGCTGGCCTGTTCCTCGCCAAATACGTCATCCTCTCGCATCTGAATCCGGCCACGCTCGAGGATCGCCTGGCCATGACGCCGGAGCAGCTCACGGCTGTACGCGATGTCGAGCTCTTCTGGGTGTGCGTGCCGTATGTCGGTTTGATTCTCATCGCGTTTATCATCTGGTGTGCGTTCTTCCGCAGCAAGCTCAACGACAAGGATGCCGGCGAGGAAATCACCGTCAGGGAAGCACTTTCGCGCCTCATCCATCTGCCGCGCTATACGTTCGGTGTCGTGACGCAGTTCTTCTACGTCGGCGTACAGATTGCCGTCTGGACCTGGACCATCAAGTATGCGATGGCCAACCTGCACGTCATTGAGGCAGAGGCCGCCAACTTCTACATCTATTCGATCTTCCTCTTCATCGGCTGCCGCTGGATATGCACGTGGCTCATGAAGTACATCACGCCGGCGAAGATGATGGCTGTCTTTGCCTTGGGCGGCATCCTCTGCTGCCTTGGCACGATCTATCTGCCGATTGATGTCTCGATTTACTGCCTGATTGGCATTTCCGGCTGCATGTCGCTGATGTTCCCGACGATTTACGGCATCGCGCTGCGCGGTCTCGGTGCTGAGGTCAAGTTCGGCGCCGCGGGCCTCATCATGGCCATTCTCGGCGGTGCCATCATTACACCGATCATGGGTGCTCTCGTTGACAACAGCACGCTTGCCTTCCTGGTCGGCGGCTTCACCCCGGAGCAGACGGCCATTCGTTCGGCCTTCTATCTGCCGGTCCTCTGCTTTGCCGTGGTCCTGGCGTACTCCCTGGCCTTCCGCAATGTGAAGGATTAACCCAGTCATTCCCCTTCTGAGCTGCCTGTACGGGCAGCTCTCTTTTTATGCCTGACTGGCTTTGTGGTACCAGAGGGCGTCAAAGAGCAGCAGGAACGCGACGATGAAGAACATGTGGCGGATGCCGAAGAAGGCCGCGAGATGGCCGCCGAGGAAGGCTCCGGTGAACATGCCGATGAACTGGCACGATTGGTTGAAGCCGTAGATGCGGCCGAGACAGTTTGCTGGTGTCAGCTGGCGGATGAGATTGTTGATGGATGGCATGAGGCCGGCGACGGCGATGCCGTGGATGAAGCGCAGCAGGGCGAGCTGCCAGGGGGCCGTGACGAGTCCCTGCGGCAGGGAGATGAAACCGGCGAGCGTCAGGGAAGCGAAGAGGACCTTGTGCGAGCCGATGGTATCGGCCAGGTGACCGATGCGGGAGGCAAAGAGCATGCTGGCAAAGCCGGCGCTCGAGAAGATGACGCCGGAGATCAGCGCGATGTGGTCGTCGGTGAGCGAGAGTTCCTTCACGTAGACGGTGAGAATCGGCTGGATGCAGGTCAGCGAAAAATGCATGATGAGCGTGGTCAGGAAAAGACCGAGAATCGCGCTGCGCTGGGGCAGGGAAGCAAAGGTGGCCTTCAGTCCCAGCGCGGCTTTTTGAGTTGCCGGGCGCATGGTTTCATGGATGCGGGTCAGCGCGAGAAAGCCGAGCAGACAGCAGCAGCCGATGAGCAGGAAGGTGTGGCGGATGCCGATGATTTCCGATAAGAAGCCGCCAAAAAGCGGCCCCAGGAGACCGCCTGTGACCTGAGCCGTAAAGAACATGCCCATGGCCCAGCCGGAGTGATCCTTCGGCGTTTCCTGGGCGATGAGCGGAACGACGGCTGCCTGGAAGCCTGACAGGCAGCCCTGCATGAGGCGCAGGACGACAAGATGCCAGACCGACGTCGCGAAGGACATGCCGATCATGATGAGTCCAAGCCAGCCGGAGGCACGAAGGATCATGGGCTTGCGGCCGTAGCGGTCGGCGAGCCGGCCCCAGATGGGAGAGAAGATGGCCAGACTGATGAAGTTGCAGCCAAAGACGATGCCCGCCCAGCGCGCGACGTCGCGCGGGTCCGTGACGCCGAGTTCTTCGATGTAAATGGGCAGGATTGGAGCCATCTGGCTCATGCCGATCGAGACGATGAAAGAGGCCAGGCAGCAGATGAAAAGATTGCGTTTCCAGATTTCCATAAGATGTAGTTCCTCGCAAAGCATGTATTATTTCTTCTATTATTATAGCGGTTTTTGCCGTCATCTTGATTAGAAATATGGGACAGACCTGCAGGGCGCGTTGCAGATTCCTGTTGCTGTCAGCCGGATTCCTGCGCTACAATGAATGGGAGCGAACCGGTGAGGAGGGGTGAATATGGGCAGGCTTGTCATGCATGTGGATATGGACGCGTTCTTTGCGTCCATCGAGCAGCGCGATCATGAGGAGTACCGCGGGCAGCCGGTGATCGTCGGGGGACTTTCGGGACGCGGCGTCGTATCGACTTGCTCGTACGAGGCACGGCGCTTCGGCGTGCATTCGGCCATGCCGATGGTGCGCGCGCGCAGGCTCTGTCCGCAGGGGATTTTCCTTCCGGGCAGTTATGCGCATTACCGTGCGGTGTCGCAGCAGATCTTTGCGATTTTTGCGCGCTATGCGCCGGTCGTGGAGCCGCTTTCTATCGATGAGGCCTTCCTTGACCTGACGGGCATGGAACATCTCATGGGGACGCCGCTTGCTTATGCGCAGAAGCTCAAAGCCGAGATCTGCGCGCGCACGGGCCTCGTGGCTTCGGTCGGGATCGCGCCGAACAAGTTTCTCGCCAAACTGGCTTCGGATCTCCGGAAGCCGGACGGGCTCGTCATCGTGACACCGGAGAACAGGCAGGCCATTCTCGACCCGCTGCCCGTCGGACGCATCTGGGGCGTGGGACGGAAGACGGAACAGGCCCTGCAGGGGCTCGGCATCCGCTGCATCCGGGATCTGCGCCTCACGCCTCACGCGAAGCTCGCAGCCTCGCTTGGCGGGCACATGGCTTCGCATCTCCTGACACTTGCCGTCGGACAGGATGACCGGCCCGTGGCGCCGCGGGAGCCGGCGAAGTCAATCGGCAAGGAAGTCACGTTTCCCGTGGACCTGCAGTCGCCTGAGGAGGCGGAGCAGGTGCTGCTGGAGCTTGCGGAAAAGGTCGGCTACCGCCTGCGCCGGGAGGGCGTGAAGGGGAGGACCGTGCAGCTGAAGCTGCGGCTCGGGAATTTCAAGACGTATACGAGGAGCCGGACGCTGCCAGAGGCAACATGCTACGACGAGGAAATCTACCATGTGGTGCAGGAGCTTTTCCGCACGCTTGGTGTGAAGCGGGGCATACGGCTGCTCGGCGTGTCGGTTTCCGGCTTTGATAATGATGTGGAATTGTCGCTTTTTGCCGAGCAGGCGCAGAAGAAGGACCGGCTCTATGAGGCGATTGATGCCATCAAGGCCAGGTTTGGCGAGCATGGCATCACGAAGGCGCAGCTGCTGCGGAAAAACAAGTGAATGCGTCATGGCAGAAGGACTTTTTCTTTCTTCGTCGAAATGTTATCTATGAACTGTAATTCACCTTGATCGTGTATCGTCATTACGAAGAAAGAAGGGATCTGTATGATCTGCAGAAGATGTGGCTGCATGCTGGACAAGGGGACGCGGATCTGTCCCTTCTGCGGCGAGCCGGTGACGTTTGACGAAACGGGCCGCCGCGTGGATGTACAGGCTGGTCAGGCAGCGGAAACGAACGGCCTGCCGGAACTCGTGGCGCTCCGGGAGTTGTCGCCGGTGCCGGGGACAAGAGAGGAAACGATTGCGGAGCTCCGCCGGCTTCAGAAGTATTTTTCCGATATGGATGAGAAGTATGCCGTGCTGGAAGACCTTTGGATGATGAGCTCGCGCTGGCGCCAGCCCTCGCGCTCACACTGGCTCATCGGGGGCGGTCTTTTGGCTCTGCTCCTGTACCTGCTCATCGGCATCCATTTCCCGGCAGGCGTCATCGTTCTGTTCCTCGTGCTCTGGGGGCTGATCTCGTATCTCGGGTATCAGCGCTCGTGGCGTGCCTACCTGGCGCACAAGCGGAAGACGGAGCTCGACATCCGCACGACGGAGAATCAGATCCGCAACTTCTACAACGATGCGACGCGCTGCTTTCTGCCGCTCGATTACACTTCGCCGGAAGTGTTCCATGAGCTGATCCTCGGCCTCGATTCGGGCATGATCACGTCGTTTGAGGATTATCGTATCAACAATTGAAAATACCTAAGAAATGAGAAGGCAGTCCGCTGACTCCTGTGAGCCGGCGGACTGCCTTCTTATATATGTGTTATCTCATTGTATCAGTGGACAATCCAGCTGACGAAGTAGATGGCCAGCGGGATCGTGACGCAGGCGATGCCGATGAAGTCGATGTAGACGCCCGTGCGGATCATCTTGGTGATGGGGATGTAGCCGGACGCGTAGACGATGGCATTCGGGGGCGTGGAGACCGGCAGCATGAAGCCGAGCGATGCGGAGAGGGCGATGGCGACGGACACCGGAATCGGGTCCATGCCGGCGGACATGGCGGCCGTAATGGCCAGAGGGCCGATCATGTTCGTGGCGGCCGTATGGCTCGTGAGCTCGGAGAGAAGCAGGGCCATGACGGAGAAGATGGCGACCATGGCGATGGCCGAGGGCTCGCCGCCCATCATGCTGATGATGGCATCGCCGACCCATTGCGAGAGGCCGGTCTTATACATCATGCCGCCCATGGCGAGGCCGCCGCCGAAGAGAATCAGCGTGCCCCATTCGATGCCTTCCTTGGCTTCGCTCCAGGTCAGCGTGAACTGGCGGCGCTTGAAATTGATGGGCAGAAGAAAGAGCAGCAAAGCGCCGGCCATGGCGGCGACGGCTTCAGGGAAGAGCCGGTTGTACATCTTGAGGACAGGCGAGGTGCCGCCGAGTGCGATGGAGAGGAAGCCCGGCAGAACCCAGAGCAGGACGGCGACGCCGAAGCAGATGACGGTGTTTTTCTGCGCGCGGGTCCACTCGCCGAGCTCAGCAATCTTGCTACGGACGAATTCTTCGGCACCGTCGATGCGCTCAACATCAGCCGGGAAGATGCGACTAAGCACAATATAAGCAATGATGAAATACAAGACCATGGCGATGAGACCCCAGGTCATCCATTGGAAGAAGGAGACATGGATGTTGCACATCTGGTCGAGAAAGCCCAGCATGATGAGATTGGGAGGCGTGCCGATTGGGGTCAGGACACCGCCAATGGAGCAGGAGTAAGCCGTCATCAGCATGAGTCCCGTGGCGTATTTGTATTCGTGCAGATCGATTTCCCGGCCGTTGGCGGCGAACATCTCCTTGATGGAGGTCAAAAGACCGAGGCAGATTGGGAACATCATGGCGGCGGTCGCCGTATTGCTGACCCAGCCGGAGCACAGGGCTGCTGCGAGTCCTACGGCGAGGAAGATGCGGCGGGGATTCGAGCCGACCCAGGAGCGCGAGAGCAGCCAGTAGGCGAAGCGCTTGTCGATGCCGTGCGTCATCATGGCTTTGGCGAGGATGAAGCCGCCCATGAAGAGGAAAATCATCGGGTTGGCAAAGGCCGCGAAGGCTGTGCCGGCAGGCACGACGCCCGTGATGACGGCCAGAGTCGGACCAATCAGGGAGGTGACGGGGATGGGCACGGGCTCGGTGATCCACCACAGGGCGACGAGCACCATGATGGCCAGCAGCTTGTGTGCTTCAAGCGTCAGCCCGGCAATCGGGGTAAAAAATACGAGCAGAGCAAGGATGGGAGCGCCGAAGAGACCAATCGTGCGGCGCTTGCGGTCAAAAGCTTGTTCGGCTCGTTTTACGGCTAGTGCTTCTTGACTCATCTTGTCCATAGAGAATACCTCCTGTTTTTTATGATTTCTGGTGCGAGGATGAGTAGACTGCGCAGGTCCTATGTCTAATGATAATGAAAAATCAGAACTTTATCAATAGAAAAATGCTATTTGAATGATTCTTTTTTCGAATCGTTCAAACAGCATTGAATTTTTCTGATGCGATGGCCGTGTTTTCAGGAGGCCTGGGGTCATTCACTGGTGTAGCGTCTGGCCAGCAGGTCTTCCACCGTACGCTGCTTGTTGTGCTCGATGTAGCGGTGGATGAAGATATTCGGGATGGCCACGCCGATGGCGATGCCGATGATGATGATGATGGCGAGGATGCCGCTGCGCAGTCCGTCGAGCAGCATCGAAGGCGTGATGGTCTGGATGTTGAGGATGGCGAAGAGCAGCCGGTAGAGCAGGACGCCAGGGATCATCGGGATGGCCGACGGGATGGTCAGGATGATGTTTGGCGTGTGGAACCAGTGGATGGCCTTGAGCGCGATGAGGCCGACGACCGCGGCGCCGAGGAAGGAGCCGGCAGCCTGGGAGAGCCCGAACTGCATGACGCAGATGTTGCGCAGCAGCACGGTGATGATGCCGCCGACGGCGACGACGGGCAGCAGCCGGCGCGGGATGTTGAAGATGATGGAGAAACCCATCGAGGAAATGGCCGCAGCGATGGCCTGCGAGAAGTAGATGGTATCGGGCTGCAGGCTGACGCTCGTGAAATCGGCCACATTGCCGAGACGGATGGCAATGACGATGCCGAAGGTCATGCTGCCGACGACGAGCAGGGTGTTCATGGCACGCGTCATGCCGGAGACGATGAAGTTGTTCAGGAGGTCGTCGACGGCATTGATGAGCGGGATGCCGGGGACGAGAAATAGCGTACAGGCAATCAGCGGATACCAGTTCATGGTTCCCGTGAGAAACTGCGTGCTCCAGGCCAGCATGGTCGTGGCGAAGGAGGTGATCGCGATGACCGCGTAGATGTTGAAACCGTAGCTCGTGCAAAGGCGCTTGACGTAGAAGCCGAGGAAGGCGCAGAGGGCGGTCAGGAAAAAGTCCAGCCAGCTGCCGCCGAAGAGCTTGCAGAAGCCGCCGCAGGCAGCACCGGCGCCGAGTGCCGTGAGCCAGAAGGGATAGTTGCGCGGACGGTTCTTGATGGCCATGAGCTGCTGCTCGAATTCCTCAAGCGTGTAGTTCTTGGCCAGGGCCCGCCAGGTCAGCTTGCTGACGGCGGAAAGGGCCGTCATGTTGATGCCGTGTTTCTTGCACTTGCGGAATTCCGTGTAGGAGTGCGTTTCATCATTGATGTTGAGCATCAGGGTCGTGTACATGATGTGCTGGTGGACGCGGTCTTCGGGGATGCCCATGTAGGCAGCCACGCGCATCATGTCGCGAACGGTGCGGTCACTGTCCGCACCGCTTTCCATGAGCAGCTGGCCCGTGTGCAGCAGCAGGTGCAGCTTGGCGCTGATCTCGGCATAGGGCCTGGTCAGCACGGTCTGGTCGGGGGCGGCTGTTTGTTGTTCCTGTAATGGTTTATCGTGTTTCATCGATCACACTTCTTTCCGGATAGGCAGGAATATGTCGCTATCGCTCGTTTTCTCCATTATAACTTGAAGGCATGATGCTTTCAAGCTCGCGACTTTCGTCACGGGGAGTTGACGGCAAAGATGGATGCCATAGCTTGCGGTATCTGCTATAATAGAGGCGTTGATTTTAAGAGATTGATTTTTCCATGCGTTCTCGCCGGATTTTCAGAGGCGCATGGTATGATGAGGTCGACTATAAGGGGGGATGCGATGATGATGAAACGCTGGAAAAAGCAGGCTGGCATGCTTCTGGGCAGTGCTCTTCTGGGTACGAGTCTGCTCGTATTGCCGGCGGGGCGGGCGGAGGCCGTCGACGCCTGGGCGGTGGCGGCACAGTCCCTCGGCGTGCTGGCCGCGTACAAGTCGAGCCTTGCGAGCATCCTCGCGATGGGCAATGATGTCAATGCGCAGGTCGCCAGTGCCCGTCAGGACCGGCAGGAAAACGGGCTGGACGATAACGAGCACGATGTCAGGATCGTCAACAAGGTCATGCAGCAGCTCGTCACGCAGGGGCGTTATGTGCTCAAGGCGAATTCCCTGCCGTTTATCTGGGGCGTCAACAACAGCAATGAGTTCAATGCCTCGTGTTTCCCCACGGATTACATCAGCATCAACCGGGCGCTCGTGCGCGGGCTCGAGTGCGATGAAGATGAGCTCGCGGCCGTGCTCGGCCATGAGATGACGCATGGCATCGAGCAGCACAGCGCGCGGAATTACGCGAAGGCCGTTGCGCAGTATTACGGCATGAGCTTCCTCAACATGGACGCGGGGCTCATGGACTGGAACAAGCTCAACGCGCTGGCCAGTTATTCCATTGCGAAGAATGTGACGCTGCCCACGGAGTACGAGGCCGACGAAGGCGGCTTTTACATCATGACGAGTGCCGGCTTCAATCCCGGCGGGCCGGCTGCGGCCATGTACCGCATGGCGTACTATCTGACGTATGAGACGAAGAATGTCCTTGAGTACCAGGACCTCGATGAAAAGAACAAGAATCAGGAGAACTTTTCTGACCATCCGGAGACGGAACTGCGCGAGCAGCGGCTCGCAAAGATGATGTCGGATTACGGCTGCGGCCACGTGACAGTAAAGGACAGGAAAACCGTGCTCATCGACGGGCAGGAACTGTTAACCGCCGACTGGACCCGCGATGATTATGACAATACCGTCGAGAATGCTTATTATACGGCTGGTGGTCTTGCCAAGGCCTTCCACGATTACGATTCTCCGGACGCGTGGAATTTCCGTCCTGACGGCGAGGGCGGCGTGGATTTCCTCGATGACAGCCGCGTCTATGCGGTCCTGCGCGATGCGGTCAGGAGCCGCGGTCTCGGCTCAAAGCTCGAGCAGATGGTCCGCGCGGCCTATGCGGGCGAAGCGCAGTCCGGCGCCCGTGCGGCCATGAAGCAGGAAGAGGCGCAGCGGGAGGCATCCTTCGCGGCCGTGCAGCAGGACGTGCAGGCGGCGGATGCCAAGGCCGTCAAGAAGATGAGGGAAAACGGCGATGCCTACAGCGACTATGGCATGGGCAGGCAGGCACTCTGGGAGTTTTCGCGCGTCTTTGCGTCAAAGAATATGGATGATGAAGCGGAAAGCTATGTCATGCGCGGCCGTGCCAAGGCCGTTGAAGGCGACTATGCGGGCGCGCTGGCCGATGCCAACAGGGGCGTGGCCCTTGACGGCAAGAATGCGTACAACTTCCTCAACCGTGCCGATATTTACCGCATGGCGGGCAATCGC
This sequence comes from Veillonellaceae bacterium SB90, assembly GCA_902364065.1. Classification (GTDB taxonomy): domain Bacteria; phylum Bacillota; class Negativicutes; order Selenomonadales; family Selenomonadaceae; genus Mitsuokella. Next base: position 31,199 of record CABJCJ010000027.1, read on the forward strand.
GAGGCCGCGCTTTCTGACTGCGCCAGTGCCAAGAAAGTCGACGCGGAGAATCCGTTCAGTTATCTGATCAGCGCAGAGATTGAGGATGAACAGGGCAATAAGGATGCGGCACTCAAGGAATACCAGGCATTCTACAAGCTGCGCCCGGCGGCCTTCCGCCGAATCCCGCCGGAATACCTGCAGAAGATCTCGGCCAAGGATTACAAGACCTGGCAGAAGGAAAAGGCCGAGCAGGACAAGAAGAAGGCCGAGGCCAGAGATAAGGCCAGAAAAGCAAAAAAGTGAAGCGTTGAAACAAAAGAAAATGGAGATGTCCGCAGAAAGCCACGAGGCTCTCTGCGGACATCTCCATTTTTCTTACGCTGTTTTCAGTTGGGCGGGAGTCTGTTACCAGCAGCCGCCGCCATTGTAGCCACAGCCGCCGCGGTACTGGCCGCGCTGGCTGTTCCCGCCGCAGTAAGCCTGTCTGTCGTAGCAGGCCGAGCGGTCGCCCTGGCAGTATGCGCCGTTGTTGCAGGCGGCGTTGTTAGACCAGCAGGCTTCAACGGGGCATGTATTCGCGCTCTCATTGGAGGCCGCGAATACCGGCACGGCGATTGCCAGCAGCAGGCCGGCGATGAAAGCGATACTGATTTTTTTCACGACAAATCCCTCCTTGGCTCGAAGTGATAGAGCGATGTGTACTCCTGCCCTTATTATACCAGAAAGAAGGCAGGAGAGGGAGGGGCAGAAATGAAAATCAGAACCAGGTATGCACGATGGCAATGGCGAGGCTCATGATGACGATGGAGCAGAGGAAGGCGCCAATCATCGGGCGGAAACCCTTCTGCAAGATGACGCTGAAATTGACGTTGAGCCCAAGAGCAGCCATGGCCATGCCGAGCAGCAGATAGGCGAGCTGCACGAAGGAAGGAACAAAGGTATCGACGGCCGGCACATAAGAACCAACGGCGCTGGCAAGGATGAAGCCGCCCATGAACCAGGGAACCGGCACGGACATTTTGCTGTCATTGTCTGCACTTTGCTTGCGGGTACGGCGCGCTTCGAGGATGCCGACGATGATGGCGACCGGGGCGAGCAGCAGGACGCGGGAAAGCTTGGCAATGATGGCGCTGTCGGTACCGGCCGGTCCTGCGGCGCCGCCGGCAGCTACGGCATGCGCAATCTCGTGGAGGCTCAGGCCGGCCATGACGCCGAACTGGGTGTCGCTGAAGCCGAGAAAGGGCTGCAGCGTGACTTCGATGAGCGTGAAGACGGTGCCGAGAATGGCGACGATAGCCACGGCCAGTACGGACTGGTCGGTCTTGGCCTTGACGGCGCCCGAGATGCCCATGACGGCCGCGGCGCCGCAGATGCTGCAGCCGCAGGCCGTGAGCAGGGCGAGCGTGTGCTCGACCTTGAAGAAACGGGCGACAAAATAGTTGAGCGGGATCATGACGGCGACGATGAAAATGGCGGCTTCGAGGCTCTTGAGGCCGGCACTCATGAGAATGACGAGGTTGAGCTTGAAGCCCAGCAGGATGATGCCGGCGCGCAGGAATTTGTTGGCGATGAACGGGGTGCTCTGCTGAGCGGAAAGCGCCACGGGGCGCAGGAGCTGCAGGCACATGCCGAGGATTAGGGCCAGCACGAGATGGCCGATGAGCGAGAGGCCCGGCAGCTTCGCGAGGGCCTGACCGGCGAATGAGCAGGCCAGCGTGACGAGGAAACCGATGCTCGCGCGCCGCCAGTAGAGATCATAATTGCGGATATTCATGTAAAAACTCCTATGTCGAGAAAAAATACGAAAGGAATCAGCTGACGTCCCGATTATAGACGGGATTAGCCAGTATGTAAAATTATGTATTATAATATATCGATTATAAAAACTTATTGATATTTCTGTTATAATGCTAAAGGAAACAGTATTTATCGTTTGGAGGTTTTTGTATGTTGGATTTCCGTGTGGCGACATTTCTCTGCGTCTGCCAGACCATGAACTTCACACAGGCAGCCAAGGCGTTGAATATCACGCAGCCAGCCGTGTCGCAGCACATCCGTTTCCTCGAAGAAGCCTATAAGGTGCGGCTCTTCCATTATGAGAACAAGAAACTATCGCTGACGCCGGCCGGCTGCATCCTCTACAAGCGGCTGACGGCGCTCAAGAACGATGAGCAGGCACTGCGGGCCGAGCTGCACAGCCGCGTGACGGAAATCGAGGAGATTGCACTGGGCGTGACGATGACCGTGGGCGAATACGCGATCATCGGGCCGCTCGCCGCCATGCTGCGCCGCCATCCCGAGCGCAATGTCAAGCTGCGCTTCGGCAATACGACGCAGCTCCTGCAGATGCTGGCGGAGGGCAGCATCCAGATGGCCCTGGTCGAAGGCTATTATCCGAAGGATCAGTATGCGCACTATCGTTACAGTACCGAGGATTACATCGGTGTCTGTGCGGCTTCGCATGTCTTTGCCCATGGCGAGCCGCGCACCTTCAGCGATCTCCTCGGGGAGCGGCTGCTCGTGCGCGAGGAGGGATCCGGGACGCGCAATATCCTCGAACGCAATCTCGCCCTGCGCGGCATGAAGATCGAGCATTTCATCCACTTCACGGAAGTTGGCAACATGCACACGATCATTGGGCTCCTGTGCCGGGACTGCGGCATCTCGTTCCTCTACAAGACGGCTGTGGAGCATGAGCTGGCCAATCATATGCTGCGTGAAATTCAGCTAATCGATTTCTCGATGCAGCACGATTTCGATTTCATCTGGGAAAAGGGCAGCATCTACACGGAGCAGTACCAGGCCTTTGGCCGTGAGCTGGCTGCCTGCGCACGTGACGTTGCCAGGGGCGGGGACGTCCGTAACGAAATGGAAATTGTCCCGCTGCCAGAGCAGGTGTAAAATAAAGAAAACGGAGGTGCAGACTATGGTGAAAATTGCGTTGCTTGGTGCTGGAAAAATCGTGCAGGAGGTATTGACGGCCTTGCGGGAGGTGCCGCAGATGGAGGCTGTGGCCATCTTTACGCGGCCTCAGAGCAGGGCGAAGGCGGAGAAGCTGGCCGCGAAATGGCATATCCCCAGGATCTATACGGACTATGAAGCGATGCTCACGGCGGAGGATGCCGATTTCTTTTATGTCGGGCTCGCGAATCATGTCCACTATGCCTATGCCAGGCGGGCGCTGCAGCACGGCCGTCACGTCATCATGGAAAAGCCGTTTGCGCCGACGGCGGCCGAGATTCGGGAACTAGCGGATCTGGCAAGGGAGAAGGGCCTCTATCTCATCGAGGCCGTGACGCCGTTTTTCCTGCCAAATTATGAGGTCGTGCGGGAAGCTTTGCCGCATCTCGGCCGCATCCGTGCCGTACAGGCAAATTATTCGCAGTATTCGAGCCGCTACGACCGCTACCTGGCGGGCGAGGTCCTGCCGGTCTTTGATCCCGGGATGTGTGGCGGTGCTCTGTACGATATCAATATCTACAACATCAATCTGCTCGCCGGCTTGTTCGGGCGGCCGCAGGCCATGCATTACATGGCGAATACGGGCTATAACGGCATCGATACATCGGGCGTGGCCGTGCTGCGCTACGAGGATTTCTTTGCCACGGCTGTCGGTGCGAAGGACAGCGCGAGCCCCGGCTTCTTCCTCGTACAGGGGGAAACGGGCTGGCTGCGCGTGGACGGCGCGCCCAATGAGATGCCGGCTGTGACGCTTTCGTATGGCGGCAGGACCTGGCAGGTACAGAAGAACCGCTATGCGCACCGCATGGTCCACGAATTCCAGCGCATGGCGGAAATCTACGAATCGCATGATTTGGCCGCTGTTCAGCGCGGCTTGTCGCGCTCTGTGCTCGTCGGCGAGATCGTCGACGGACTGCGCCAGTCGGCGGCGATGAGCCAGCCATAAAAAACGGGATTTTTTACGCCAGCCCCGAAGATTCGGACAGATGTCCACGGAGTCTTCATTTTTTGGGGCTGGCATATTTTTATTTTGTCAATGTGTAACAGAAAATTTTGAAAATAGCAACTACAGAAATGTCGGATTTTGTCGGATTGCATAGGATATATTGCATGATGTGAACATAGACATGTTTTATCCATCGATGGGAGACAAAATGAAGCACTGGTAAAGGAGAGGATTTATTTGAAATCGAAACTTTCTATTGCAGCAGTTATGCTTTCGGCGATGATCCTGGGAACGCAATGCGGCTTTGCGGCTCCGGCCGACCAGAAGCCCGGCGTGAAGATTCTGGCCACGGGCGGCACGATTGCCGGCAGCGCAGCTTCCAAGACGGCGACCTCCGGATACAAGGCCGGTTCGCTCGGCATTGACGTACTGATGGAGGCTGTGCCGGAAATCCAGGATTATGCCAAGGTATCCGGTGAGCAGGTCTGCAATATTTCGAGCAATAATATGACGGATGAGCTGTGGCTCAAGCTTTCCAAGCGCGTCAATGAGCTGGCGGCGCAGAAAGATGTCAACGGCATCGTCGTGACGCACGGCACGGATACGCTGGAGGAAACGGCGTATTTCCTCGACCTCACGGTCAAGAGCGACAAGCCAGTCATCCTCACGGGTGCCATGCGTCCGGCAACGGCCATCAGTGCTGACGGCCCGATGAATCTCCTGAATTCCGTGCGCCTCGCTGCGGACAAGAAGGCTGGGGGCAACGGCGTCATGGTGCTCCTGAACGATGAGATTGACAATGCGCGCGATGTCACGAAGTCGAACACGACCTCGGTCGATACCTTCAAATCGCACAACGGCCCGCTGGGCTTCATGAACGACGGTGTGCCGGATTTCTACAACAAGCCGCTGCGTCTCCATACGACAAAGACCCCGTTTGACGTGCGCAACCTGACGTCTCTGCCGAAGGTCTATGTCATTTACGGTACGGCCGGTGCGGACGGCAGCCTCGTTGACGCTGCCGTCAAGGCCGGTGCAAAGGGCATCGTCTATGCCGGCACGGGCAATGGCAGCATCCATCAGCAGGATAAAGAGGCGCTCATCCGGGCAGCCAAGGCCGGTGTTGTCGTCGTGCGCAGCTCGCGTACCGGCAGCGGCATGGTCGTGCCGGAGCCGGAGTATGCCAAGGAAGGCTTCCTGGACGGCGATTCGCTGAACCCGCAGAAGGCACGCATCCTCCTGCAGCTGGCTCTGACCAAGACGCATGATCTCGGCGAGATTCAGTCGATGTTCCACAAATATTGATCCGTATCTTCTTCCCCCTGGCGGGACGGCGCAGGCCGTCCCGTTTTTCTTGTGCGCCGATTAGGCATGACAAAACCCCCAGTT
>CABJCJ010000028.1 GCA_902364065.1 Veillonellaceae bacterium SB90
AAGGCACTCAAAGGCGGCAGTGCCAGACTGTTCCTCAAAAAACATCCCGAGATTAAACATGATAAATTCTGGGACGGTCATATCTGGTCACGCAACTACTATATGAGCACACTTGGCAACATGAGCAAGGAAGTAGTCGCAAAATACATCCAGAATCAGTATTCCAAGTGACTACCGTTGCGGCCACTCCTCTCCTGACTGAAGTAAGAAGATTCCTGGCCGCATTTTAATTGAACCAAATCCCCTGATGAGTCCAGGGACCTCTTCCGGCCCTGCGGGCCACCTTCTCCGGGGATGCCCCCGGCATCCCGCGCTTCGCGCCCGTGCGCGGGGCTACGACGTTTGCAAGAACTTGCAGTCGAGTATTGTTCTTGCCCGCCCGCCCATGGACCTCTTCCGCCTCGCAAGCTCGGCACCTTCCCCGTGCGCGGGGAAGGCTGCGCGAATTGCTGCGCTGGTTGTTCTGCCGAAGGACAAGAGCCCGAGCGGAGGGATGTATTCCGCCTGGAGGCGCGCAGCGATTGCCCGCAGGGATGGGGCCCCACACCAAAGGCGCTTCACTCCGGATGTCAGAACGCCGCGGCAGGCGGCGAAACCTCTTTGCTGCACGCAGCAGATTGGGTCACATTTAGCTGTGCGCTGAAGCCGGAATGCATCTCGCAGCGCCCTTGCATTCCTCCTTTCATCAAGCAGAAATGCAACTGCCAGCAGTTCCCCTATCGACCCTGCGGGCCACTTCCCCCGAAGGGGGAAGCTTTGCTTCGCACCCGTGCGCGGGGTACGATGCTTGATACTTTCTGCGAACTGGTTTCCTTCGCATGCCATCCGCCCATGGACCTCTTCCGCCTCGCAAGCTCGGCACCTTCCCCGTGCGCGGGCTATGACGCTTGTAAATATTCGCAGTCGAGTCATGTTGATGCCCGTCCGCTCATGGACCTCTTCCGCCCCTTCGGGGCACCTTCCCCGTGCGCGGGGAAGGCTGCGCGAATTGCTGCGCTGGTTGTTCTGCCGAAGGACAAGAGCCCGAGCGGAGGGATGTATTCCGCCTGGAGGCGCGCAGCGATTGCCCGCAGGGATGGGGCCCCACACCAAAGGCGCTTCACTCCGGATGTCAGAACGCCGCGGCAGGCGGCGAAACCTCTTTGCTGCACGCAGCAGATTGGGTCACATTTAGCTGTGCGCTGAAGCCGGAATGCATCTCGCAGCGCCCTTGCATTCCTCCTTTCATCAAGCAGAAATGCAACTGCCAGCAGTTCCCCTATCGACCCTGCGGGCCACTTCCCCCGAAGGGGGAAGCTTTGCTTCGCACCCGTGCGCGGGGTACGATGCTTGATACTTTCTGCGAACTGGTTTCCTTCGCATGCCATCCGCCCATGGACCTCTTCCGCCTCGCAAGCTCGGCACCTTCCCCGTGCGCGGGCTATGACGCTTGTAAATATTCGCAGTCGAGTCATGTTGATGCCCGTCCGCTCATGGACCTCTTCCGCCCCTTCGGGGCACCTTCCCCGTGCGCGGGGAAGGCTGCGCGACTTGCTGCGTTCGTGTTCTGCCGAGGGAAATGGGCCTGAGCGGAGGGATGTATTCCGCCTGGAGGCGCGCAGCGATTGCTCGTAGCAATACACGTAGGGGACGAGGGTGCATAAGCGGAGCGTTGCTCCCTCGTCCCCGTCTTTCACATTCAGCCACGTGCTGAAGCCGGAATACATTCCGCAGCGCCTTTTACACGTGCATGCTCTCTATGCTCATTTACATTGAGCCTATGCGTCACTGCTCGTAATCACCCCTTCAGTCGCCTGCGGCGACAGCTTCCCCAAAGGGGACGCCGACCTCCTCCATCAGCCGACCGACTTCGCGCAGCATTGCGCCCTCATCTCCGTCTTTCACATTCAGCCGCGTGCTGAAGCCGGAATGCATCCCGCAGCGGCCTCTTGTGCCTCTTTTGCCTCACGTGCCTCGCGCTCGAGGCGGGCGCGCTTCTTGGCCTTGTTCTCCTTCTTGCGCTGCTTGCGGATCTCGCGCGAATAACGCTCCTCCTCGCTGAAAATGCAGCCGCAGTACGGCTGGCGGTAGAGCTCAAGCTCGTGGCTGATGTCGATGCCTTCCTGCCAGCCCGGACGGAAATCTTCATAATAAAAGGTCACGCCGTATTGCGCTGCGAAACGCTCGGCCGTGCGGCGCATGAGATCATGCTGCTGGTAGATGCTGTAGAAGAGCGTCGACGTAAAGGCGTCAAAACCGTGCTCGGCCGCATAGCGGGCCGTCTCCTCGAGCCGCCAGGTATAGCACATCGTGCAGCGGCCGTTCGGCAGAGCCTCGGCCGGCAGCGCCTTCTTGAGAAAATCACGCAGCCGGTAATGCTCGTCGGCATGAAATTCCATCCCGACCTTCTCGGCAAATTCTTTAGCCATCTTTAGACGCATGTCCCACTCTTTGTAGGGATGGATGTTCGGATTGAAGAAATAGCCGACGGGCTCAATGCCCTCTTCCCGCAAGGTCTTGACGGGATAGCAGGAGCACGGGCCGCAACACATATGGAGTAACAAACGCAAGTGGCTCACCTCTTTCTAGTTGCTTGCTTATTTCATGGAAAACTCGTAGACCCGCTGCGGACAGGCCATGCGCTTTGTCATTCACGAATCGGTTGCTCATCTTTTGAGATGCGCGCGAAGACCTGGCACCGGCAGGCACGAGCTTGCCTTTCGTGGCTTGTTTGCTTACTTCTCGGGATACGGGATGCCGAGATGCTCATAGCCGGCTCTCGTCACGACGCGGCCGCGCGGCGTGCGGTTGAGGAAGCCGAGCTGGATGAGATAGGGCTCATAGACGTCCTCAATCGTATCCCGCGCCTCGCTGATGGCCGCCGCGAGCGTATCGAGGCCAACGGGGCCACCCGCGAACTTCTGGATCATCGTCATGAGCATGCGGCGGTCCGTGTGGTCGAGGCCGGCCTTGTCGACCTCGAGCATGCGCAGCGCCTTGTCGGCAATCTCATTCGTGATGACACCCGCACCCTCGATCTGGGCCACATCGCGCACGCGTTTTAAAAGCCGGTTGGCCACGCGCGGCGTACCGCGGCTGCGGCGCGCGATCTCCAGCGCCCCCTCGTCCTCAATCGGGATCTCGAGGATCTCGGCCGCGCGCTTGATGATGTGCACGAGAGACTCCGGCGTGTAGTACTCGAGGCGCGAAATGACGCCAAAGCGGTCGCGCAGGGGCGCTGCGAGCGCACCGGCCTTCGTCGTCGCGCCGATGAGCGTGAACGGCGCGATATCGAGCCGTATCGAGCGCGCACTCGGTCCCTTGCCGATGATGATGTCGAGCGCAAAATCCTCCATGGCCGAATAGAGTACTTCCTCGACGCTGTGCGAAAGGCGATGAATCTCGTCGATAAAGAGCACGTCGTGCTCCTGTAGATTCGTGAGCAGCGCCGCGAGATCGCCGCTGCGCTCAATCGCCGGGCCCGAGGTCTGGCGGAAATTGACGCCGAGCTCGTTGGCGATAATGCCCGCGAGCGTCGTCTTGCCAAGCCCCGGCGGGCCGTACAGGAGCACGTGGTCAAGCGCCTCGCCGCGCGACAAGGCCGCCTGAATGAAAATCGAGAGATTGGCCTTGACCTTCTCCTGACCGATGTATTCAATGAGCTTGCGCGGACGCAGGCTGTACTGCCAGTCGTCCGCCCGCTGCTCATCCATCGCGACGATGCGGTCCTCATCGTCATAGGAATCAAAACCGTCCAAGCCGGCACCTCCTTCTGTTAATCCCAAAATTGCATCACATATGGCTCAATGCCTTGAGCGAGGCCTTGATGATGGCCTCGGTCGTCTTGTACTTCGCCGTCTTGCGGATGACGGGCGCAAGCTCCGCCTGCGTGTAGCCGAGAGCCTTGAGTGCCTCCGTCGCCTCGGCCACGGCATCGTCGCCCGCGGGGACATCCGTCGTCAGCGTCAGATCGTCCTCCTCGCCGCCCGCGAAGGCCACTTTGTCCTTGAGCTCGAGGATCAGCCGCTCGGCCGACTTCTTGCCGATGCCCGGCAGCTTCGTCAGCACGCTCGTCTGCTTGTTCTGGATGGCCCGGCAGAGCCCCTCGACCGTGATGGACGAGAGGATGCCGAGCGCGACTTTCGGGCCAATTCCCGAGACGCCGATGAGCTGCAGAAAGAGATCGTACTCCTCCTGCGCCGCAAAGCCGTAGAGCACGATGGCATCCTCGCGCACGCTCGTGTACGTGAAGAGCCGGGCCTCCTCGTGCAGCCGCAGCTTCTGGCGCGTCGAATTCGCGATGAAGACGCGGTAGCCCACGCCCTGCACATCGAGCAGGCAGTAATCCGTATAAAGATAGATGATGGTTCCGCGCAGATAGCCGATCATAATTGATTCCTCCAGGTCATGCTATTGAGGCAATGTGTCGTGCAGATGGCGATGGCCAAAGCGTCGGCCGTATCATCTGGCTTCGGTGGCTTCGGCAGGTTCAGGATTTTCGTGACCATGTAGATGACCTGCTGCTTGTCGGCCTTACCGTAGCCCGTGACATCCTGCTTGATCTGCATCGGCGTGCGCTCGACGAGCCGGAGGCCATTCTTGGCCGCCGTCAGCAGCACGATACCCCTGGCCTGGCCGACCGGAATAGCCGTCGTAACGTTGCGGTTGAAGAAGAGCTTCTCGACGCCCATGACATCGGGCTTGTACTTCTTGATGAGCGCGTCGAGCTCGTCGTAGATCTTCATGAGCCGGTCCTCCATCTTCATCTCGGGCGAGGTGAAAATCGAGCCGTAGGCCCGCGGGATCAGGCGGCTGCCGACCGATTCCACAAAGCCGAAGCCGCAGATGGCCGTGCCGGGGTCAATGCCTAATGCTAGCATAAGGGGTAGTCTCCTTTTCATGAAAGCAAGCCCCTACAAATCGAATGTCGAATCGTAGGGGCTTGCGCATCGTCCGGCCGGGAGGCTTATTCCTCCTCGTCGTCGGACTCGTAATTGCTGTAAACGTTCTGGACGTCGTCGTTCTCCTCGAGTGCATCGATGAGGTTCTGCATCTTCTCGGCGTCCTTGCCGGTCAGATGGACCGTCGTATCCGGTACCATCGTGACTTCTGCCGAAGCCGTCTCAATACCCTTCTCGCCGAGCGCCTGCTCGATGGCGTCGAAGGAATCCGGCTCACCCGTGATCTCGAAGACCTCGTCTTCCGACTTCATGTCCTCGGCACCGGCATCGAGCACGATCTCCATGAGGGCATCCTCGTCGTCAAACGCTTCCTTCTCAACGATGAAAACGGCCTTCTTCTTGAACATCCAGGCCACGCAGCCATCCTGACCGAGGTTGCCGCCGAACTTCGAGAAGAGGTGGCGGACATCGGCAGCCGTGCGGTTGCGGTTATCCGTGAGGATATCGAGCATGACGGCCGTGCCGCCCGGGCCGTAGCCCTCGTACATGATCTCCTCGTAGCTGCCGCTCTCGGTGTTGCCGAGGCCTTTCTCGATGGCACGCTTGATGTTGTCCTTCGGGATGTTGTTGGATTTCGCTTTGGAAAGGGCCAGCTTCAGGCGCATGTTGCCCGTCGGGTCAGCACCGCCCATGCGGACGGCAATCGTGATCTCACGGCCGATTTTCGTCGTGATCTTGCCGCGGATGGCGTCGTTTGCCCCTTTTTTGCGCTTGATATTTGCCCATTTAGAATGTCCTGACATAAAAGAACACCGCTCCTTCAATCAAAATTGCACGTTATCCTGTGATAACTTGTTTATTTTACCACAAATCCCCGCTTCCCACAACATGAAACGGCGGGCAGAGGGCGATTTGCTGTTCCTGTCTGTTATTTCACGAGCTTGAAGTACTTCTTCTTGCCCTTCTTGATGATGGCCGAACCATCCTTAAAATCGCTGTCCTGGAGGACGTAGTCGACGTCCTTGACCTTCTCGTCGTTGAGGGAGAGGCCGTTCTGCTGGATCAGGCGGCGGCCCTCGCTCTTCGAGGCGAAGACCTTGCCGGCCGTGAGGACGTCGAGGAGTTTCCTGCCGGCCTCAGCCGCGATTTTCGGCATGTCGTCCGTGTTGCCCGCACCGCCGAACAGGGCCTCGGCTGCCTTCTGCGCCTTCTCGGCCTCTTCCTCGCCGTGGACGATCTTCGTGACCTCATAGGCGAGCACGCGCTTGGCCTCGTTGATGGCCGCATCCTTGAGGCTGCTGAGGCGGTGTACCTCCTCCATCGGCAGGAACGTCAGGAGAGACAGGCATTTCTCGACGTCGGCGTCGTCGACGTTGCGCCAGTACTGGTAGAACTCGTACGGCGAAGTCTTCTCAGCATCGAGCCAGAGCGCTCCGCCTGCCGTCTTGCCCATCTTCTTGCCGTCGCTCTTCGTCAGAAGCTTGTTCGTCAGGCCGTAGACTGCCACATTGTTCTTGCGGCGGTTGAGCTCGACGCCGGCGATGATGTTCGACCACTGGTCGTCGCCGCCCATCTCGAGCCTGCAGCCGTAGCGGCGGTTGAGCTCGAGGAAGTCGTAGGCCTGCATGACCATGTAGTTGAACTCGAGGAAGGTCAGGCCCTTCTCCCAGCGCTGCTTGTAGCATTCGGCCGCGAGCATGCGGTTGACCGTGAAGCAGGCGCCGACATCGCGCAGCAGGTCGATGTAGTTGAGCTTTCTGAGCCAGTCGCCGTTGTTGACCATGATGGCCTTGTCATCGGAAAAATCGATGAAGCGCGCGATCTGCTTCTTGAAGCATTCGCAGTTGTGCTCGATGTCCTCGTCCGTCAGCATCTTGCGCATGTCCGTGCGGCCCGAGGGATCGCCGACCGTGCCCGTGCCGCCGCCGACGAGGCAGATCGGGCGGTGACCGGCGCGCTGCATGTGCGCCATGGCCATCAGCGCGATGAAATGGCCTGCATGCAGGCTGTCCGCCGTCGGGTCAAAGCCGATGTAGAACGTCACGCGTTCCTTGTCGAAAAGCTCGCGCAGTTCCGCTTCATTCGTGCACTGAGCGATGAAGCCTCTTTCTTTCAGGGTGTCAAATACATTTGCCAACAATCTCTCTCCTTTATGCAAAGCAGCGGGCGGCCTGCCCGCTGCCGAAATTCATGGTTTTAGTTCTTGCCCTTTGAGACGCTGCTGCCGGGTTCCGGCGCCGCTGCCGCGGGGGCTGCATTGCCGCCTGATGCCGGGCCCTGCGCCGGTGGAGCCGCCGGCTGCTGGGCATTGTCATTCGGCTTCTTGCCGTTATCCTTGCCCTTCTCCGGTGCCTTGGTCTCCGATTTCGCCGCGGACGATTCCTTTTTCGTCACGGCCGTGCTCTTGTCATCCTCGAGCGAACCGATGGAATCGCTCTTTGACGACGAGGAGCCGTCGAAGTCCTTCGCGGGCGTGCCCTTGAGCGCATCCGTCATGAAGGATTTCCAGATGCTGGCGGGCAGCATGCCGCCGGTCATCGTGCCCATCGAGGTGTTGTCGTCGTTGCCGATCCAGACACCCGTGACGAGGTCCGGCGTGTAGCCGACGAACCACGCATCGTGGTAGTCGCTCGTCGTGCCCGTCTTGCCGGCGGCCGGACGGCCGATGTTTGCGCCGCGGCCCGTGCCGGACTTGATGACGTCTTCGAGCATGCTCGTGAGCTCAGCGGCGCTGTCCTCGCTGATGACGTTGTGCTGCTCGGGGTTCGCTTCATCGATAACCTTGCCGTTGCGGTCGAGCACCCGGACGATGACGACGGGGTCAACGTGAACGCCCTTGTTCGCAAACGTGCCGTAGGCGCTCGTGAGCTCCAGCGGCGTCACGCCCTTCGTCAGACCGCCGAGCGAAGCCGCGAGATTCTTGTCGTTCTGCGGGCCGTCGGTGACGAGCGTCGTGATGCCCATCTCCTGCGCGTAGTAGAGGACCTTCTCGATGCCGAGCTTCTGGGCAATCTTGACCGTCGGCACGTTCATCGAGTGCGTCGCGACCTGGCGCAGCGTCACGGCGCCGCTGAAGGTGCGCTCGTAGTTCTGAGGCTCCCAGTCGCCGATCTTTATCGGGCTGTCGTTGATGACCGTTGACGGCGTGAACTTGTTCTCGAGTGCCGCCGCAAAGACGAACGGCTTGAACGAAGAACCCGGCTGGCGCTCGGCCATCGTGGCGCGGTTGAACTGATCCGTGCCACGGCCGCCGACCATCGCCTTGACGTAGCCCGTGTGCGGGTCGATCGCGACGAGCGCGCCCTGCGGCTGCTGGACGCCGTTGCCGTCCTTCTTGCCGTTCGGCAGCTTCTTCATGGCGCTTTCGGCCACACGCTGCATGTCCATGTCGATGGTCGTGTAGACCTTGAGCCCTTCCTTGTAGACCTTGTCCGCGCCGTACTTGTCGATGAGCTTCTGCGTCACGTAATCGATGAAGTACGAAGCCTCGTGGTCATCCTTCTTCTGGCTTGGCTGCACGAGGTCGAGCTTCTCTTTCTTCGTCTTCTCCGCCGTCGCCGTGTCGATGTAGCCGTACTTGGCCATCTGGTCAAGCACCGTCGCCTTGCGGTCCTGAGCGGCCTGCAGGTTGTTGAGCGGCGAATAGTAATTCGGGCTCTTCGGGATGCCGGCGAGCATCGCGCATTCGTTGAGCGTGAGGTCCTCGACGTCCTTGCCGAAGTACGTGCGCGCTGCGGCCTGCACGCCGTAGGCGCCCTGGCCGAAGTAAATCTGGTTCAGGTAGAGCTCGAGGATCTCCTGCTTCGTGTACTGGCGCTCGAGCCGCAGGGCCAGGAAGAGCTCCTGGATCTTGCGCTTGAGCGTGCGATCCTGCGTCAGATACGCATTCTTGGCGAGCTGCTGCGTGATAGTCGAGCCGCCCTCTGAGACCGTGCGGCCGCGCAGATTCGCCCAGATGGCACGCGCGATGCCGCGCGGGTCCACGCCGATGTGGTCGTAGAAGCGGTTATCCTCCACGGCAACGAATGCGTCCTGCAGGTTCTGCGGGACCTGGCTGAGCTTGACCGGCATGCGATCTTCCTCTGCGTGGATCGTCGCGATCTCATTGCCGTCAATATCGTAAACCTGAGACGAGGCCGGCGGCAGGATATCATCCGCCAGATCCGATTTGGTATTCATGCTCGCGGTCAAAAAGCCGCAGCCAACACCGATCAGCATGACCACCAGGACGATGCCAATGCCCATGAGGGTCTTATGTGCGGTCGAACGGCCGCCAGTCTTCGGGGCTCGTCTGTGATGGTTTTTCGGGTTTCGAGTTTCCATTTGGCGCCTCCTTCAAACATATACGCCTTTCATTTTACCACACATTCGCGGAAAAGCATATGGTTTTCCTGTTTCTGCGCCTCATTTGAGGTTGACGACCGTCGCGCCCGTGCCGCCCTCATTGATATCGGCAAACTGGAAACTCACGACGCTCGGATGATGCCTGAGATACGCATGGATGCCCTTGCGCAGCGCGCCCGTTCCCTTGCCGTGGATGACGAGGACCTGCGAGAGGCCGGCCATCTCGGCATCGTCGAGGAATTTGCCGACGACCATCTCGGCCTCGTCGACCATGAGGCCGCGGATGTCGATCTCGCGGCTGATGCCCTGCACCTTCTGCATGAAGGAGCGCGTCTGGCGGTTCTTCGAGGAGGATGCGGCCGCAGGCCTGTTTTCCGGCGCACGGCTCAGGAAGCGGCAGGCCGAAGCCTTGACCTTCGTGTGCAGGCTGCCGATCTGCACGAGGAGTTCCCTGCCGTCGACGGCGAGCACCGTCCCCTTCTGATCGAGCTTCTTGACGTAGACGCTGTCGCCCGGGCGGATGGTCTTGAGATTCACGGCCTCGCCGACGCCCTTCTGCGTCATGATGCCCGGGCGCGCCTTCTCGAAGGCCTCGTTGAGCTTCGCGCGGGCGTCCTGGATGGCCTGCTGGCGGCGCTTGATGCCCTGGTCGTCGAACTGCTCCTTGAGTTCCTTGATGATGGCCTCAGACTCGCGGCGCGTGCGGCGCACCATGGCGGCGCTCTGCTCGCGGGCCTTGCGGATCATGTCGCCCTTGCGCTTCGCGAGCTCCTCCTTCATGCCGGCGACCTTCTGCTCGAGCTGCGTCACGCGCTGCTGGCGCTCGAGGATGTCGGCGTTGCGCTGCTCGTACATCATCTTCTCGTTCTCGAGTTCGTTGATGACGTGCTCGAACTGCGCGTGGTCGGCCTTGACGAGCTGCTGGGCCCTTATGATGAGGGCCTCCGAGAGCCCGAGCCGGCGGCTGATGGCAAAGGCGTTGCTCGCGCCGGGCATGCCGATGAGCAGCCGGTACGTCGGGCGCAGCGTCTTCACGTCGAACTCCACGCAGGCGTTCTCGATGCCGTCGCGCGAATAGGCAAACGTCTTGAGCTCGGAGTAATGCGTCGTCGCGACGGTCGTCGCACGCAGCTGCAGCAGCTTCTCGAGGATGGCCATGGCGAGCGCCGCGCCCTCCTCGGGGTCAGTGCCGGCGCCGAGCTCATCGAGCAGCACGAGGTCGTCGGACTCGACCTTCTCGAGGATGCGCACGATATGCGTCATGTGCGCCGAGAACGTCGAGAGATTCTGCTCGATGCTCTGCTCGTCGCCGATATCGGCGTAGATATTCGGATAGACGGAAATGACGGGGTCGGGTGCCGTCGGCAGGTAGCAGCCCGACTGCGCGAGGAGCACCATAAGGCCGAACGTCTTCATGCTGACGGTCTTGCCGCCCGTGTTCGGGCCGGTGATCAAGAGCATGCGGTAGCCCTCGCCGATGCGCAGGTCAATCGGCACGACCTTTTCCTTCGGGATGAACGGATGGCGTGCCTGCCGAAGGTCCGTGCGGCCCTCGCGGTTGAGCTCCGGGCGCTGCGCGTCCATCTGCTGCGCGAGACGGGCCTTCGCGAACGCGAAGTCGATATCGCCTAAAATGCGGCAGTTCTCCGCCAGCGTCTCGCCGTTCTTGTTGACCTCGGCCGAGAGATGGCGCAGGATGCGCTGGATTTCCTGCTGCTCGGCGAGCGTCAGCTGCTTGACGTCGTTGTTGAGTTCGACGATGGCCATCGGCTCGATGAAGAGCGTCGCGCCCGTTGAAGACTGGTCGTGCACGATGCCCGGGAAGCGCGAGCGGTACTCCTGCTTGACGGGGATGACGTAGCGCTCGTCGCGCACGGTGACGATGGCATCCTGGAAAAATTTCTGGTATTCCGCCGTGTGCAGGATGCTGCCGATGCGCTCCTTGATCTTGCCCTGCGCGCTCTTGAGCTCGCGGCGGATGCGCCGAAGCTCGACGCTCGCGTCCTCGCGCATGGCGCCGTGCTCGTCGACGGTGTTTTCGAGCAGCCGCTCGAGCTGGCCGAGGATCTCGATGCTCCGCGCCCACTCCTTGAGCGTCGGGGCCTCGACCTCGCTGTCGCGGAAGAAGCGCTTGACACTCCGCATCGCGTAGAGCGTGCTCATGATGCTCACGATGTCGTCGAGGTCGAGCACGGCGCCCATCTTCACCTTCTTGAGCAGGGGGCGGATATCGAAGATGCCGCCGAACGGAGGCGCGGCCGTCTCAAGGACCGTCACGGCCTCCGTCGTCTCCTGCATCCATTCGACGGCTTCGTCAAAGTCGCTGGTCGGCAGCATCGTCTGCGCGCGTTCCCTGCCGATGAGCGAGGACGTGCAGGCGGCGAGCATCTCGCGCACCCGGCTGTATTCCATGATCTTATAGGTTTCTTGTTCCATTGTTCGTTCTTTACCTCATTTGACGGTTCTAAACGGCGTGAATGCTTAAAGGACGCCGCGGAAATAGTGGCCGCGCGTGATATCAGGGCCCTCCTGCTCGCGCACCCATGCCTCCTGTGCCTCGTCGAGCTCAGATGGCAGGTTCATGGCGCGGCGGTAGGCTGCCACGAGGCGGCGAATCTCGTCCGGCGCCAGGGCTTTGGCCTCGATGCGGAGCGTCCGCACGCCGCCCGGGATGAATTTCATCGCATGCGGCAGCATCGAGAGCACCTTGCTGTTGAGCACGTGCATGTGGCAGAACTGGTCGGTCACGAGCGGGAAATCCGTGTCCTTGCGGTCGCGCAGCGCAAAGCGGCGCTTCGTGCAGGGCTGGCTGCACGGGCCCTTGTCGATGCCGCCGAGGAAGCTGCCCATGACGCAGTACTCCGAGATCATGAGCTCGAGGCGCCCGTGCACGATGCATGTGAGCGGCAGCGGCGAGTCCTTCGCAATCTCCAGGATCTGCCCGCGGTTGAGCTCAGGCGAGAGTGTCGCCTCGGCCACGCCGTATTCTTTGAGGAAGGCCAGCGTCTGGCGGTTGTACGAGATCAGCGAGTAATCGGCATGGATGGGCAGTGTCGTCAGGCGGCGCACGAGGCCGAGCGTGCCGATGTTATGGACGTGAATGGCCGCGGGCGCAAATTCCCGCCAGGCTGCCATGAGGCGCTCGACGCCCTTCTGATGGGCCTCGCGCACGATGCGCGGCATATTGAAGTCGATGCGCGCGCCGGCATCTTTGGCAAGCTGCCAGGCCGCCTGGTATTCTTCGGCCGTGATGACGTGATGGCGGTACGAGTCGCCGCCGAACAGGATGCCGTCAGCACCGCCCGCGAGCGCCGCTTTGACCTGCTCGAGCGTATCGCAGGCGACCATGAGCGAAGCACTCTCTTTGAGCACGTCGCGCGGCTTCTCCGGCGCGATGTGCCACGCCGGCACCTGACGGGCCTTCTCCATATGGATGGCGAGGCGCTTGTTCTCGAGCTCCTCGACGGCGCGGCGGCGTGCCTCGTTGATCTCGCTGACGGGCACCATGACCGCACCCTCGATGTCGCAGTCAAGAGACTTCATCGCAAAGACCGAGGTGCCGAGGCGCGCGGCCTGCTTGCGGACGGTTTCCTCCGAGAGCGGGCGCTTGCGCGCGGCTTCGCCGATGAAGTCCGTTTTGCCCGTGCCCGTCACGCCGTCCGCGTCGCGCAGCGTGATGACGAGCGGCTCGCCGATGGCGGCATGCACCGTAACGGCGACAGGGATGCGGCGCACGGGCGCTCCCGTGTCAAAGCTGTGCTTGGCTTTCTCCATGAGCGCGGCATCGTAGACCTTGAACACGCGGTCATGATGGCGCACGGCCGACGGAATCGCGAAGACGACGGTATCGCCCGCTTCGCCGCGCGCAAGCGCCTTGCCTTCTGGCGTCAAAAGCTCCTTGATCGTCGCCGTCACGCGGCCGCCGACCTTGACCCAGAAATCCACCTGGTCGCCGAGGCCGAGCCTGCCGCTGAGCTTCACGGTGACGAGCCGCTTGTCCCAGTCGTAATCGAGTACGCGGCCGATGAGCAGGCCGCGGTTGTTGGGCCGGCGGTCGCTCATCATCGTCCTGCCCGGGCGTCCGAGCAGATACGCCGTCGTGAAATCGCGGTTGAAGATCTGCGCGAGGTCGTCGCGCTCCTCTGCCGTCACCTCGTAGCCCTTGCTGCTGTAATATGAATCGATGGCCTCACGGTACGTGCGCACGACGGTCGCGACGTACTCGGGGCGCTTCATGCGGCCCTCGATCTTGAGGGAATTCACGCCGGCAGCGAGGAGCTCGGGAATAACGTCGATCGTGCTGAGATCGCGCGGCGAGAGCAGGTATTTGCCGGCCTCTTCGCCGAGCACATCCTCCCCTTTCTCGTCCACGAGCGTATACGGCAGGCGGCAGGGCTGCGCACAGCGGCCGCGGTTGCCGCTGCGCCCGCCGATCATACTGCTCATGAGGCACTGGCCCGAGTAGCAGACGCAGAGCGCGCCGTGCATGAACGTCTCGATCTCCACGCCGGCATGCGCGCAGATGTAGCGGATGTCCTTGATTGAAAGCTCGCGGGCCAGCACGACGCGCGAGAAACCGAGTTCCTTGAGCGTGCGCACGCCCTCGAGGCTGTGCACCGACATCTGCGTGCTCGCATGAAGAGGCAGATTCGGCACCGTCTCATGGGCAATCTTCGCGACGCCGAGGTCCTGCACGAGGATGGCGTCGGCGCCCGCCTCGTAGAGGAAGCGCAGATAGTCGCGCAGCTCCGGCAGTTCCTCGTCGTCGACAATCGTGTTGACCGTGACATGGATGGCCACATCGCGCAGATGCGCAAAGCGGATGGCCTCGCGCAGCCCCTCGCGGTCAAAATTCGCCGCATAGGCGCGGGCGCCGAAGACGTTGCCGGCCAGATAGACGGCGTTGGCGCCGTTCTCCACGGCCGCGATCAGGGCCTCTTTGCTGCCGGCCGGTGCTAATAATTCCACCAATTTCTTTTCCTCCTAATTACAATACGTATCTATTCCGAAAAAACAGCACGGCGCCAGGGCACGTGCTGTCCGTCAATCCTTCTGTTGCTCCGCCTGCGTCTTGGAAGCGGCGTCGTCTTTGGCCTCTGCTGCCCCGGGCTCCGCATCCTCTCTGGGTACAGCTTCTGCCGTGGGGGCTGCTTCCGTGTCTCCGGCGTCTCCCGCCGCGGGAGCTTCCTGCGGCTGCCGCCTTGCAAGGCTTTCACGCAGGATTGCCTTCTGCTCCTCGTCGAGGCTCTCGGCCGCATCCTCCGTCGTCGGCAGCTGCGGCAGGTCCGAAAGCGACTCGAGCCCGAAGCAGCGCAGAAACGCAGCCGTCGTCCCGTAGAGGATGGGCCGGCCGATGACCTGCTTGCGACCGCGCTCCTCGATGAGGTCGAGCTCTAAAAGCTTTGCAAGCGCACGCTCGATGCGCACGCCGCGCAGCCTCTCGATCTCGGGCTTCGTAATGGGCTGCTTGAACGCGATGATTGATAGCGTCTCAAGCGTCGGCGCGGACAGGCGCCGCTCCGTCACCTGGCTCAGGCGCTCGACGACGGGATAGGCCTCCTGCCGCGTGACGAGCTGATAACCGCCGGCCACGCGGTGAACGGTAAGGCCGCTGCCGCGCGCCAAAAGCTCCTGCCGGAGTTTCTCGACAAGCGGCTCAATTGCATCGGCCGGGCAGTCCATGACATGCGCCAGCGCGTCGCGGTCAAGGGGGTCCCCCGCCGCGAACAGCACGGCCTCGAGGAGTCCGACATCGCCCATATCACGTTGTTCCATGCAAAAACTCCTCTCTGTTCTGCGCATCCTGCCCCGCCTGCCCGTCCCGACCGGCCTGGCCATCTCGGCGGTGCCGGTCACTCCGGCCATCTGCCTGTTCTGCGCCCTGCCGCAGGGCGATTTCCATATCGGCGAAGAGATGCGGCTGACGCACCGTGACGAGTCCCTTCTTCATAAGCTCGAGGAGAGCCAGGAACGTCACGATGAGCTCGCCGCGCGCGCCGGGCCGGAACGCCTCGGTAAAGCGCACGGCTCCATGGCGTTTGGCCAGCAGCGTGAGGAGCGTCCCCATCTTCTCCTCGAGACTGTACGTCTCGGGTGCGACGAGCACCGCGGGGATCGTCGGCTCCACCTTGACCGCGAGGACCGATTGGAACGCCGCGACGAGCTCTTCAAGCGGCAGATGCTCGGGCGGCAGACGGTGCACGGGCAAGGGCAGCGGTGCCCTGCCCACGAAGCGTTCCTGCACCACGGCCATATCGCCGAGCACCTCGCTGACCCGCTTGAACTTCTTGTACTCGAGCAGCCGCTCGACGAGCTCGAGGCGCGGGTCCTCCTCCTCGCCCGTCTCTTCGTGCACGGGCTTCGGCAACATCATGCGCGACTTGATTTGGAGCAGTGTCGCCGCCATCACGAGGAAGGCACTCGTCACCTCCATGTCCATGCGCTTCATCGTCTCGAGCGAATCGAGATACTCGCGCGTCAGAAGCGCGATGGGGATATCGTAGATATCGATCTTGTTCTTCTCGATGAGATGCAGCAGGAGTTCGAGCGGGCCGTCAAAGACCGGCAGGTGTATCGTGTAATCCTTCATGCTTCACCTGCTCAAAGGAACGGCGTCAGAATGAACAGGAAGGCCGACCAGATGAACCGCTGCAGCGGGATGAAGATCATGCTGAGGACCGGCGTCATGATGAGGACGATGAGGATGAGGAAGCTGTAGCGCTCCAGGCGCACGTACTCATACGCGAGCCTGCCCGGCAGCAGCTGGGCGAGCACATGCGAGCCGTCGAGCGGCGGCAGCGGAATCAGGTTGAAGATTGCAAAGTTGATGTTGTAGATGATGATGAGCTGCAGGACCTGGTACATGCCGACGGACGGACGCCCCGCGACATGATGATACGCGAGGAGTACGACAAGCGTCAGGAATGCCGTCACGAGGTTTGCAGCGGGCCCGGCCAGCGAGACGAGAATATCGTCGCGGCGCGGATTCTTGAAGTGGCGGGCGTCGATGATGACCGGCTTCGCCCAGCCGAAGCGCACGAGGAACAGCATGATGAGGCCGATGGGGTCGATATGCGCGACCGGATTGAGCGTCAGACGGCCCATCATGCGCGGCGTCGGGTCGCCGAGGGCGTCGGCCGTGCGCGCATGCGCGTATTCATGGATGACCATCGCAATGATGAGGCCCGGGATGCCTGCGACGATATCCAGCAGATTCAGATTAAACATAGATTCCCCCAATATCCTTTATCGTTCTATTGTATCGTTCGATCTCACGCATCGTTCCGGCAGACCAGGGCCTCAAGCCTTCTGCTGCTGGCTGACCATCAGGATCGAGACGACGCTCTTTGCATCGATGATGCGGCCGTCCCTGACCATCTCGAGGGCTTCCTTCATCGGCACTTTGACGACGTTGATGAATTCGTCCTCGTCCGTATGCTGCTTGCCCGGCGTCAGACCCTTGGCCACGTAGAGATGGATGTGCTCATTCGAGAACCCGACCGTCGTCGCGATCGTCGTGAGCTTCTCAATCTTGTCGGCCTTGTAGCCCGTCTCCTCCGAAAGCTCGCGCTCCGCACAGAAGAGCGGGTCCTCGTCGGGCGAATCGAGCTTGCCGGCCGGCACCTCGAGCGTGACCTGGTCAATCGGGTAACGGTACTGGCGCACGAGGATGATCGAGCCATCAGGGAATACCGGGATAACTGAGGACGCTCCCGGATGCTTGATCCACTCCCGCGTCGCCGTGCGGCCGTTCGGCAGCTTGACCGTATCCTTTTTCACGTGCAGCAGCACGCCGTCAAAGACATCCTCGCTTGCGATTTTCGTTTCAATCAGATCCTCATACATCGAAAAAACCTCCTCGTACCCCTTATTATCCATTACAGTATGGTCTGGCAGGCCGGCTCTCAAAGCCGTCCCGCCTCGTCTTTCTCATGACAGTCCGCTCTTGCGTCAGGCCTGCTGGCGGAAGCTCTCCTTCTTGAGCTTGGCGTGCAGGACCATCTCGCGCGCGTTGTCGATGGATGCCGTCGTCATGTCGGCGCCCGATGCCATGCGCGCGATCTCGCTGATCTGCTCACGCTCGGAGAGCGGCCGCACCTGCGTGACGGCGTGATTGTCCTCGATGCCCTTCGAGATGTAGAGATGCTCGTCGGCCATGCAGGCGATCTGCGGCAGATGCGTGATGCATAGCACCTGCTTGTACTGTGCGACGAGCGCGATGCGCTCCGCGACCATCTGGGCCGTGCGGCCGCCGATGCCCGTATCGATCTCATCAAAGACCATGCTCGGCACCGACGAGTCGCGCGACGAAGCCACCGTCTTGATGGCAAGCGCGATGCGCGAGAGCTCGCCGCCGGACGCCACCTTCTGCAGAGGCTTTTCCTGCTCGCCGGCATTGGCCGAGAAGTACATCGCGACTTCATCGCTGCCGTGCGGGCCGTACTGACCGGCCGGCGTGACGGCGATGTAGAAGCGCGCCTGCGGCATGCCGAGCTCGAGGAGCTGGGCGTGGATGGCGGCAGAGAGATCCCTGGCCGCGGCCTCGCGCAGCTCCGTCAGGCGCTTGGCTTTGCGCGAAAGCTCGGCTTCAAGCGCAGCAATCTTCTTCGCGAGCGCCGCGATATCGTCATCGTAATTCTCGATCTCCAGGAGTTCCTGCTGGACCTTCTGCTGATGCGCGAGCACGTCGGATACCGTCGCTCCGTATTTCTTGCAGAGCCGGTAGATGAGATCCATGCGCTGCTGGAGCTTGTCGAGCCTTTCCGGGCGGAACTCCATGTTCTCGCCGTAATCGCGCAGCTCGTAGGCCGCTTCCTGCAGCGAGACGAACGCCTCCTCGACAATCTTCTGGGCATTTGCCAGCGACCGGTCGAAACGGCTCATGTCGCCGAGGTCCTTCCTGACCTGCGAGAGCGCGGCGAGCACGCTGAGGCCGCCTCCGCTGCCATCAAGAAGATTATACGACTCTTCGACGAATCCGACAATCTTTTCTGCATGCGAGAGCTTGCGGATCTCGGCCTCGAGTTCCTCATCCTCACCTTCCCTGAGGCCGGCGTCCGTGATCTCCTTATCCTGCCAGTGCAGCATGTCGAGGCGCTGCGCGTACTCGCGCGAGGCCTGCTGCTTCTCCTCGTAACATTTCTTCTGCTCCATCCAGGCCCGGTAGGCGCATTCATAGGCAGCCAGGGCCTCGGAGAGATCCGGGTCGTACGTGTCGAGCAGGTGCAGCTGGCTTTCTTCCTTTAAGAGCGCCAGGTTCTCGTTCTGCCCGTGGATGTCGACGAGGAAGTTGCCGATGCGCTTGAGCGTGGCAAGCGTCACGTGGCAGCCGTTGACGAGCGCCGTGCTGCGGCCATTCCGCGTCACCTGGCGCGTGACGATCAGCATGTTCTCCGAATCGTCGATGGCCTGCTGCGTCAAAAATTCATGGAGCCCGAGCGATTCTTCGTCAAGCAAGAACACGGCCTCCACGCGCAGCCATTCGCAGCCCGAGCGGATGTTGTCGGCGGAGACGCGGTGGCCGAGCACGGCACCGAGCGAATCGATGAGGATGGACTTGCCCGCACCCGTCTCACCTGTCAGGATATTGAGTCCCGGCCCGAATTCCACCTGCACATGCTCGAGCAGCGCGAAATTCCAGACCGTCAAAGTCTTCAGCATGTTGAATGGATCCCTTCTCTCAGTTCTGGTCCAGGAGGTCTAAGATGCGTTTCTTGATCTCCGGCGCCGTCTCCTTGGGCTTGACGACGACGAGGATGCTGTCGTCGCCTGCGACCGTGCCGATGATCTCCGGCCACTTGCAGTAATCGAGCGCCGAAGCCACGGTGTTCGCACCGCCCGGCAGCGTCTTGACGACCAGCACGTTCTCGCTGTAGTCGCAATCGATGATCGTATCGTTGAAGATGCGCTTCATGCGCTCCTTCGTGAATGCGTAATTCTCCTGTGCCGGCAGCGCGTAGCGGTAGCGGCCGTCGCCCGTCGGCACCTTGATGAGCATGAGTTCCTTGATGTCGCGCGAAACCGTGGCCTGCGTGACGGCGATGCGTTTCTTGCGCAGCTCGGCAGCCAGCTCATCCTGCGTCTCTATGATCTCGTGGCGGATGATCTCACGTATCAGTTCCAAGCGTCTCTCTTTCATCGAATCAGCCTTTCTCTTTTTCTTCCCTTCTCATCTCTCGTTGTATGCGTTGTATGTATTGTATGCTCAGTCATTTCGCCACAGTTTCGTGCGCAGGATCTGATAGTAATCCTTGTCGTCGAATTTGACGATATTGGCCTGTACCTGGGATTTCTGCACCGTGACCTCATCGCCGGGCAAAAGGCGGTAACTCTCCTGGCCGTCGAGCGTCACGATGATGTCCTGATGGACCGCGGCAATCTGGATGTGCACGACATCGTCCTCCCGGATGGCCAGCGGGCGCATGTTGAAGGTGTGCGCGCAGATCGGCGTCAGGAGCAGCGCCCGGATATTCGGGTTCATGATGGGCCCGCCCGCCGACAGCGAATACGCCGTCGAGCCCGTCGGCGTCGACACGATGAGACCGTCGGCCTTGTAGTCGATGAGATGCGACGAATTGATGCTGAGCCCCAGGTGGAGCATGCGCGCGACGCCGCCCTTCGTCACGACGACATCGTTGATGGCATGGCCGATGAAGCGGCGCTTGCCGCACGAATGCACGAAGCCCGCGAGCAGCAGCCGGTGCTCGATGTGGTAGTCCTTGTCGAGGATCTTCTGGAGCTTCGTCTCGAGCTCATCGGGCTCGATGTCGGCCATGAAGCCCAGCGTGCCGATGTTGACGCCGCAGAGCGGGATGGCCGCATCGCCGTAGCGGTGGCAGACGCCGAGCAGCGTGCCGTCGCCGCCGAGGCAGAGCGCAAGATCCGCCGGCACCTTCTCGATATCCGGCACGCCGTACGACTCCATATCGAAGAAGCGCGATTCGTCGAGCGGCATGATGAGCCGGACATCCTTGTCGCGGAAGAATGCGATGATCCGGTAGAGGATATCGGCGGCATTCTTCTTCGTGACATTGGGGAATACAGCTATCGTCAGCATGCAAATACTCCCTCCTTACTTGTCGAGGGCCGCGTGGGCAGAGGCGACCACCTCGCGGATGCGCTCAGGGGATACCGTGTCCTCGCCCGCCCCGCTCGTGAGGTGGATGAGGTATTCGATATTGCCCTCCGGCCCCTTGACGGGCGAGTACGTGAGCGCCAGCGGACAGAAGCCGAGCGAGCGCGCGAAATCCGTCACGCGCACGACGACTTCCTCGTGCACGGCCGGGTCGCGCACGACGCCCTTCTTGCCCACCTTCTCGCGCCCCGCCTCAAACTGCGGCTTGATGAGCGCGACGAGCTCGCCTGTGTCCGTCAGGAGTTCCTTCGCGACGGGCAAGACCTTCGTCAGCGAGATGAAGGCCACGTCGATCGAGGCGAAGTCGAGTTTCTCGCCGAGCATCTCAGAGGTGACATTACGGATATTCGTGCGCTCCATGTTGACGACGCGGTCGTCCGTGCGCAGCTTCCAGGCGAGCTGGCCGTAGCCGACGTCAATCGCGAAGACCTTGCGCACACCGTTCTGGAGCATACAGTCCGTGAAGCCGCCGGTCGAAGCGCCGATATCGGCCGCCACCTTGCCCGCAAGCGTCACCGCAAATTCCTGCATGGCCTTCTCGAGCTTGAGGCCGCCGCGGCTGACATAGGGGATGTCGTGGCCGAGCAGACGGATTTCGGCCTCGGGCTTCACCGTCGTGCCGGCCTTGTCGACCTTCTGTCCGTCGACGAGCACCTCGCCGGCCATGATCATGCGCTTGGCCCGTTCCCGGCTGCCGGCCAGGCCGCGCTCGACCAAAAGGGTATCCAATCGTTCTTTTGCCATTCGTAAAAAACCTTCTATTCTTCTCTTCCTGATTTTCCTGTTCTTACTGCTCCGGCTGTTCCATCTGCCCGCCCGCAGCATCCTGCTGAGGCGCAGGCTCCCGCCCGAGCTTCCGCAGGATGGCGGCAGCGATGGCCTCCGCCTGCAGGCCGCAGAGCGAAAGGAGCTCCTGGCGCGTGCCCTGCTCGACAAAGCGGTCGGGGATGCCGAAGCGCAGCACCGGCACCGCGGCGCCGTGATCCGCAAGACATTCGAGTACGGATGCGCCGAAACCGCCCGCGAGAGCATTCTCCTCAAGCGTCACCAGAAGCTTCTTCTCCGCCGCATAGCGCAGGATGAGCGCCTCATCGAGAGGCTTCACGAAGCGCATGTTGACGACGGCGGCCTCGATGCCCTGCTCGTGGAGAAGCTCGGCAGCCTTCTCGGCCTTTTCGACCATCGTGCCGACGGCGAGCAGGGCGACTTCGCCCTCCTCGTGCAGCACTTCGGCCTTGCCGATCGGCAGCGTCCTGAAATCGTCCGTGAGCGTCACGCCGCGGCCCGCCCCGCGCGGATAACGGATGGCCGCGGGCCCGTCGATGGCGATGGCCGTCGCGAGCATGTGGCGCAGCTCCTCCTCGTCCTTCGGCACGAGCACGTGCATGTTCGGCATCTGCCGCAGGTACGAGAGGTCGAAGACGCCGTGATGCGTCGGGCCGTCCTCGCCGACGAGCCCTGCGCGGTCCAGGCAGATCGTCACGGGCAGGTTCTGCAGGCAGACGTCATGGATCATCTGGTCGTAGGCACGCTGCGCAAACGTCGAATAGAGCGCGATGACGGGATGCATGCCCGCCGCAGCCATGCCGGCCGCGAGCGTCATAGCGTGTTCCTCGGCGATGCCGACATCGAAGAAGCGGTTCGGATATGCCTTGCCGAAGGCCTTGAGCCCCGTGCCCGACGGCATGGCCGCCGTGATGGCTAGAATGTCCGGGTCCTTCTTCGCGAGCTCGATGAGCGCCTGGCTGAAAACAGCGGTATACGACGGCGCACAGGCCGCCTTCTTGACAGGCTTGCCCGTCTGTGCATCGAAACAGCCGACGCCGTGGAATTTTTCCGGCGCCTGCTCGGCGGGCAGGTACCCTTTGCCCTTGACCGTGTGGATGTGGATGAGTACCGGGCCCGTCATATCGCGCGCCCGCGACAGCACCTCCTCAAGGAGGCCGATGTTGTGCCCGTCAATGGGGCCGATGTAATGGAAGCCCATCTCCTCGAACAGGCTGCCCGGCACGAGCACCGAGCGCACGCCGTCCTTCAAGTGGCTGGCCGTCTTGTAGACCTTGCCGCCGATGTGCGGGATGCTCATGAGCAGATTGCCCATGTCGCGCTTGGCGCGGTTGTACTGCGGCGCGATGCGGATGCGCGAGAGATACTCGCTCATGGCGCCGACGTTGGCATCGATGGACATCTCGTTGTCGTTGAGAATGACGATGAGCTTCGTGCCGAGGTCGCCGGCATGGTTGAGCGCCTCAAAGGACTCGCCGCCGGTCAGTGCCCCGTCGCCGATGACGGCGATGACCTGGTTGTGTAGGCCGCGGACGTCGCGCGCGATTGCCATGCCCAGCGCCGCCGAGATCGAGGTGCTCGCATGGCCGACGCCGAACGCATCGTACGGCGATTCAAAGCGGTTCGGGAATCCCGTGATGCCGCCCTGGCGGCGCAGCGTCGCAAACCGCTCCCGGCGCCCCGTCAGGATCTTGTGCGTGTACGACTGATGGCCGACGTCCCAGACCAGTTTATCCTGCGGAAACGAAAAAACGCTGTAAAGGGCGAGTGTGAGCTCCACCGTCCCGAGATTTGGCGCGAGATGGCCGCCGTTTCGCGCGACGGTATCGATGATCAAGCGGCGGATTTCCGCGGCCAGGCGGTCGAGCTCCTGAACGTTAAGCCGCTTGACATCTTCCGGTTTATTGATTCGATCGAGCAATGCATGCATGGAAACACTTCCCATTCCTACTTAATTTTTGCGTGTGAGCAGATACTCCACGAGTTCTCTGAGGAAGACGGCGCGGCTGCCGAACGGCGCGAGGGCGTCCACGGCCTCCTGTACGGTCGTTTTCGCCAGCTCCCGGGCCTCCTCGAGCGACGTCAGCGTGACGTACGTCGATTTGTGGTTGCGCAGATCGCTGCCGACGGGCTTGCCGATCTCCTTCTCATCGCCCGTAACATCGAGGATGTCGTCCGTGATCTGGAAGGCCAGGCCGAATTTATCGGCATACCGCGTGAGCAATGCGAGCTCCTCGTCATTGGCACCTGCGAGGATTGCGCCGCTGCGGATGGCCGCGCGGAAGAGCGCGCCCGTCTTGCCCATGTGCATGCGGCGCAGCGTCTCCATGCTGATGTGATGGCCCTCCGACTCGAGGTCGATGGCCTGGCCGCCGACCATGCCGTTCATGCCGGCAGCCGTGCTCATCTCGCGCACGACAGCCAGCCGCGTCGCCGCATCGGCCCACTCTTGGCGCAGCATGACCTCGAAGGCCAGCGTCAGAAGCGCGTCGCCCGCGAGCACGGCCATGCCGTCGCCGTAGACCTTGTGGTTCGTCAGCTTGCCGCGGCGGTAATCGTCGTTGTCCATGGCCGGCAGGTCGTCGTGGATCAGGGAATATGTGTGGATCATCTCGAGCGCGCAGCCCGTCGTGAGGAATTTCGTGCCATCGGCGCCGACGGCATCGGCTGCCGCCATCACGAGGATCGGCCGCAGGCGCTTGCCGCCGGCCATGAGACTGTACTGCATCGCATCGTGCAGCGTCTTGTCGAGTGGCTGCTGTGCATCGAGTTCTTTTACGAGCTGGCGCTCGACCAGCTGCTGTCTTTCATGCCAAAGTTCCTTGAACATACTACCTTATTCTCCCTCTATCTCCAACTGCTCTTCCTTGACCGTACCGTCTTCCCCCTCCTTGACGAGGAGGTCCATGGTCTTTTCCGCGCGGTCGAGCGCCGTCAGGCAATTCTTGGCCAGCTGGACCCCCTCCGAATAATTCGTCATGAGGTCCCTGAGGCTCAGGCTGCCCTCTTCCATGGTCTTGACAATCTCTTCGAGTTTCCCCAGGGATTCTTCAAAAGAGAGTTCCTTCTTTCTGGGCATCTTCCATCTTCCTTTCCTGACGTTGCTGACTCCGTCCAGCATTTGTATCTTCGATGCGTGCGGCCACGCGGCCGTCCTTCATGACGATGTGCACGCGCTCGCCGGGCTTCGTCTCCCTGACGCTCGTCACAATCCTGCCGCGCTTCTCGACGATGCCGTACCCGCGGCAGAGGACCTGCAGCGGGTTGAGCATGTCGAGTTTTTCGCAGGCAATGCTCAGCTCGTGACGGCGCGCCGTGAGTTCCTGCTTCATCGCGTGCTGCAGGGCCTGCACGGCGCGGTCGAGGCGCTGCGAGCGGCCCGCAAGCAGGAGCTGCGGCCTCTCGAGTGCCGTACTCCTGAGGCAGGCATCAAGCCGCAGCCGCTTGGCCGCACACTGGCGCTTTGCCTGCTCGGAGAGCCTCTTTCCCTGACTTTCGACGTAGCGCCGCAGCTCGAGCCGGTCGGGCACGGCGAGCTCCGCCGCCTGCGAGGGCGTCGCCGCGCGCTGGTCGCTGACGAAATCCGCCAGCGTGAAGTCCGTCTCGTGGCCGACGGCCGAGATCACGGGGATCTCTGACGCGTAGATCGCGCGCACGACGGCCTCCTCGTTGAAGGCCCAGAGGTCCTCCATCGAGCCGCCGCCGCGCCCGACGATGAGCACGTCGACGGGATACTTCTCATTGAAGAAGCGGATGGCCTCCGCAATCTGCCCGGCGGCCTCCTCCCCCTGCACGAGCACGGGCTTCAGCACGAGCCGGACGGCGGGCCAGCGCCGCTTCGAGACGCGGTAGATATCGCGCAGCACGGCGCCCGACAGCGACGTCACGATGCCGATGGTCTTCGGGAAATGCGGCAAAGGCCGCTTGTGCGCCTCCTCAAAAAGCCCCTCGGCCGCAAGCCTCGCCTTGAGCTGCTCGAAGGCGAGCGCCAGATCGCCGATGCCATCGGGTATCATGCGGTCGGCGTAGAGCTGGTAGACGCCGTCGCGCTCGTAAACGGCGACATTGCCGCTCACGATGACCTGCATGCCGTTCTGCGGCTCAAAGCGCAGGCTCTGCGCGCGGCTCCGGAACATCACGCACTTGATGGCGGCGCCCGCGTCTTTCAGCGTGAAGTAACAGTGCCCCGAGGCGTAGCGCTTGAAATTCGAGAGCTCGCCGCGCACCTGCAGATGCGCGAGCGCCGGCTCGCGCGCCAGCACCATCTTGATGTAGCGCGTCACGTCGCTGACACTGTGAATGGATTCCATCCTGTCTCTCATGTCTTCTTTCACCTCTCGCCCGTATCTGCCGTCCTTCTCACAAGAAAAAAGCCAGACTCAGGTCTGGCTTCCATCATGTATCACTGCGCATTCTTCATGATTGCGCCCAGGATGCCGTTGACATAGCGGCTGGACTCATCCGTACCATACTTCTTCGCCAGTTCCACAGCCTCGTTGATCGCGATGTTCGGGGTGAGCTTCTCGGGGGCAAACTGCATCTCATACGTCGCCATGCGCGTGAGATTGCGGTCGACCACCGCCATGCGCTCCACCTTCCACTCGCGCGAAGCATGGGCGATCTTCGCGTCAATCTCTTCAAGGTGCTCACGGGTCCCATGGACGAGCGCCCTGACGAACGCGCGGTCATGAGCACTCATGGCCTCCCCTTCCGAAAGGGCCGTATCGATGGCCAGAGACTCATACATCTCCTCCTGACCGGCCTCATCTGCGTGATTCAAATCCAACTGAAAGAGCGCCTGAAGGGCCGCCTCTCTTGCTTGTCTACGACTCATGAATAACCTTCCTTACCTTAAACCTTCCTGCACGCGGCTGCGTGCTCAGCGAAAATGATTGAACCGTTCGGGCAGGATGCGTTCGAGCATCGAGAAAATGGTATCGCCCTCGTCAAGCCGCGTGCCGATGAAAAGACCGACGCTGCCGCAAAACAGGACGAAGATGGTGCGCCAGAAGCCAAAGATCAGGATGGCCAGGCCGATGAAGAGCCCCGCAAAGAGCCCGATGACGCGATACCGGCTTTCCTGCCAGATCTGTTCCAGATAGTTCTTGATTTCTTCTTTCATCTTCTGTCCACCACCTCAGACGACGCGGCGCTTCGACGGCAGGGCAGCATCGGAAAGACTCGTGACGCGCAGGTCGAGCACGACATCCGAAAGGCCCATGACCTCCCGGAGCTCCTCGCGGATCTCCTTTGCGGCGGCTGCCGACACCTCGTTGACATTGAGGCCGCGGCCAACCGAAAGGTTCAGCACGAGCTTGAGATTGTCCACGGCTTCTTTGCCGCTGCTGCTGTGCACGCGGTACGCCTTCGCGCGGGCCAGCCGGATGCCCGGCAGATTCGATGCCGTCTGCTCGACGAGCGAGCGCACGGCATCGAGTGCCACGCGCACGGCCCCGGCCTCATTCTGCAGCACGAGGTATTCCCCCGACTCCCGCTCCACGGGACGCGTCCGGCGGAACGAGCAGCAGAAGAGCTGAAACGCGATGAGAAATGCAACGGCAGCCCCCGCAATCGTCTCGGGCCGCGTGAGCGCATAGTGAAGCTCATTGAGCCAGACGGACTCCGGCAGCACGCCGATACAGGCCGCGAGCACGACGAGCGACAGCGCCATAGCGCCCAGACTGAAGAAAAACAGCAATATACGGTTGATGATCCCCATGGTATCCGCCTCGCTTCAACTCAGCGTACACGCACCTCTTCTGCCTTCGGCGCTTCCTCCGGGAAACCGACACCCTGTACGTGGACATTGACTTCGACAACCGACAGGCCCGTCATCGTCTCGATAGCCTGCTTGACATTCTCCTGTGCCGCAAGGGCCACATCGGGGATGCGCACGCCGTACTTGACAATGATGTAGAGATCGACGGCGGCTTCCTTCTCACCGACCTCAACCTTGACGCCCTTGGCGAAATTCTTGCGGCCGAGCATCTCGGCAATGCCGCCGGCGATGCCGCCGCTCATGCCCGCGATGCCGTCGACTTCCGTGGCAGCCAGGCCCGCGATGATGCTGACGACCTCATCCGCGATGCGGATTGCGCCCAGACCAGAATCCTTCTTCAATAATTCTTTTTCCGTTGCCATGATAAAGGCCTCCTTATACGAAACGAGCAATGTGAATGCCGCAGGCGAAAGCATATGCCACGTCCGGCGTGTTTCCGTGCTTCACCTGATGCATATTTATACTATATTATTTCGCTAAAAAACACCGTTCTCCTGCCCGGCGGATAGAAAAAAGAAAAAGAAACGTGAAAGAAATACAGCTGCCATACCAGCGAACCGGTACAACAGCTGCTCAAAAAAAGCGTTTCTTATGCGCGCTCGATGTAGTTGCCCGTGCGCGTATCGATGCGGAGTGTATCGCCCTCGTTGACGAAGAGCGGCACGCGGACTTCGTAGCCCGTCTCGACCTTGGCCATCTTCGTGGCACCCGTGGCCGTGTTGCCCTTGACGCTCGGCTCGCACTCGACAACCTTGAGGTTGACGGAGTTCGGCAGCTGGATGCCGATGATGCGGCCCTTGAACGTCTGCAGCGAGACTTCCATGTTCTCCATGAGGTAGTTCAGCGCATCGCCGAGCTGATCCTTGTTGAGCTCCGTCTGCTCATACGTCTCCATATCCATGAACGTGTACATGCCGTCGGACTCGTAGAGATACTGCATATTGCGCGTCTCAAGATGCGCGGCCGGCATCTTCTCGTTCGGGTTGAAGGTACGCTCTACCACTGCACCCGTCTCAACGTTCTTGATCTTCGTGCGAACGAAGGCTGCGCCCTTGCCCGGCTTTACATGCTGGAAATCAACAATCTGCCAGACACCGCCATCAATCTCAATCGTCAAGCCCGTGCGAAAATCCGTACTATTAATCATTCAATAACGCCCTCCAAAATATCATGGTCAATTTGCACGATATAAACATATCATAACGTTTTTATTATAATCAACTTGACGCCGCGCGTCAAGCATTCCTGCGCATTCGCGCGCCTGTGCGAGGATACTCGATGACCGTACAGGCAGGCGGAGCCGTTCAGCAGCCGAGTTCCAGGAGCGACTTGTCCGACTTCGTGAGCCGTTCGCAGCCCGTCTCCGTCACGAGCACCGTATCCTCGATGCGAAGGCCGCCCCAGCCCGGCAAATAGACGCCCGGCTCGTCCGTGATGAGGTTGCCCGGGACGAGCACATCCTCCGGCGCACACGAGCGCGAGAGGCGCGGCGACTCGTGGATCTCAAGGCCCAGGCTGTGGCCGAGGCCGTGGCCGAAGTATTTGGCAAGATCGTAGCGCGCAAGGTATTCGCGTGACGCCGTATCGATGGCAAGGCACGACTTGTGCGGCCCGATGAGGCTGAGCACGAGCTTCTGCGTGCCGAGCACGGCCTCGTAGACCTCGCGCTGGCGCGGCGTCGCGTGCCCCACGCAGACCGTGCGCGTGATATCGGAGCAGTAGCCCTGGAATTTTGCACCGTAATCCATCGTCACAAAATCGCCTTCCTCGATGACCTTCTCCGTGGCCGTGCCGTGCGGCATGCTGCCGCGCAGGCCAGACGCCACGATCGTATCAAAAGACGGCTTCTCCGAGCCGGCGGCGCGCATGACCTGCTCGAGGCGTGCGGCGACCTCGATCTCCGTGCGGCCCGGGCGGATGAACGTGACGATGTCTGAAAACGCCTTGTCAGCGATTTCACATGCCCTGCGGATACAGCCGATCTCCTCGGCATCCTTGACGGCGCGCAGGGCATCGAGCGTCAGAGCCTTCGAGAAATCGACGTCCGGCAGAATGGCGGCAAGTGCCGCATGGTCATTGTAGAGCATCGCATTGCCCTCAAAGCCCACCTTTTGGCAGCCGAGCTTCTCAAGGCACTCGGCCGTCTTCTTCAAGAGGCCGCCCTTCTGCTCGACGATCTCGTAAAGCGGCGCCTGCTTCTGTGCCTGCTCCGTGTAGCGGTTGTCCGTGATGAGCAGGGCATGATCCTGCGTCACGACGAGCGTCGTATCATCGCCGCGGAAGCCGCTGAAATAATGCAGATTGACGTACTTCGTCACGACGACGGCATCGAGCCCCTCGCGCGCGAGCAGGGCGCGCAGTGCCTCCAAACGATTTGGATTCATGAAAATCATCTCCAGATGAAAGTTTTGCGGGGCCGTGGCCCCAGTGCTCAGCCCTTGAGCTTGCAGATGATGGCCTCGAGGGCTGCCATGTAGCTCTCGGCGCCGAGGCCGCAGATCTGTCCCATCGCGACGGGTGCGAGCACCGACGTATGGCGGAACTCCTCGCGCTGGTGGATGTTCGAGAGATGCACCTCGATGACCGGCACCTCGATGGCCGCGATGGCGTCGCGCAGCGCAATGCTGTAATGCGTGAACGCCGCCGCGTTGAAAATGATGTAATCGTATTTGTGATTGGCCGCCTGCACGGCATCGACGAGCACGCCCTCATGATTGGACTGCAGGAAATCGACGGCGATGCCCGCCTCAGCCGCCCGCCTCTCAATGCGGTCGTTGATGTCCTGAAGCGTCGTGTGACCGTAAATCTCCGGCTCTCTGGTGCCCAGGAGATTGAGGTTCGGGCCGTTCAGCACGAGTATCTTTGGCATAACAAGTCTCCTTTTACGAATCCCGGATCAGTAGCGGATGATGAAGCGCGTCTCGTCGGCCTCGACCGGGCGCTCCTCAAACGTCAGCTCCTTGACCTTGATGAAGTAATTGCCTTCACGCATGAGCACCGACAACTTGTCGACGGCCTCCGGCGTACCCTGGATTTCCATGTGGACGCTGCCGTCCTCCATGTTGCGGACCCAGCCCGTCACGCCAAGCTCCGTGGCATGCTGCTGGATGAACATGCGGAAACCGACGCCCTGTACGCGTCCCGTTGCCTTACCAAAATAACGAACTGTCTTTTCCATGAGTAATCCCCGCTTTCCTTCACTTTCACTTCCGCCCGGGCACGAGGCCCAGGCTCACGCCTGATAATCCCGACGCAGGATGGTATAAGGCTCCACCGGCTGCTCCATCTTCATGTAGAGGAGCTGCTGCGGATGCGGCGCGACCGCGATTTCCTCGCCATCTTCATCGCGCATCGCGCGGATCGTCTGGCGGAAAAGCGGCCCCGTCGGCTGGAACACCTCGATCTCCTGACCGAGCTTCATGTTGTTGCGCTGCTCGACGAGCGCCCAGCCCGTCTCTTTGTCATAAGAGCGCACAAGCCCCACAAACTCGGACGTCTGTATATAAGAGGATGTGCCATAAAGCTGGTCATCCTTCGTCGGCTGATGATAGTAGAATCCCGTCGTATATGGGCGGTGGGAAACCTTTTCGAGCTCCTCGGTCCAGGCCGGGTCGATGTGAAAATCGTCCGGATGGTCGAAGTACGCGTCGATGGCCAGGCGGTACGCCTTGACCACGCTCGCGACGTAATGGACACTCTTCATGCGCCCCTCGATCTTGAGGCTCTCGACGCCGCTCCCGATGACGTCGGCGATGTGCGGCAGGAGACACATATCCTTGGAATTCATGATGTACGTGCCGCGCTCGTCCTCCTCAATCGGGAAATACCTGCCGGGACGCGTCTCCTCGACGAGCGCGTACTTCCAGCGGCATGACTGCGCGCAGCTGCCCATGTTCGCATCGCGGCCCGTAAAGTAATTCGAGAGCAGGCAGCGGCCCGAATACGAGATGCACATCGCGCCGTGCACGAACATCTCAAGATCCACATCGCATTTCTGGCGAATCTCGCGAATCTCCTCAAGCGACATCTCGCGCGCGAGCACGACGCGTTTGGCGCCGAGGGCCTGCCAGGCCCTGACCGTTGCCCAGTTCGTGTTGTTGGCCTGCGTGCTGATGTGAATCTCCATCTCCGGGATGATTTCCCGGCACATCGTGAAGATGCCGAGATCGGCGACGAGCAGCGCATCTGTGCCGATTTCCTGCAGATAGCGCAGGTAGTCGGGCAGCGCCGCAAGGTCGCGGTTGTGCGGGAAGATGTTCACCGTCACATAGACCTTCTTGCCGAGGCCATGCGCGAATTCCATCGCCTCTTTGAGCTCCTCGCGGCTGAAATTGCCGCCAAAAGCCCGCAGCCCATAGGCCTTGCCGCCGAGATACACGGCGTCGGCACCGTAGAGCAGCGCCATCTTCATCTTTTCCATGTTGCCGGCTGGAGCCAGAAGCTCCGGCTTTTTCCTGATCAAACCTTATTTCCTCCGTGTGACCGCCAGGCCGTCCCCGCGTTCAAGGATCTCGGTTGCAAAGCCCGGCGTCTGATTGACAAGTTCTATATAGGCGCGCAGCCGCTTGACGATCGTGCGGTAGCGGCGCGGCGCCTTCTCCTCCCCGAGCACGTAGCCGCGGAACAGCACGTTGTCCGCAAGGACCGTGCAGTGCGGCGCGAGCAGCGGCTGGATCTTCTCGAAATAATCGACATACTGTCCTTTGGCCGCATCGATGAAAACGAAATCGTACGGCTCAGCGAGCTTTCCCGGAAGCTCCGTGAGGATCCTGCCGGCATCGCCCGTCAGTAGCGTGATGCGGTCCGAAACGCCCGCACGCGCCCAGAACGAGCGCGCAAGCTCTGCGCGCTCCTCGCTGAGCTCGAGTGTCGTCACCCTTGCGTCCGCCGCACCATGCAGCAGGAGCAGCAGCGCCGAATAGCCGATGGCCGTGCCGATCTCGAGGATGCGGCGCGGACGGTCCTGCTGCACGACCGCAAGGAACGCCCGGCGGCCGCGCTCATTGATGATCGGCACGTGATGCGCGGCGGCATACGATTCCATCTCGCGCAGCAGGGCCTCGATTCCTGCCTGTTCCATCGTCTCTCCCTCCTTACCCGCTTCTGCTCAGCGCCTCAGCGCACCTGTTCGACAATTGCCTCGTGATCGGCGTAATTCGTGGAATAATGATTGTGTCCCTGCCGGTCGGCCACGAAATACAGATAATCCGTGGCGGCCGGATGCAGCACGGCCTCAATCGACTTGAGGCCCGGATTCGCAATCGGCCCCGGCGGCAGCCCCGTCACCTGGTACGTATTGTACGGCGACTGGATCTTCGTATCCTCGATGGACACATCCTCCTTCGGCGCGGCCATGAGATACTGCAGCGTCGTATCCGACTGCAGCGGCATGCCGATGGCCAGGCGCTTGAGGAAGACCTGCGCGATGATCGGCCGGTCCTCATCGTAGCGCGCCTCCTTCTCGACGAGCGACGCCAGCGTGATGAGATTGTGAATCGAGAGATTCATCGCCGCCGCCTGCTGGCGCATGGCAGGCGTCAGCCGCTGGTCAAAGTCCTCAGCCATCATCTTCATGATGCCCTCCGGCGTCGCCGCATCGCTGTGCAGCTCATACGTGTCGGGGAACAGGAAGCCCTCGGCCGCGAACTGGACATTCGGCTGCTTCTTCATGTACGGGTACGGCGCGAAATCCTTCGCCGCCGCGAGGAACGCCTGCTCATCAACGAGTCCCGCATCCGCGAGCCGTTTCGCGATTTCGCGCACGCTGAAGCCTTCGGGGATCGTGAACTTGATGATCGTCGTATCGCCCGCGACGAGCTTCTGGAGTACCTCATTTTCGTCCATGCCGGCCTGGAACGCATACGTGCCCGTCTTGATCTGGCTGCCGTAGCCGTGGATCTTCGTCAGCCACCAAAAGCGCATCTTACTGTCGATGACGCCGAGGTTCACGAGCTCCGCTGCGATATCATTGGCCCCCATGCCGGGTTTCACCATCACGTAGATATTCTGACCGTCATCAAACGAGGCACGCTTCGGCGCACTGCCCGCGCCAAAGAGATAGGCGGCACCCCCGCCGATGACAAGCACCAGCACGACAAGGCCTGCCACAAGCCCCTTTTTCCAGCCGGATGCTTTGCAAAACGCGGCGCAGCGCTCCTTCAGAGATTTCGGCCCCTCGTCAGGCTCTGCAGCCGCCGCAGCGCCAGACTGCGCCTTCAGATTGTCAGCCGCCTGACTCGCGGCATCCGGCTTGCCGGCATCCAGCTTGACAGCATCCGGCTTGCCGGCATCCGTATGGAGAGGCTTTGTCTCCGTCGCCTGCTCCGGGCGCTCACCGGCGCCGCCCCGTATCGTTGCCAGGAAATCCCGGACCTTTTGCCAGGCTTCCTGTCCTTTTGTTTTCCAATCGTTCATATGCATTGCTCATGATAACGAAAAGGCCGCCACCCAGCGGGACAGCAGCCTATCGTGACGCGTTTATTCCTTCTCGGCCTCATCGACCAGGGCATCGTAAGCCTTCTGGACTGCTTCAAACTCCTCGTCCGACGGCTCGATGTACTCCTCCTCGCCTTCATCGTTGACGACGATCTTGGCGATGATGACATCTTCGTCGCCATCCTCGCAGCCACAGCCGCAGCCGGCCGCGTGCTCCTCGTCCTCGCCATGGATGCCGACGAGCAGCGCATAACGCTCCTCCTCGACCGGGATGATCATCTCTTCCCGATAGTAATATTCATGACCGTCTTCATCCGTCATGACCACGACTACATCCTCTTCGTTCATCATTTCATCTGCCACAAGGATCACCTCTTAAACTATATTCTTATATCCAAAACTTATCGCTGCCTTCATTGTAGCGTATGGCAAGAAGGCTTGTCAACATTTCACGCCGCCGGCCAGATGCCGGGGCGGGCCGCAGGCACTCCACCGCGCATCAGCGCAGGCTGTCGAGATACCCCTGCAGGATGAAGACCGCCGCCATCTTGTCGATGACCTTCTTGCGCTTGCGCCGCGATACATCGGCCTCAATCAGCGAACGCGCCGCCGCCACCGTCGACAGGCGTTCATCCCAGAACGTAACCTCCACTTCCGGATACATCTCCTTGACCTTTGCCATGAACTCCTTGACGATTGCGCAGCGCTCGCCCTCCGTGCCGTCCATATTCTTCGGCAGCCCTGAGACGAGCGAATGCGTCTCATACTGCGCCATGAGCTCCCCGAGCCGCTTGAGGTCGTCCTCCATGGTCTTGCGGTGGATCGTCTCCACGCCCTGCGCCGTCAGCCCCAACAGGTCGCTGACCGCGATGCCGATTGTCCGATCGCCGATATCGAGTGACATGTATCGTTTCATTATTCTTTGTTTTCCTTTTCCTTTTCCTTGTCCAGATACGAGCGCACGAGCTCCTCTAAAAGCTCATCGCGTTCCAGCGTGCGAATGAGGCTGCGCGCGTCGTTGTGGCTCGTGATGTACGCCGGATCGCCCGAGAGCAGATACCCGACCAGCTGGTTGATGGGATTGTAGCCCTTCTCTTCCATGGCCTTGCAGACCGAGCGGATGATTCGCTCCGCCTTGTTCTCATCGTTGCCAAACCGGAACATCATTGTTTCTTCACTAACCATAAAGATCCCTCCGAAGCACCTATCCGGGTTTCCCCGTACATTGCGTTATGTTGCTTTCTATCTTATCACATTTCAACGTCGATTGCCATTCTACGCCTCATTCCTATAGTTTATCTGAAAGCGGCTTGGCGAATGCCTGAAAATCCGTTACAATAGAAAGGCACATCAACAAGAATAACGGAGGCGTTACCCCTTATGTTAACCGAACCAAACGATATGAGCCTGGCCGCACGCGACAAGGCGCGCCGCGACCTCCTGGCCCTGCAGAAACGCATCGCCGCTATGCACCAGCTGCGCAACGAAATGAATCACGCTCTCGCGCGCGTCAGCGGCAACAACCTCGACCTCGCCCTCACGCAGAAAAAGAATCTGCGCCACCTCAGCAGCGAATACGACAAGCTCAGCCGCGAAGTCCGCTGCCTGCCCCCGATGGATGCCACCGCCGTCCTCGAAGACGAATACAACTACATCCTGACGATCGGCAACATCCTCGAGACGACGCGCGAGCTCAAGAAAAAGGCAAAGATCGAAGCCACGGCCCGCCAGGGCATCATCGACGGCCTCGTCCAGTTCTACGACGGCCTGCGCGACGAGCTCGCCCATCAGGACGCAGAGATGCGCCAGGCCCTCGCCAAATGCGAAGGCAGGGACGCAAATCCCGAAGCGTAAAAAACAGCATCATCTATTCCGCGATGCAAACCGCTGTCTGTAAGGAATCTGCAGCCAGCACCGCAGAAGCACCAACAAGAAACAGGAAGCAGCACGCCTTAAACGGCACAAACTGCTTCCTGTTTTTTTGATGTCGTCGGATCATGAGTGACATCACTTTTGCGGGCGGTTCCGCTTCCCGAATTTAGGGAGATCCTCCTCCTTGACATTCGCCCACGCCTGCGTCTGCTTCGCGCAGAAACAGGCGCCGCCCAGACCAACCGCAATGAGCACCACGCCCAGCAGATACGAGCCCTCCGTCAAAAGGTAGAATCCCCCGAACGCCACAAGCCCGAAGAACACCGTATTCCACGACTGCACCAGCATATTAAAGAATTTCGGCAGATTATTCATAGTCCCCAGCTCCCTTATCTGATACATACATTCGCCAGGCAGATGCAAAATCCTGCCGCTCATGCAGATAACCTCCTATCTTATAATATCATGTCCGGGGATAAGAGTTGCCGTATATCTTCAGAATTAATTGTGATAAAATTATAAGAGTACATATGTATGGGAGGCGACCGTATGAGTCAACTACCCGCGACTGAAGTCGCGAGCTTGAGGGAATC
>CABJCJ010000029.1 GCA_902364065.1 Veillonellaceae bacterium SB90
CCAGAGCAAACCACCAGTTTAACTGGTGGTTTTGATTTTGCGTTCCAGCGAATTTCCTGTATAATGGAGCGGAGATGGAGGACGGAGAAAATGGGAAAACGAATTTTAGTGATTGATGATGAGCACAGCATCCTGGATCTCGTGCGCATGAACCTGGAACTTGCTGGTTATGAGGTCGTGACGGGCGTATCGGGGCAGGAGGCCCTGCAGCTGGCGTCAAGCTGCCACCCGGCTTTGCTGATCCTCGATGTCATGCTGCCGGATCAGAGCGGCTATCATGTGCTGCGCCATCTGCGCGAGAATGGGGAACGTCTGCCTGTCATCATGCTGATAGCTAAAGGGGAACGCGAGGATCGCATCCTCGGCCTGCGCCTCGGTGCCGATGACTATGTCACGAAACCGTTTAGCAGCGAGGAACTCATCTTGCGCGTGCAGGCTGTGCTGCGGCGGGCTGAGCCGGCAGCGAGTGCGGCCCCCGAAGAAGAAGCCGTCGCCGTGCAGGGCCTGATAGTTGATCCGGAGTCACGCACGGCCAAAGTGGACGGGCAGCCCGTGAGCCTGACGCGCAAGGAATTCGATACTTTGGCGCTCATGATGCGCCATCCCAATCATGTGTTCACGCGCGAACGGCTGCTCGAAGAAGTGTGGGGCTATGATTTTGCTGGCAGCACGCGGGCTGTCGACATCCTCATACAGCGTCTGCGCAAGAAGATGGGACCCTATGCTGAGAGACTGGAGACCGTTTATGGTACGGGCTATAAGCTCGCGGAAAGGCAGGAATCGCGATGAAGCTTTGCATGCGCATGAAGGGTAAGGTCATGCTCATGAGTGTGGCGATTTTCCTGCCCGTGCTGCTCGCGGCCTGCAGCATTGCCTACAGTGCCCTGGCGCACAGCCTCGTGCAGTCCAGTGCGGATACGTCGCTTCGGGAAAGTTATGGCGCGCAGCTCTATGTAGATCGCGTGCTGGAAGGTGCAGACAAGACGGAAGACGCCTTCCGCTCGCATGCTTCCCTGATAACGGCGTACCTGTCTGAGCAATTGGGGTACCGCATCCAGGCGTATGATCCCCATGGCAATCTCCTCGCCGATTCAGTACGCAACGAATTGAGTCTGCCGGCAGGGGATATCCAGCAGGCCGTGCAGGGCGAAAAGGCATGGACCGTCGATGAGACGAGCAGCGAGCCTGTCCTGATGCTTTCGTTCCCGGTCTTTGCCGACCAGCAGACTATCGGGGTTTTGCGGTTCCTGCACCCGTTGACGCGTGAGACGCAGCTTATGCAGCGGACGCTACTGATGATGATGGTGGTCATCCTGTTTGCCGCTTTGCTAGCCTGGATCCTCGCGGGGTTCTTTGCCGATGCTCTGACAAGCCCTCTGCACAAGCTGCAGCAGGCGGCAGCCCGCATCTCAAAGGGGAATTATAAGGAGCCCGTCTCCATTGAGAGCGGTGATGAAATCGAAGCACTGGCCAGGGATTTTGACAAGATGCGACTGGGTATCCGCGGCTATATCGAGGGACTCGAGCAGGAACGTCAGAAACAGAAGATGTTCCTCGACAGCGTGACGCACGAATTCAAGACGCCGCTGACGGCCATTATCGGCTATGCCGAATTGATCCCGCGCCTGCGTGAGGAAGAGGCGAAGGCGCGGGGACTGCGTTCCATCCATGAAGAGGGGCGGCGCCTGCTGAAGCTCGTGGAAGAGCTGCTGGCCCTGTCACGCCTCGGGCGCACCGGCTTTTCCGTTACGGACAGCGAGGCGCCGCTGGCACCGCTCGTGCGTGAGGTCGTGCGTGAGGTGAGGCCGCGCCTTCATGCAGCAGATATCCACCTGGAGCTCATGCTTACGGATGACGTGTGCCGGTTCGACCGTGACAAGACGAAGCAGGTCTTCCTGAATATCCTCGACAATGCCCTGCGTTACAGCGAATGCATGACCATCGAGATCATGATGGCCGGCAATGAGCAGCAGCTGGAGGTACACATCCTCGATGACGGCATTGGGATGACGAAGG
The DNA here is from genome assembly GCA_902364065.1 of Veillonellaceae bacterium SB90. Taxonomy (GTDB): domain Bacteria; phylum Bacillota; class Negativicutes; order Selenomonadales; family Selenomonadaceae; genus Mitsuokella. The sequence continues at coordinate 2,017 of CABJCJ010000029.1, forward strand.
AGCTGCAGCAGGCCCTGCTGGATCCCGTGAGCCGCCTGCGTGACGCGCGTCAGGCGAAAGGCAACGGGCTGGGACTTGCCATCTGCCGCGAGATCATGACGAAGCAGGGCGGTGCCATCGACTTGTACAGTCATCCGAGCAGCGGCACGGAGATTGTCCTGAGCTTTGCGACAGGGGGTGCTTCATGAAACGGAAATGGATCTGGCGGGTGCTCTTCCTGTATGCTCTGCTGCTCTTGGGCTGTGCTGCGATGATTTTCTGGAATGCCCGCGCGTATCATCAGGTGACGGTCATTGAATCCCGAGAGGAAGCCGAGCGCCGGGCCGATATCTCGCTGCCCGTGCGCATCGAATTCCAGGATGCATATCTGGGGCAGGGCGTAATTGACCAGGAAGAGCGCCTGCAGCGCATCGATGAGCTGCGGCAGAAGCTTTTGCGCCGCGGGGCTGCCCGGACGCTTCCGGCGGTGCAGGACGATTCCCGCATGACGGGACGCATCGTTTACCTGAATGGCAAGACACAGGAGTTTGCGCTCGGCAGTCATCTGTGGCTGGACGGCGCAGCGTACGGCGATGAGAACGGCGATGTGCAGAATCTGCAGCGCGTCATCCTCGCAGGCCTCATCACGCCGCAGCATCTGGCTGAGCTCTTGCCGGATGCCGCCGAGGTTCGCTGGCTTTCCGGCGGGGAAAGCCGTGTCCTGACGGCAGGAGAACGCCGCCACCTGGCGACAGCCTTGCAGGAGGCCCGGCCGCTTGGCGAAAGCGATGTGCATCTGCAGCTGGAGGTGCGTCAGATGACGCCGTCCGCTCACATCCGCATCCATCTGCATGAGCCGGAACAGCCTGGCGTTCATCTGCCGGATGACGTGCTCAATCTCGATTTATATGAAAACGGCTGCCTGGCGCTGCAGTATCTGGGGGATACGAGCGGCAGAAGCCTGTGGACGGCGGCGGATGTATGCCGGCAGTGGTCAGGAGGTGAGTCGTCGTGAAATGGAAGTATCCGGTTGTAGTCCTGCTTTTCGTGCTGACGGCTCTGCTCTCCGCCTGTGCACATGATGGGGAAACGCAGCTGTCAGATGACGGCCTGCCCGACCTTCGCGGGCACCACATTGTCGTGTATTCGGCCATGCGCGATGAAGTGGGGCGCGCGGCCCTTGAGCTCTTTCAGCAGAAGACGGGCTGCACCTACGATTATATTTATCTGCCGACTCAGGCCATGCTCGGGCGCGTCCGTCATGAAAAGGAGCATCCGCAGGCCGACATCATGATGGGCGGCGCGACACATGCGCAGGTGAGCGCTGCTGAGCACCGCCTGACGTCACCGGTCGTGCTGCGGGGAGCCGATGTCATTCCGGAGCAGTTCCGCTCGGCGGAGAACCGCTGGTTCGGCATCGCCTCGACGCCGCTGGCCATCGTGATCAACCGGGAACGCTGGGAGCAGGAATTTGCGCCGCAGGGCAAGAACATACCGGCAGTGTATGAGGACCTGCTCGACCCGGATTACCGCGGAGAGGTCGCCTTTGCCGACCCCAATGCCGCCGGTACGAGCTATACGCTGCTCGCGTACGTCATGCAGCACGATACGGCGCCTAGGGATTTCTACGCGGCCCTGAAAGCGAATCTCGGCACGAGCTCCTACAACGGCTTTGAGGCCGTGCAGCGCGTCGCCAGCGGCCAGTGCCTGCTCGGCATCGGCTTCCTCGACGATGCACGCAGCCTCGAATCCTCGGGATTCCCGCTCCACACCATCGTGCCGGAGGGCTGTGCCTGGACGCTCGATGCCGTGGCCAGGGTCGACGGCGCACCGCATCCCCGTGAGGCAGAAGCCTTCCTGCGATTCTGCATGATGGAAGAAACACAGGAGGTCCTGAACCGTATTGCCTTTTCGGCCGCGACGCATCCGGGGGCGGTGACACAGGCCGACAAGGAAACCATGGCCCATTACGGCGAGATGGATTTCCGCCGTGCGGCCGAGGAGCAGGAGGCCATCCTGCATGCCTGGAATGATATCTCCCCGGCAGAATAAAAAGGAATATATCTGTTTTGTTGAAATACCGCAGAAATGTTACAGGATTGAAACATTTCTGCGGTATTTTTGCAAAGATTGTCCGTTATTCTATAAATAAGATGAAACGAAAGAGAAATGAATGAAACAAGGGGGATTTATCTTGCAGAGGAAATATCTCATGGCCAGCCATGGACACCTGGCTTCCGGCATGCAGAGTTCAATCAATATCCTGGCCGGCAAGGGCGAGGAGCTCAAGGTTATCGACGCCTATGTGACGGACGAGGATTATACGCCGCAGATCACGGCGTTCCTGGACAGCCTGCAGGAAAATGAGCAGGGGGTCATCTTCACGGATTTCTACGGCGGCAGCGTCAACCAGAAGGTCGCCGCAGAAGTCGTCAAGAGCGGCAAGGAAAATGTCTTCGTGCTCGCCAATGCGAACCTGCCGCTCGTGCTGGCTGTCATGCTCTCGCCTGAGGAAGAACTGACCGCAGAGACGCTGAAGGCGATGACGGCAGAAGCCGCGCCGCAGCTTGTGCCGCTGGTCCCCGAGAAGAAAGAGAGTGCAGAGGAAGAACTCGACGATTTCTTCTGATGGCAGTTCAATCATAACGCATTTATATCGTTTTTATTTTAGGAGGAATAGATTATGATTTCCCAGATTCGCGTAGATGACCGTTTGATCCATGGCCAGGTGGCCGTTGTCTGGACGAAAGAGCTCAATGCACCGCTGCTCGTCGTCGCCAATGATGAGGCAGCCAAGAGCGACGTCATGCAGATGACGCTCAAGATGGCGGTACCGAATGGCATGAAGCTGCTCATCCGTTCCGTTGACGATGCCATCCGCGTCTTCAATGATCCGCGCGGCAAGGATAAGCGCATCTTTGCCATCGTGAACTGCGTATCGGATGCGACGAAGATCGCGAAGAACGTCCAGGATATCGAGACGGTCAACGTCGCCAATGCAGGCCGCTTTGACAAATCGGACCCGAAATCGAAGACGGCACTCTTCCACAGCGTCCTGCTCAACCCGCAGGAACTCGAGGCTGCGCGCGAACTGGCAGCCCTGCCGCACATCAAATCGTACAACCAGGTCCTGCCGACGAACCCGCAGCTGGATCTCAAGGAAGCTCTGGCAAAGCTGGGCTGATACTTGCAGGATTGGAAGGAGCGTAAATTATGCTAGAATATGCTGCCATAGCGGCACTCAGTGTCTTCATCTGCTTTGCAGGCAACTACCTGACTGGTCAGAGCATGATGGAGCGACCCCTCGTCGTCGGCCTGGTCACGGGCTTCCTGCTCGGTGATATGGAAACGGGTATCCTGATGGGCGCGGCTCTCGAAGCCGTATTCCTCGGCAACGTCAATATCGGCGGTGTCATCGCGGCGGAGCCGGTCACGGCTACGGCCATGGCAACGACGTTTGCCATTACGGCCAACGTCGAGCAGCAGGCGGCCATCACGCTGGCCATCCCAATCGGCATGCTCGCTGCGTTTGTCGTCATGTTCCTCAAGAACGTCTTCATGAACATCTTTGCACCGTTCCTCGACCGCGCGGCTGCCGCCAATGCACAGGGCAAGATCGTGGCCATGCATTACGGCACCTGGGTGCTCTATTACATCATCATCTCCTCGATGTCCTTCTTCGGCGTGCTGGCTGGCAGCGGCCCGGTCAACGTCTTCATGGAAAGCGTGCCGCCTGCGTTCATGCATGGCCTCTCGGCCGCCGGCGGTTTGCTCCCGGCTGTAGGTTTTGCCATGCTCATGAAACTCCTCTGGGATAACAAGCTGGCCGTATTCTACCTGCTGGGCTTCGTGCTCACGGCTTATCTCAAACTGCCGGCTGTAGCCGTTGCTGCTCTCGGCGTTGTCATTTGCGTCGTCATCATCAGCCGTGATATCGAGATTGCGCATCTGCCGGCAGGCGGTGCCGCTTCGACGGCTCCCAAGACGAAAACGGAAGAAGAGGAGGACTTTTTCGCATGATGGAAGAGAAGAAAACACTTTCCCCTGAAGATAAAAAAATGCTGCGCTCCGTCTTCTGGCGCTCTTGGACGATGAACGCGAGCCGCACGGGCGCCACGCAGTACCATGCACTCGGCGTCATCTACACGCTGCTGCCGGTCATCAACCGCTTCTACAAGACGGATGCAGAACGCGCAGAGGCTATTGTGCGCCATACGACATGGTTCAATGCGACCATGCACATCAACAACTTCATCATGGGCCTCGTCGCCGCGATGGAGAAGCAGAACAGCGAGGACAAGAGCTTCGATACCAACTCCATCACGGCCATCAAGGCCTCGCTGATGGGCCCAATCTCCGGCATCGGCGATTCCTTCTTCTGGGGCATCCTGCGCGTCCTGGCCGCCGGCATCGGCATCTCACTGGCAAGCGCCGGTTCGCCGCTCGGCGCCTTCGTCTTCCTCGTACTCTACAACGTACCGGCCTTCCTCATCCACTATTATGCGCTGATGAGCGGCTACATGGTCGGTGAGAGCTTCATCAAACGCCTTTACGAGAGCGGCGGCATGCGCCTCCTGACGAAGGCTTCGGGCATGATCGGCCTGATGATGATGGGCTGCATGACGGCGTCGACGGTCAAGTTCAAGACCATCGTTTCCGTGGCCGTGGAAGGCAGCAAGGAACCCATCATGTTGCAGAAGTACCTCGATCAGCTCTTCATCGGCATCGTGCCGCTCTGCGTCACGCTGCTGGCGTTCTACCTGCTGCGCAACAAGCATGTCAACGTCAACTACGTCATGCTCGGCATCATGCTGCTCGGCATCATGCTGGGTCTGCTCGGCATTTGCTGATCCATCTTTTCCCTGATTCTTAGATTTTCCTCTTTTTACAAATTACCCAATCCCATGCAGAAGCCCCCTGACAAATCGAATGTTTGTCAGGGGGCTTTGCTGTGGCTTGTTTCTGTGGCTTAGTTCATGCTCAATGATTGGCGAGCTTGTAGATGGCGATGACATCCTTTTTCGTCAGGGGGTGGAAGGTGCCGAGCTTCTTGGTGTCGCCGGCCGTGGCGAGGTCGGCGAGCTCCGTGATCGTCTCGTTGCTCAGCGTCTTGCCGAAGAGTTCCTTGAGGCTTACCGGCATGCCGATGCCCTGGAAGTAGGCGACCATCTTCTCGATGCCGAGGCGTGCCCGCTCCTCTTCCGTACCGGTCTCGATACCGAAGATGCGCTCGGCGTACTGGGCGAAGCGGGTGGGATCGTCGCGATAGACGTATTCGGCCCAGGCCTCCCAGACCGAGGTCAGCGAGGCGCCGTGCGTCACATCATAGCGCGCGCTGAGTTCATGGCCGAGCTTGTGGCAGGAGAAGTCCTTGCCGCGGCCGAGCCCCGTGAAGTCGCAGTGCGAGACGCTGCCGCACCACATGATCTCGCTCATGGCATCGTAGTCTTCCTGGTTCTCGATGGCCACGCGGGACTTGTTCATGACTGTCTTGATGACGGATTCGGCGACGTAATCGGTCAGCATGTTCTCGGCCTTGACGTTCGTGAAGTAGCGCTCCATCGTGTGCATGAGGATGTCCGAGATGCCGCAGACGAGCTGGCGTTTCGGGACCGTGAAGGTGAGCTCCGGATTCATGAAGGCGACGACCGGGCGGTTTAAGGGGGTGTTGAGGCCCATCTTGCGCGATGTCTCTTCATTCGTCAGGACGGCGGAATCACTCGTCTCACTGCCGGCTGCGGCAATTGTCAGCACCGAGCCCATCGGCGTCGTCTTCTCAAGTTTGGCATGGCCCGTCCAGAAATCCCAGACATCCGTGTGCGGATTGGCCACGCCGTGTGCGATGGCCTTGGCCGAGTCGATGACGCTGCCGCCGCCGACAGCCAGGATGAAATTGGCCTTGAAGAGCAGTGCTTCGCGCACGCCCTCGCGGACGAGCGAGAGGCGCGGGTTCGGCTGCACGCCGCCGAGCACCTGGAAGGCCAGGCCGTTTGCCGTCAGCTGGCATTCGATGCGCGAGAGCAGGCCAGAGCGCACGACGCTGCCGCCGCCGTAAACGATAAAGACGCGGCTGCCGCCGTACGCGCGGATCTTTTCGGCCACCTGATCTTCGGCATGACGCCCGAAGACAATCTCCGTCGGGCATTTGAAGGTAAAGTTCTGCATGGAAAAATCCTCCGTAATCCATAAATCATACATCCATCTAAGTGTTTGGCTATGTGGATAGTATTGGCCGTTCAAAGCGGGAAATCCTGCCAGTTTTTGGGAAAGGTACGGATCTCACCGTATTTTTCGTAAAAGAGGTCTTCTGTCCGCGCACAAAACTGGGGATTTCTGTTAAAATGTCTTTCTGTATGCATGAAATAAGATGGTGGCCTGAGGCCGCTGACGCATAAACGCATGGAAAGGATGGATGGACATGACAACAAAACGCGCGGAGTGCCTGCTGCTCTTTGTGACTTTCTGCTGGGGCTCTTCGTATCTCTTCATGAAAGACGGTCTGACGGATCTCGGTGCCTTTGCCATTGTCGCCTGGCGCTTCGGCATCGCCTTCCTGGCGGCGGGACTGCTGCTCGGGAGCGGCTGGAAGCGCGTCACCTGGCCGATGGTGCGCGCCGGCGCCCTCGTCGGGCTCATGGTTTTCCTGGCCTTCAGCCTGCTCGTCAAGGGCGTGGCTTACACGACCACGACAAACGCCGGCTTCATCACGAGCATGATGGTTGTGTTCATTCCCTTCGTCGAGCGCTTCGTCTACGGGCGGCCGCTGCGCCGCTCGGTCTGGATGACCTCGGCGCTCTCTTTGCTCGGCATCGGCTGCCTGACGCTTTCGGGCGGGCTCAGTCTCAATCCCGGTGATGTCTTCTGCCTAATCGGTGCGATGCTCTGCGCCCTGCAAGTCTCGTATGCCAGCCGCCTGCTCGTGCACATGGATGCCGTGACGCTCGGCGTCTTGCAGTTCGGATTCACCGCGCTCTTCGGCCTTTTGACGGCGCTTTACCTTGGCGAACCGATGATGCCGCACGGCACGAGCTGGGGCGGCATGATGTACCTTGGCCTTGTGTGCTCGGCCTTCGGCTTCTTGGCACAGCTTCAGGCACAGCGCTTCATTGCAGCCGAACGCGTCGGCATCCTGTTCTCGCTGGAGCCTGTGTTTGCAGCCATCATCGGCGTCATTTGCCTGCACGAGAGCTTCGGTTTCTCGCATCTCGCCGGCGCCGCACTCGTGCTCATGAGCGTCGTGCTCTCGGGCAAGAGCGATAGTTCCGGAGAAAAAGCGGATCAAACGGCGAAGGCCTGACTTTATACTGAAAAAATAATACGGAAGCAGGAGTTTGTCCATTTGTGGCGAACTCCTTTTTTATAGGATAATAAGACAGAGTATTAAGAGTATTTTGTTATAGAATACATACAAATATACACAATAAAAACCGAGTTAATTTACAAAAATACTGGATTTATAAGCATGTTTCTGCTATGATGTAAAAGTATATGGCAGATTAAATATAGTAACTATGCATTATCTATATAAAAGCCGTGTTATTTTTAGGAGGGAACGCTATGAAGTCAGAGATCACCATTAAGACGGTGCGCTGCAAAGGCTGCGGCATCTGTGTGGCTTTCTGCCCCAAGGCTGTGCTGGCGCTCAGTGAGCTTGGCAAGGTCCAGGTCGTGAATAAAGAGGCATGCATTGCCTGCGGCCAGTGCGAACTGCGCTGCCCGGATTATGCGATTTTCGTGGATAAGGAGGCAGCAAAATGAGCAAGGCAAGATTGATGCAGGGCAATGAAGCGTGCGCAGAGGGCGCAATCGCGGCAGGTGTAAATTTCTTTGCCGGTTATCCGATTACCCCGTCGACGGAAATCGCAGAGACCATGGCGCGCCTGCTCCCGAAACACGGCGGCAAATTCGTGCAGATGGAAGACGAGATTGCCAGCATGGGCGCCATTCTCGGTGCTTCGCTGGCCGGCTCCAAGGTCATGGATGCGACGAGCGGTCCGGGCTTTTCCCTCAAGCAGGAGCTCATCGGCTATGCAGCCTGCGCGGAGATTCCCTGCGTGCTCGTCGACGTTCAGCGCGTCGGTCCCTCGACGGGCCAGCCGACGGCGCCGTCGCAGGGCGATGTCATGCAGGCGCGCTGGGGCACGCATGGCGACCATCCGATCATTGCCCTCTCTCCCTGGAGCGTCCGCGAGACATACGATGCAACCGTCATGGCAGTGAATTATGCCGAGCGCTTCCGCACGCCGGTCATCCTGCTGATGGATGAAGTCATCGGCCACCTGCGCGAGAAAGTGGAGCTGCCGGATCACGTGGATGTCTATCCGCGCCGCAAGCCGAAGAAGACGCGTGCCGAAGGCTATGAACCGTATGCGCCGGCCGAGGACCTTGTGCCGGATGTCGCGGATTTCGGTCAGGGCTACCGCATCCATGTGACGGGTCTCATCCATGATGAGACGGGCTTCCCCTCGGGCAGCCCGCAGGTCACGGAAGACTCCATCCGCCGCCTGCACGAGAAGATCGACCGCGTTGGCGAAGAGATTATCCACACGGAATCGTATTTCATGGACGATGCCGAATACGCCGTCGTTTCCTTTGGCGGTTCGGCCCGCACGGCCTATGAATCGGTCCAGGCTGCACGGACCAAGGGTCAGAAGGTCGGTCTTCTGCGCCTCATGACCATCTGGCCGTTTGCCGATGCTGCCATCAGGCGCCTGGCGGTGAAGGTCAAAGGCATCCTCGTTGCGGAGCTCAACTACGGGCAGATCGTGCACGAGGTGCGCCGCGCCGTGGCCGGGCAGTGCCCCGTGGAACTCTGCGGGAAATACGATATGAGATCGTTTGAGCCGGAGGACATTTCCTCCGCCATCGACAAGATGATTGCAGGGGGGAATAAATGATGGAACGGAGCTTTGAACGTTATTTTCGCCAGAATCACCTGCCGCACCTCTGGTGCCCGGGCTGCGGCAACGGCATCGCGATGAAGGCCATCGTGCAGGCGATTGAGCAGAAGGGACTGTCCCAGGACAACACCGTCATCGTCTCCGGCATCGGCTGCTCGTCGCGTGCATCCGGCTACATGGATTTCGATACGCTGCACACGGCCCATGGCCGCGCCATCCCGTTTGCCACGGGCATCAAGCTGGCCAATCCGGATCTCAACGTCGTCGTCATCACGGGTGATGGTGACTGCACGGCCATCGGCGGCAATCACTTCATTCACGGCTGCCGCCGCAACGTGGACCTCACGGTCGTCATGTTCAACAACAATATTTACGGCATGACGGGCGGTCAGGCTTCGCCGACGACACCAATCGGAGCCAAGGCCACGACGGCACCGTATGGTTCCGTTGACCGCACCTTCGATGCCTGCGAGCTCGCCGAAGCAGCCGGTGCGACGTATGTCGCCCGCTCGACGGCCTTCCACGTTACCCACATGACGAATATGATCGCCGCCGGTCTCGACAACAAGGGCTTTTCCTTCATCGAAGCCATGGTCCAGTGTCCGACGGCCTTTGGCCGCAAGAACCGCATGGGAGGCCCGGCTGACATGATGAAGTGGATGCGCGATCATGCTGTCATGAAGGCCGCCTGGGACAAGCTGCCGCAGGAGAAACGCGAGGGCAAGTTCCCGATTGGCTGCTTCCTGCAGACACAGGCTATTGACTACGATACGGCATACGATCAGGTAATCAAACGGGCAGGGGGTGCTGCAAAATGAGAAAACAGCTTAGATTATCAGGCTCCGGCGGACAGGGCGTCATCACGGCAGCCATCATCTTTGCCGAGGCGGCGGTCGCCGAAGGCAAGGAAGCCGTGCAGTCCCAGTCGTATGGCCCGGAAGCCCGCGGTGGTGCGTCGAAGTCCGAAGTCATCATCGATGACAAGCCCATCTTCCATCCGCATGTCATCGTCCCGGATCTCGTGCTCGCCATGACGCAGAAAGCGGCGGACAAGTACTATAAGGATCTCAACCCCAACGGTCTGCTCGTCCTTGATGAACAGCTTGTGCCAAACGTCCCCGATTTCCCGCATGTCGTGCGCATCCCCATCACGAAGCTCGCCATCGAAGAAGTCGGCAAGCCGCTCTTTGCGAACATCGTGGCGCTCGGCGCCCTCGTGCGGCTGACTGGCCTCGTCTCGTTTGACACCATCAAGCAGGCCGTCGCCCACCGCGTGCCGCCTCATACCGTCGAGCAGAACATGAAAGCCCTGCAGATCGGCTGGGACGCAGCAGCCAAGGCATAAAAACGTATCTTATATCGATATAAATGAAAAGCTGATTATCATGAATGGCATCTTGTTCATGATAATCAGCTTTTATTTTATTTTGAAGCATCGTTAGCTCAGTTGCAGGATATAATGCATACATAAGACGATGAAACAGACAATAGATAAGCCGAAAGAAAAGATTTCCACGCAGCGAACCGGATAGACGCAATGCAGCGGGATATCCATGACGCGCGGCACGTTGCTGGCGAGCAGGGAGATGGCGATGGAGACATAGAGCAGGATGATTGTCAGGGAGCCGGATGAGGATTCAGCGAAAGCCCGGATCAGGAGATAGAGGGCAAAGGCGATGAAAAAGTAGGCGATTTTATCATTATGGAAGCTCATAGTCTCACGTCCCTTCGTTTGGTATTGGATACGTATTTATTTCGTTGGAAGGGGGCGGAAATCCTGCCACGGGCAGCGGCTTTTCCGTTCTTGTGGATCAGCAGGGCATGGCATGGTAGCGGCGCCAGACGGCGGTGCTCAGCAGGAGCAGGATTATGCCGGAGAGGGCAAAGACCCAGTGCATGCCGAGGTACGTTGCAATCAGGCCGCCGAGCAGTGGACCTGCCATCGAGCCAACCTGCTGGGCGGCAAAGAGCATGCCGAAGATGCGACCTTTGTATGATGGCGGCGTGTTGCTGGCCAGTATGGCATTGATGGCAGGGTGGATGCCGCAGAAGAAGAGGCCGCCGACGAACTGCATGATGGCAAAGGGCACGAGGGTGTCGGGGATGCCCTGGATGATCATGGAGATACCGGCACCTGTCATGCCGAGACACATGGCCTTGAAGAAGCCGCGGCGCTGACCGAAGGTGCCCCAGACTGGTGCAGCCATGGCGCCGGCGATGCCGCCGAGTGAGAAGACGAGACCGGCGACGAAGACGATATTCGGCAGGGGACCTGCGAGCTTGGCGACGTACGTCGTGAGAACCGGCTGCAGGATCAGGATGACCATCTGTACGAGCGTGCCGCAGAGCAGCATATTGCGCAGCAGCGGCATCCGCCAGGGCGAGCACTCCGTGGCGTCAGGAATGTCATCTTTTGTCGCCTCCGTTTTAGCAGGCGTGGGAGGTTCCTTGATGATGAAGGTAAAGACAAGGAAATTCAGGAAGAGGGCGCCTGATGCCAGAAAGAATGAATAACGCATGCCGACAGCTTCGGCGAGGATGCCGCCGAGCAGCGGCCCCACGACGCCGCCGGCTGTCAGCGTGCCCTGCATGATGCCAAGGCAGAAGCCGAGTCTGGAGGCCGGCGCGTAAAGCGTCATGATGGCAAGATCCATGGGCCAGAGCCCCGAGGCAAATCCCTGGAACAGGCGCATGAGAGTCAGCTGCTCCGGAGACTGTACGATGCCGCCGAGGAAATAGCTGATGGAGAGGAGAAAGCTCGCACGCATGGCCATGATACGCTTTCCTTTCGTATCGGCCATCTTTCCCCAGATCGGGGCCATGATGGCCGATACGAGGAAGGAGGCGGAGAAGACGATGCCGGACCAGATGTTGACATCCGCCTGGCTGACGCCGAGTTCCATGGTCAGGTACATGGGAAGGAACGGGACGAGCATGGTATAGCTGGAAGACATGAACAAGATGTTGCAGGTGAGGATGGCGAGAACGAGTTTCCAGTTCAATAAAGGACCTTCTTTCCGAGAATAAAAAACGATTTCAAGTACGGAGGGCATCTGCAACGAAGCGCCGGCGTAGATGCATAACTGAAATCTTCCTTCATTTTACCACGATTTGTCAACAGAGCAAAAGGAAGTTTTGCGGTCAATGCTTGCATTTTCGCCGCAATGTGAGAAAATAGAAGCGGACACTTTCCCTTTTGTAGAGGAGGTATGATATGTCTATTAAACTTTTTGTTACGGATCTTGATGGAACGTTGCTCCCGAAAGGCCAGCAGGTTTCGCAGAAAAATATAGATGCCGTTCAGGCGGCCGTTAAGGCTGGTGTTACGGTGACGATTGCCACGGGCCGTATGTATCGGGCAGCGCTGCCGGTCGCACTGGCCCTCGGGGTGGATGTTCCCATCATTACATATAATGGCGCGTTGATCAAATCCACCAGCGGTGAGGTGTTTTATGAGAGCTTTTTGCCCGAGCAGGTTATCGCAGATGTCGTGTCGTTTTGTCAGGAAAGAGGCTGGTATCTTCAGTCCTGTAGTCATGATGAACTTTATCTGCCCGCACGCACATCGGAAGCGGAGGGGTATGAAGCAGCGCAGAACATCAAGGGGCATGTAGTGGGCTGGGATGGCCTCAAGGCACATGATGAGGCTGTTTGCAAGCTGCTTTCGATTACATCCGGTGCAGAGGAGACCGATGCACGCATTCGTGAGATGCGCGCGCATTTTGGTTCTGAAATTGCTGTAGTGCGCTCAAATGCCAATTACGTTGAAATCGTGAATCCCGGCGTTTCCAAGGCTGCGGGGATTCAGCATCTGGCGGATAAGCTGGGGGTTAAGCTTGATGAGGTCATGGCGATTGGTGACGCCAACAATGATTTGCCAATGCTCAAGGCCGCCGGCCACAGCATTGCGATGGGCAACGCCGTGCCGGAGGTCAAGGCCGTATGCGATGCCGTGACGACGACCTGTGAAGAAAATGGCTTTGCCAAGGCTATCTATGACTATGTACTGAGAGGATGATCATCATGACAACGGAACAGGATCACAAGAAACTGACGCAGATCGTGGATGATTCGTTTCGCCTGGTTATCGTGACGGGCATGTCTGGCGGCGGCAAGACGCAGGCCAGCCGCTTCCTGGAGGATATGGGCTATTTCTGTGTTGACAATCTGCCGCCGGTGTTCATTCCGAAATTCGTGGAGCTCTGCAAGCATGCGGGCGGCCATGTGCGCCGTGTTGTACTGGTCGTGGATACGCGCAGCCGGGAATTCTTCGATACGTTCGTGCATACGCTCGAGGATATGGATCAGGACGATGTGCCGTATGAGATGCTCTTCATGGATGCTTCCGATGCGGCAATCATCCGCCGTTACAAGGAAACGCGCCGCCGTCACCCGATGGCGCCGTATTCTAGAATCTCGGAGGGCATCGCGAAGGAACGCGAGCGCCTGGCGCCGGTACGGGCCAAGGCGACGTACATCATCGACACATCAGAGCTCAAGAAAGTGGACCTGCGCGACAAGCTGCGCCGTCTTTTCGGCAAATCGGGCGGCGAGCAGATGAATATCAATGTCCTTTCCTTCGGCTTCAAATTCGGCATGCCGCTCGATGCGGATATGGTCCTCGACGTGCGTTTCCTGCCGAATCCGTTCTACATCGAATCCATGCGCCACAAGAGCGGCGCGGTGCCGGAGGTAGCGGAATACATCGCGAAATGGCCGGTGACCAGGGAGTTCACGCGGCTGCTCGATGAGATGCTGGATTTCCTTGTGCCGCAGTATATCAAGGAAGGCAAGAGCCAGCTGGTCATTGCCGTGGGCTGTACGGGCGGCATGCACCGCAGCGTTTATATTGCCAAACATATCTATGAACGTCTCAATGCACAGGGATTCTCAGCACGTCTGGAGCACCGCGACCTGATGAAGAACGATGTACGAGAGCATGTGCGTGAGGAGTGTTGAGCATGCATCTTTTGAAATGGCTCTATCCCGGCATGAAATTCAAGCGCTGGCTGCTGCTGTTTTCAGCCGGTGTCATGCTGGTCAGCCTGGGGCTGGCGCTCGTCTTCAACTATAAATATCTCGATGTCATCGAGGAGACGATTTTCCGCGTCGTCTATCTCTGGAAGGGCAGCTACAATTATATGTTCACGACGCTCGTAGGCATTGCTGTCGTCATCCTGGGAATCGTTCTGATGCTGGTGGCGACGCGTTTTGTCATCCGTTCGGTCATCATGGTCCTGCTGCCGGATAATTCAGAGCGATTGGTTGACATCATCTACGAAAAACGCCGTCTCGGCAAGGGGCCGTCCATCGCTGTCATCGGCGGCGGCCACGGTCTCTCTGTCCTGCTGCGCGGCATCAAGTCTGCAACATCAAACGTGTCTGCGATTGTCACGGTGGCCGATGACGGCGGTTCATCCGGGCGCCTGCGCGAAGACCTCGGCATCATCCCGCCTGGCGATTTGCGCAACTGTCTCGTGGCCCTGGCGGATACCGAGCCCTTGATGGAAAAGCTGTTCCAGTACCGCTTCAAGGGCAAGAGTGAGCTGGCCGGCCATTCTTTTGGCAATCTCTTTATCGCGGCGATGACCGAGGTCACGGGCGATGTCGAGATGGCCCTGCGGGAATCCTCAAAGGTCCTGGCCGTCAAGGGTGAAGTCCTGCCGGCTTCCAAGGAGCATGTGCGCCTCGATGCCATCATGGAGGACGGCACGATCGTGGAGGGCGAGTCCCATATCCCGGAGGTGCACAAGCGCATCCGCCGGGTCAAGCTTTTCCCTCAGCATGTCCAGCCCGTGCAGGCTGCTCTCGATGCCCTGATGCATGCCGATGCCATCATCCTGGGGCCCGGCAGCCTCTACACGAGCATCATGCCGAATCTCCTGGTTGATGGTGTGGCAGAAACCCTGCGCAAGAGCAAGGCAGTCAAGATCTATATCTGCAATGTCATGACCCAGCCGGGAGAGACGGATGGCTATACGGCGTCGATGCATGCCAAGGCCATCCTCAATCACGGCGGCCGCGGCGTCATCGATTACATGCTGGTCAATTCCGCTACAATCTCGAAAGAGATGAAGGCCCAGTATGCCAAGCAGGGAGCGTATCCGGTCGAAGTCGATGAGGATGCCATCAATACACTCGGCATCGGCTTCATCAAGGCGGATATCATCAATGAGACGGATCTCATCCGCCACGATCCGGACAAGCTTTGCCGCAATGTCATGAAAATGGTGGACGGCCTGCGCCCTGGCCTCGGCAGTGATCATTACATGCGCGAATCGCATTGAGGCGGGAATTTTGTGTCAAGCAAGATGAGAGGATGGTGTTATGCCGTCATTTGCCACTGAGGTCAAGAATGAGCTGGCCCGTTACATCCCGGAGGAATCCTGCTGCCGCAATGCGGAGCTGGCTGCCCTGCTGCGCATGGGAGCTACGATTACCTTTGGCCTGCGTCATACCTTCGGCCTGAATTTCACGACGGAGAATGCCGCCGTGGCGCGCAAGACGCTGCAGCTGCTGAAGCTTGAAGGGCACGGCCTGCGCACGGAGATCACGGTCAGCCGCAGCCGCCGTCTCAAGAAACACAACAGCTATGCCGTGCGGGTCATGCCGGAGCCGGCTGTGGCCGATTTGCTGGAACATCTTGGCTTCCTGCACGATGAGAGCCTCAACATGGAGTCAGACCGGGAACTCCTGAAGAAAAACTGCTGCCGCGCGGCCTATCTGCGCGGCGCTTTCTTGGGTGGGGGCAGTGTCAACCGGCCGGAGGCGAGCTACCATCTGGAGCTCGTGACCGGGAATTACGGATTTGGCAATCTGCTCTATACCCTGATGCGGCGCATGATGTTCCCGGTAGGCTTTACCGACCGCAAGGAAGATTACATCGTTTATCTCAAGGAGGGCGATGCCGTCATTGACTTTCTGGCCATGCTGCGGGCGGACAAGTCCGTCGAGGCTTTTGAGATTGCGCGCAATCTCAAGGAGGTGCGTGAACAGGTCAACCGCCTCGTCAATTGTGAGACGGCCAATCTGCAGAAGACGGTGGATGCGGCCGGGCGGCAGGTCGCGGATATCAGGCGCCTGGCGGCCCGGGAGGGCGGTCTTGAGGCCTTGCCGAAAAAACTCAGGGAAACGGCTGAGGCACGGCTGGCGCGTCCCGATGCCAGCATCGTGGAGCTTGGAGAATTATTGGGCGTAAGCAAATCGGGCATGAACCATCGCCTGCGGAAACTGCATGCGATGGCACTTGCTGCGGAAGGAGAGAAACATTCGTGAATCGTTTGAAGAAATGGATCATAGGGCTCTGCTTCATCGTGTTGGCGGTCTTCCTGTGGATCCTGGCATCGCCATCGCCGGAAGGCGTGCTGGTGCTGGAGTATCATCAGGTAACGGAACATACGGATGAAGATGCGTATCGTTACAATGTGCCGCCGGAGGATTTTCGCCAGCAGCTTTCGTATTTGCAGAGCCAGGGATATACGACAATCTCCATGCTGGATTTCATGAAGGCGAAAAAGGGCAAGCAGGAGCTGCCGGAAAAGCCCCTGATCCTGACGTTCGACGATGGCTATGAAGATAATTATACGACGCTGCTGCCGATACTCGAGGAATACGGGATGAAGGCAACGGTTTATGTCGTGACGAACAACATCGGCCAGCCGGGATATCTGACCTGGAATGAACTGCGCGACATGCAGGGGCGCGGCATTGAGATCGGCAGCCATACGGCGAATCATCAGCCGCTGACGCAGCTGCCGCCGGCAATGCGTGCCGACGAGGTGCGCCTCTCCAAGCTGCTCATGGAGTGGAACGGAATCCATACGATCTTCACGTTCTCTTATCCGAATGGTGCGTTTGATGCCAGTCTGCCGGCCCTGCTGCAGCAGAATGACTACTTGACTGCTGTGACGGGCGATGCCGGTTACAACACGTTTGCGACGAATCCATACCTCATGCAGCGCGTCAATATCCCCCATCCGCGCTTTGGCTTGCTGGAGTTCAAGCTGCGCCTGTTCAAGGCAGAGGTATTCACAAAACTCGGAATCCATCAGCATCTGGCTGGTGAAAATGGAGAAGATTTACCGATCACGGTAAGGAGGAATTGAAGGCAGGATGATAAAAGGCAAGAAGTATATGGTGGCGGGCGTGCTGGCCTGTTTGCTGGCAGGGAATGTGATGCTTCCCGGCAATGCTTCCGCTAAGGATATATTGCTTTCGGAGCAGCCGTCTCTTGATACGGTGAAGGCGTCCGGACAGCTGGTGGCAGAAAAGGACCTGACTGCTCCCGTGGCAGCTGCTGTGAATCAGGAAACCGTTGAGAAAGCGGCGGGCAGGACTGAGAAGAAGAGCAGGAAGGACCGGCATAAGAAGGCGGTGCAGCCAGCACCGAAGACCGGGGAGGCGACGGCTTTGAATATCCAGCAGCGCGTGGCGGCCATCCTGCGGCAGCGCATGGCAGAAGAAAATAAATGGCGCGCCAAGTCTCACATGATGCGCATGTGGCCAGTGGAGTCTGAGGACACGGGCGGGACGCTGATTTTTTCCGACAGCCCGGAATCCGTCACGGAGGACGGCATCCTCTACCAGGACAGTGTGGCGGGAGATGCCCGCGTGCTCTACTATCACCTGAACAGCAGCAACGCGCCGAAAAAGGTCGCGGTGGTGCTGGAAAATGACGGTGACGGCTCTGCCATCGTGCGTGTGACGCGCGGCGGTACGAGTGCGCCGAGCGGCGATTACCTGGATGTCGGCAAGAATACGCAGGAGGCGTACTTCAACGGTTCGCGCCATGAGCTCATCTATTTGCGTCCGGACAACAAGAAGCTGCTGCAGTCACAGATGGATGAAACCGTCCTGCAGCCCGGGCAGCTTGTCTACGGCGTCTATGATTTCACGGCCAGCCGCAAGGTGAAGGTGTCCGTCATCATGTATCCTGCTGATCAGGATCCCATTGAATTCCTCAAGTCGGCCCGCGTGCTGCCGAAGGATGAACAGCGGCTGCGCGGCACCTTCCATGGCATGGATCGCATCGTGACATCTCAGACGCCATACGATCCGGCGCAGGATGGCATCGTGTATTTCCCGCTGGCCGATGATCTCCATGACCGTTACCGCGTCGGCATCGATGCGACGGACGGCAGCCAGGTTATCGATTACGGCAATTACGGCGTTCTTTACCGGCTGGAGATTCCGACCACGGGGAGTGGCGCCACGCAGTATTTCCTGAGCCCGCTCGGCGGCGTCTACGCCGGTGCGATGACTGTGCAGTACGGCACGAATCCTTCCCGCATGCTCTCGACACCTTATGGGCGCACCTTCTTCGGCGACAGCACGCCGCCGGAGTCACCGAATGCCGAGCAGGCGCGCAATGAGGGGCTGGCACTGCTCACGGAATATACGGAGCTGGCTGATCTCGGCACGTATGAGAATGATAAGAAGACGGTTTTTGAGTTCTCGCCGCCGGGGGCATCCAACCTGCCGGTCAATATCATCATGATGCCGTCGAATAATTAAATCTTGCGTTCCATCTGGAAAACAGATAAAATAAAAAGAAGATAGCATTTTTATCTAGTTAGGAGGGCTGACGATGAAACACATCAAGACGGTCAACAAACCTTCGATGCAGGCTTCGCTCAAGACGGGCGGCTGCGGTGAGTGCCAGGCATCCTGCCAGTCTGCTTGCAAGACTTCCTGCACGGTAGGCAATCAGGTTTGCGAGAAATAAGTTTTCGTGAAGAGCCTTCCCATTTGGGAAGGCTTTTTTCTATCAAAGGAGTAACGATGAAAGCGAAAATCCATAAATTCGAACAGGGCGGCCATTACATCCTGCTCGATATCAACAGCGGGGCGGTCCACGTCGTCGATAAGATGATCTATGACATGATGGACATCTTTGACGGCACGAACGATGAGGCCGTCGTGGCAGCCCTGAAGGAGACATACCCGGAGGCAGATCTGCGCGAGGCGCTCGGCGAGCTTCACGAGCTCATGCAGATGGGCGAGCTCTTTGCACCGGATATCGATGTGCCGCCAACGTTCAAGCAGAAAGGGCTCATCAAGTCAATCTGCCTCATGGTCGCACAGGACTGCAACCTGCGCTGCAAGTACTGCTTCGGCGACGGCGGCAGCTACGGCCAGGAACGCGCTGTTATGACGCCGGAAGTCGGCAAGCATGCCATCGATTTTCTCATTGAGAGCTGCGGCCCGCGCAAGCACTGCGAGGTCGATTTCTTCGGCGGTGAACCGCTCATGAACATGAAGACTGTCAAGGCCGTGACGGAGTATGCGCGCCAGCGTGAGAAAGAGACGGGCAAGAAATTCAAGCTCACGATGACGACAAACGGCATGCTGTTGAATGATGAGAACATCAAATGGCTCAACGACAATGACTTCTCACTCGTGCTTTCCCTCGACGGCCGCAAGGAAGTCAACGACGCCATGCGTCCAGATGCCGGCGGGCACGGCACCTATGACCGCATCGTGAAGAACTTCAAGAAGTGCATTGCGAGCCGTAAGGGCGGGGACTACGATTATCGCGGCGTCTATACGTATCTGCGCGGCACGTACACGCACAACAACATGGACTTCACGAAGGATGTCCTCTCGATGGTCGATGAGGGCTTCAACATCCTGTCGGTTGAGCCGGTTGTCATGAAGGACAGCCCGCTGGGCTTCACGGAGGAGGACCTGCCGCGCATCCGTGAGGAGTACGACCGCCTGACCGAGGCCTACATGAAGCGTCACCGCGAGGGACGTGGCTTCTGGTTCTTCCATTTCAACATGGATCTCTCGAATGGTCCGTGCGTTGCCAAGCGTCTTTCGGGCTGTGGTGCCGGCCATGAGTACGTTGCGGTTTCCGAGAACGGCGACCTCTATCCGTGCCATCAGTTCGTCGGCCGCGAAGGCTACAAACTCGGCAGTATCTACGATGGGGTCACGAATACGGAGCTGCCCGCTTATTTCCGTGAGAGCCATGTGCTCAACAAGGAAAAGTGCCGCGACTGCTGGGCGCGTTTCTTCTGCTCGGGCGGCTGCCATGCCAATGCCGACCTTTTCCACGGCGACATCCGTCAGCCGTATGAAGTCGGCTGTGAAATCCAGAAAAAGCGTCTCGAGTGTGCCATCCTCGTACAGGCCCTGCTGGCCCTGGAGAAAATGGATAAAGAGGAAGCCGCAGAGTAAGCCTTGATCTATTAATTCCATTTATGATTATGACGGCGCCTTGACAAGTATTTTTGCTTGTCAAGACGCCTTTTTTTACGTGAAATCCTATTGTTTATCAGTGTTTGACGGGAGTTGGGCCGCGAAAGTTTCTTGTTAAAGATTTTGTATATAATATTCGGATAATAAATGCTTTTGGCTATTCTGTAATTGCTTCAATTTATGATAAAAGCATTGACATCTGGCCCGCGATTATTGTATTATTGACCTGTAAGAACTGAACTTCTAAGAATATTTAGGGGGTAATTTTCAAATGGCAGTAAAAGTTGCTATCAATGGTTTTGGTCGTATCGGCCGTCTCGCATTCCGTCAGATGTTCGATGCTGAGGGTTATGAAGTTGTTGCTATCAACGACCTCACGAAGCCGTCCATGCTCGCATACCTGCTGAAGTACGATTCTTCCCAGGGCAAGTACGAGTACGCTGACACGGTTTCCGCTGATGACGAAGCTGGTACGATCACGGTCAAAGGCAAGACGATCAAGATCTATGCTGAGCGTGATGCAAAAGACATTCCTTGGGCTAAGCATGATGTAGATGTCGTTCTCGAGTGCACGGGCTTCTACACGTCCAAGGAGAAGGCTTCTGCTCATCTCGTAGCGGGCGCTAAGAAAGTTGTTATCTCCGCTCCGGCTGGTAACGACCTCCCGACGATCGTTTACAACACGAACCACAAGACGATCCCGGCTGGCACGAAAGTTATCTCCGCTGCATCCTGCACGACGAACTGCCTCGCACCGATGGCTGACGCTCTGAACAAGTTCGCTCCGATTAAGAGCGGCATCATGCAGACGATTCACGCTTTCACGGGCGACCAGATGGTACTCGATGGCCCGCAGCGCAAGGGTAACCTCCGCCGCAGCCGTGCTGCTTCCGAGAACATCGTTCCGGCTTCCTCGGGTGCTGCTAAAGCTATCGGCCTCGTTCTGCCGGATCTGAACGGCAAACTCATCGGCGCTGCACAGCGCGTTCCGACCCCGACGGGCTCCACGACGCTGCTCTATGCTGTTGTTGAGGGTGAAGTTACGGTTGAGGGCATCAACGCTGCTATGAAGGCTGCTCAGACGGAGTCCTTCGGCTACAACGAGGACGAGATCGTTTCGAAGGATATCGTCGGCATGCGTTATGGCTCCCTGTTCGATGCTACGCAGACGATGGTTTCCCATACGGGCGACGGCAACTCCCTCGTACAGGTTGTTTCCTGGTACGACAACGAGAACTCCTACACGAGCCAGATGGTTCGCACGATCAAATACTTCGCTGAGGAAGTTAAGTAATTGAATTAAGCGTTCTCAACTGAATACAGTAGAAGATCTCTTGAGGTCCGGCCGTTTGTTTGGGCCGGACCTCATTTATTATGAGAAAATAAACCCTGGAGGTTTTACGATGAACAAGAAAACCATCAAAGATATCGACGTAAACGGCAAGAAAGTATTTGTCCGCGTCGATTACAATGTTCCGTTTGACGACAAGATGAACATCACGAACGATACGCGCATGGTCCGCACGCTGCCGACCCTGAACTATCTGCTCGATCATGGTGCAGCTCTCGTCATCGCCTGCCACATCGGCCGTCCGACCGAGGCTCGCGAGGACAAGTTCTCCACGAAGTATCTTGTCAAGCACCTCTCCGAGCTGCTCGGCCGTGATGTCAAGTGGGTATCCGACTGCGTCGGCGCTGAGGCGGATGCCGCAAAGGCTGCGCTGAAGCCGGGCGAGGTCCTGCTGCTTGAGAACCTCCGCTACCATAAGGAAGAGAAGAAGAACGATCCTGAGTTCGCGAAGCAGCTTGCTTCCGGCTGCGACCTCGCAGTCGACGATGCTTTCGGTGTTTCCCACCGTGCACATGCTTCGAACGCAGGCGTTCCGAAGTACATCGAGACGGTTGCCGGCTTCCTGATGGAAAAAGAAATCAACTACATCGGCAAGACGCTTGAGAACCCGCAGCATCCGTTTGTTGCCATCATCGGCGGCGCCAAAGTTTCCGATAAGATCGGCGTTATCAGCAACATGATCGACAAAGTCGATACGATCATCATCGGCGGCGGCATGGCTCATACGTTTGATGCAGCCAAGGGCCTGCCAATCGGTGATTCCCTCTGTGAGCCGGATAAGTACGATCTTGCCCGTGAGCTGCTCAAGAAGGCTGCTGACAAGGGCGTAAAGGTTGTCCTGCCGGTTGATCTCGTCATCGCTGACAAGTTCGCAGCTGATGCCAACACGAAGACCGTTGATGTCGACAAGGTTCCCGATGGCTGGCAGGCACTCGATTCCGGCAAGAAGACGTCGGAAGAGTACACGAAAGCTCTTGAAGGCGCCAAGACGGTTATCTGGAACGGACCGATGGGCGTATTTGAGTTTGATGCTTTCGCAAAAGGCACGCTCGCTGTTGCCAAGGCTGTTGCCAAGGCTACGGAGAACGGCGCAATCTCCATCGTCGGCGGCGGCGATTCTGTTGCAGCCCTCAAGAAGACGGGCCTGACGGACAAGATCTCCCATGTCTCCACGGGCGGCGGCGCTACGCTTGAGTTCCTCGAAGGCAAAGAGATGCCGGGCATTGCGGCACTCGCTGACAAATAAGATGTTTTAGGATCCGGGGGGCCGCTCTGCGCTCCTTCGGATATGCAGATAAGCATTTAGGGGGTATTTTTTAAAATGGCAAGAACTCCGATTATTGCAGGCAACTGGAAAATGAACAATACGATCGTCGAGGGCAAGAACCTCGTCCGCGGTCTGGCTCCGCTTGTCAAGGATGCCAAGGTAACGGTTGTCGTCTGCCCGACGGCTACGGCTCTCGCTGCTGTTGCTGATGCCGCTCTTGGCACGAACATCCATGTCGGCGCCCAGAACGTTCATTGGGAAAAGAACGGTGCCTTCACGGGCGAGATCTCCACGGGCATGCTCAACGAGATTGGCGTAGACTACTGCGTCCTCGGTCACAGCGAGCGCCGCGGCTACTTCGGCGAGACGGATGAGGGCGTCAACAAGCGCGCTCATGCTGCTTTTGCTGCCGGCATCACGCCGATCATCTGCTGCGGTGAGTCCCTCGAGCAGCGCGAAGCTGGCGTTTACCTCGACTTCGTCGCTGGCCAGGTCAAGGCTGCTCTTGCCGGCTTCAAGCCGGAAGAAGTAGCAGAGCTCGTCATCGCTTACGAGCCGATCTGGGCTATTGGCACGGGCAAGACGGCTTCCTTCGAACAGGCTGAAGAAGTCTGCGCACACATCCGCAAGACGGTTGCCGCTGAATTCGGCCAGGAAGCAGCTGACGGTATCCGCATCCAGTATGGCGGCAGCGTCAAGCCGGCTACGATCAAAGACCTCATGAAGCAGCCGAACGTTGATGGCGCCCTCGTTGGCGGTGCATCGCTCAAGGCCAAGGACTTCAGCGAGATCGTAAACTACTAATTCGTTTCCTTTAGAAGGAGTAGTAATCTACAATGGCAAAAATCAAACATGCACCAGTCGCTCTCATCATCATGGATGGCTGCGGCCTTGGTGGCAAGCTCGATAAGAGCAATGCCGTGGAAGCGGCGAAGACTCCGGTCCTCGACGGCCTCATGGCAAACTACAATACGAGCCATCTGCAGGCTTCCGGCGAATTCGTCGGCCTGCCGGACGGCCAGATGGGCAACTCGGAAGTCGGTCATACGAACATCGGTGCCGGCCGCCTGGTTTACCAGCAGCTGACGCGCATCACGCGTGATATCAAGAATGGCGATTTCTTCAAGAATGAAGTCCTCGTCAAGATCATGCAGGATGCCAAGGCAAATGGCGGTGCTGTGCATCTCCTCGGCCTTGTTTCCCCAGGCGGCGTACACAGCCACCAGGGTCACCTTTATGCACTCCTCGAGATGGCCAAGCAGCAGGGTGTCAAGGACGTCTACGTCCATGCATTCCTCGATGGCCGCGATGTGCCGCCGCAGAGCGCACAGCCGTACCTTGAGGAGCTTGAGGCAAAATGCAAGGAAATCGGTGTCGGCAAGATCGCAACGGTTGCCGGCCGCTATTATGCCATGGACCGCGATCATCGCTGGGATCGTGAGCAGAAGGCCTATGAGGCCATCGCTCATGCAGAAGGCGTTGTCGCAGATGATCCGGTGGCTGGCCTCAAAGCAAGCTATGAGAACGGCGTCAACGACGAGTTTGTCGTACCGTTCGTCGTCAAGGGCTACGAGGGCATGAAGAACGGCGACGGTGCCATCTTCTTCAACTTCCGTCCGGACCGTGCACGTCAGCTCACGCATGCATTCGTCGATGAGACGTTCGACGGCTTTGAGCGTGACGAAGATCTCAAGATTCCGTTCGCTACGTTCTCCCAGTATGAGGACGGCATGAATGCAGCTGTTGCATTCCCGCCGGAGCACATCGACAAGACGCTCGGCGAGATCATCCAGGACAACGGTCTCACGCAGCTCCGCATCGCTGAGACGGAGAAGTACGCGCATGTCACGTTCTTTTTCAACGGCGGTGTTGAGGAACCGTACAAGGGCGAAGACCGCATCCTCGTTCCGAGCCCAAAGGTCGCCACGTACGACCTCAAGCCGGAAATGAGCGCTGTTGAGGTTACGGATAAGGTCTGTGAGGCCATCCGTTCCGAGAAGTACGATTTCATCATCCTCAACTATGCAAACTGCGATATGGTTGGCCATACGGGCGTCTTCCCGGCAGTCGTCAAGGCTGTTGAGACGGTTGACTCCTGCGTCGGCCGCTTCGTCGCAGCCATCAAGGAAGTCGGCGGCGAGGTCTGCATCACGGCTGACCACGGCAATGCCGATAAGATGATGGATTACGTCAACAACCAGCCGTTCACGAAGCACACGACGAACGCTGTACCGTTCATCGTCGTTTCGGATCGTGTCAAGTCCGTCAAGGATGGCGCGCTCTGCGACATCGCACCGACGCTCTTGACGCTGGCTGGTCTTGATATCCCGAAAGAAATGACGGGCAAGAACCTCGTAGAGCTTTAATTGTGCGGTAGAGGCAGCATTCCCTTGAGCAGGGAGGGGCAGGCGACTGCCCTCTGTGCTGGCCCCAGAGAGAATGCACCTCAGTATTATATTTTAGAAAAGAGAGGAATACGAACAATGATTGCTTATTCACAGAAAGTGGAAGACATGGCATGCGTAGCACAGGAAGTACATCACGGTGCTGCCCCGATTCCTGAAGAAGGCAAATGGGTAAAATCCAAGAATGTCCAGGACATCAGCGGCCTGACGCACGGTGTTGGCTGGTGCGCTCCGCAGCAGGGTGCCTGCAAACTGACGCTCAACGTCAAAGACGGCATCATCCAGGAAGCCCTCGTTGAGACGGTCGGCTGCTCGGGCATGACGCATTCCGCAGCTATGGCTGCTGAGATCCTGCCGGGCCTGACGGTCCTCGAGGCTCTCAACACGGACCTCGTCTGCGATGCCATCAACACCGCTATGCGTGAACTCTTCCTCCAGATTGCCTATGGCCGCAGCCAGACGGCGTTCTCCGATGATGGTCTGCCAATCGGCGCTGGCCTCGATGACCTCGGCAAAGGCCTGCGCAGCCAGGTTGGTACGCTTTACGGCACGCTGAAGAAGGGCCCGCGTTACCTCGAACTCGCAGAAGGCTACGTCACGAAGCTCGCTCTCGACAACGAAGGCCGCATCATCGGCTACGAAGTCGTACAGCTCGGCAAAGTCATGGAAGCTGTCCGTGCTGGCAAGGATGCCAATGAGGCAATCAAGGCCAACACGAGCACGAAGGGCCGCTTCAAAGACGGCGTTAAGTTCATCGATCCGCGCGAAGAGTAATATCGCTGCGTGACGAGATTCCGGGTTTCAAGGTAAAAGGAAGGAATGAATAGAATGTCATTATTCGAAGGCTATGAGCGCCGTATTGATCAAATCAACGAAGTCTGCAAACAGTATGGTCTGGCTTCCATTGAAGATGCCAAGAAAGTCTGCGACGAGAAGGGCATCAACCCGTACCAGATCGTAGAGGATCTGCAGCCGATCGCATTCGAGAATGCAAAATGGGCTTATACGCTCGGTGCTGCTATCGCCATCAAGAAGGGCTGCACGAAGGCTGCTGATGCTGCCAAGGCTATCGGCGAAGGCCTGCAGGCTTTCTGTGTACCGGGTTCCGTTGCTGACCACCGCAAGGTTGGTCTTGGTCACGGCAACCTCGGCGCTATGCTCCTTTCCGAGGATGCTGGCTGCTTCGCATTCCTCGCTGGCCACGAGTCCTTCGCGGCTGCAGAGGGTGCTATCGGTATCGCCAAGACGGCAAACAAGGTTCGCAAGAACCCGCTGCGCGTCATCCTCAACGGCCTCGGCAAGGATGCTGCTCAGATCATCAGCCGCATCAACGGCTTCACGTATGTCGTAACGGATTACGACTTCAAGACGGGCAAACTCAACATTGTTGAGGAAATCAAGTACGGCTCGGATCCTGAGCGTGCAAAAGTTAAGTGCTACGGTGCTGACTCCGTTCAGGAAGGCGTTGCCATCATGGAGCATGAGGATGTTGATATCTCCATCACGGGCAACTCCACGAACCCGACGCGCTTCCAGCATCCGGTTGCAGGCTGCTACAAGAAAGCCTGCATCGAGAAGGGCAAGAAGTACTTCTCGGTTGCTTCGGGCGGCGGCACGGGCCGTACGCTCCATCCGGACAACATGGCAGCCGGCCCGGCTTCCTATGGTATGACGGATACGATGGGCCGTATGCACGGTGATGCTCAGTTCGCAGGTTCTTCCTCCGTTCCGGCACACGTCGACATGATGGGCCTCATTGGCGCCGGCAACAACCCGATGGTCGGCATGACCGTTGCTGTTGCTGTTGCTGTACAGGAAGCAATGAACAAATAATTCACCGCGTGTGAATCTCTTGCATAGAGACGGAGCTCAAAAGGGCTCTGTCAGGCAGTAAAAAGACCGCAGTTCAAAAGGACTGCGGTCTTTTGCTGTCTTTGCTATGGCTTATTGCCCGGAGGGGCAAGCGGGGGGATTTGGCAGACTAAATCTTCGTAAATTCTTGTTTTATGATTATTTTTTGAGATAAAATTTCTGTTTATAGTAGCATGTTTTGCGTTTATAGCGTATAATAAAAAGGAAGTTAGAGATTTCACATATATGATGTTGCAGGAGGTTTTATCATGGTCAATCGTATCGTCTTGAACACAGTCTCGTATCATGGCAAGGGTGCCATCGAAGAAATCCCAGGCATTGCACAGCGCGAGGGCTTTCATAAAATCTTTGTCTGCTCTGACCCGGATCTGGTGAAATTCGGTGTGACGGCCAAGGTCACGGATCTGCTCGAAAAAGCGGGTATCGATTATACGCTGTATTCAGAAATCAAACCAAATCCAACCATCAAGAATGTACAGGATGGTGTCAAGGCTTATCAGGAAGCCGGCGCTGACTCCATCATCGCCATTGGCGGCGGTTCCTCGATGGATACGGCGAAGGCAGTCGGCATCATTATCAAGAACCCGGAATTTGCCGATGTGCGTTCGCTCGAGGGCGTGGCGCCGACGAAACACCATGCCGTAAAGACCATTGCCGTGCCGACAACGGCAGGCACAGCTGCTGAGGTCACGATCAACTACGTCATCACGGATCCTGAGAAGGTCCGTAAGTTCGTCTGCGTGGATGAGCATGATATACCGGCTTATGCCGTCATCGACCCCGACATGATGTCTTCGATGCCGAAGGGACTTACGGCTTCGACCGGCATGGATGCCCTGACGCATGCAATTGAAGGCTACACGACGAAGGGCGCCTGGGAAATGACCGATATGATGCATATTGAGGCCATTCGCCTGATTGCCGAGAATCTGCGTCAGGCCGTGGAGAATGATCCGCAGGGACGTGCCGGTATGGCACTTGGACAGTATATCGCCGGCATGGGCTTCTCGAACGTGGGGCTTGGCATCGACCATGCGATGGCGCATACGCTTTCTGCTCACTATGATACGCCGCATGGTGTTGCCTGCGCGATGCTGCTGCCGATTTCCATGGAGTTCAATAAGGAATATACCGGCACGCGCCTGCGCGAGGTAGCACGTGCGATGGGCGTCAAGGACGTTGACAGCATGAGCCAGGAAGAGTACCGCACGGCAGCCATCGATGCGGTCAAGAAACTCTCCGCGGATGTTGGCATTCCGGCTACACTCGATAAGATCAAGGAAGAAGATCTTGATCAGCTGGCTGACGATGCACTGAAGGATGCCTGCTATCCGGGTAACCCGCGCGAAGCCACGCCTGATCAGGTCAAGGAGCTGTTCCGCAAGATCATGGCATAAGCATACAGGGGATGGCTTCGGTTTAAGATCACGAGGCCTGCAGTCGCATGCAGGCCTTTTTATATTTTTTATAAAAGGGTGTTGACAAACGCAGCGCTATCCTGTATCATAATACAAGTCGCTGAGAGATACGGCCACCACGAACGAGCGCCT
>CABJCJ010000030.1:0-20435 GCA_902364065.1 Veillonellaceae bacterium SB90
CTGACTGAAGTGAGAAGATTCCTGGCCGCATTTTAATTGAATCGCGGCTTGCAAACGGTATTGTTGCAAAAAGATAACTCATGTATCATTTTGCAACAATACCGTTTTTGCACATATGCCGTATCGTGAAAAATCATGGGCTCCAGCTTGGCACCATTCTTGCATATAGTATGAGTGAGGCATGTTATGTGAGAAATAAGGTGATGGAATGGTAAAATTAGCGGCGATTGCAGATGATCTTACCGGTGCGAATGATACCGCTCTCCAATTTGCCAAGCGACAGATGCGGGCCAGCGTGCAGCTGGATCTTGCGAAGGACCCTCCCGGCGGCAGCGAAGTCATCGTGATTGACTCGGACAGCCGGGATCTCGATGTCCGCGAAGCGTACCAGAAGGTGCGCCGCATCAGTGAAGCGGTCAAGAAATATGGTGCGGAATGCATTTATAAGAAAATTGATTCGACCCTGCGCGGCAACTGGGGGGCAGAGGTCCAGGCCGTTGCCGATACGTTCAATCCGGATCTTGTGATCATAGCACCGGCTTATCCGGTCAATAAGAGAATCACGGTGGGCGGCTACCATTTGCTGAATGGCACGCTGTTGGAACTGACGGAGATCGGCCATGCGCCGAAGACGCCCGTCAAGGAATCGTATATTCCTGATATCCTGCGGGAACAGGTGCCGGGGGTCTCATGCGCCATCCTGGATTTCACGGTCATGCGCCAGGGCGTGGAGGCCGTGCACGATGCCATTGAGGAGTTCCAGCTCGCAGGCAGGCGCTGGGTCATCTGTGACATTGTCGAGGAGCAGAACTTCTTGACGCTCATGGATGCCCTGCGCGAGTACGACAAGGAGAAAATCCTCTGGGTTGGCTCGGCGGGTCTTGCCGATTACATGGCGTATTTTTACGGCTGGCAGGGTGAGTCATATCCCTCGTGGTCCTCGCGCCACGGTTCGGTGCTCGTCTGTGCCGGCAGCGTGAGCCATGTGACGCAGACGCAGATCCGCACGCTTTGCCAGCAGATGGACATCACGCGCCTGAAGCTGGATGTCGAAGCGGTCCTTTCTGATGCAGACCGCATCAATGCATATGGTGAGCAGATACAGGCCGCGATGGCAGCAGGGCACGATGTCCTGCTGACGGCGGCCGAGGATGATGCCGATGTGCGCAGGGCTGTGCACGCCGGCCGCCGGTATCAGCTGAGCGGCAAGGAAGTCAGCGAGAAGATCGCCAACATCATGGCATCCATCGTCAGCCGCCTCGATTTCTCGGGGATGGCCGGCATGGTGCTCACGGGCGGCGATACAGCGGTGCACATCTGCCGGGCTCTCGGGGTGGATCGCATCGAGATCCTGCAGGAAGTCGATCCGGGCGTCCCTTTAGGGTATCTTTGCGGCACGAATGTGGAGCCCGTCTTTGTGGTCACGAAGGCCGGTGCGTTCGGGCGTCCCGACACGTTCGCCAAGTCGCTGACCATGATCAAGGCGATGCCGGAGAATCAGCAGTCTAATTTACAGGAGGCATAAATATGAAGAAACCGATATTGGGAATCACGATGGGCGATGCAGCAGGCGTCGGCCCTGAAATCATCGTCAAGGCACTGTCCACTCCTGAGATATACGATATTTCACGTCCTGTGGTATTCGGCGATTTGAAGATCATGGAACGGGCCGTGAAGATTGTCGGCGCCGACCTGCGCTGCCATGCGATCCAGGACCCGGCTGACGGCATTTACGAGCGGGGGACCATCGATGTCGTTGACCTCGACAACCTGCCGGCTGATCTGCCGTTTGCCAAGGTGGACGGCAGGGCCGGCAAGGCCGCATACGAGTACATCGAACGGGCCTGCCATTTTGCCATGAAGCAGGAGGTGCACGCCATCGTGACGGCCCCGCTGAACAAGGAGGCCTTGAATCTCGGCGGCGTCCATTTCCCGGGGCATACGGAAATCCTGGGCCATCTGACGGGCCAGAAGGATTTCTCGATGATGCTGACGAGCCCGAAGCTGCGCGTCATCCATGCTACGACGCATATCGCGTACCGTGATGTCCCGCAGGCTCTCACCAAGGAGCGCATCTTCAAGGTTATCAAGCTGGCGCAGGAGACGCTGCAGCTCATGGGCATCGAGAAGCCGCGCATCGCCGTGGCCGGCCTGAATCCGCATTCGGGCGAGCACGGGCTGTTCGGCGATGAGGAAGAAACGAAGATCCTGCCGGCCATTCAGGAAGCGCAGGCAAAGGGCTGGGATGTATCGGGACCGGAGCCGCCGGATACGGTGTTCCACCGGGCTGCGAACCTCGACGAATTCGATATCGTCGTCGTCATGTACCATGATCAGGGCCATATCCCCATCAAGGTGCTGGGCTTTGACAGCGGTGTGAATGTGACGGTCGGCCTGCCCTGCATTCGCACATCGGTCGATCATGGCACGGCATTCCCCGTGGCCGGTACGGGCAAGGCAAAGCCGGACAGCATGATGGAGGCCCTGCGCCTGGGTGCCCAAATGGCCAAGGTAAAATTTGCCGACCTCCTGAAGGATTGACGGAATGAAACTTTAAATACATATATATTCATGATTTTGTACAATTAAAGGATAGGAGCGAGAAAGATGTTTGAAGCAAAAGGTCTGATTACGCCGGTTGTCACTGCCCTGAATGAGAAGGAAGAATTCAACCCGGAAATGTACAAGGAATTCATCAACCATCTGATTGATGCCGGTGTCAGCGGTATCTTCCCGCTGGGCACGAACGGCGAGTTCTATGCCTTCAGCCAGGAAGAGAAGCTCGAGATCATCAAGACGGCCGTCGAGGCGGTAAACGGCCGCGTTCCTGTTTATGCCGGCACGGGCTGCGTCACGACGAAGGAGACGATTGAGTTCTCCAAAAAGGTCCAGGCTCTCGGCGTCGACTGTCTGTCCGTGATCTCGCCGTACTTCGTCGCCGTCAGCCAGGACGACCTTTATGAGCATTACAGTGCCGTTGCCAAGGCCGTTGACATGCCGATGCTGCTCTACAACATCCCGGCACGCACGGGCAACAACATCGCGTTCAGCACGGTCAAGAAACTCATGGAGTTCGAGAACATCATCGGCATCAAGGACAGCAGCGGCAACTTCGACAACACGCTCAAATACATCGAGAACACGGATCCGCGCATCCAGGTCCTCGCGGGCAGCGATTCCCTGATTCTCTGGACGCTCATGGCCGGCGGCACGGGCGCGATTTCCGGCTGCTCGAACGTGTTCCCGGAGCTCATGGTCAGCATCTATAAATACTGGGCTGCCGGCGACATCGAGAAGGCCAACGAGGCCCAGAAGAAGATCCGTCCGTTCCGCAACGTCATGCAGATGGGCAATCCGAACTCCGTCGTCAAGCTCGCGGTCAATCTGCGCGGCTGGAACGTTGGTCCGGCAAGACGCCCGTCGAACTGCACGAACCCGACGATCGTGAATGCACTCAAAGAAGTATTCAAGCAGTATTGATAGAAAGGCAGGAGACGTGGCATGGCAAAAGCACCTAAGATCGTAATTTCGCACAGACTCCATGAAGATGGCATGAAAGTCCTGGAGGATGCCGGCGCAGAGGTCGTGATCGTCGGTTCCGGCGAGCCCGCCGATATGCTGCCGTATCTGAAGGATGCGGACGGCGTCATCATCCGCATCGGTTCCATCGACAAGGCTACGATGGAGCAGTGCCCGAACCTCAAGGCCATCGGACGCCCGGGCGTCGGCGTGGACAGCGTGGACGTCAAGGGCGCGACGGAGCTCGGCATCCCCGTCGTGATCGCACCGGGCGCCAATACGCGCTCCGTGGCTGAGCATGCGATGGCGATGATCTTTGCCTGCGCAAAGAATATGCTGGTCTGTGACCATGAGATGCGCAAGGGCAATTTCGGCATCCGCAGCGAGTACAAGGCGTATGAGCTCTATGGCAAGACGCTGGGCCTCATCGGCTGCGGCCATATCGGCAAAATCCTGGCAGAATTGGCGACGGGGATTGGCATGAAGGTCCTCGTCTACGATCCGTTCCTCAAGCAGGAAACGGTGGAAGAATGGGGCTATGGCTATCGTGCGGACATGAAGGATATCTTGAAGGAAGCTGATGCCATTTCCGTGCATACGCCGCTGACGCCGGCCACGAAGAACATGATCGACGAGCCGGAGCTCAAGCTCATGAAGCCGACGGGCATCCTCGTCAACTGCGCCCGCGGCGGCATCATCAACGAAGCCGCGCTCTGCAAGGCACTCAAGGAGAACTGGATCCAGGCTGCCGCCACGGACGTCGTCGTGCATGAGCCGATTCGCGTCGATGATCCATTGTTCCAGCTCGACAATATCATCGTGACGCCGCATATGGCCGGACAGACCAAGGAGGCTGCCTCCGGCGTGGCAACGCTCGCCGCCGAAGGCGTGCTGGCTGTCATTCGCGGTGAGAAATGGGATAAGGTCTGCAACCCGGATGCGTATAATCACGGACGCTGGCAGAAGTAATATGGAGTAAGAAAAATGGGAAGGTACACTTGCTTAAAGGTGTGCTTTCCCGTTTTTTGTGCCACTTGTTCATGAGCATTGTTGCAAAATAATACAATAAATATTGCACAGTGCAACAAAATACGGCAAAAAGCGTAAGAATTGTAAGAATCTTAAGGATAGAAAAGTTGGCACGCGGCTTGCATTATTATAGGGCAGAAGTCATAACGAATCATTCATCATATATAAATGGAGGCTTTACTATGAAGAACTGTCAGCTTACAATTCCTTCGGTCGTATTCGCGGGACAGGGAAGTGTTGAGAAACTCAGCACAATTATTGAGCGGGAATCAGCTAAACATGTCCTGATTTTTACGGATAAAGGAATTCGCGGACTGGGACTCAGCAAACCGGCGGAGGAAATCTGCGGCAAGTATGCCGATGTGACGGTTATCGAAGATTTGACGGCGGAACCGGCTGTGTCAGATATTGAGCGTGTCCTGGCAGAAGTGAAGAGCCAGCCGGATCTCATCGTCGGCATCGGCGGCGGCAGCGTCATGGATGCGGCCAAACTGGCCAGCATCATTGTCGGTGCAGATTACACGCTGCGCGATTTGCTGAAGGACAGCAGCATTGCTCACAAGCAGACGAAAACCGTCATGATGCCGACGACCTGCGGCACGGGCTCGGAAGCTACCTGCAACGCCATCGTGGCCATTCCGGAGCAGGAGTCCAAGCAGGGCATCGTCAACGATTGCATGATTCCGGATTACGTCATCCTCGACGTGAACATGATTGCCAAGCTGCCGCCGAAAATCATCGCAGCAACGGGCGTCGATGCACTGGCTCACGTCGTGGAATGTTTCACGTCCAAGAAGGCGACGAAGCTCAGCGATACGTACGCCAAAGAAGGTGCATGCAAGATTTTCCACAACATCCGGAAAGCCTATGCAGAGGCAGATAACCTTGAGGCCAAGGCTGAGATGATGATCGGTGCCTTCTACGGCGGTGTAGCGATTACGGGGTCCGGCACGACGGCCGTACATGCTCTTTCGTATCCGCTGGGCGGCAAATATCACATCGCACACGGTGTATCGAATGCCATCCTGTTTGCTCATGTCATGGAGTTCAACAAGGATGCCTGCGAGGACCGTCTGGCAGAGCTTTGCGATGCGGTTTACCCGGAGCTTTCCGGCAAGACGGTGGCGGAGAAAGCCGATTGCATCATTGCCGAGATTGCCTCGATTGTCAGTGAAACGAATATCCCGACGAGTCTCAAGGAATTCGGTGTAAAGCCGGAGGACCTGGATTTCCTCGTAGAGGCGGGCAGCCAGCAGACGAGGTTGCTTGTCAACAACTGCAAGGAGCTGTCGCTCGACGATATTCGTTACATCTACAAGAAAGTCATGTGAACGAAATGAAATGACAGGGAATGGAGCGGATGACTATGAGAAGTGATTTGATAACAGGTTTGATAGGGGCACTGTTCTCCGGATTTTACCTCTATGAAACCACTACCGTCAAGGTGTTTGGCGGCTCCGCCACGGCCGGGGTCAATGCGCAGACGGTGCCGAAACTTTGGGGCGGCTGTCTGCTGGCCCTCAGCATTATCCTGATTGTGCGCGGCCTGCTCAAGATGAGGAAAGAGACAGGCAAGACTTCGCTGCGCGACATGGTGCAAGCCATAAGGAATCGCAGAGAGGTTGCCTATACGTTCATCTTGCTGATTTTGTATGCGGCTCTGATGAAACCTGTGGGCTTCATCATCACGAGTATTGTTTACGTGTACCTGCAGATCTGGGTCCTGACGCCAATTGATCAGCGCAATGGCAAAGTCCGGAAGATTGCCGCCGGCCTGGCAGTGTTCTTTTCCATCAGTCTGTATTTCCTCTTCACGAGATACCTGATGGTCATGCTGCCGGCAGGGATCTTGAGATGATAGGAGATGAGGTGAAATTATGGATCCATCTATTCTGGTTCAAGGTGCCATGTCGGTATTTTCCGATCCGCTGACACTGGGGTTCATCGTTCTGGGTGTCTTCGTGGGCATCATCTTTGGTGCTGTCCCGGGCCTGACGGCGACGCTGGCACTCATCATGTTCCTGCCCGTCACGTACACGATGACGCCGGTACAGGGCTTGTCCACATTGGTTGCCTTGTACGTCGGCGGCATCTCGGGCGGCCTGGTTGCAGCCATCCTGCTGAATATACCAGGCACACCATCTTCCATCGCGACGACCTTTGACGGTGCGCCGATGGCAGCGAAAGGCGAGGCCGGCAAGGCCCTCGGCGTCGGCGTTGTGTTCTCCTTCGTCGGCACGATCTTCGGTTTGATCATGCTCGTGACGATTTCGCCGCTGCTCGCCAGTGTTGCCATCAAGTTCGGCGCCTTTGAGTACTGTGCGGTTGCCGTCTGTGCGCTGGCTCTCGTCATCAGCCTCGCGGGACGCGATCTCGTCAAAGGCCTGATGGGCGCCTTCTTTGGCCTCATGATTGCCACGGTAGGTCTTTCCCCTGTCGATTCCATGAAGCGTTTCACCTTTGGCTTGAGCGAACTCACGAGCGGTTTTGCCCTGCTGACCATCCTCATCGGTCTGTTCGCCATCACGGAAGTAGCGAAGGCTGCGGAAGAAGTTCGTCAGAAACAGGATATGCGCGTGGAAACGAACGTGCATATCAAGGGCTTCGGCTTTACGCTCAAGGAATTCTTCGGACAGAAATTCAATGCACTGCGTTCGTCCATCATTGGCTGCATCATCGGCATCCTGCCGGGCATCGGCGGTGCTATCTCCGGCATGCTCTCGTACACGGCAGCCAAGAATCAGTCGAAATACCCCGAGAAGTTCGGCACGGGCATCATGGATGGCATCGTGGCATCTGAGACGGCCAACAACGCCGGCATCGGCGGCGCATTGATCCCGCTCCTGACGCTCGGTATCCCGGGCGATGCCGTCACGGCTATCCTGCTCGGCGGCCTGATGGTGCACAACATCGCCCCTGGCCCATTGATCTTTGAGAAGAGCGGCGTCGTCATCTACGGCCTGTTCGTTGCCCTGTTCCTTTCCGCCATTGCCATGCTGTTCATCGAGCTCTTCGGCATCCGCGTGTTCATCCGCGTGCTGACCGTACCGAAATACTTCCTGCTGCCGATCATCATGGTACTCTGTGCCATCGGCGCTTTCGGCAACAGCAACCGTATTTTCGATGTCTACAGCATCATGGGTTTTGGTCTTGTCGGCTACGGCATGATCAAGGCAAAGATCCCGACGGTGCCGGTCATCATGGGTATCATCCTGGGACCAATCTTTGAGATGAACTTCCGCCGTGTGGCTCAGCTGCAGGGCTCTGGTGAGACGCTTTTGAGTCACCCCATCGCTGCTGTCCTGACGGCCGTGGCTGTCGCAGCACTTATCTTCTCCTTCATCATGAACCGCCGCGAAGCGAAGAAGCTGGCGGCTCAGGAAGCACAGAACAAAGCGTAAGATTTGAAGAAGCGTATAAAAATTAGAGAGAGGCGAATGAACATGAACTTGAAACGTATTCTTTCCACCATCGCATTAGGAGCTTGCCTGATTACCGCAGCGGGCTGCGGCGGCAGTGAAGAGGGGGCATCGAGCGGCGATGTCAGCAAGTATCCGGATAAGCCAATCAACCTCGTGGTAACGCACGCCGCCGGCGGCGACACGGACTACAATGCACGTCTGCTCGCGCGTTTCCTCGAGAAGGATCTCGGTCAGTCGGTTGTCGCGAACAACGTCACGGGTGCCAATGGATCGATTGCACTCGAGCAGTATAAAGACGGCGATAAAGATGGCTATACGCTGATTGCCACGAACTCGGCAGCTTTGATCGGCAATAAGGCCACGGGCCTTTCCGATTTCAGCTATGAGGCATTTGAGCCGGTTGCCATCTACGGCAAGCAGGCTGGTGAGAACGTCGTCGTCCGCGCGGATTCCCCGTACAACACGATTGAAGATCTCGTAAATGCTTCGAAGGCCAATCCGGATACCATTAAATACGGCGTCTCGATGGGCGGCGGCGTTTACATCGCCTCGGTCATCATGGATAAGGAAATCGGTGCGAAATTCAATGTTGTCGATACGGGCGATGCATCCAACCGTCTGACCTCCCTCTTGGGCGGCCATGTTGATGCCACGTCCATCCCGTACAGCGGTGCGAAGGAATACATCGAGAGCGGACAGCTCAAGTCGCTCGGCACGCTGCTTTCCTCGCGTTCTGAGATGCTGCCGAACATCCCGTCCCTGAGCGAGACGTATCCGGACCTCTCGGTTGATACGTACTACGTCATCCTGGCCCCGAAAGGCACGGATCCGGCCATCGTCGAGAAACTCAACAAGGCCATCACGAAGGTAGTCAAGGAGAATCCGGAATACAAGTCGGAAGTCGAGAAAATGAATTTCCAGGCTCCGTGGTGCCTGAGCGTGGAAGAGACGAAGGCAGAGCTCCAGAAACAGCTTGATCACTTCATGAAATTCTCGCAGTACTTGAAGTAAGAGATTACACAATGGGAGGCAGTTCTCATGAATGAACGCACGGTCATTACGATCAGCCGCGAATACGGCTCAGGTGGACGCGAGCTCTCGCAGATCCTGGCCAAGAAACTGGGCGTCAAGCTTTACGATCGCCAGATCATCAGCCTGGCAGCACAGGATGTCGGCGTCGAAGATATGAAATTCGACAAGCTGAAGAAGTTTGAAGAAGAGGTCCCGGCCTTGCCGGTAAAGTTCATGCCGTTCTATCTGTTCGGTGTCAAAGCCGGCCCGCAGACGTTGAATGACAAGCTGTTTGACTCGGAGTCGGAAATCATCCGCCGCCTGGCGGATGACGGCCCCTGCGTCATCCTCGGACGCTGTGCCGATTACGTCCTGCGCCGTCGCAAGAATACGTATTCGTTCTACATCTGTGCGAATGATGAGTTCCGCGCGAAACGCGGACAGGACGTCTATGAGGGACGCAGCCTGACGGAGCTCAATGAGGAAGACCTCAAGCGCGGCGGCTACTACAGCCATTACACGGGGCGCAAATGGGGCGACCCCAAGTATTACAACCTTTCCGTCAACACGAGTTACCTCTCGCTTGAAGCGGCGGCAGACCTCATCATCCACTATGTGGAGTCGCTGCAGGCAGCGGAGCAGGCAAAATAAGCATCCCTTTCAATCAATATACCCCTACCTGGAGCTGTGCATGAGCCGGAATATACCGGCTTGTGCACAGCTCTTTTCTAATAGTCTCATTATTGAGCTGGTCAATCATTGGTGCTATAATTTCAGATAGATTAGAACGAATTGTTCCAAGAGAAGGACAGTTGGTGAGGTGAATCATGAAACGATATCCGGTATTGGCCGTTTTACTGCTGCTGCTCTGGAGCCAGGTGGCGTCGGCACAGGTCGTGGTGGCCGAAGGCGAGGGCGCGGACCGGCAGAGTGCGCTGCGCGACGCGGCGCGCAATGCCGTGGAGCAGGTCGTGGGTACGCTGGTGGATGCCCGCACGCTCGTGCAGGGGGCTTCTGTACAGCTCGACGCGATTTATGCAAGGTCGCAGGGCTTTGTCCGGGACGTGCAGGTGATGGAGGAACGCCCGTATGGTGACGGGGTTCGCGTCAAGGCACGCATGGATGTCAACACGGATGCGGATGCTCCGCTGCTTGCCAATCTCAGCATGGTCATGAATCTCAACGATCCGCGCATTGCGGTGATCGTGAGCCGGGCGGACGGCAGCGGGCGCGATGCTTCTGCCGAAGCGGCCCTGAATCAGAAACTCGTGGCACTCGGCTTTCATCATGTCGTCGATCCTTCGCTTATGGCCAGCCTGCAGGGGGCGGAACGCCTCGGCAATCTCGCCGCGGGCGGTTCGGCCCTGGCTGCTGCAGGACGCACTCTTGGCGCGGATTATCTCGTGCTCGGTGAACTGACGGTCAGCGGCCAGACGATTTCATTGCCGGATGGTCAGGGCGGCTACAGCACGACGCTGCTCAAGACGGGAAATGCCCGCCTGACGGGCAGAATCCTGCGCTTTGATACGGGGGAGGTCCTCGGTACGTTCGAGACGACGGGCCGAGGCGCCGGCAACGGCCTTGAGGTGGCGGAGCAGGCGGCTGCTGCGCGTGCGGCTGCCGCTGCCGCGCAGAAGATGGAGGGACGCTTCCGCCATTTGAGCACACAGCTTGGTCAGACGGTGGAGCTGCAGGTCTTTACGAGTGACCAGGAGGCAGTCCGGCAGCTCGTGACGGATCTCAAAAGCCTCGGCACCGTGCAGGCCGTGTATCTGCGTGAGAGCGGAGCGGGCAAGTCCATCGTATCGGTGGAGACGGTTGAGCCGGCTGCAGCGCTCATGGACAGGCTCAAGGCGAAGAGCAGGCTGGGGATATTCATCGACAGCGTGACTTCCGCGTCGGCCAGGCTGGCCGTTTCGCGCCGGTAAGCCGCGGCCCGGCAGGAACGTGATGATGCCGGCTGTGAATATATGATAGGGAAAAGAAAGAAGGTTTTGCGATGCGCATGTGCAAGTGGATGGTGCGGCTGCTGCTGCCGGTGTGCCTGTTCGCGCTCCTTGGCAGTCAGGCCTGGGCGGCTTCCAGGAGTATCCTGGAACACCCGGCCGTTGCCGTGCTGCCGTTTGAGAACCGGGGCATCCTGTCGAGCGAATGGAACCGTGAGGAGCTCGGACAGGTTTACGATTTTGCCTGCACGTCCCTGCTCGATGCGGACAAGTTTACCTTGGTGGAACGCGCGCGCCTGCGGGATCTGACGGATGAGTATTACCTGGCGGGCACGGGACTCATCGACCCTGAGAAGAGCGTGGAGCTCGGCCGCCTGGAGGGAGCTGAGTATCTCGTGCTCGGCAGCATCAACGGCGTGACGACCCGCCGGTCGCAGGCCACGGTGCTCGGCACCGGCACAAAGCGCAGCCAGGTGGCGGCGACGGTAAGCCTACGCCTTGTCGATGTGGAGACGGGACGCGTGGTCCTGGCGGCCATCGGCCATTCCCGCAAGCAGCATACGCTGACGAAGGCGCCGCTCGGCCTCATCCGCATCGGTTCCGATGAGGTGGACAAGCAGCAGGTGCTCGAAGCCCTGGAGTCTGCAGTCGATGATGCCGTCAACGGGCCGCGCGGCCTGGTCGCGCGCATGGAGGGCCGTGCAGGCCGCAGGAAGTGAGGCTCGTCATGCGATGGTGTGGGATTCTGATGTTCCTGCTCTGCTTCGTATGGACCAGCAGCGTACAGGCGGCAGGACTCTTTCGTCAGGCGGCGTCTGGGCCGGTCATCCTGATTGGGGAAGTCCAGTGCTACAGCGATAATGAACTCAAGAGCGCGTACTTCGATACCTTTGCCGATAAACTCGGTCAGTCCTTGCATGATGCGGGACTGGCCGCAGTCGGCCGGGCCGATGTCACGAATGAGGCGGGCCGCCATGATGCGGCAGACAGTACGGCCGAGGATACGGCGCTTTCCGACATCCATATGGATGCGATCATCCATGGGCACCGGTTTGACCGCGGCGAGGCCAGTGCGAAGCTCGCGCATTATGCCGATGCGATGATGGGCCGCGCGTATTTCCATGATGAGGCGCGGCTCGCATCCTGGCGCTCACAGCTGAAGAAACCGTATTTCCTGACGCCCGTCCGGCAGAGTACGATGCAGGAGATCGGGCGGAAGTACGGCGCCGATTACCTGTTATTCGTCAATCTCAAGGATGTCGATGTGCATCTGAAGCACAGCTGGTTCGCCACGCATACCGATGTGGAGACGCGGGGCAAGAAGGTTTCAGCGGCGCTTGATTATTATCTCGTGCGCGTGTCCGACGGACGCGTCTACGAGGGACACTGCGAGAACAGGAAGACGGCGCAGCTCCTGAATTTCGGCCTGGGCAGGACGGGCAAGGGCATGAACATCGATACGTTACTCAGTGAAGTCATGGAGGCGCAGACGAATGATCTGGTCAAGGATATGGAAGCTTCGGGGCTGCCGTCGCTGCGGTGATGGCGGCATCTGGCAAGGCTGCCGGCTTTTCGCCCTGACGCTGGTGCTGCTTTTGGCCTGCGCCCTGCCGGCGGAAGCCGCGCTGCCGCGCCTTGCGGTCGTGGGCTTTTCGAGCCGGATTGCCAAGACGGATATCGCGATGCGCGACATCCCCGTGCAGCCCGAGGCGATGCTGCCCGTCATCCGGGACCGCCTGGAAGCGGAGCTGGCGGGAGATGACCGTTTTGAGCTCGTGGATTATGAAGATGCGGTCAGGCGGGCCCGCCTGGATGAGGCGGATGTCATCTCCGCGCTCGGCCGCGGGGAGGTCGTGCCCGATTTTGCTGACAAGGCTGATTACCTTTTGTACGGCTATCTGACGACGCTGAGCAATGTCAAGGCGCAGAGCGGCGTGCTGATGTTTTCCGGCCGGGACAAGACGGTTTATGCCGAAGTCAGCCTGCGTGTCGTGGATGCCCGCACGGGTGCGCTCGTCTTCGTCACGACGGCGGATTCGCGCCGCAAGAGCGAGCTCTCGTATCATGCCATCTGGCGGCGCGACGACCGCGGCGTGGAGGAGGCCATCGCGCAGGCGCTCGATGACGCAGCGACGAATCTGGCCGCGCAGTGCAAGGCGGCGATGTAATCCTGAGAATAGGTGAGATGTGTGTTGGAGCAGTCGAGGAAGGGAGAGATGTGCATGAAGATTCGACGGACCCTGTACGGCCTGCTGGCGGCGGCTGTATGCTGGGGCGTGCTCGCGCCTGCGCCAGTCCTGGCGGCGGGCAACATCTGGATGGATGAGCATGCCGAGGTGCAGGCCAAGGATTTCAAGCGCATCATCCTTTTCCCCATCCGTTATGGCGAGGAGCCCGATGGCCGCGTGGATGAGCTGCAGGCCGACAACGAAATGCTCGCGAAGCGCGTCCAGAAGCGCATCAAGAAGACGACGTTCCTGCGCTTCGAGGACCCGGGCGATGCGAAGCAGGCGGACAAGTCCCAGGAAAAGCGTCAGATCATGCGGGACACTCCCGCCTATGAGAGCCTGCTCCAGCATTATGCGACGGAGCAGGAACGCGCAAAAGCAGTTTACGATATCACGGGGGCGGAAGGCTACCTGCTGCCGCATATCCGCAGGGCCGATGTGCGCATCGATCATTCACCCGCCACGCCCGTTAGGGTCCGCATGGAACGGTATTACGATGAGATCAACGGGCCGTACGGCGACCGCCATCGCGCGGGCTACCGCAGCTGGCGGCAGAACCATGTGATACCGGCGCACGACAGCCATCTGCAGATGCTCGATATGGATTTCACGCTTTATGATGCCTATACAGGCAGGAAGGCCATGACGCTCGTGGATTATTACCGCTGCTATGAGGTGACGCATGAGCATGCGTTCGATCAGGTGGCCAAGAACTTCACGGGCGATTGGAACCGGCTCAAGGACGACCGGCCGCAGAAGGTGGAGAAGGATGCCCCGACGCTGGGGTTCGGCCCGCTGACGCTGCCGGACGAGGCCGCGCAGGATGAATTCTCGATGCGCACGATTTACTATGCGTATAAGGATGAGGCCGGCGATACGCTCCGCAAGGTCCGTGTCGTCGATGAGCCGGAAGCGAAGGCCCGCTACTATGTGCGCGGGACCGTGACGGACTATGCGCGCGGCGAGACGTGGGTGCCGCCCTCGGTGGAGACGTCTCTTGAACGCTACCGCACGGAGCATTTTACTTGGCGTGATGACAAGGGCAGGAAGCACGAGGGCGAGCGCATCTTCTATCGGACGAGCATCGCTGACAGCTTCGGCTATTACCGCTTCTGGTACCGCGTGCGGGCGAATCTGCAGCTCGTCGATGGCGTGACCGGGGAGGTGCTTCTCGAGAAATCGTACGATGAGGCCGATGCCGACCGCTATGCCAATGCCCTGCGCGCGATGTTCAAGGACTTCTATCGCCGCGTGGATCGTGCAATCGACACGCGCGGTGTTGAAGAATAGATAGTAAAGGCAAGAAACGATAGGAAATGGAGGAGATCCTATGAAAGTACGTATCACGAAAATGCTGTCCGTCCTCATGATGGCAGCATTGCTGGTGGCAGCTTCGGCGGCCAGCGTCTTTGCTTCGGAGGGCCCGGACTGGAGTTCCGGCACGATCACGGTGGAAGGCACGGGCGTTGCGCCGACGAGCGCCATGAGCGGCATCCAGGCCCGCATGCTCGCACGCCGCGCGGCCGTGGTCGATGCCTATCGCCAGATGGCAGAGATTATCAAGGGCGTCAATGTCGATTCCGATACGACGGTTGAGAATATGATGGTGACGAGCGATGTGACGAAGACGCACGTATCGGCCCTTATACGCGGCGCGAAGATCGTTTCCGAGAAGGCGCTCGACGACGGCGGCTATATGGTGACGATGGAGATCCCGATGTACGGCGCCTCCAATTCGCTGGCCAGTGCCGTGCTCACGCCGTCGACGGTGAAGGAAAGCTTCCCGGAGCCGCAGGCATCCGTTGCGCCGAGCCAGCCGGTCGGCCTCTCCGGTACGACGATGCTGCCGAGCACGACGGAAGGCAAGCTGGGTTCCTCAGCTGCCGCCGCACCTGCCGGCAAAGCCGTGGGCGGCTTCACGGGCCTTATCGTGGACTGCCGCGGCCTCGGCCTCAAGCC
This sequence comes from Veillonellaceae bacterium SB90, assembly GCA_902364065.1. Taxonomy (GTDB): domain Bacteria; phylum Bacillota; class Negativicutes; order Selenomonadales; family Selenomonadaceae; genus Mitsuokella. Next base: position 15,115 of record CABJCJ010000030.1, read on the forward strand.
GGTCATGTCGCCGGTTATCCGCAATGACAACGGCCAGCCCATCTACGGCTACAAGAATCTCGATTCGCAGACGGTCATTGCCAACGGCATGGCAAGCTATGTATCGGATATCAGCCGCGCGACGCGTGCCGGCTCCAACCCGCTTGTCGTCAAAGCCGTGTCTGTGACGAACCACAGCGGCGATCCGGTGATATCCGTGCCCGATGCAAACCGCGTGCTCATCGAGAACGGCGCGACGGGTTTCCTCGATCGCACGAATGTTGTATTCCTGCGCTGAGCAGACGGATACCAGGAAAAGACGAAATGAAAAACAAAACGAGGCAGGAAGCAGCTGCCTCGTTTTTTGTACGGTTTTTTCCATGCGTATGGTATAATGAAAAGGATTGTATACAAGTAAAGACGCAGGCATGTGAGGGGAGTGATGACATGCCTATTAAGATTCCGAACAATTTACCAGCAGCACATATCCTTGAGAGTGAGAATATTTTCGTCATGGATGCGGACCGCGCCTACAGTCAGGATATCCGTCCGCTGAAGATCCTCATCCTCAATCTCATGCCCATCAAGTACATCACGGAAACGCAGCTCCTGCGCCTGCTCGGCAACTCGGCCCTGCAGGTGGAAGTGGATTTCATCTACACGGAGTCGTACACGCCGAGCCACACGCCGCAGGACTATCTGACGGAGTTCTACGGGACCTTTGCCGAGGTGCGCCACAAGAAGTACGACGGTATGATCATCACGGGTGCGCCGGTTGAGAACATGCCGTTTGAAGAGGTGGCGTACTGGGACGAGCTTACGGAGATCATGGAATGGAGCAAGACGCACGTCTACTCGACGTTCCACATCTGCTGGGGCGCACAGGCCGGCCTGTACTATCATTACGGCGTGCCGAAGTACCAGGTGCCCGAAAAGATCTTCGGCGTTTACAAGCATCATCTCTGCGTCGAACATGAGAAACTGTTCCGCGGGTTTGACGATGAATTCTACGTGCCGCATTCCCGCCATACAGAGGAACATAAGGAAGATATCCTCAAGGTGCCGGAGCTCACCATCCTGGCCGAGGCCGAGGGCGACGCCGGCGTCTACGCCATCGCGAATCTCAAGAAGCGCCAGTTCTTCATCACGGGTCATGCGGAGTACGACCCGATGACGCTCAAGCAGGAGTACGACCGCGATGAGAAGGCGGGCATGCATCCGAAAATCCCGCAGAACTACTATCCGAACGATGATCCCACGCAGAAACCTGTCGTGCGCTGGCGCAGCGTCGCGCATCTCCTGTTTGCCAACTGGCTCAACTACTACGTCTATCAGGAAACGCCGTACGTGCTCGACGAGCTGTACAAGGAGGAAGACGACTGATAAAGCATGCGCTGCCCGCTTCACTGAACTTTCATGGAACGCTTCTATAATAAGGCTCAGAACGAAAACAGGGGGTATGGAAATGAAGAAATGGGGCATTGGCCTTCTGGCGGCTGCTGTTTTGTTTGCAGCGGCGCCGCAGTATCCGGCCCAGGCAGCAGCCATTCAGGTGCCGGAGTCGGTTTTCCACTGGGTACAGTCTACCTCACGTCAGAATTACTATTTCAATAAAGAGCAGATGTGCTACGGCGTTGATGTCAGCGGCAACATCGATCTCAATACCTTGATCGTCCCGACGCTGCGCACGTATGACGATGTGCAGAAGCAGGATGTCGTCGACAAGAGACGCTGGAAGATGATGGCGACCGATGGTTACGACAATCTGGTCGGCTGTGCGGAATATCTGTCCTTCAATCTGACGGATAAGACCGTGACGGTCACGCAGCACGACGATCTCGACAATACCTGGACGGCCCTGTCGTCGAAGCACGACGGCACGCCGATGAAGGTCTGCGGCCGTTCCGACAAGGATGTGGATGCGAAGTTCTACCGTGCCATCCTGCTTTACGCACAGGAGCATCAGGATGAGCTCATCGCGCGCACGAAGGGGAATCTCAGCAAGGCTGACCAGAAGCTGCTGAAGAACGGGACGGACCCGCTGAATCTTTTGATCAAGCAGGGCACGTCCGCGCCTTCTGTGCAGAAAAAGGCGGGTGCGCGCCAGACGGCCGGCAGGACAGGAGTACAGAATGGCCGGTCAAAGTGAGGAGCTGATCATAAAGGCTAAAGAGACGCACGGCCTGACGCGGCAGGAAATCGTGACGCTGCTCGGCGATGCATCTGCGGAAGAACAGCTCGCACGGGCTGCCGATGCGGTGCGGCACGAGTTCGTCGGGGATGGTGTGCATCTGCGCGGCCTCATCGAGTTCTCGAATATCTGCCGGCAGGACTGCTGCTACTGCGGCCTGCGCCGCGAAAACGGGCGGATTGAGCGTTACCGCCTGACGGAGGATGAGATCGTGGAGCTCGCGCGCAAGGCCAAAGGCTACGGCTATCGTACCGTTGTCCTGCAGTCGGGCGAGGACATGCATTTCTCTGCGCCCGTCATGTGCCGCATCCTGCGCCGCATCAGGCAGCTTGACCTTGCCATCACGCTCTCCATCGGCGAGCGAAGCCGTGAGGAGTACAAGGCATTCCGGGAGGCCGGGGCTGACCGTTACCTGCTGCGCATCGAGACGACGGATGCCGCACTCTACCATCGCTATGATCCAGGCATGAGCCACGAGAACCGGCTGCGCTGCCTCTGGGATTTGCGCGAGCTCGGCTATGAGGTCGGCACGGGGACGCTCGTCGGGCTGCCGGGGCAGAGCCTCGCGTCGCTGGCCGACGATGTGCTCTTTTATCAGGAACTCGATGCCGATATGATCGGCATTGGCCCGCTGATCCCGAACGGTGATACGCCGCTCGGCAAGGCTCAGCCCGGGGACTTCCACCTGACGCGCCGCATGGTATCCATCCTGCGGCTGCTGCTGCCGGAGGCCAATATCCCGGCCACGACGGCCATGGAGACGATGGTGCCGCGCGGCCGCGAGGTCATTCTTTCCTCGGGGGCCAACGTGGTGATGCCGAATGTCACGGAGGGCGATTATCGCCGCAAGTACGCGCTGTATCCCGGCAAGATCTGCGTGGCGGATACGCCGGCAGACTGCCGCCAGTGCATGCAGGGGCGCATTGCGGCCATGGGGCGCTTTGTCGCCCGTGACAAGGGCTTTCGCCATCATCGGGAAGCGAAGATTTAGACGATGGAATGGGGCGTATGCAGCCTGCATGTGTGCATCATCAGAAGGGAGACGCTGCGATGAAACAGTATGCAGTATTGGATATCGGTGGCACGGCCATCAAATACGGCCGTGCAACGGAAGACGGGCGTTTCCTGGAGAAGGGCGGGCGCCCGACGCTTGCGCAGGAAGAAGGCCGGGACGGCATCGTGCGCAAGGTCATTGCCATTGTGCACGAGCTTGGCCAAAGGGGCGAGCTCGCGGGCGTGGCCATCGATACGGCCGGCATCGTAAAACCGGGCTTTGCGGGTGAGATCGTCTTTGCCGGCGAGGCGAGCTTTCCGGGCTACAGCGGCACGAAACTCGCCTCACTCGTCACGGAGGCGACGGGACTGCCCTGCTGTCTCGAGAACGATGTCAACGCGGCAGCCCTCGGTGAATACTGGCAGGGAGCGGCCAAAGGCGCTTCTTCCGTCTTTATGGCGACGGTCGGCACGGGACTCGGCGGCTGCTTCCTGCTCGATGGCAACGTCTGGCATGGCGCCGGTCACAGTGCCGGCGAGCTCGGCTTCCTGCGCCTTCATGGCGAGAAGCGCATCCTCGAGGACCTCGCGTCCACGCGGGCGCTTATCCGCGAGGCATCCTTCACGCATCACATGAGCCCGGCAGAGCTTACGGGAGAGCAGATCTTCCTTTGGGCGCAGCAGGGCGACGAGGATGCCATGCTTGCCATCCGCGACATGGGCGCGGCCATCGCCGAGGGACTGTCGGCCGTCTGCTGTCTGCTGAACCCCGAGGTCATCGTGCTCGGCGGCGGTGTCATGGCTCAGCGCGAGATGCTGCAGCCAATAATCGAACAGCAGCTCGATACACTCGTCATGCCGGCCATGCGCGCGGGCACGCGCCTGGAATTTGCCAGACTCGGCAACGATGCCGGCATGCTCGGCGCTCTTTACGCCTTTCTGCAGGCCGATGCAAAGCAGGCACAATGATTCATCGGTTTCATCGAAAAAAAGAGGGACAATCCCTTCTGCACGTCGCGTATCGCGTGTGCGAGGGGGATTGTCCCTTTTGTTTTGGCGTGAGCTGGCTATATGCCGGGCGGATCAGTGGAAGAAGATCATGACGAGGCCGCCGATGGCCGGCATACCGACGATGAAGACGCGCAGCAGGCGCAGCGGTGCGAGATGCGTCCATTTGGCGCCGAACCAGGCACCGACCATGAGGCCGATGAGCGTCTGGATGAAGATGGCGAAATCGAGGCGTCCGTTGAAGAGATAGCTGAGGCCGCCGGCCGCCGAGATCGGCAGGATGACCATCATGCAGGTGCCGATGGTCTGCAGCAGAGGCACGCCGAAGACGACCATGAGTGCGAGCTGGATGTAGGCAGCGGCGCCGATGCCGAAGGCGCCGGAAAGGAAGCCCATGAAGACGCCGATGGCAAGGCCGTAGATCCAGAGCCTGCGCCCCGTGAGCGGCTCCTGGCGGATGTGGATGTGGCGGCCGAGCCATTCGGCCTGGTACATCTTGATGTAGAGTGTCACAGCGCTTGAGAAGAGCATGAAGCCGGTGATGAAGCTCAGGATACCTGAGGGCACGAGATTCGAGAAATTCGCGCCGCAGTAGGCGCCCGTGATGCCACCGAGCCCCATGATGGCGCCGGTCTTCACGAGGACCTCGTGCTGGCGGAAATGACTGATGGTGCCCGAGAGCATCGTGAAGACCATGGAGGCCAGGGCCACGGCGAGCGCCGTGTGGATGGGGACATGGAAGCCCACGGTCAGGAGGGCAATCGTGACGCCGGCGCCGCCGGCTCCGACAAAGCCGATGAGGGCGCCCAGGATGAGCATGGAGATGAGGAGCATGATAATCTTCCTTTCCGATGGCAGATGGGGTGAGGGGAAAATAACAAAAAAGCCAGGAGCGAAATCGCATCCTGGCTGTATCATGCAATGGTGACACCTATGGGATTCGAACCCATGAACCCGGCGTGAGAGGCCGGTGTCTTAACCGCTTGACGAAGGTGCCGATGGTGACGCCTATGGGATTCGAACCCATGAACCCGGCGTGAGAGGCCGGTGTCTTAACCGCTTGACGAAGGCGCCGTGGTGACACCTATGGGATTCGAACCCATGAACCCGGCGTGAGAGGCCGGTGTCTTAACCGCTTGACGAAGGTGCC
>CABJCJ010000030.1:20445-28713 GCA_902364065.1 Veillonellaceae bacterium SB90
GACGAAGGTGCCACGTAACTGACTTGATTAATTATATTACAGCTCCTGCAATTTTGCAAGACTTTTTTTGAGTCTCTCCAAAGAAATTTTCTTGCCGAGGATGGAAAGGATCTCCGTAGCGCCGCCCGGCGTGACTTTCTGGCCGGCTGCCGCGATGCGCAGCACCCACATCGCAAGGCCCTTCTTGATGCCCTCCGCTTCGATGTAGGCGTTGAGCTGCTCGTAGAGGAAGTCGTTGTTCCAGTTGTCCTCGGCGATGTCCTCGAGCAGGGCAATCATGCCCGGCAGGAGTTCGGCTGCCTTTTCCGGCGTGACCTTGTTGCGCTTGTTGACGTAGAGCTCTGCGTCAAAGGCCGGCTGCTCGATGAGGAAGGCCACTTCCTGCGGCAGGTCGCCGAGGCGCTGGATGCGCGTCTTGAGGAGTGCGCTGAGACGGGCCCAGCTCTTTTCGAGGTAGTCGGGCAGCTCGCCAACGAACGGGCGGGCCATCTTGGCGAATTCGTCGTCGCTCATGGCCTTGAGGTATTCGCCGTTGATCCAGCCGAGCTTGTCGTAATCGAAGACAGCCGGGGATTTCGAGAGGCCGTCGAGGCTGAAGTGCGCGATGAGCTCATCCATCGAGAAGATTTCCTGGTTCGTCGTCTTCGGGTTCCAGCCGAGCAGCGCCACGTAGTTGACGATGGCGTCCGGCAGGTAGCCGGCCTTGACGAGGTCATCAAAGCTCGTGGCACCGTGACGCTTCGAGAGCTTCGAGATGGAGCCGTCCTCGTTCTTGCCCATGACCGGAGCCAGATGGATGAACGTCGGGACATCCCAGCCGAAGGACTGGTAGAGCAGGATGTATTTCGGCGTGGAAGTGATGAACTCCGCACCGCGCATGATGTGCGTGATGTGCATGAGATGGTCGTCGATGACGTTGGCGAAGTTGTACGTCGGCATGCCGTCGCGCTTTAAGAGGACCTGGTCCTCGAGCTCTTCATTCTTGATCGTGATGTTGCCGTGAAGCACGTCGAAGAACGTCGTTTCGCCGGAAAGCGGCATCTTCTGGCGGATGACATAGGGATCCCCGTTCTTGAGGTGTTCGTCGATGACGTCCTGCGGCAGGTCGCGGCAGGTGCGGTCGTAGCCGCCGAACTTGCCGGCCGAGTGATCCTCATTCGGATCGCAGAAGCAGTAGTAGGCATGGCCCGTCTTGACGAGCTCTTCTGCATACTTCTTGTAGAGGTCCATGCGCTCGCTCTGGACGTAGGGGCCGTATGGGCCGCCGAGCGCCGGGCTCTCGTCGGGGACGATATGTGCCATCGCCAGCGTGCGGTTGATGAAATCGACGGCATCGGCCACGTAGCGCGTGCGGTCGGTATCCTCGATGCGCAGGATGAACTGGCCGTGCTGGGCCTTGGCATAAAGGTAGCCGTAGAGAGCCGTGCGCAAATTGCCGATGTGCATGTAACCCGTCGGGCTCGGTGCGAAACGGGTGCGGACGATCTGTTCAGTCAATTGATATTCCTCCAATTAAATAAGATAGAGATTGCGTTCATCACATATATTGTATAGCTTTGAGTATACTACAGAAGACCGGGATAGACAAGAAAGGCAAAGCGTCTGCCGGCGCCTTGCCTAATGGTTGCTCCTTATTTCTTCAGGAAGTTGTAGAGGGCTCGGTACATGACCATGGAGCTCACGGCACCGGGGTCTTCGTGTCCGATGCTGCGTTCGCCGACGAGCGTGGCGCGGCCGCGTCTGGCGACGATGGTCTTCGTATAGTCGACGCCTTCCTTGGCTGCATGCGAGGCATCGAGCAGGACCTCGAAGAGCGTCTTGCCCTCGGCATGCTCGGGCAGGAAGCAGTCGTGAATCGGGATGAGAACATCGAGCATCGTCTTGTCGCCCTTCTTGGCATGGCCGCGGCGTTCGATGCCGGCGATGGCTGCGCCGAGAAGTTTCTCACAGCTCTCGATGTTGAGCTTCGTATTTTCATCGCAGACCTCCGAGGCTTTGACGAAGCCCGTGCCGTAGAGCGGGCCGGCCGCACCGCCGACATTCTGTATGAGGGCCTTGCCGATGGCGTGGAGAACGGGGCCCGGCTTTGACGTATCATCCATTTCATCAACGGCCTCTACGGCAGCGTGGAACCCGCGCGCCATGTTGATGCCGTGGTCGCCGTCGCCGATTTCAGCGTCGAGAGCCGTGAGATAATCTTTCTGAGCGATGATCGCAGCTGCGACAGCATCGAGTGCATCTTTGATTCTGGTCATAAGAAACTCCTTTGTGTTCACTATCGTGTTGCTTGTATTGCACGAGATATGCATTTTATTATCATTTGTTATAAGGAAACAACGTTATATTTATTATAAATACAAAATAATAATATTTGTATTTTTAATAAATTTCGCTGTTCACTCTTTCTCGCATCAGGCGCAGCCGGAGCTGCGACGAGCGCTCATCGAAAGGGCTACTACAGCTGGGCGCAACGCTACGCCCTCTATCCCGTCTGCGTTCATGTTCGGGAATACTTTTCGCATGATCTGGTAGGCACCATTGATGTCGGCATTGATTTTCCGACCATCGTTTGCTTGGAACAGGCCGCGATGAATACGGCGTGACTTGTCATAGTGGTCTTTGGTCGGAACCTCGCCATCCAAGAACGATGTGCCACTCGTGTAGCTTTCTTCCGTCAACACGACCTTCATGCCAATTGATTCGGCCTTGTACTGGAGCATCTGGATGAAGCGGGCGAAAGGCAGCTGTACGAAGCTCTGGTTGACTTTGCGGCCAAGGTTCACTTCCTGTTTCCAGCCCTTGTTCTTGCCGATGACCAGTACAGACACATCCTGCTCCGCGCATAAGTCGATGACCTTGCGGCTTGCCTTGTGCAGGTAATCCTCGACTTTGCGGTTCCGCTTCGCTGTGAGCCGCGCGATTCGCTTGGATGAATGGCGTCCATTCATCAGCTCACAGATGCTCCTGCGCTTGGCCATCTGCTTGTTGTAGTACTGATTGACCGACTTGAGCGGCGTCCCCTTGAGCAGGACAGGTCGCTCGTCTGTGTTCCAGGCCAGCGCCGCGAGATTGTCGACGCCGATATCGATGGCGGCATACTTTCCATTGTTGGCTTTCTCTTTGACTTCCGGCAACTCATAGACGAGCTCCAGATTAATCTCACCACCATGCGGGATAATGCGTGCCTGCTTGAACACAGCTTCTGGCTGACTGGCAAAGATGGCCTTTACCGTGAAGCCTTGAAAGACTCTTGGAAAACGGATGACTCCGTCCTTGAGCCTGCAATTCTGGTTCGTCAGTACTAGCGGGAAACAGCCATCTTTCGGCTTGTACTTCGGCAGTTTTGGCCGTTCCTTGTACTTCTCAGGATGTGCTTTCCAGTCTTTGATGGCCGCGAAGAACGACGTCCAGTTCTTGTCCAGCAGCCGGAGCGTCTGCTGTGCCGTCTGCGCCGTCGGCATCTCCCGATAGTCGGGGTACTCTGCGTCAGCCTTTAGCAAACGGTCGACTTCGCCATAGCGCAGCCATTTGCCATCTTCAATGAATGTGTGACGAATCCGGAAGTTCCCGTGGTTGTACAGGTTCTTGGAACGATGACAGAATTCGCGCAGCATGGCGTAAAAAGGTGAAGAAGGTTTAAGCCGGTGGTGTTCCACTCGTTTCATCATCCTCTATCGCCTCCTTGATCTTCCGCAGTCTTCTGCGGCTTTCATACAGCTTCATGGAGTAGCAATGCAACAGGCTTACGGTATCCTCGAACACTTCCTGCGAGTCAAGCTTTTCGGACCCAACTTCACTCATGACGACAATCTCACAGTTGTACTTCTGGAACAGATAGTAAAATAAGTCATAGCCGACGCGTGAAAGCCTGTCCTTATAGGTCACGACCACACGCTCGACACGCCCGGCAAGGACATCGTCCAGCAGGTCAAAAAAGCCCTTCCGTTTCTCGAAGCTGATACCACTGGCGATATCTGAGAATACGCCGTTGATGCTATAGCCGTTCGCGAAGCAGAACTGCTTGAGCAACTGGATCTGGTTCTTGAGGTCGGGCTTCTGCTTGGGCGTAGAGACGCGGGCATAGATGTAAGTCTTACGCTTCACATCCTTGTTGAGGAACTTGTAGACATCTTCTTCGTTGTAGTCATAGTGGCCATTGGGCATAACGTGAACGCGGATAATCCCTGTCTTGACGTATTTCGTGAGCGTTGGCCTAGAAACCTGCAAGACACGAAGAACATCTTTAGCAAACATATGGGACTCACCTCTCTTCTATAGATAATTATAACATATTTTAATATAATTATCTATAGATTTGATATGGTTGATTTTATATCTTTACTATACCACATTATATTATATCATGAGCAAGCAAAATCACAAGTGTGAATAGACAGAAATATGGGAGAAGATAAACTCTTCACATTGATTCCTTTTGGTTTATACTGGAATCTTTCTATGATTTCTTTGAAAAAGATTTGCCTATTTTTTCCAGAAAAAGTATAATAGCAGAAAGAGATTATAGAAAGTATGATAAATTGCTATAGATTTACCTGGATTGGCGGGGGACCTGCCGGAAAGAGAGAGTAAAGGACATGGAAATCAAGGATATGCGCGCGTTTTACGCCATTGTCGAGGAAGGGAACATCAGCCACGCGGCGCAGCGGCTTGATATTGCCCAGCCTGCTCTGTCGCGTCAGATGAAGCGGCTCGAGACATCCCTCGGGGTGCAGCTCTTCGAGCGCGGCAGCCGCCGCATCCGTCTGACGGACGCCGGCCGCGTGCTTTACTCGCGGGTGGAACACATCCTCGGCATGGTGGACGGCACGGTGCGCGAGATCACGGAGATCGGTTCGGGTGTTGCGGGGTCCATCCGCCTCGGTACGATCACGACGTCGGGAGCACTTTTGCTGCCGGAGCTCATTTCGGAATTTCATCGCCGTTATCCGCAGGTGACGTATCAGATCTGGGAGGCAGAAGGGGCGAGGATCCTCGAGCTCCTCGACAACCGGGTCATCGAGATCGGCATCACGCGCACGCAGGTCGATGCCAAGGTCTATGAATCCATCGTGCTGCCGAATGAGCCGCTCGTCGTCATCATGAACAGAGAGCAGGAAATCGGCAGCGACGAGAACGTTGTGCGCCTTGAGGAACTCAAGGATGTGCCGGTCATCATCCCGCTGCGCTGGCAGAGCATGTTCGTGGCAGACTGCCGCAAGCGCGGCTTTGAGCCCAACGTCATCTGCGTCAGCGACAGCATCGTGCAGGACCTGCTGCTGGCCAAGATGGGCATGGGCATCGCCATCCTGCCGGTGTCCTCCAAGACGCTGCTGACCGATGGCAATCTGATCTACAAGAAGATGGTGGAACCGGAGATGAGCACGCATACGGTCATCGCCTGGCTCAAGAACCGCACGCTTTCTTCTTCGAGCGCACATCTCATCAAACTGTTTCGCGAAATGTTTCTGGGTGAGAAAGGAGAATGAACATGGCAAAGGCACAAAAGGTACAGATGGAATGGCAGGGCCTGCAGGTCGGCATGACCGGCAGGGCTGAGGAGCAGGTAACGGAGGCGAATCTCGCCAAGACGCTCGGCAGCGGCAGCCTGCCGGTCTACGGCACACCGGCCATGAGCTGCCTCATGGAGCGTGCGGCCGCAGAGCTTTTGGAATCGCATGTCCCTGCCGGCTGGACGACGGTCGGGACCTCCATGGCCATCGAGCATCGGGCACCATCGCCCCTGGGTGCTGAGATCCGGGCGGAAGCCGAGGTCACGGCCGTGGAGGGACGCAAGGTCTGCTTTGCCGTGCGGGCCTTTGCAGGCACGCAGGAAATCGGCTCGGGGACCCATGAACGCTTTGCGGTAAACGCCGAACGCTTCATGGCGAAGGCCTGCTCGCTTCCCGTTTGAACAGGCCGTGCGGTGAGTTAAAAATACAATTAGATTTACTGGAAAACTCTTTTCTTTGCAGGATGCACGGTATATAGTAGAATTATCTTTGTTCAATTCAGCAATCAGACTGCGTTGTGTCTGCTTCGTTACAACGCACATTCAGGAGGGGACGATATGGATAAACCGGTACGTATTTTTATCGTGGAAGATGAACCGCGCATTGCGCGTTTCCTGCAGATCGAGCTCGACCATGAAGGCTTTGAGACGGCGATTGAGAGCAATGGCACGCGTGCTTTTGAGCGCATCATGCAGGAGAATTACGACCTTGTTTTGCTCGATGTCATGCTGCCCGGCATGGATGGCATGACCATCTGCAAGAAGGTTCGTGAAGTCACGGATATCCCCATCATCATGCTGACGGCCCGTGACGATGTCGAAGACAAGGTCGCCGGCCTGGATCTCGGTGCCGATGATTACATCACGAAGCCGTTTGCGATGGAAGAGCTCCTGGCGCGCATCCGCAACGCCCTGCGCAAGCATACGGCCGTGAAATCGGAACCGCCGATTGAAGAATGCCTGCGCGTCAAGGATCTTGCGATGTATCCGCGCCGCTATGAGGTGGAGGTCGGCGGGGAGCCGGTCCATCTGACGAAAAAGGAGTATTCGCTGCTTGAATATCTGCTCCGCAACAAGCGCACGGTCCTGACGCGCGATCAGATCCTGCAGGAAGTATGGGGCTATGACTACAGCGGCGATACGAATGTCGTGGATGTCTATATCCGTTACCTGCGCGCCAAGCTTGACGATCGTTTCCATGAGAAGTTCATCTACACCATCCGGGGCGTAGGATATGCCATTAAAGAATAAGCATCGCCTCAAATGGGGCCGTCTGTGCCGGTTCCTGACGCAGACCAAGATCTCGACGAAGATCACGTGCCTCTATGCGGCCATCCTGTTCGTCATCCTGATTTTCACGAGCGCCATCATGGGCGTGGGCGTCTATGCCTCGTTTTACCACCAGGCAGAGACAGAAATCGACATCAGTATGGAGCATATCCAGAAGCGCCTGTCGGACGGGGAGCACCTCGCGGGTATCCTGAACAGCGAGAATTTCGTCCTGCCGGGCGTCATCCTCATGGTCACGGATATCACGGGACAGGAAATCTACAAAAACGACGTGCATTACCCGTCGCTCGATGTTATTGAATCCCACCGCGTGGAGAATCCTCCCTTCTGGGCCAACAAGTCCATGGAAGTCTCGGAGCTTGACCGGTTTTCTCTCTATCATGCCACGATGAACATCATGGACAACGGGCAGATTTATCAGCTCCATTTCTTCCGGACCATCACGGCGGAACAGGGATTCCTGGAGCATTTGCAGCGCGTCCTGTTCATCATCACGATCATCGGCTTCCTGATTGCGCTGCTGGCCGGATATTTCCTGAGCAGCCGCATCCTGAAGCCCATACGCATCCTCACGCAGACGGCTCGCAAGATCGAGGTGGAGCGCATGGACCGGCGCATCGAAGTGCCGCCTGTACACGATGAGCTTTCAGAACTGGCGACGACTTTCAATCACATGCTCGACCGCCTTGAAGCAGGCTTCCAGCAGCAGCAGCGTTTTGTCTCCGACGCTTCGCATGAACTGCGTACGCCTGTGACGGTCATCCTGGGATACTCGGATCTCCTGTCGCGCTGGGGCAGCTCCGACAAGAAGATCCTGGAAGAAGGCATCAATTCCATCCGCACGGAAGCCGAGGATATGCAGCAGCTCATCGAAAAACTGCTGTTCCTCGCGCGGGCCGACCAGAAGCGACAGGTCATCCACAAGGAATATCTCGAGCTTTCCGAGCTTGTGGAGGATGCCGTCCGCAAGATGAAGTTTGCTGCGGGCAGGCATAGCCTGACCCTGGGCGAGAACGATGAGGGCTGTATCTTTGCCGATCCCGTCACCATGCGCCAGATGATCCGCATCTTTTTGGAGAATGCCGTCAAGTACACGCCAGAGGGCGGCCATATCACGGTGGCATCGAAGCGCAATGATGCGAAAAAGGCCATGCAGGTCGAGATTGCCGATGACGGTATCGGCATTTCGCCGGAGGACCAGGATAAGATTTTCGACCGGTTCTACCGCGCGGACCCCTCGCGCACGAAAGATGTGGGCAGCGTGGGCGGTACGGGTCTGGGTCTTTCGATTGCCCGCTGGATCGCCGATCAGCATGATATCACGATTGATCTCGTCAGCAAGCTCGGTGAAGGCTCGACGTTCATTTTGACCATTCCGCTGGCTGAGAAGGATGAGAAATCCGATGATTTAACAATAGGATAACCACAAAAAAGGGGCTGTGACAAAATGTAAAATCATTTTGTCCACA
>CABJCJ010000031.1:0-19238 GCA_902364065.1 Veillonellaceae bacterium SB90
CTAAAAATAAATCAGTGTTTTAGTAACTGCGAAGTTTGAGTGATTAGTAATAAGCGTTAATAATAATGGCCTCATTTGTTCTTGTCTTCTTTTTTTAAAGAAATTAAATATCTTATATTCAAGGTTAGAGCAATTTTTATTATCGCCGTCAAAATTAGGAGAAGCCAACATTAAATAGTATTCCGATTTTTTTACAATATCATCTAAAAGGTACTGTGTATCATGTTGTTTATTATTCTTTTGTATAATTTTATAATCAGATATCTTGTCGCCTTTACTTCTTTGTGTTCCATATCTATGTATTGTATAATGACGAATGAATTTTTTTAAATTCGTATTCCCAAGCTTTTGCTCAATTAACATCCACTCTTGTTTTGCTTGATCCCTTGTAGTTTCTGGTTCTATATAGCGCATAATATAATTTTTCAAGAGTTCATGATCTTCTAAATCTAACCCTCTGGCGTTTAATATTTCAAATATAGTATAAGAATCCTCTTCTGATGTTGCAGTAATATTTATAAACTCGATATCTCTAACAGCCTTTCTTAAAAAAATAATTTTGTCTTCATCCCCAGAACTATATTTCTCTATTTCATATATAAAAAACTTAAAAGCTGCAACTATATTTTTATCTATGGAAATTGATGGTTTTTCTAAAAAATATGTAAGAGTATTATTTTGTAATGATTCTGATGTTTCTTCCATCAAGTGCCGTACTATTTTTTCATATGATCTATTATTTTCAGCATCCAAAACCACGACTTCTTTGTTGCTTTCATTGGTTGTAATCACATATGGCTTTGTACCATTAAAATCATTCATTTCATTATATTTTTTCATCAAATACATAATACTAACCAAAAAAATAGAAATAGTCATTATTCGCTGTTGACCGTCTATAATTGTGAATGTAGGAACGCCATCTTTTATCTCCCCCTTTTTCAATACAATACTGCCAATGAAATGTGAATAATCTTCTTTACGTTCTCGGTATAATACATCATTAAAGAGTTCTTGCCAATTCGTTCTGCCCCATACATATCGTCTTTGATTTCTTGGTATAGCATATGTCTTTCTATTAAATAAATCATATATACGTTCTTCTTTAGCATTAAAACTCATTTTAAACTCCATTTCTCATTACTTTCGTCAAAAGCACAAACAGAAAATATTATACTTTTCATTTGACTAATTGCTTCAAAAGTCTATTCAAATAAATAAAAGCCCCATATACGAAAAATGCTCGATGCATCACTAAGTAATATTGAAGTCGCGTCTTCCGCCCCATTGCAGAAATATCTGCATCTTTTCCTAATAAACATAAATCATTTGAAAAATTTTTCTTAACAGAACGGTATCGTTGAAAAACAGAAAGTTTATCGTTAGTAAACTCCATTTTTATCAAGCTTTTCAAGATCATCATGGCACGATTTGGTATTTGCTTCTTAAGATAACCTTTTTGATCGATCTCTTGCAAGCGCTTAAAAAATAATTCAAAATTTTTCCAATATACGGCGTTATAACTTCTCGTTGCTTGTCCTTGCCGTACCACGTAATAATATAACGGCGCTTGCATAACATACATGCTATTTATACTATACAACACCTTAAACATTCCAATTTGATCTTCACTATGGACAAGACCTTTTCCAGCTTCCAATGCCGCTTGTACAAAGCATCTCTTGAAAAGTCTTGTCCAAAGATATCCCGTCACGCCTGCCCATTCTGTATGTTTATCATAAAGAAAATTACTCGCTAAAAGTTCTCGAATCTTCTCTTGATTATAGTAGCCGGGGTTAGGGCGAATAAGGGAAGGAACTTCTTGTCCGTCTATCACATCATAATATTGACAAGAAACCATGTCTACCTGATATGTCTGCTGTGCCTGCACCATCAAGTTTATGATATGCGTTGAAACATAATCATCCGCATCAACGAACATGATCCAGTCTCCATGCGCATGAAGAAAGCCATTCATCCTAGCCGATGTAACTCCGGCATTCTCTTGCGTAATGAGCTGTATTCGCAAATCTCTTGCTGCGTATTGTTTGCAAATCGATATACTGTCATCCTGACTTCCATCATCCACCAGAACAATCTCAATATTTTTATATATTTGTTGTATTAAACTATCCAAACATTTTGATAAATATTCCTCGACATTGTATATAGGAACGATAACAGAAACTAATGGCGTTTCTAACAGTTGTTTTTTTTTATTCATCTATTCTCTCCCGCCAAAACGGCAGGAATAGATCATCTTACCGCTTTAGCATTATACGTTTTAATTTGTATACTGTAAGTAGACAACCCGCCTTCATCAAGGCAAACTTAATAAGGGTTTTCACCCCCCCCCGATTTGCATATTTATACGTAATTAATGTATATGGATAATTTTTCACCATTTGATTAAACTCCCTCATGCTCTTCAAAAATCCTTCTTTTTCGAGTGGTGTTAAATAATATCCGTTGATGATCGCGTGCAGTGATTCAAAGACCCGATTGGCAAAAGCGCCCTCTAAGCTGCCCTCATGTTTTTGCATGTAGGGCAGCATAGAGACCAAAAGGTCTCTATGCTGCCCGATAAAATCTGGATTTGGTTTACGGCTCGTCGACATCAGGTTCTCTATATACAGATACCATTCGTGATACACAACAGCCAGCTTATCCGTAGCCTCAAGGAGATCCAGGTTCCAAAGTTCATCTTCACCCAAGACCAGCTCAGACTTAAAAAGATGCTTTTCTGCCAGTTCGCGTTTCACGATACGTGCCACAGGACCACGACTGACATAGCCATTATCCTTCCTATAAAGTGGAGATCCCAAGTCGAACATATGACGATACAGCTCACAATATCCTTTCGCATCTATTTTTTTCAGCTCCAAGGAATCGATATGAGGATTTTCTTCTCGTTCTGTTCCTTGTTTTACATAGTGAACCAGGCCATATACGACATCATAATCACATGCATATTTTTTCAGTTTAGCAAGGTCAAGAAGGAATTGTCGTGTGACCATATCATCAGCATCCGCAAAGCATATATATGTTCCTTTTGCACGGTGAATCCCTTCATTTCGTGTTCTTGCTGCACCACCATGAGCTAAATGATAGACGCTTGTATGCGGATATTCTATAATGATTTGATCTAACGTACGGGCACATTCTTTTTTACTTCCATCGTCCATTACCAGTATTTCAAAGTCATTGAAACTACTTCGATAAAAGCTATCAAGACATCGTCTTACGTCTGAAACCTCATTATTGTATACAGGAATAATAATAGAATAAAACAAATATATCGCCCCCTTCCTTATCTATCACTAAAATTAGTGTATTCATACGTACAATAATTAGTATTATAAAATGATTTATATAGATACAAATAATATCTTTATCTTTTTTATTTTAATTCCATCAAAACTTGCATTGTTACTTGAATGCCTGTTTTTATATTATAAAATGGCATCCATCCTAACCTGCGCATTTTTTTTCCATCTAATCTTGCTTTTGTAGCTTTGCTATATCCTGCTTTTTCAGTAGCATCTGGTATCTCAAAAATTACTTTTGTTCCTGCAATCTTTGCAAGAGTAGCTGCCAGGTCTTTCAACGTGATATCTGAGTGTTGATCTGCGATATTATAGGCTTCTCCTGATTTGCCCAAAAGTAGAACAGTTAAAAGTCCAGAAACAGCATCTGCTACATATGTATATGAATAATACTGATTACCCGCACTTTTTAAAACAATATCTTCACTAGCAATAGCTTTTTTTATAAACTGACTGATAGCCTTCGTGTCGCTTTCCAACATAGTAGGCCCATAAGAACGAGTAAGTCGAGGAATTACAACATCAAGGCCTTTTTGTTTCATATACGCCTGGCATAACGCTTCTCCACAACGTTTGCTCTCAGGGTATCCAGCCCGTAAAGTGTTGCAATCAATATACCCGCAATAATGCTCATCAAAGAGTTCCTGATCCCCTCGATTTTCCCCATAAATTTCATTAGATGAAGCAAAAGCAAATCGTTTTGTATGATGATGGACGCCGAAATCAAGCATATTTTTTAGGCCAATAATATTGGTTGTAATCGTTCCAATAGGATCTGTAGCATAAGCAACGGGATGTGTGTTACTAGCTAAATGAAGAACATATTCGATTCTTTCATTGTTTTGCAAATGCAATGGTTCATTGATATCATGCGAAAGGAAATGAAAAAGCGAAGAATTCTTATAATAAGCAAAGCGTCTCTTGGCTTTCTCTTCACTCCGTCCCAATGCAAAAACCTTACAGTTTGCTTTTTTATAGGTATTACGCCACATGAGTACATCTATCAAAAAAGAACCAATTAATCCAGTAGCTCCAGAAATAAGTATTGAAGCATCCTGGATTTTTTCCCAAGGCAATGAGAGTTCTGCTACTCGTTTGACATCTTCTTTATACAACGGATGTTCATGTATATCCATTCCGCATTCCTCATTTCAACCAAGTATCTTTATCTGCTTTTAAATACGCTTTAAAAAGTTCTAAGTCATCTTTTGTCGTCAGCTTGATATTCTTATCTGATCCAGCAGCAAAATGCAATGTTACGCCCAACTCAACCATCATAGTATTCGTATATGAAGATCCATAGATGCCGATTTCCTTTTCAAATGCCTCATGATATTTCTCGTCCAAAAGATCAAAACGGTATGCCTGTGGCGTAGATACGCGCCGTAAAGTCTCTCTCGGGATATATTGCTTAGTAGTGGTATTGTCATCTGGATTAATGATGAAAATCTGCTCATTATATGGCATAGAAGTAACTGCATTACCATACTTCTGTGCCTTAAGTAAGACATCTGTCAAAACAGTATCATCAACTAAAGGACGAATGCCATCATGGATTACAATAATATCATCCGGCTGTACTTTTCCTTCTAAGTTATAAACTCCGTTTCGGATAGATTCCTGGCCAGAAACACCACCTGATATAATCCATTTTAATTTAGAGATATTGAATTGCCGTGCATAGGCACGAAGTACATCATGCCATCCATCAAGGCAGACAACCTCAATAGCATCAATCTGAGGATGTCTTTCAAAACTCTCCAACGTATAAAGTAATATTGGCTTATCATATACATTGATAAACTGTTTTGGGATATCTTGGCCCATACGTTTACCAGATCCACCTGCAATTAGAATAGCTATATTCATCTAATCAATCCTTTATTTTTCTCCAGAATTTTTTTCATTTTTATAGCATATTGCCTTAATTAAACGACCAATCTGCTCAGATGCAGTTCCGTTTTCATAAGATCCCAATGCTCTATGATGTTCAAATATACGTTCTTTGTATATATCAGAATTAAAGTTCTCTATGTTTCGAACCATTTCTTCGTTATTTTCTGCTAATGGAAAAGGCCATTCATCAATAGGAGTGTGAAAATTCCTTTCTTTTTTGTAACTAGACAAATCATTAGCATAAATAAAACAAGGCCGGCCTGTAAAAGAAAAATCCCATATACTCGACGAATAATCTGTAATAAGAACATCAGCAGCTGCTAAAAGCTCCTGCATATCGACATACTTACTTACATCTATAACTTCATCCCGTCTCTGTACTTTAGAAAAAATATCCTTTGCCAAATGTGGATGACTGCGAACAAGGAGTATAAATGATTTTTTAAATCGTAACTGTAATGAAGATAACAATCTATTTACATCTAAATCTATCCTCATACCATTGTCTCTAAAAGTAGGCGCATATAAAACAATTCCTTTATCTGGTTGTATCCGATATTTTTCCCGTACCAGATCAACAGCATGCTGCATCTGATTTGCATCAAAAAAAATATCATTCCTAGGCATTCCAAATGGCAAAAATTTCATCGAACTACCTATGTCCTTTTCAAAGACATAAGAAAATCTTTTACAAGAGCTAACCACATAATCAATCGAGTTCACGATACGATAGATACGTTTCTTTTTCCATTGATTAGGAATTTTGCTGAATCCTTTATCTATCTTTTTATATGCTCCACCGCCATGCCAAGTATTGATAAATATTTGACCGTGACGTTTAAACACCCATACAGGAAGATTGTTATTAAAAATAATTATAGAAGATGTGAAAAAATGATATAAAAACTTTATATCATGATAGTTACAAAAAGAAATATCATTAGGATAAGAATCATCGTCTGCTCTTCGTTTTACCCAAATTATCTTTATTTTCTCATTTTCAACAGCTATTTTTTTATCAATATATTTTAAATTGCAATAGTAGTGCCCATTAGTTGGATAAAAAAGAATCTTTTTTTTATCTATTGGTAACAATAAAAATAAGTGCTCAAAAAAAATAATGACTCTCGTGACTATTGTCTTAAAAAAGTCCACGCACATAAAAAACTCCCCTTGAAAATACTTATAAAATTCCTATTAGAGAAAATTCTTGATAAGTATAGATTCTAAAATAAGATATTCAAAATAATATACAGTAAAATTTAAAATCATAAAATTTCTTTAATAACATTCTCAAACTGTATTACAGAGTCATCCCAGTTTAATACCTTTATATCCTTATACCCATTCTCAGCCAGTTGGATCCTTTTTTTTTCATCATCAAATAACCGCGATATATTGTTGATTAATCCATCTACATCTTTAGGTGCTGAGAGTAATACATTTCTTCCTTCCACTGTATATTCATGTACCCCACCGTAATCACTAGCAACATAAGCAGCTCCGCAAGCCATAGCTTCTGCCCCCGTAAGTCCAAATCCTTCTTTTATTGATGGGCAGAGATAGATTAGTGATTGATTATAGATTTTACGAAGTTGCTCCTGTGTAGCATTTTGGATATATTGAATCCAGTCAGGAAGATCCTTGGGCCTTGCCGGAGTACCAAACAATATTGCTTGTAAGGCTGGATATTTCGTTTTTAATCTACGTAAAGCCTCTATCCCATATTTTGATCCCTTATGCTCATCCTTATGATAAAGCATGGAAATAATTGGCTTCGTACGTTGAGAAATTGGTATATCTACATCGAAGACCTTAAAATCTATTCCATTTGGAATTAAGATCGAATCTGCACCCGCAGATTTTACAATTTTCTGCAGCCACTTTGCAATGACAATATTTTTCATTCCAAGACAATACGATTTTCTTACTTTATCATCAGTCCATCCATTCCAATTTTCATAGTCTTGGATAAAGTAAACTTTTTTTCCTTTTGATGACGCTGTTTCTGCAACCTCGTATGCAGTATCAATTGCTGTTGCACAAATAACGTCTCCATCCGGAAGTTCTGAATCTATTAATTTTTTATATTTACAAATCTTATGTATACGAGAATCAAGGGTGAACCAAGTAGGAAAATAATATGCTCCAAAATAATAATATAATAGTTTTACAAATTTAGGAATGTGCTGATTCCTGTTCATTCCTGAAAAACAATGAAAAATCAGCGTAATGTCATGTCCACGTCTACAAAGTCTATTTGCATATTCAAAGATCATTTTATAGCCGCCTACTGGAACTCTTGAAACCCCAGGCAGTACGAATGAAATCTTCATATTAACTCCTAATCACCTTATACCAAACTTCCGTACTTCTTCTCGAATAATACTTAATATTTTAGAAAACATCCAGTGGGGAATAAATGGCATCAGTAATTCAAATAATGTAACACCAGGTCGGACTTTAATAAACTGACACATACGGAAAAAAGTTTTGAGCCCAGGATATTTAGCATAGGCTACTCTTGCTTCAATCCACATGCCTTCTTTTTGATAGTCTTTCCAATAAGATAAATGATTTTGAAGAAAGACAAACAACGCTTTTTCTTTGTTTAATTTCAATCGATAATAATCAGACTTTGTCTTTACTCCATGCAATGTTTGACTATTATTAGTGCCATGAATACGATGCTGTAATAAAGAGTCCTGCATATAGAAAAATTTGCCTTTTGTTAAAGCAAACATTTCCAACCACTGGTCATGAAATACCATGTTGGGAAACGGTAGTGCTGCTTTTGCGATCGAAATAGGCATTGCCATTGCACATCCTATATTCCAATTTTTCACTAAAAAAGTTCCTTTTTGATATTCTATGTCATTAAGGATATCTAATCCTGCAGGATAATAATGTTCTTTAACCACATGATTATGATCATCAATCAACTGACATTCACAATGGCAACAGGAACATTCCGGATACCCTTCCATAAAAGCAACTGTAACTGAAATCTTGTTCTCTTTCCAAATATCATCCTGGTCACAATAAGCGATGTATTTCCCCTCGGCAGCTTCTGTTAAATAGGCAAATGCCTGAGTCACTCCATTGTTTTGTCCATTGTCCAATATTCGGTAAGGAAATTTAGTGATATATTTGGAAACAATCTCGTCACAATGAAATTCATGAGGGCTGTCATTCCAAATAAGAAGATTTATATGGTCATAGTCCTGCTTGTTGATGGATTCCAATTGCTGCCGGAAAAATTTCAGGTTAGGTTTGTAAACAGCCATCGCTATAGTGACTTTAGGTAAGTTCTTCATATTCTCCATTTTATTTAAATAAGAATTTCTTAATCTTCAAAAATGCTTTCAGTGAACGTTTTAAATCTCGAGGATCTTTAAATCCCATCCATAACCGATGCATGATATATTGAGGACGTAAATAGTATTTCTTACGAGCGTCATCGCAGAATCGCACCATCTCTTCTCCACTGATGCCAGGAAGATTCAAGACGCAGTTGATTGTCCCATCTTCTTTGACATATTCATCATATTTTCCGTTGATATATCCGTTCTTCTTAGCCCATGCATATGCCTCGGTTCCCGGGAACGGGAGCAACGGGTAGAACTGCATGGTATCTGTATTCAGTTCGAATGCCAACTTCAAGGTCTCCTGCATCGTCTCTTTGGTTTCGCCCTCGTTTCCTACCATATAGCAGGCATGAACCAATAAGCCAGCTTTTTTTGCATTCTTGATGTACTTCCGAATCAAATCCAGATTCGTACCTTTTTTGATATTCCTCAAAATCTGGTCGCTGCCACTTTCAATGCCGGGGATGATCAACCGACAACCAGCTTTTTTCATAATGACCATGGTATCATAATCCAAGTTTACTCGGGCATTGCAAAGCCAGGTCATACGTTTAGAAAGGCCTTTATCAATCAACAACTGACAAATATCTCGCACTCGCTTGATGTTTCCTGTAAATGTATCATCTTCGATAACGATTTCCTTCACATCAGGAAAATTATCCGCAATATACTGGAACTCAGCGACTACATTTTGTGCAGAACGCAACCTGTACTTATGTCCATGAAGGGTCTGAGGATAAACGCAGAAATTGCAATGTGCCAGACAGCCTCGGCCGGTAAAAATCTGGATTTCAGGATAATAAGAAGCACCAAAGAAATAGTCCTTGTAATTCAAATATTCTTTGATGAATTTAGACGCAAAGGGGATTTCATCAAGATCCTCAATATAAGGCATATCGGGGTTCGATTTAATCGCTCCCTCTTTATCCCGATAGGTCAAGCCCAATACATCCCGATAGTCTTTCCCATCACGAATCCGGCAGGCTACATCTCTCACGATATAGTCAAATTCATGGCGGCAAATGGCATCTATACTGTTGCTAAGGCCCAACGTTTCTACTGGTAACGCCGAAGGATGAGTACCTACCAGCAAGGTAACAGCTTCAGGATAAGCTTTCTTTACCTCTTCAATGAATTTCACATCACTGTACAAAGATGGCGTACTGGTTTCAAATACAAATAATTTCGTACCTTCTCCATGTTTTTGAATAAAATCCATGGATTGAGCGGCATTTAAAGGAGTTGCGGGCGCATCTAGGAATTCTACATCGAATCCGTTCTTTTGGCAAACAGCTGCTGCATAGATCAGCCAAAGTGGATAATAGAGTGTGCCACTGCGAGTCAACGCCGGGCTGCGATTTTCTCGAGAAAATTTGCCATATTCTGCTTTGAATGGTGGATTCACAAAAAAGACTTTCATTCTATTCTCCTTAGTTTTTGTAATGAACATAATCCGGTTTATTGAAATAACAATGATATCGATGGAAGAGATAAAGCAACCCTCTTATATGTTCCCAATTGTGTTTGCTAAATACCTTTTTCCTGGACAATCTCTGCCACGCATGGATAATTGAAACATTTTTCGCATAGCACACTCGATACCCATGTTTCCACGCCCTCATACAGTATTCTACATCTTCAGGGGCATAAAATATATTTTCATCTAAAAGGCCAATTTTTTTGACAAGGCTGGCCTGCATCATCCAGCAGGCGGACATCAAATACCCTACATTCGTCACATCTTGTATTTTGGGAATCTGTTCTTTCGCAGCCCCTCTTTCTCTCAAGTTTTTTAACGGCAGTACCTTCAACACTTTCAAAGAAAGCGTTGGAATTGCCCGTCCCGAGTTCTGAATACTTGCATCCAGTCCTTTTAAAACCGGGCCAATTATCCCGATTGTCGGATCACTGGCAAGAATTCCCGCCACTTGCATTATAGCCGCTTCATTGACGATTGTGTCAGAATCCAGGACACAAATATATCTGGAATTCTCACAAGCTTTTTTTAACCCCATATTCCTGCTGACAGTAGTTCCTCTGTTGATGGATAAACGAATGATTTCAAGACTGGCATGTATCAATTGTCCTTTTATCCGTTCTAACGCAGACAGGGTACCATCTTGTGAGCCATTATCGATAACATAAATCTTGGTACTGAGCGCTTTGATTGTATCAATCGATTGCAGGCATTTTTCGATATATTTTTCTGAGTTCCATGTAAGTATAATAAAAGAAATGTCGTATTGCCTGTTTTCCAACGTTGAATCCTCCAATGCCTGCTTTTTAATATGCACCCTTCCCGAAGAATACGGCCTTGACGGTCTTTACGAGGTACATAAGGTCGATCCAGACGGACCAGTTGCGGACGTACCAGGTGTCCATGGCGACGCGTTCTTCGTAGGTGGTGTCGCTGCGGCCGCTGGCCTGCCACATGCCGGTGATGCCGGGCAGGACCATGCTGTACTCGCGGAAGTATTCGCCGTAGCGCTCGATCTCGGCTGTGACGATGGGCCGCGGGCCGACGAGGCTCATGTCGCCGCGGACGACGTTCCAGAGCTGCGGGAGCTCGTCGAGGCTGGTCTTGCGCAGGAAGGCGCCGAGCTTCGTGACGCGCGGGTCGTGCTCGAGCTTGAAGTTGGCTTCCCATTCCTTGCGGGCCTCGGGGTTCTCGGCAAGATATTTCTCGAGGGCCTGCTGAGCGTTTGGGATCATGGTCTGGAACTTGTAGCACGGGAAGAGCCGGCCGTTCTTGCCGACGCGCTGGTGCGCGAAGATGACGTGGCCTTTGTTGTTGATGGCGACGACGAGGACGAGGCCCATAAGGATCGGCAAGATGGCGATGCTGCCGCAGATGGTGCAGACGAGGTCGAACACGCGCTTGATGGCGCGGTTGCGGCGGCTCGCGAGGTTGTTTTTCATCGTGAGCATGAGGATCTCTTCGCTGAAGAGGGTCTGTGTCTCGATGCCGGCCATCGGGGTGCCGATGAGGTCGGGCACGAAGGAGATGTTGCGCACGTAGGGCTGAATCTTCTGGATGAGGTCCTGCAGGGCTTCTTTCTTGAGGCCCGGGGCCGTGATGATGACGTTCTGGATGCCCGAGTCGCGCACGATGTGCTCCGCGTCTTTCATTTTACCATAAAGCAGGAATTTTTGTGAGATGCGTTCGGAAATCGGGTGGTCGTCGATGATGCCCGTGATGTCGTAGCGGTAGCCGAGGTCGCCCTGAAAGAAGCGCAGGACGCGTTCGGCGGTGCGGCCTGCGCCGATGAGGATGACGGGCTCGTAGAAGATGTGTGCTTTCTTGAGGAAGAGGCGCAGCAGGTAGCGCACGATGAGCACGGAGAAGATGACGAAGATGCAGAACAGGCCGGCATAGATGCGCGAGAGCGCGATGCTTTCCTTGAACAGGAAGAGCAGGATGATGCAGCTCACGATGCCGTATACGACGGCGCAAAAGCCTTTGCGGACGGCGTCGAGCATGGGCTGCATCTTCGTGTAGGCGTGGGCCTGTGCGAGGAAGACGAAGAAGATGAGCGGCACCCAGAGGTAGATGTACTGAGCGGGTATGGTGTAGACGACATTCCAGTTGCGGCACCAGAGGGCCAGTTTTTCCGCCCCGACGATGGCCAGGTAGTCGGCCAGGACAAAGACGAGCGGCGCCAGATAGCGTATGTATTTTCTATTCACTTCGGTACCTCTCCCCTTTGCAAACACGGATCAGCAAGAATGGCTGCTGCTGTTTCGTATGGATATATGTAGGATTCAATGGAGTGATTCCCCCTTATCGCTCATTGGTGATTTTTCATAGTATACACGAATCTTATTATATGGCAAAAATGCAGCGATAGCAAGGCATTTCGGCGAGGGAACGCGCAGTTGTAACAGTGTATTCAAACCTTTGTTCTATACCTTTCTCTTGCCTGTGGGGATAGCAACAGCCCGCCTTTGGCAGGGGACCAGGGCGGGCTGTTGCTTGTGGTGCTGTTATGGCTTGCGGTGCTTGATTTCGGGGATTTCTCTTTCGAGTTCAGCGAAGTCGTCGGCGTCGGCCTGCAGGGATTCGGCTTGCTTGCGGCGGGCGTCGAATTCGACGTAGGTGTCCGTGACGTAGCGGACCATTTCGTCATGGGAGTGGCTGCCGCGGCCGGCAAGGATGGGAATGCCGTGGTCCTCGAGGAGCTTGTCCACGGTGCCGCGCCAGTAGGCGAGCGTCAGGTCTTTGCGCATTTTGGCGCGCAGTTCGGCGCTTTCGAGGAAGATGGTGACGAGACGGTTGAGCGTGTCGATCTCGTCTGCCGTCAGGTAGTTCTTGGCGATGATGATGTCGCTTTTGCGCACGATGCTCCCCTTCCAGGACGTGAGTGCCATGTTCTGCCTGGCGGCGTCGGCACGCGCGATGATGAGGTCGGCGGCGGTCTGGCCGGTCACGCCGTAGATGAGTTTGTTCTGGACTTCGGCAAAGAAGAGCTGCGTGGCGCGGTCTGTCTTGTCGTAGTCGGAGGAAAGGGCGAAAAGGTCGCGGAGTTTCTGGTAGAAGCGCTTTTCGCTGGCCCGGATGTCGCGGATCCGCGCGAGGAGTTCGTCGAAGTAGTCCGGGCGGCCGTCGGGGTTCTTCAGGCGTTCATCGTCGATGACGAAGCCTTTTTGCAGGTATTCTTTGAGTGTCGTGTTCGCCCAGCGGCGGAATTGGGTGCCGCGCGGGGAACGGACGCGGAAGCCGACGGCGAGGATGGCATCGAGGCTGTAAAAGGGCAGTTCACGTTTTACAGAACGTGTTCCCTCTTGGCGAACCTGTAAGAATTTCTTACAGGTTGCCTTCTCGTCCAATTCGCCATCTTTATAGATGGTTTGGAGATGTGCGTTCACGTTCGGACGGGTACACTGGAACAGTTCGGCCATCTGTGCCTGTGTCATCCAGACCGTGCCGTCGTTGGCGTAGAGCTTGACGCTGGCGGCGCCGTCGTCCGTGTTGTAGATGATGATATTGTCCATTTTTACTCCCTATACACAAACTATCTTCCCCCCCACTCTCCCCGGCTCAGAGCTGTTCGGGTTTGAGGAAGGGCTTTTCGAGGCAGAGGAGCATTTCGCGCAGGATTTTGAGGGCGGTGGCGGTGGAGGCGCCGCTTGGGTCGAGGGGCGGCGAGAGCTCGACGAGGTCGCAGCCGACGATGTTGCAGCCGCGGATGACCTGGAGTGCGGCGCGCAGGAGTTCCTGGAAGGTGACGCCGCCGGCTTCGGGGGTGCCGGTGCCGGGGAAGCACGAGGGGTCCAGGACGTCAAGATCAATGGTGAAGTAGACGGGGCGTCCGCGGAGTGCGGCGATGGTTTCCTGGAGGCCCGTGAAGTTGAATTTCTGGATGTGGGTGTGGCCCTCCCTGCTCCAGTACCATTCGGCGCGTTCGCCGCTCCTTATACCGAACTGGTGGATGCGTCCGTCGCCGAGGAGGTCCCAGAGGCGGCGGATGACGGTGGCGTGCGAGAGGTGGTTGCCGAGGTATTCGTCGCGCAGATCGGTGTGGGCGTCAAAGTGGATGACGCAAAGGTCGTCATAGGCGGCGTGGACGGCTTTGACGGCGGGCAGGGTCACGAGGTGTTCGCCGCCCAGGAGGAACGGCAGTTTATGGTCCTCCACCACCCTCCTGGCAAATTCCTCGATACCGTTGAGCGCGCGCGGCGTGTCACCGAAGCAGAGTTCAAGGTCGCCGCCGTCGAAGATTTTGGCGTCTTCAAGGTCCATGTCCTGATACGGGCTGTAGGTTTCGAGGCCGTAGGATTCGGCGCGCATCGTGCGGCTCGCGAAGCGCGTGCCGGGGCGGTAGGATGTGGTCGAGTCGAAGGGCGCGCCGTACAGGACGATGCGGCTTGCTTCGTATTCCGTTTCGCAGCCGAGGAAGGTTTCGATATTACGGTTCAATGGGTTCTGGTTCGACATCGCGGAGCATCTCCTCTACGTAGTTTGGCAGGGCGAAGGCGCCTGCGTGCAGCTGGGTGTTGTAGTAACGGGTATTGAGTCCGAGGGCGTTCCAGCGGACCCAGTTGACGTCTTTGACGGGGTGGCGGTTTTTCGAGGCAAAGCCGAAGAGCCAGTGGCCCGAGGGGTAAGTCGGGATGTGGGCCTGGTAGACGCGGCTTATGGGGAAGGAATCGACGATGCGTTTGTGGGCGCGCTGCATGGCGTAGGCGTCCTGGGTGTAGAAGGGGCTTTCGTGCTGGTTGACCATGATGCCGTCGTCGTGCAGGGCCTTGTAGCAGTTGCCGTAGAATTCCTTGGTGAAAAGGCCTTCGCCCGGGCCGAAGGGGTCGGTCGAGTCGACGATGATGAGGTCGTAGGCGTCTTCGCAGTGGCGGACGAATTTGAGGCCGTCTTCGTAGTGGATGGTGAGGCGCGGGTCGCCGAGACAGCCGGCGGTCTGCGGCAGGTATTTACGGCAGACTTCGACGACGAGTTCGTCGATCTCGACGAGGTCGATGTGTTCGATGGCCGGGTAGCGCAAAAGTTCGCGGACGGTGCCGCCGTCGCCGCCGCCGATGACGAGGACGCGCCGGGCGTCGGGGTTGACGCACATGGGGACGTGCGTGATCATTTCGTGGTAGATGAATTCGTCTTTTTCGGTGAGCATCATGTAGCCGTCAAGGGTCAGGAAGCGGCCGAATTCGCGCGAGTCGAAGATGTCGATGCGCTGGAATTCGCTTTTGCCGGAGTAGAGCTGGCGGTCTACTTTGATGGAGAGTTTGACGTTTTTGGTGTGGTTTTCGGTGAACCAGAGTTCCATATGGGCTCCTTTCGTAGAGTGTAAGCGTTCCGTTCGATTTTCACATAGCGGTAAAGGGATTGCCTGCAGGCTCCCCTATCGGCCCTGCGGGCCACGCCCGGGGATGCCACTGGCATCCCGCTCCTGCGGAGCCCCCCCAAAGGGGGAAGCTAAGCCTTCCCCTCTGGGGAAGGTGGCAGCCGCAGGCTGGCGGAAGGGGCGACTGCTCGCAGCCTAGTGTCGGCACGCTGAAAACGGAATCTTAAGATCCGCCTTTCAGTGCGCAACGAAGAGATTGCCTGCAGACTCCCCTATCGGCCCTGCGGGCCATGTCCGGGGATGCCACCGGCATCCCGCTCCTGCGGAGCCCCCCGAAGGGGGAAGCTTCGCTTGGCGGCACATTTTCCCGCCTTACTTCATGACGTTGAGGTACTGGATGTTCATGTCTTCGGGGCCGGTCATTTGGCAGCCTTTTTTCTTGGCGTAGCGGATGTACGTGAGGATTTCGTCGGTGATGCGTTCGCCCGGAGCGAGGATGGGGATGCCGGGCGGGTAGCACATGACGAATTCGCTGCAGACGCGGCCGGCGGTCTTTTCGATGGGCAGGGCTTCTTTTTCGGCGTAGAAGGCTTCCTGCGGGCCGTGGACGACTTCGGGCTCGATGTATTCGGCTTTGAGCATTTTCGAGGAGTCCTTGCGGTAGTTGCGGCGGATCTCGGCGAGGGCGGCGACGAGGCGTTCGATGTCCTTGGGGCGGTCGCCGACGGAGACGTACGCGAGGAGGTTGGCGATGTCGCCGAATTCGGTCTGGATGTCGTATTCGTCGCGCAGGAGGTCGTAGACTTCGATGCCGGCGAGGCCAACGGGGCGCGTGAAGATGGAGAGTTTCGTGATGTCGAAGTCGTAGATGGAGTCGCCGTTCACGAGTTCTTTGCTGTAGGCGTAGTAGTCGCCGATGGTGTTGATCTCGTCGCGCGCGTATTCGACGAGGCGGATGACTTTGTCGAAGATCTCGCGGCCATGCAGCGCGAGGTTGCGGCGGCTGATGTCGAGGCTGGACATGAGGAGGTACGAGCCGCTCGTCGTCTGCGTGATGTTGATGATCTGGTGGACGTAGCCGGCGTTGACGTTCGGGCCGCATAAGAGCATGGAGCTCTGCGTGAGGGAGCCGCCGGATTTGTGCATGCTGATGGCGGCCATGTCGGCGCCGGCGTCCATGGCGGAGATGGGCAGGTCGTCGTGGAAGTAGAAATGGGTGCCGTGGGCTTCGTCCGCGAGGACCATCATGCCGTGGGCGTGTGCAAGGCTGACGATGGCCCGGAGGTTCGAGCAGATGCCGTAATAGGTCGGGTTGTTGACGAGGACGGCTTTGGCGTCGGGATGGCGGCGGATGGCCTCCTCCACCTCCTCCACGCGCATGCCGAGCGAGATGCCGAGAGTGTGGTCCATCTGCGGGTTGACGTAGACGGGGATGGCGCCGCAGAGAATGAGGGCGTTGATGGCGCTGCGGTGGACGTTGCGCGGCATGATGATCTTGTCGCCGCGGCCGACGGCCGTAAGGACCATGGCCTGGACGGCCGAGGTGGTGCCGCCGACCATGAAGAAGGCGTGTGCGGCGTGGAAGGCTTCGGCGGCGAGGGTTTCGGCGTCTTTGATGACGGAGACGGGATGGCAGAGGTTGTCGAGCATCTTCATGGAGTTGACATCGACGTCGAGGCATTTTGGGCCGAGGAAGTCCCGGAGTTCGGGGTTGCCGCGGCCGCGTTTATGGCCCGGTACGTCAAAGGGTACGAGGCGCGCGCGTTTCATGCGTTCGAGGGCTTCAAGGACGGGTGCCCGGTCCTGCGAAAGGTAATGGTCCAATTGGGTTCACTTCCTTTGGATAGAATGAAAAGAACGGCTACGATTGACGGTTTGAACACGCTGAAACCAGGACCTCAAGGTTCGCATTTCAGCGTGCGGCATGACTTTTGCCTGCAAGTTCCCCTATCGGCCCTGCGGGCCACGCCCGGGGATGCCACTGGCATCCCGCTCCTGCGGAGCCCCCCCAAAGGGGGAAGCTAAGCCTTCCCCTCTGGGGAAGGTGGCAGCCGCAGGCTGACGGAAGGGGCGACTGCTCGCAGCCTGGTGTCGGCACGCTGAAAACGGAATTTAAGATCCGCCTTTCAGTGCGCAACGAAGAGATTGCCTGCAGGCTCCCCTATCGGCCCTGCGGGCCACTTCCCCCGAAGGGGGAAGCTAAGCCTTCCCCTCTGGGGAGGTGGCCCGCAGGCTGGCGGATGAGGTCGGGGAAGCTGGCGGCGCAGCCGTCTGAAGGGGCGATTGCTCGCTATGTCATATTGGCTTGATGAAAACGATATCTCAAGGTTCGTTTTTCATCGAATAGCAAAGCAGCAACCAGCAGGTCCCCCTATCGGCCCTATGGGCCACGCCCGGGGATGCCACTGGCATCCCGCTCCTGCGGAGCCCCCCCAAAGGGGAAGCTCTGCTTCAAGGCAGATTTCTCAATAAACGCCTGAGCCCAGCAAGCGACAGCTTTCCCCACAGCCTTCCCCTCTGGGGAAGGTGTCACCGAAGGTGACGGATGAGGTTGGGAAAGTGGCAGCCGACGGGCTGATGGAAGGGCAATTGCTCAGTAGACGTTGCGGCCGCTGAAGATCTCGATCATCTCGCGGCGCAGGCTGTTGCTGATGGCGAGGCGCTCGCGGGGCGGGATCTCGTAGATGTCGGTGTTGAAGAGGTAATTCTGGAGCGGCAGCTCCTTGATGAGCATGCGTGTGTGGTAGAGATTGGCCTGGTAGAGGTTGATGTCCACGGCGTCGTAGCGGTCGAGGGTCGCGGGCTCGATGAACTGCTGGATGGATGTCATCTTGGAGTCCATGAAGAGCTTGCGGCCGTGCAGGTCGCGCGTGAAGCCGCGCACGCGGTAGTCCATCGTGATGATGTCAGAGTCGAACTGCGCGATCATGTAGTCGAGCGTCTTGAGCGGCGAGATCTCGCCGCAGGTGGCGACGTCGATGTCGACGCGGAACGTCGCGATGCTCGTCTCTGGGTGGAATTCCGGGTATGTGTGCACCGTGACGTGACTCTTGTCGAGATGCGCGAGAATGGTGTCGCCGAGGATGGCGGACTCTACGGGCTTCTTGCGCCCCGAGGTCACGGCTTCTTCCTCGGCGATGAGCATCGTGACGCTCGCGCCCTGCGGGTCGTAGTCCTGTTTGGCGATGTTGAGGATCCGCGCACCGATCATCTCCGTGACTTTCGAGAGGATCTTCGTGAGGCGTTCGGAATTGTACTGCTCGTCGATGTATTTGATGTAGTCCTGCTGTTCGCGCGGTGTCTTGGCGTAACAGATGTCGTAAATGTTGAAACTGAGGGATTTCGTCAGGTTGTTGAAGCCGTAAAGTTTCAGCTTTTCCTCCAATCCAGCTAACCTACCTTTCGTTTGTTCGTAAATGGCGTTTCGTCAAAAAAGGCCACGGCTCCAAGAGTCGTGACCTGCCTGCAAAACTCGCTTTTATTTTATCAAAGAAGACCCGGCAAAACAAGAAAAATATCATGTTAAGGCGCAGCTTGCCCGACCTCATCCGTCAGCCTGCGGTGACACCTTCCCCAACCTCATCCGTCAGCCTGCGGCTGCCACCTTCCCCAGAGGGGAAGGCAATGGGGAAGGCACGCGGCTTGCTGCGCTCGTGTTTTGCCGAGAGACACGAGCCCAAGCCTTCCCCATTGGGGAAGGGGGACCGCGATAGCGGTGGATGAGGCCCTGCGGGCCACCTTCTCCAGGGATGCCCCGGCATCCCGCGCTTCGCGCCCATGCGCGGGCTACGACGCTTGTGAGGACTTGCAGTTGAGTTTTGTTCTTGCCCGTCAGCTCATGGACCTCTTCCGCC
>CABJCJ010000031.1:19284-27210 GCA_902364065.1 Veillonellaceae bacterium SB90
GCGCTTCGCGCCCATGCGCGGGCTACGACGCTTGTAAAGACTTGCAGTTGAGTTTTGTTCTTGCCCGTCAGCTCAAGGACCTCTTCCGCCCCTCCGGGGCACCTTCTCCGTGCGCGGGCTACGACGCTTGTGAGGACTTGCAGTTGAGTTTTGTTCTTGCCCGTCAGCTCATGGACCTCTTCCGCCTCGCAAGCTCGGCACCTTCCCCGTGCGCGGGGAAGGCTGCGCGACTTGCTGCGCTCGTGTCCTACGAGGGGTATGAGCCTGAGCGGAGGGATGTATTCCGCCTGGAGGCGCGTGGCGACTGCCCGCAGGGCTGGGGCCCAATACGAAAGGACTTTGCACCGGATGTCGGAACGCCGCGGCAGGCGGCGAAGCCTCTTTGCTGCTCGCAGCATGTTGGGCCACATTTAGCCGCGTGCTGAAGCCGGAATACATCCCGCAGCGCCTTTTTACGCCTGTTTACATCGAGCTGCTGCGTCACGGCCTGCAGTCACCCCTTCAGTCGGCTTCGCCGACAGCTTCCCCCAAGGGGACGCCAGCCGACTTCGTGCAGCGTTGCGCCCTCGTCCCCGCCTTCCACATTTAGCCGCGTGCTGAAGCCGGGATACATCCTGCAGCGCCTTTCTGCGTCTGTTTACATCGAGCCTGCGCGTCACGGCCTGCAGTCACCCCTTCAGTCGGCTGCGCCGACAGCTTCCCCCAAGGGGACGCCGACCGACTTCGCGCAGCGTTGCGCCCTCGTCCCCGCCTTCCACATTTAGCCGCGTGCTGAAGCCGGAATACATTCCGCAGCGCCTCACCTCATTTGCCAGGCGTGCGGTTTATGCTGAGAGGCCGGCTTTTTCGACGATGAGGTCGTAGGTGCCGTCGTCATTGCGGCTGACGGAGAGGACCTTGTGGCCCTCGTCCTTGAGGCTGCGCGGCACGTTCTCGATGGGCTCGCCCTCGTTGAGGTGCACGGCAAGTTTCTGGCCGTCCTCGAGGTCCTCGAGGGCTACCTTGACCTTGACGAAGGTGATCGGGCAGACGACATCGGTGATGTCGATGCTGGCGTCGGTTGCAATGTTGCTCATAATACGGCCTCCACGTTCTGCTGGAATTTGTCCCAGCCCACACGATCGAGGCAGTTCGCAAAACGCTCGCTCGGTTTTGCGTTCTCCTCGAAGAATTTCAGCGTCACATCGACGATCTCATAGAGCTTCGCCTCGTCGAAGACAATTGGCAGGAAATGGCGGCCGACGGTGATGCGGTTGCCGTAGAGTCCGCCGAACGAGATGACGAAGCCGCGATCGCCCTGCCAGGCGTCCGTCGGGCAGCTCTTGATGCATTTGCCGCAGTAGACGCATTTCTCGCGCTCAGACGTCACCTGCTGCGCCGCCTTGTCGACCCTGATGATCTTCTCCGGGCAGACGGCCTCGCAGACGCCGCAGTAAATGCAGCTCGCGGCCTCCCATCTTGGCAGCACGCCGCCCTTGACGCCAAAATCGTTTTCTTCGGCCTTGAGGCAGTTGTTGTGGCAGCCCGTGAAGCCAAATTTGAATTTATGCGGCAGTTCTTTGCCGCCGTAACGCTTGTCAAATTCGTTGGCGAGCTTCACGGTGTCGATGAGACCAGACGGACACGTCGCCGCGCCCTGGCAGGCCGTGATTGTGCGCACGCGCGGGCCGCAGACGCCGACCTCGACGCCGCCCTCGTGCAGCACCTTCTTGACCGCGTCGATGTCCGCGAGGCGGATGTACGGGATCTCGATGCCCTGGCGGCTCGTCAGGTGCACGTAGCTCTTGCCGTATTTCTCGGCGACTTTCTGTACGGTTGCGAGCTGCGCGGCCGTGAAGTGGCCGCCGACGGACTTGAGGCGCATCGAGAAGCAGTCCTTCTGCTTCTGGCGCATAAAGCCGCCTTTTTTGAGTTCCTTGTAGTCTACTGCCATGATGGTTCCTCCCAAAATATACACATGATTGCATCTTTCACACACATTTACATCGAACCTCTACGTTATGGCCTTCGGTTACCCCTTCAGTCGGCTGTGCCGACAGCTTCCCCGACCTCATCCGTCAGCCTGCGGCTGCCACCTTCCCCAGAGGGGCTACGTCGCATGCTGGGGCTTGGAGTCGAGTACAGCTGTTGTCTCGCCCGACCATGGACCTCTTCCGCCCCTTCGGGGCACCTTCTCCGTGCGCGGAGAAGGCTGCGCGTCTTGCCTCGCTCGTATGTTCTGCCGAAGGGCACGAGCCCCAAGCCGTCTCCCGCAGGAGAAGGGGACCGCGAAGCGGTGGAAGAGGTCCATGGAGACGTATGCACCAAAACCACCAAAACGCAGCCATTGCCTTGCATGGTATCCCCGTTGGGGAAGGGGGACCGCGTCAGCGGTGGATGAGGTCCTTGGTGAAGGGCCGCCGCTTTTCTGCGCGTTCGCCGCTCAGCGGATGCGCAGGTCCTCTTTGCTCACGCGGGTCTGCTTCTCGATGTGGAAGCTGTTCAGTACAGGCTCACCGCCGTTCAGCGACAGGATGAAGTAGCTTGCCTTGCTGTCAAAGGCGAGACGCTTGTCCTCCTCACTCGGCCGCGACGGGCTCGCGGGGTGGCTGTGCCAGTTGCCGAGGAGCTTCCAGCCGGCCGCGCGCATCTCTTTGACGGCCGCAAACTGCTCGGCGGGGTCGAGTGCGAAATGCTCCGCGCTGTGGTCGACGTTCGTGAGGTAGAAAACCTTCTCGACTG
The DNA here is from genome assembly GCA_902364065.1 of Veillonellaceae bacterium SB90. Taxonomy (GTDB): domain Bacteria; phylum Bacillota; class Negativicutes; order Selenomonadales; family Selenomonadaceae; genus Mitsuokella. Next base: position 22,006 of record CABJCJ010000031.1, read on the forward strand.
TGCGGACGCCGCCCTCCTCCGTGCCGGCCAGGAGCCCGCAATCCTCGATGGGCGCGAGCTCCCGCGCGTGGCGCACCATTGCGAGGTAGTCGGGAAGCTTCAGCCAGACGATATTCGCCCTGGCTGGCTCTGCCCTGCCCTCATTTGTCGCCGGCGCGGCCTGGCCATCGTCCTGCTTCCCGCGTTGGTTCTCATTTGCTCCGGCGGGCTCTGCCCCGCCCTCGCCTTTCGCTGGCGCAGCCTGGCGCTCGTCCTGCTTTCCGTTTTGGTTCTCGTTTTCCTCGATTGCCATATGCTCAGCCCTTTCTCGCCGCGCGCAGATCGCACGCCGGTTGCTCGTAATCGACAAGCTCCGTAATCGTCGGATGCTCGCCGCAGACGGCGCAGCGCGGATTGCGCGGGATCTTCACCTTGCGGAAATTCATCGTCAGCGCGTCGTACGTCAGGAGGTATCCCGTCAGAAGGTCGCCGATGCCGAGGATGTACTTGAGGGCTTCGGTCGCCTGCAGCGTGCCGATGACGCCGCCCATCACACCGAGAATCCCGGCCTGCCGGCACGTCGGCACCGCGTCCTTCGGCGGCAGCGTCGGGAACACGCAGCGATAGCACGGCCCCCTGCCCGGCACATACGTCATGAGCTGCCCCTGGAAACGGATGATGCCCGCATGCGAGAACGCTTTTTTATCAAAGACGCACGCGTCGTTGATGAGGAACTTCGCGGGGAAATTATCCGTCGCATCGATGATGAAGTCGTAATCCTCGTCGCGGATGATGTCGCGGATATTCGCGGCCGTCACCATCTCGTTGTACGTGCGCACCGTGACGTCGGGATTCATCGCATTGATCGTCTCCTTGCCCGACTGGACCTTCGGCCGGCCGACATCCGACGTCTGATGAATGATCTGGCGCTGCAGATTCGAAAGATCGACCACATCAAAATCCACGAGGCCGATCGTACCGACGCCCGCCGCCGCTAGATACAGTGCCGCCGGCGAACCGAGACCGCCCGTGCCGATGACGAGCACCTTTCCCGAGAGGATCTTCTCCTGGCCCTTGCCGCCGACCTGCTGCAGGATGATGTGGCGCGAATAGCGCTCAAGCTGTTCGTTCGTCAGGCTCATCTCGCACCGCCTCCCATGAAATACAGGAACTCCACCGTGTCGCCGTCCTTGACAAACGTCTTGTCAAAGCCCGAATGATCGACGAATTCGCCGTTGAGCTCCACCGTCACGTACTCGGGCTGCTCCGCCTTCGCCACCTGCAGGAATTCCGTCAGGTTGATGGATTTCTCGATTGTTAAAGGTTCGCCGTTTACTGTCACTGTCATACCGCATGCCTCCCAAGCTGCACATCCCAGAAAAAAAGCCTGCGGAGCTCGTCTCTCTGTCCGCCCGCGCATACGGCAGGCACGCAAAATAAGAAGACCAGCCCCACAGGCTTCCGTTTTTCGAATGACCTATGGATGTTATCTCATATAAATCAGATATGTTTTAAAAACATGTTATCATGATACACCGGAGACGCGCGTTTGTCAACCGGCATTTGCAAAAAGACGGCAGGGCTGCGACTCGCTCCTCTGCCCCGGATATCTTTAGCCCGCAGCGGGGATACGCCTATAGGAAAATGGCAGGAAAAATGATAGAATAAAACCGATAAAATAAATGAAAGGGTATCGAGAAGAAACGAGGACAGACGGCAGGACATCCTTCCTGCTGGACGTGATGGAACCTGCCGGAATAGAGGGGATCGATATGGAAGAACTATTGCATCAGTCCGCGGACATACTGGAACATTTCCCCGGCTGTTTTTACGTGTGCCGGGCGCAGGAGCCATGGGCGGTGCTCTATGCCAACCGGGAGCTGCTGGATTTCCTGGAATGCCAGGATATAGAAGAATGGCGCCGCTACATCCACAACAATACTGAGAACATGCTGGTATTCGAGGATCGGCAGCGCGTGCTGGCGGAAATCCGGAAGCAGCGCCTGGCCGCGCAGGGCCGCTTTGCACACGTCCCCATCCGTCTCCTCACGCGCACGGGCCGCATCCGCTATGCCGAGCTTTCCGGGCGCTGCGTCAAGACCACTCGCGAAGGCGAGGTCTACTGCTGCCTCATCACCGAGACGGAGCATCGCAGCGGCGGCCATGCCATCGACAAGGATGTGCGGGATTACGTCATTCACCATCTCGATGAAGCGATTGAAAAGCATTGGATTCACATTTATTATCAGCCGGTCATCCGTACGCTCACGGGAGATCTCTGCGGCTTTGAAGCGCTCGCGCGCTGGATTGATCCGCATGTCGGCTTCCTCGCGCCGTTTTCCTTCATCCCGGCACTCGAGCAGACGCATCAGATCCACCGGCTCGATGTCTTCGTCCTCAACGAAATCTGCCAGATGCTGCGCCGGCGGCTCGATGAAAATCTCCCCGTCCTCCCCGTTTCCTTCAACCTGTCCCGCCTCGATTTCTCACTGCTCGATGTCTTTGCCGTCATCGAGGAAGCCCTGACCCGCTACGATTTACCGCGCGACCTCCTGCATGTGGAAGTCACGGAAAGCGCCATGGCCAAGGACCCCGGCCCCATCCGCCAGACGATGGACCGGCTGCGCGCGGCCGGCTACGAAGTCTGGCTCGATGATTTCGGCAGCGGCTATTCGTCGCTCAACATCCTCAAGGACTGCACCGTCGATCTCATCAAGCTCGACATGGGGTTCCTGCGCAACTTTACGGAAAAATCGCGTCAGATCATCGCGTCGACCATCGATATGGCCAAACGGCTCGGCATCAAGACGCTGACGGAAGGCGTCGAGACAAAGGAGCAGGCCGATTTCCTCGCTTCGATTGGCTGCGGGCGCCTGCAGGGGTATTATTTCGGCAAGCCGCAGCCGCTCGTGGGCGCCTTTGCGCACAACGAGGCGCAGGGGCGCGGGCTGGAGCTGCGCAAATGGCACCATTACTACGATGTGGCCAGCGCCTCCATCTATCAGACGCCGCACGCCATGACGCTGCTCGAGTTCGCGGACGGCAAGGTGCATCACCTCTACACGAACGAAGCCTATCTCGAGGAGGTGCGGAATCTTCATTACACCCTCGAGCAGGTCGAAGCGTCGGTGAACGATCCGCACGATCCCACCATGTACGCGATATTCCGCGATACGGTGCAGCTGGCGCGCCAAAGCCATCAGCGGGAAACGTGCTTCTATGTGGTGGCCGGCAGCTACATCCGCGTCGAGCTGCGGGTCGTGCTGGAATACGCGGGCCGTGTGCTGATTTTTGCAGAAATCAAGAACATCACCCAGGAGCGCGACCGCCTGACGCACAACCGGTTCGACAAGAATCTCCGGTTCCTCTACACGCTCTTTGACAACATCATGCTTGTCCATCTCGATGACGACTGGCTGGAGCCGCTCTTCATCCAGGAGCCCTCCGAGGCGGAACGGCAGCATCAGAAGAACGAGGGGATCACGAAGATGCTGGTGCATTACGCGCAGGAACTCATCCACCCCGACGACCGGTCGCGTTATCTGGCGTATTGCGATCCCAAGACCGTGCTGGCGCGCCTGATGGCTCAGCCGCACAGCCGTCTCTTCGACTGCTTCCGCGTCCGGGACCGGCATGGCAATTACAGCTGGAAGGAATTCACGGCCACCCTGCTCCCGAACAGCGGGAAGCACGCATTCCTGACGACGGTGCAGGAACTCAACCTGCGGCCGCACACGCTGGAGACGTTGCTGCAGGAGACAGGAGAACCGTCGGTCCTGCCGATTTCCGATGAGCTCGCTGCCCTGCTCTGGAAGAACCTGCAGCATTCCTCCCAGCTCTGCTATTTCTGGAAAGACCGCCAGCGCCGCTTCGTCGGAGCATCCCGGGCGTTCCTCGACTACCACGGTTTTGCTTCGGAGCAGGCGATCCTCGGCAAGACCGATGAGGAGATGGGCTGGCATGTCGATAACGAGCCGTACCGCAACGATGAGCTCGCCGTGCTCGAAAAGGGGCATGTCGTCAACAATGCGCCGGGTCACTGCATCATCCACGGCACCATCCACCACATCACGTGCTACAAATGGCCGATTTATCAGGATGGGCAGATCATCGGACTCATGGGTACGTTCTTCGATGTCGACAACATCCTGCGCAAGAATCTCGAGGATGCCAAGATCACGTATCAGGATATGCTGACGGGCCTCATGAACCGCCAGGGCCTGCTCGACGCGCTCATGCGCTACGAGGAGCAGTGGCAGCTCCACCATCGCCCCTACAGCCTCATCCTGCTCGATGGCCGCTCGTACCAGCGCCTGGCCGATACGTATGGCGAAAAGACGCTCCAGAAGCTCATACAGAAGCAGGCCGATGTGCTCTGCCGCCTGGCCGGCAAGGATGCCGTGCTCGCCCGCGTGACGCAGGCCGTGTTCGCGCTCGTCCGCTATACGGATAAGCGCGATGTGGAAACGCAGGCACAGGAGCTCGCGCAGGCGCTCGAGAATATCCACGAGATCGACGGCAATCCCGTCACGGTCACGATGCAGTACGCCATCGTCCAAAGCGATGAGCCCGGCATCTCCAGCGAAACGATCTACAAGGCCGCCATGGACCGCCTGCAGCGCACCCCCAAAAAAAAATTGAAAACGGATATCAATAAAGTGCAACGCCCCAAATAAGGAGCAGGTGTTGATTTACATCGAGCAACAAAGCAAGTCCCAGCAAGTTCCCCTATCGGCCCTTTGGGCCACTTTCCCCAAAGGGGACAGCTTTCGTAAAGGCGTCCCCAAAGCCTTCCCCTCTGGGGAAGGTGGCAGCCGAAGGCTGACGGATGAGGTTGGGGAAGCTGTCAGCTCAGCTGACTGAAGGGGTGAAGTCTCGCAGCAACTTTTCATTTCGATGTAAATCGAAATATGCGCGGAACTTCGCCCATGGACCCCTTTCGGCCCTGCGGGCCACACCCGGGGATGCAACCGGCATCCCGCGCTTCGCGCCCCCGCACGCGGGGCTACAACGCTTGTGAGGACTTCCAATCGAGTATAGTCCTTGCCCGTCAGTCCATGGACCTCTTCCACCGCTTACGCGGTCCCCCTTCCCCGTGCGCGGGGAAGGCTGGGGCTCGTGCAGATGGCGTCCCCACTGCCTTCCCCTCTGGTGAAGGTGTCACCGCAGGTGACGGATGAGGTCAGGGAAGCTGTCAGCGCAGCTGACTGAAGGGGTGAAGGCTAG
>CABJCJ010000032.1 GCA_902364065.1 Veillonellaceae bacterium SB90
TTGAACTGGGGGTTTTGTCATGCCTAATCGGCGCACAATAATATTGAACACGTTCAATATATACTAGGGGAATTGGAATCCGATAGAGGGGGATATTCATGAGAGAACACAGCAAACAGATCCGCCAGAAGATACTGGCGACCGCGAAGGACTTGCTCGTCACACAGGGGTACAAGAAGACGACCATCCGGAATATCGTTCAGCATTCTGGTATTCTCACGGGCAGCATCTATCATTTTTACCAGAACAAGGAAGCGATTTTCGCCGAGATGCTGGCATCCATCATTCATCACTGCATCGAGAAAATCGATGCCTGCTGCGGCGATGAGACGCCAGCTTTTAAATATGCCGTGATCTGCGAAGTAGAGCTCACGAAGATGCGCGATGATGCCAGGATCTGTGAGATTTATTATGAGTGCTATCATTCGCGCGTCATCTTCGAGAAGATGGCTGAATTATTTGCCAGGTATGCACAGCAATTGTTCGGCACGCGCTTTACGGAAGAAGAATACCGTCACAAGGCCGTGCTGATCAAGGGGGCAATGGGGGCCTGCATCACGGCATTCTACTTCGATAATCCCATCGATGACGATGCAGCACGGGCTGAGGTTATCGATATGGCTCTGCAGCTCTTCGAGGTTCCTGAAGCAGAAGTGGAAGCGACTATTGCGCGAATGAAGCAGCAAGAGAATCTTTGGAGCAATATCGCACAGGAACTCGTAGAAGAACCGCTGACTATCTGAAACAGAGGCTGGCAGATGCGGAAGTCTTCCGCTCTTCTTTTTGCCTTTTATTTGAACGTGTTCAATTAATAGATGAAGTGAATACGCTTGAAGAAAAGGATGCGGACAGGAGTGATGAATATGAATACGATTTGGATGAGAAAGCCGGTGCATCAAGGGGTGGGTATGAGGTATACGGTTTGCCACAAGGCGATGGCCGTATTGCTCAGCCTGCTGATGCTTCTTTCCTGCGTCGGCTGCGGCCTCGGGAAAACTGCTTCAGAAACGACCTGGGGCAGGGCTGATGCCAAGGAAATCGATGTGAATTCCAAGGTGGCCGGCCGTGTGGTCGAGCTGCTCGTCAAGGAAGGCGACACGGTGGAGGCCGGGCAGGTCATCGCGCGCATCGATAAGCGCAGCCTCGAGGCACAGAAGGCGGAGCTTGAGGCGAGCATCGAGGCCGTGCGGGCTCAGCAGTCACAGGCTGCCGTGACGACGAACATGCAGCAGGGCTCCACGCAGTCTGCCCCTCTCGCAGGCGCAGTCCGCAGCTGACCGTGCACGGGCAGACCTGGCGCTCGCGAAGGCCGACCATGACCGCTATGCCGATCTTCTGGTGCAGGGGGCTGTCTCACAGCAGACATTCGACCAGTACGATACGAAGTACAAGACCGCGCAGGCTGCCTACGAGCAGGCACAGGGTGCGGTGAGCCAGTCGAATGCCGGCCTCCTGCAAACGGATGTCAGCAAGGAGAACGAGAAGGCACTGGCCGCCAAGCTCGCACAGGCCGAGGCTTCTCTGCAGGACGTGGAGGTTTCGCTCGATGAGACGGAAATCAAGGCTCCATTTGACGGCGTCATCACGGAGAAGTACGTCGAGGAAGGCTCGATGATTTCGAACGGCACGCCGCTCGTGTCTGTACAAGATACGTCTGATAACTGGGTGGACATCAAGATTCCCGAGACGCAGCTCTCGGATTTCCACTTGGGTCAGCAGGTGACCCTGATTGGCCGCGACAACAAGACAAAGGTGACGGGCACGGTGACGGATATCAGCAAGAAGGCGGAATTCGCGACGCAGCGCGCTACGAGCGAACGCGGTGATGCCAGCGATATCGTCAGCTTCAACGTCAAGATCCAGGTCAATTCCGATGCCCTGTGGCCGGGCATGCGCTTCCGTCTGGCTGGTGATGGCGAATGAATGGCAAACATGATTCCGGGCAGCACACGGCCGTCTGGCAGAAATTCTGGGCGATTGTCTGCGATGAATGGCATTACCTGATACATGGACGCCCGCCGGTCGCCATCATCATCTTTGCGATGCCGCTGGCCTTTTCGTTGATTTTCGGCTTCATTTACCGCGAGAATGTTGTCAACAACATTCCTTTCGTTGTTTACGATGAGGATCAGTCCAAGCTCAGCCGTTCGCTGATCCAGGCCTATGCCGACGCTGACCGCTTCACCTATGTCGCGCAGGCGGCCAGTGAAGAGGAGATGCAGGAAGTCATCGAGAGCGGCCAGGCCAAGATGGCCCTAGGCATTCCGAAGGATTTCGACAAGGATATCAAGTCGGGACTCGGCAGCGACATCCTCATCATGGTGGATTCGACGAACAACATGTTCGGCAATGCGGCGCTGAGTGCCTCGCAGGAAATCAGCCGTTCCTTTTCGGTTGCGGTCAGCAAGAGCCTGCTCGAGAGTTTGAGCCTGCTGCCCGATGATGCCATCCATGCGGCTTACCCCGTGCACATGGGGGTCCGCATCCTCGGCAATCCGGCGAATGGCTACAGTTCCTTCATGCTTTCCGGTCTCATGATGAACGGCCTTCAGATTGGTATCATGCTGACGATAGCTCCTGCGATGGTGACGGAGTTCTTCAGGCGCCGATGGCGCGGCACGAATCCGCTGCTCATCTCGCTTGGCAAGACACTGCCTTACTGGTGCCTGGGGCTCGTGAGCTTTATTCTTTCCCTGAACGTCGTCGTTTACGGCTTTGCCGTGCCGATGCGCGGCAGCTGGGCCGATGCCATACTCATGGCCGGGGCCTTCCTGTTTTTTGTCAGCAGCGTCCTGCACGTCTTTTCGGTCTTCTGCCCGACGCGCGTGCTCTCGCTGCAGGCCCCGATGGTCTACATCATGCCGGGGCTGCTCTACAGCGGGCTTTCGTGGCCGGCATTTGACATGAGCGACGTGGCCTCTGCCATTGGCATGCTCATGCCCATGACGTATGCGGGCGACACCCTGCGCGATATCCTGCTGAGTGGCAGTTCGCCGGATCTCTGGCGCAACGTGCGCATCATGTTCGTCGGAGGACTGGGGTGTCAGATACTGTCCGCTGCCATTTTCGCACTGCGCGTGAGATTTTTGGGAGGAAAGGGGGAGAAGCGCGATGAAAGCATTCCTGCTCGCCCTGAAGCGTGAAGTGCTGCTGTCGCTGCACGATCCGCGGCGCCTCGTCTTCCTGTTCGGTGCGGCCGTGGCGTATCTGATCGTCTTCGGCCTGCTCTACATCCCGAATATCGTCACGGACGTCCCATGCGTCGTGCTCGATCAGGAAAACTCGCATCTTTCGCGCCAGCTGCTGACGGCGCTTGAGAGCAGTGACAGCCTGTATGTCACGGATTACGTCACATCGGAAGAGGAAATGCGCGAGGCGCTGCAGGAGAAGCGCGCGTATGCCGCCATCGAGATTCCGCGGGATTTCTCAAAAAAGATCAAGACGGGCAGTTTTTCCGATGTCCTCTACATGGCCAACGGTGCGAACATCATCCTGACGAACATCACGAGTTCGGCCGTGTCGGACATCCTTGCGGATTTCTCGAACCGTCTGGCCACGGAGCGCGTGGCACTGCGCACAGGGGCTGAGGTCGAGACAGTCCGGCATGTCATCAATCCGGTGACACCGCACCTGCGTGTCCTGCACAACATGACGCAGGGCTACATGTTCTTCTTCCTGCTGGGCCTCGCAATGGTCGCCTTTCAGCAGGGGATTTTCTTTGCGGTCGGTGCATCCATCACAAATGAATACGAAGCGCTGATGGCGGGAACACAGGATGGTGCAGTACACGGCTCGCCCTGGCTGCTGCTGCTCGCCAAGGTCGTATACTTCTGGCTTCTCTCCATGCTGTCATATCTGCTTGTCGTCTTCCTCGTGCAGAATCTCATGGGCATTCCGCTCCACGCACCGCTGCGGGAGCTCCTGCTGCTCGCGAGCACGTTTATCCTGGCGGCCATGAGCTTCGTCGTGCTCTTCTCCGCCTGCTTTCACAAGGAGATGAAATTCGTGCGCGGCATCATCATGTATCCGGTTGTCGCCTTCATTTTTTCGGGTTACACCTGGCCGCATGAGGCCATGCCAACTGCGATGCAGTATGTCGCGGATGCATTTCCGCTCTCCTTCTTCTCGAATACCGTCCGCGAGCTCTTCCTGGCCGGTTATTCGCCGCACCTCTGGCATGATATCGGGGCGCTTCTGATCATCGCGCTCATTTGCCTGCCGCTTGGCGGCTGGCTCTTTGCGCATAAGATCCGCCATTACCGTCAGCAGGCCACGCAGCAAATCTGAGGAACAGAGGAGGTGGAAAAGCAGGAGAAAACGCCGCAGGCTCGAATATTAACATCAAGACAAGAACCCCGAACTTGAAATCAAGGCAAAGGATGGCGCATTAATCATGAAAATACAATCTGTTCCCGTTTATTCACTGGCGGCTTGTCTGCTGGCTTTGCCGCTGCCCGCAGCCTCTGCACAGGCGGCAGCTCCTGTGCAGGCCGTTCCTGCGGCTGAGGCACCCGCAGCGGCTGCTCCGGCCGCGACCGAAGAGGAGAAGACCCTCACGGAGATGCCGAAGCAAATGACTTCCCGGCAGGACAAGGCCGGGAAGGAACCTTCGCGGGCGGCAAAGAACGGTATCGAGCCGGTCAAAGATTCATCTGCGGAAAAGACGGCAAAGTCCGAGTCAGCGGCACATCCGTCACGGAACAACATCGAAGTTCAGCTTGAGTACCTCGATGCCCGCTTCTTCGAAAAACGCGATGTCAATCTCTACAATATCCACATCTACCATCAGTACAAGACGCTCGGCGCCTTGTCCCTGCATTACGGCCTGACGCTGGAGCGCGCGCTCGGTTCAACGACGGAAGACAATATCTATCGCGATGCCGAGGCCGTCGGCTTTGGTCCGTCGTATATGCTGCGCTGGACCCGCCACATCTCCGGCAAGCTCGATGCCTCCATTGACGGCACGGGCAGCGTCCTTGCCTACAATCACGCCCATCCGGGCAATGGCCGCGCGTTCGGCTTTCTCTGGCGCATCGGGCCGCGGCTGACATATCATTACACGGACCGCGATGCCATCAGCCTCGCGTATCTCTTCCATCATTCATCCAACGGCTTCAGCAGCCATAACCCGGGCTATAACGGCGTCGGATTCTCCTTGGGATTCACGCATAATTTCTAACGGGATAGCGTTCAGGAGAAAAGGAGCGAGGGAACATGAAACGAGAAAAGATTGCCTGCCACTGCCGCCGTGTCACGTACGGCGAGATTGTCGATGCTGTCGCAGCCGGTGCGAAGACGTTCGAAGAAGTGTCCGCGCGCACGACCTGCAGCACGGGTTGCGGCAAATGCCGGGACTTCATCACGCACATGGTCGAGGATATCCAGCGCTATCCGGAGGATTACGGCCTGCCAAAGCAGGAGAAGTCATGAGCCTTCGCAATGCCTATTGCCTGCGAACAGGCATTACAGAAAATGACAGATTGTTCACCGAAACTCTTGACAACATTACACAATTTTGCTACAATATAATCAAGCAAAGGGAAGAAAGCCATAGAGAAAACGGAATGACTTCTTACCTCTTGCGAGCACTTGCACATACGGGTGAGTCAGCAAGGAGGCGAGTCCGATGGGCCACTAATGGTTCCATGCGGTGAGAGTACATGGAAAATCAAACACAAGGCAAATAGCCGCTTAGTCGAAACAGATTAAGCGGCTTTTGCTTTGCCTGCCTGCGGGCTCATCGGAAAAAGGAGATAAATATGGGAATAACGGTTTTGCGCAGGGAACAGCAGACGGTCTTGCGCGTCGGGACGACGGGGGATTACCGTCCGTTTACGTGGCTGCGTCCCGATGGGCAGTACGAAGGACTTGACATCGAGTGGATGAAGCGGCTTGGAAGAGATCTGGGCTTCCGGGTGGCATTCGTGGCGACGAGCTGGCCGCACCTGCATGAGGAGCTGACAGCCGGAGCATTCGAGGCGGCGATCGGCGGCATTTCGTCGACACGCGAACGGCGGCAAACGTTCCTTGTGTCCGAGGTGTACCGTCAGACGGGCAAGACCATTCTCTGCCGCAGTGAAGATGCCGGCCGCTATCGGAGTCTTGGTGGCCTGGACCGGCCGTCGGTGCGCGTGATGTTCAATCCGGGCGGCACGAATGAAGCGTTCGTGCGGCGATTCCTGACACACGCTGCATGGATCTGCCATGAGCAGAACGGCGAGATCCCCGCCCGCATTGTCGCGGGAGAGGCCGATGTCATGATGACAGAAACGGTCGAAGCCGCCTACCATGCCGCAAGGGACCCGCGCCTCTGTGCGCCGCTTTTGACGCAGCCCTTTACGCATGAGGGCTTTGCCGTGCTGCTGGCACGTGGTCAGAATGGCTTGCTGCGCCGCATTAACGCGTATCTTGCTGCACATCCTTCTTGTGTGCACGGTGAGTGAACGTATTATAAAATATTCGTTGTAATTTGCACCTGATAAGCGGGTGCTTTTTATTTACATGCTTTAATATTTTTATTCTACTCCTGATATTTTATGATAATCGCAATAAAAATTAAAAATTTCTCATAATTGAGCAGGAGAATGTCCACTGGACGTAGAATACACATCACAAGGCCCCTGAAGTGTGAGGATTTGTGTTCTGATGTGGAGGAGGTTTTTTTGATGTCACAAAACAAGAGGCAGGAAGCGGGTTTCTCACTGCTCGGCATGCTGATTGCCGTGGGGATTGTCGCCGTGCTGGCGGCCATTGCGGTGCCGAAGTTTCATTCGGCCGTGGCCAAGGCCAATACGGCAAAAATCCAGGCAGATCTCTCGACGATTGAGACGGCCATGGGCGTCTATGCGCTGGAGAAAGGTGTTTTCCCGACGTCCGGAGATTTGAGCGCCTTGGATGATTACATTGTCGATGCCAAAAACCTCAAGCCGCCGACGGGACAATGTCTGGTCAATGGTGAGCTGACGACACTTTCGGATAACGCCGCCTATTCGATCGGGAAAGCAGGAGACGGGGAGGAAATGCGCGCTCTTTGTGACGGCAAGACCTTGTCAGCGTTTGGCGAGCGGAAGAGCACCGGCAGCGGGAATCAATCATGAAGGATTTTGCTGAGGACTGGATGCTGACGACGGAATGCAGCTGGAGGGGGCTGTGTGGCGTGACGACCCTTGCCTGGGCCGGCCTGCTAGCCTTCGGGCTTGCGGGCTGGCGGCTTGCGGGCGGGCTGGCTTTTGTGCTCGGCCTGACGGTGATGGGCTGGCTGGACAGCCGCACGGGCTTCCTGCCGGACCGCGGCAATCTCGTGCTGGCACTTCTGGCTTTGCTGTTTCTCACCCTCGGTGCGACCGTGCCGTTTGCCGATGCCGTGCTCGGCTGCCTGCTCGGCGGCTTCCTGCTGCTCTCCATCCGCTGGCTCTCGCATGGCGGACTGGGCCTTGGCGATGTCAAATACGTCATGGTACTCGGCCTGTGGCTGGGCTGGCGATCCCTGCTCGCAGCTCTGCTGACGGCTTTCGTGGCTGGTGCCTTTGCCGCCTGCTGCCTGATTGCCGCGGGGCGTGCCAGCCGCCGGCAGTGCCTGCCGTTCGGGCCGTTTCTGTCCCTTGGCGGTTATGTCGGCTATGTGAAGGGGGTGGAGCTGTGGCAGGCTTATCAAAGCTGCTTCTGAAGCGCTGCTCGCCGGGCTTTCTGCTGATCGAGGGTGTGATCGCAGCTGCGGTCATCGCCGCCTTCGCGCTGCTGGCCGTGCCTCAGGCCGTGCGCATGTACCGGGAAGCCGTGCTGGAGTACGAGGCCGTGCAGCTCCTGCACACGATCCGCTACGTGCAGGCCCTGTCGCACAGCACAGCTTCGTGGCCTGACGGCATGATGCCGCAGCGCGAGGAATACGTCCCCTCGCTGCGCTTCAGCCGCACAGGATATTCCGTCATGCGCGGACGGCGGCAGGTCGTCAGGAGCCATTCATTTCCCAGGGGCATGACGATGATAAGCACCATGACGATGAGCCGCCCGGTGTACTTTGGCAAAGAGGGGACCGTCGACCTGCCGTTTTCGCTGCGGCTGCGCATGGAGGGCTGTACGCGGGACCGGCAGATTGTGATGAGTCTCAGCGGCCGCTGCCGGCTGGACCGTGTCGGCTGAGCGTGCCAGTCAGATGAAAGGCGGGGTGAAGCGGGTGAAAATCCGGCATCGGAAGGGAGAAGCGGGGTTCTTCCTGCTCGAGCTCCTCGTGCTTGCGGGCATCCTGATGGCTTCGGCGTCTGCGCTGGCCGTCTATCACCAGAGTGCTGCTCTTGAACGGGAGAATATGCTACGTGTGGCCGCCGTATACCTGGCCAAGCAGGAATTCGCGGAACTCGCGGCGCTCTCACGGGAGGGACGCCTCGCGCCGGGGGCATACGGCTGGCTCGGCGAGGAGGCTCCGGTGCGCGAAGGGGTGGAATTTGCCGTTGAAGCCGAAGTCCGCGTGACTGAAGGATCCGACGGCTGGCGGGCTGATGTCGTGGTGAGCTGGCCGGGCCATACTGGAGGCAGAACTGCTTCGCTGCAGCTGGAATGGGAGTGGTATGAGCATGAAACAACGGGGTAACCAATCATCTGCGCATGGCTTCCTGCTCCTTGACTGCCTGCTGTCCGTGCCCGTGCTGGCCGTGATGATGATGGCACTCGGTCTGCTGCTCTGCACGGGCGTTCACAGTGCCTTCCGGTTCTGGGCCGATGCCGAGCTTCATCAGGAGGTCCAGATGGCCTTTCGCCGCGTCGTTCAGGATGCCGAACTGGCTTATGAGATCCAGCCGTATGCCACGAAAACGGGAGTCGTATTCTACCAGCATCAGCTGCCGAAGGCTTCTGGCAAACCGAAGCCCGTCCAGACGGTTTACTGGGTCCATAAGGTCAACGGCATCCGGAAACTCGTCTGGCGCGACGTGAGCCAGCCGCTTACCGGCAATTACAGTCTGGCTGCGGTCGAGATCGAAGCGTTTACCTGTGAACCGGTCGGCCGTGGCCTCTACGAATTGCGTCTCGCTGGACGCAGCCGCGTGACGGGCCACCGCTACGCCCTGTCGACGCGCGTGCTGCTGCCTGAGGCAAAGGAAGGAAAGGAGCCTGCCGGATGAATGAACACAGGAGTGTTGTCCGTATGCGTGAACAGGGCATGGCCTCTTTCCTGGCGCTTGCTCTGATGCTCGTGCTGACCGTCCTTGGCCTTTCCTGTCTGCTCTTTGCCGGGAACAGCCGGCAGATGACGGCCGAATACCAGCGGGAAGTACAGCTCGACCTTGCCGCGGCAGGAGCTCTTGAGCGCGTGGCACAGGAAGCCTGCCGCGACCCTGCGGCCCTGCAGCGGAACAATCCCGCACATCTCTATGAGGAGGAGAGGCTCACGGCCTTTGGGCCGCTGATATTGCGTGTGGCGGGCAGACAGGCTGCAGGATACATCGAGCTCACGGCTGTCGCGCATGAGCAGCACGATGCAAGGTGGCAGCGTCATCGGGCGGTCCGGGGCATTCTGGTGGAAAAGGAGGGTGGCTATGTTTGGCTTGGCCGGATACCTTGACCGGTGGCATCATCAGCTTTGCGGCATGCCGGGGAGGCTCAGCCGCCTGCTGCACGAGGAAGACCGGCGCCGCGTCGGCATCTGCTGCCAGCAGGACACCATCTATTATGCGCTGGCCGAGCGCCAGGGCGAAATGGTGCGTTTGCTGCACCTGGCGCAGGAAAAATGGCAGCCATCAGGACAGGACGCTGACGGCATTCCGGCTTCGCCATGGGCGCCTGAAAGCGGCGATGCGGCAGTGCAGGATGTGCTGGCTGGCATCCTCATGGGGCTTGCACGCCAGGGCTGGCAGCAGGAGAAAATCGTCTGCTGTTTATCCGCCGACAAGCTGCGCTGCTTTCTGCTCGACCTGCCGCGGCAGATGACACAGGCCGAGTGCCGGGAAGCGGCATACTGGGAAGTCGACGGACGGCTCATGGAGGAAGGACTGGCGGCCGAGGACTTTTGCCTGAGCTGGCATCTGCCGGAGGAAGGCAGAGCTTTTGCCCTGGGCGTGCCGCGCGCCGATGTGGCGCATCTTGAGCAGCAGGGCAGAATGGAAGGCCTTCGCATATGCGGCTGGGTCATGGGTATTCCCGAGGGACTGACCGACATGTCTGCCGACGATCTCATCCTGCAGGAGATGCTGCCTGAGGGCAGTGCGGGGCTGAGGGAGCAGGATATCCCGGGTGTGAACGGAGCTGTGGGGGCGGCGCTGTGGGGCCTTGGCCGTCCCACGCCCTTCGTGCTCGGGGTATTCCCGCAGGCGGGCGGGCAGGGACCGCAGCTGGCCTGGCGGCGACTGGCCGCGGCTGCTGCAGCCCTGACCCTCATGCTGCTTCTCGCCTGGGGCGGTTTCCTCGGTATCCGTGCCTGGCAGGCATGCGAAAGCCTGCAGGATGCGCAGAAGCAGCTTCTGGCGCTGACGCTTGACCGCAAGGCCATGCAGGTGCTCGAAGCGGCGCGGCAGGGGACGGCGGCGCGCAATACGGCGCTGCGGCAGCTCAGCAAAGATGCCGTGCCCTGGTACAGTCTCCTGCTGTATCTCGGCAGTCCGCCGCTCACAGTCGAAGGCATCTGGCTGCAGGATGTGAAGCCTGGCAGGGACCATTCGCTGGAGCTTTCCGGCACGGCCCTGACCTATGCGGCACTTTCTGAATATATGGAAGCATTCCGACAGGAGTCCCTGCCGTTTGGCACGCCGCTCCTGGAGAAAGCCGAGCGGCAGGAGGGGAGCGGCAGGGGGGAAATCCACTTTCATCTGGTGCTGAACGCGCCATGAGACCTTCGTGGGGAATCTGAGACATGGAGTCATGGAGGAGGAAAAACGGGATGGGCGATTCGATATGAAGCCGGAGCAGGAGGAGCACATGTTGCAGCGTGTCTGGCAGCATGTGCGGGAGCAGTGGCACACGTCGACTGAGATGCGGCTCTTTGCCGCCACGACAGCATTCAGCCTGCTCGCGGTCATCCTTTTTTATTTCCTGGTGCACTGTCCGTTGCGGGCGTATACGCAGGCGGCAGAGGCCGAGACGGCAGAGGTCCGCCGCGAGGTTGTGGCCGTCGTGAACTTCAAGAATGCACATCCGGACCGCAAGGCGTATGAGCAGGAGCTCGCGCAGCACGTGGCCCGCGCCGAGGCGCAGCTGCCACGGGAGCTGCAGCAGGGGCAATTGCTTCACGAAATCCAGCAGCTCGCTTTGCTGCACCACGTATCCCTGCAGCGCGTTCTGCCGGCTGAGGCGTATCAGGAGGGCGGGCTGCTCGTGCTGCCCCTGCAGATTGCCTGCGAAGCCGACTACTTCTCGCTGCTCGACCTCCTGCGGGATCTGCGCCATGCGGCGCGCTTCCTGAAGGTTGCGGGTATCCAGCTGGAATCCGGTGATGGCGGGCGTCTCGTCTGCAAACTGGAGCTGCGCGCCTATGCCATGCCTGCCTGACAGGCGGGCAGATTCGACATCCCTAACAGCAGGAAACTGTCGGGGATGTCTTTTTCTTTTGGTAAAAGTCTTTCTTTATATGACAATTGTATCTTTTATGAGTGCTTGATTTATCAGGAAAGATACTTTAAACTAGAAATAACGTTTTTGGAATTAACGTGAGGTGGAAAATATGACAACATTACGTTTTATGACAGCCGGTGAGTCGCACGGCCCGTGCCTGACCGCCATCCTGGAAGGTCTGCCAGCCGGGCTGAAGCTTGATGAAGAAGCTATCAACCGCGATCTGGCCCGCCGTCAGCAGGGCTATGGCCGCGGCGGCCGCATGAAGATCGAGACAGACAAGATCCGGGTGCTTTCGGGCGTGCGCTTCGGTGAGACGCTCGGCGGTCCCATCACGCTGCAGGTCGTCAACCGCGATTTTGCCAACTGGGGCGGACGCATGGCGGCCTTCGGCGAGCCGGAAGGCCCGAAGGTCACGGCAGCGCGTCCCGGCCATGCCGATCTGACGGGTATCAAGAAGTACAACCGCCACGATGTGCGCGACATCCTCGAGCGATCGAGTGCGCGCGAGACGACGATGCGTGTCGCCGTCGGCGCCGTCTGCAAGGAATTCCTGCGCGCGCTCGGTGTCGAGGTCGTTTCCCAGGTCGTGACGCTCGGCGGTGTTTCCGTTGACCCCAAGAAAATTGACCGCAGCCAGCTCGGCAAGGCACATGATTCGGAGCTCAACTGCTACGATCCCGAAGCTGAAGCCAAGATGAAGGAGAAAATCGATGAGGCCAGGAAGGCGGGCGACACGCTCGGCGGCATCTTTGAGGTAACGGTGCGCGGCCTGCCTGCAGGCCTCGGCAGCCACATCCAGTGGGACCGCCGCCTCGACGGCAGACTCGCAGGCGCGTTGATGTCCATCCAGGCCATCAAGGGCGTCGAGATCGGCGCGGGCTTCACCTGCGGCCTGTTGCCGGGCAGCCAGATTCACGATGAGGTGTTCCTCGATGCAGAGGGCAATCCCTGCCGCAAGACAAACCGCGCCGGCGGCCTCGAAGGCGGCATGACGAATGGCGAGGACGTCGTCGTGCGCGCCGTCATGAAGCCCATCCCGACGCTCATGAAGCCGCTGCACTCGGTCGACATCGAGAGCCGCCAGGAAGTGCTGGCCTGCAAGGAGCGCAGCGACACGTGCGCCGTGCCGGCAGCCTCTGTCGTCGGCGAGGCCATGACGGCCTTCGTCATGGCGCAGGCCATCTGCGAGAAATTCGGTTCCGATGCTATGGTGGATCTCAAGGCTGCACTGGCCTCTTATGCGGAACGCATCCGGAAGGACTGGTGACGCGATGAAAAACATTGTGCTGATCGGCTTCATGGGGACGGGCAAGACGAGTACGGGCAAGCTGCTCGCCAAGCGGCTGGGGGCCGCATTCATCGACCTCGACCGGGCCATTGAAGAGGAATACGGCATGACGATTCCCGTGATGTTCCAGCAGAAGGGCGAAGCGTATTTCCGCGCCTGCGAGCACGCGATGGTTGAGAAGACGGCCGGCCGCCGCAACACCGTCATTTCGACGGGCGGCGGCACGGTCAAGGATCCCGCGAACATGGCGGCCCTGCACGAAGGCGGCATCATCGTCTGCCTCAAGGCCGACATCGATACGATCCTTGCACGCACGGCCAGCCACGGCACGCGCCCGGTGCTCGACAGCGAGGACCAGGGGGACCGCCGTCAGGCTATCGCTTCGCTGCTCGCGGAGCGGCGTAGGCTA
Source organism: Veillonellaceae bacterium SB90 (assembly GCA_902364065.1). GTDB lineage: Bacteria > Bacillota > Negativicutes > Selenomonadales > Selenomonadaceae > Mitsuokella. Next base: position 13,239 of record CABJCJ010000032.1, read on the forward strand.
TACGAAGTCGCGGACTTTTACGTCGACACGAGCACGCGCACGCCGCGCGAAGTCGTCGACGAGATCATCCGGCAAATCAAACATGAGAAGATAGGGGGCGGCAGCCATGCGTAAGGTGGAAGTCGAGCTTGGCAAGGCCAGTTATACGATATACATAGGATACGATATCTTGAAGGAAGTCCTGGTGCCGTTCGTGCAGCAGGAAGGGTTTTCACGTCAGGCGATGCTCGTGACGGACAGCAATGTCGGGCCGCTCTACGGCGAAGCCGTCAAGAAATGCCTCGAGGAAGCCGGGCTTTCCGTCTGCCTCGCGACCATCTCCGCAGGAGAGAGCTCCAAGAGCCTTGCCATGGCCGAGACGCTCTACACGAAAGCCATCGAGCAGGGCCTCGACCGCAAATCGCCGATCTTTGCGCTCGGCGGCGGCGTGGTCGGCGACCTCGCGGGCTTCATCGCGTCGACGTACATGCGCGGCGTGCCATTCGTACAGCTGCCGACGAGCCTGCTCGCCCAGGTCGACTCGAGCGTCGGCGGCAAGGTCGCCGTCAACCACGCGCTCGGCAAGAACCTCATCGGCGCGTTCTATCAGCCACGCGCCGTTATCATGGATCTTTCGCTGATGAAATCGCTGCCGAAGCGCGAGATTTATACGGGCCTTGGCGAAATCATCAAATACGGCATCATCTATGATGCGGACTTTTTCTCCTTCCTCGAGCAGCACAGCGGGGATGTGCTGGCACTTGAGCCCGAGGCCGCAGTCCACATGATTGCGCGTTCCTGCGAGATCAAGGCCGCCGTCGTCTCTGAGGATGAGAAAGAGACAGGCCTGCGCCGCATCCTGAATTTCGGTCACACCATGGCGCATGCCATCGAGAAGGAAACGAACTACATCCGCTACAATCACGGCGAGGCTGTGGCCATCGGCATGGTCGGCGCCGCCGACATCAGTGCGCGCCTTGGCATGATCCCCGCGTCCTGTGTGGCGCGCATCCAGGCGCTTATCGAGAAGCTGCACCTGCCGGTGCAGGCCGAGGGCTGCACGGTCGAAGGCATGTACAAGGACATTTTCCATGACAAGAAGACCATCAACGGCAAAGTCAACTGGGTCCTCGTCGATGAAATCGGCCGCGTGAGCTGCCGCAACGACGTGCCGGCTGATATCGTCAAGGCCGCGATGGCCGCACGCATCCACGCCTGATTTACGCTTGCCGGCATCCGCCACGCCCCGGCTGCAAAAAAATAAAATTTCCAGTTGAAAGGCGGCTCCTTTTATGATATGCTATTTGAGTATATGGGCGGTCCTCTGAGTGAGCCTGCTGCTTGCCATGAACGTCTGACATAAGGAGGAAAAAGAATGAATATCATCGAGACGTTAGAGAAAGAACAGCTCCGTTCGGATATCCCGGAGTTCGCACCTGGCGATACGGTTCGCGTTCATGCGAAGATTGTCGAGGGTTCCCGCGAGCGTATCCAGATGTTCGAGGGTGTCGTCATTGCTCGTCAGGGTACGGGTGTCCGTGAGACGTTCACGGTCCGCCGCATTTCCTACGGCATCGGCGTTGAGCGTATGTTCCCGGTACATTCCCCGCGCATCGAGAAGATCGACGTTGTCCGCAAGGGTATCGTCCGTCGTGCAAAACTCTATTATCTGCGCAACCTTACGGGTAAAGCTGCTCGTATCAAAGAGAAACGCTAATCTGCGTACGGATAGGGACTGCTTTGGCAGTCCCTATTTGTTTTATCAGAGGAGGAAAATACATGAGTTCTTTGGGAGAAGAGGCAAAGGATTGGATCATATCCATCGTCATTGCCGTGGTCCTGGCCTTCATCATCCGCCAGTTCGTCGTCGAGCTCTACATCGTCGACGGCCCGTCCATGCGCCCGACGCTGCAGTCGCAGGAGCGCCTGGTCGTCAATAAGTTCATTTACGACTTCCGCGCGCCGAAGAAGGGCGAGATCCTGGTCTTCCAGTATCCGCGCGACACGAGCCGTGACTTCATCAAGCGCGTCATCGCGACGCCGGGCGACACCATCGAGATCAAGGGCGGCCGCGTCTACGTCAACGACCAGATGCTCGAGGAAGACTACATCCTCGAGAAGACCCGCAGCGAATATCCGAAGGCGACTGTACCGGAGGGAACGGTCTTCGTCATGGGCGATAACCGCAACAACTCAGAGGACAGCCGCTTCGCTGACGTCGGCTTCGTTCCCTACAAGCTCATCAAGGGCAAGGCCGTGCTCGTCTTCTGGCCACTCGACGCCTTCAAGACGCTGCCTTGACGGGAGGTCTGTGACATGAAACTCATTTCCTGGAATGTCAACGGCCTGCGGGCCTGCCTCAAAAAAGGCTTCATGGAATCCTTCGTGAAACTCGACGCCGATGTCTTTGCGCTGCAGGAGACGAAGATGCAGCCGGATCAGGCCATCCTCGACCTGCCGGGCTACCGCCAGTACTGGAACAGCGCTGAACGCAAGGGCTACTCGGGCACGGCCGTATTCTCGCGCCTCGAGCCGCTTGCGGTGACGTATGGCCTCGGCATCGAGGAACACGACCACGAGGGCCGCGTCATCACGCTCGAATTCCCCGACTGCTATTTCGTGACGGTCTACACGCCGAATTCCAAGCGCGGTCTCGAGCGCCTCGCCTACCGCATGGAGTGGGAGGACGCCTTCCGTGCCTATCTCACGGGACTCGACGCGAAAAAGCCCGTCATCGTCTGCGGCGACCTCAATGTCGCCCATACGGAAATCGACCTCAAGAACCCGAAGACGAATCATCACAATGCCGGCTTCACTGATGAAGAGCGCGGCAAATTCACGGAGCTCCTCGCTGCGGGCTTCCTCGATACGTTCCGCACGCTTTACCCGGAGCGCACGGGCATCTACACCTGGTGGTCGTATCTGCGCAAGGCGCGCGACACGAATGCCGGCTGGCGCATCGACTACTTCGTCGCCTCGTCGAGGCTGCGCGATTGCATCGTCGATGCCACGATCCACAACGAGATCTTCGGCAGCGATCACTGCCCGGTCGGACTGGAGCTCAAGCTATGACGGCGGCGCAGGAGAAAGGTCACAAGAAGACGAATTTGACGACGCTCTGCTACCTCGAGCAGGACGGCAAGTACCTCATGATGCACCGCGTCAAGAAGGAGCACGACATCAACCACGATAAATGGGTCGGTGTCGGCGGCCATTTCGAGCCCGATGAGACGCCCGAAGAATGCCTCCTGCGCGAGGTGCGCGAGGAGACTGGCCTCACGCTCGACCGCTTTGCCCTGCGCGGCATCATCACATTCATGTCGGACAAGTGGCAGACGGAGTACATGTTCCTCTACACGGCCGACCGCTTTCACGGCGACTTCATCGGCCGCGACGCCTGCCGCGAGGGGACGCTCGAATGGGTGGACAAAGACGCCGTTTATGATTTACCCGTCTGGGAAGGCGACAAAATCTTCTTTCGGCTGATGGAGAAGCAGGAGGCGGTGTTCTCCTTGAAACTCCGGTATGTCGGGGACACGCTGGTGGAAAAGGCACTGAATGGAAAGGCCTTTTAAGCTGGCGGAGAACAGCCATAGACTCAGAGATAAGACTGGATAGAAAAACCGGTACGAGTGCGTATGTCTCGTGCCGGTTTTTTGTTTGCCCCGTGTAGCATCAGGCTTTTTCGATGTCGACGCTGATGTCGTAGAAGGTGCTGCCGCCGTCTTTGTCGGTGAGGCGCATGGAGGTCAGGCGGTTGGTGTTGCCGTCTTGGGTGTAGGCCTGCCACCAGACGCCTTCAGTAACGAGGGTGCCGCGCCTGACGCGGTTGGAGAGCTTCAGGGTGAAGTGGGCGTGGCCGCGCCTGTTGCGGGCGCGGACGGGGTCGCCGTCCTGGAGGCCGCGCGCGGCGGCATCGTCTGGATGGATGAGGAGTGTCATGATGCTGCCGCGTGTGAGCTCGTCGCGTTCGTTGAAGGAGCTGTCGAGGACGCGCATGTCGGGGGCGTTGATGAGGTGGAAGGGCTCGCTGTCCCGGTGGGGGGGCAAGTAGTCGGGCAGGGGCGGCTGGCAGACGGGGTTTTCAATCTCGATCTTGCCGGAAGGGGTGGCGAAGCGGAGCTTGTAACCTTCGGGCAGCGGCAGGTCGACGGGGCGGCAGTCTCTTAACCGCTGGAATTCTTCGCTGGTAAGGGGCAGGGGCCAGGCTTTGCTGATGGAGTCGATGAGTGCTTCGACAAGGTCTTCTTCCGTCTTCTGGAAGATGGGGTCCTGAAGGTGCATGGCCCTGGCCAGCAGGCAGGCGGCCTGCCAGTTGCTTTTGCTCTCGCCGACGGGCGGGATGACGGCTCTGGCGCGCTGGATGGTGTAGTGACCGTAGGAATAGTAGAGGTCTTCGCTCTCGAGGGAGGTGGTGGCGGGCAGGACGATGTCGGCGTAGCGGGCAGTGTCCGTGAGGAAGCGCTCGTGGACGACGGTGAAGAGGTCTTCGCGCTGGAGGCCGCGCAGGACCTGGTTCTGGTCGGGGGCGGTGCAGGCGGGGTTGGAGGAATAGATGTAGAGTGCCTTGACAGGTGGCGTCAGGTCTGTGTCGTTGAGCGCGCGGCCAAGCTCGCACATGTTGATGTGGCGCACGCCGGCCTGCTCGAGGTCGGGGCGGCGGACGATGTTCTTGTCGAAGGCGTGACTGCCGGAGGCGGAGGTCAAGAGGCCGCCGCCTTTCTTGGCGTAGGCGCCGACGAAGGCGGGCAGGCAGGTGATGAGGCGCGAGGTCATGGCGCCGTTGACGTAGCGGGACTGGCCGCTGCCGAGGCGGATGAAGGGGGCGCGGGCATTGCCGTAGGCATGGGCGAAGGCGCGGATATCCGCGGCGGGGACGCCGGTGATAGCTGCGGCGGCTTCGGGGGTGTAGCGCGGCAGGATCTTTTGCTCGAGTTCGTCCGCTCCCTGCACGTACTCCTTGAGGAAGGTGCGGTCGGCGAGGCCGTCGCGCACGAGCACGCGGAGGACGGCAAGCGCGAGTGCACCGTCGGTGCCGGGGCGCGGGCAGAGGAAGGCGTCGGCGTAGTCGGCGGTCCTCGTGCGGTAGGTGTCGATGCAGTAAACCTTGGCGCCATTCCTGCGGGCAATCTCGATGTCGTGACGGAAGTGTATGTCGGTCGCGAGCATGCTGATGCTCCAGAGGATGATCATATCGCTGTGCTGGGCTTCCTGCGGGGCGGTCGGCAGCGTTGCGCCCATGACATCGCGGTAGCCGCGGCTCTTGGCCGGTGCGCAGATGGTGCGGTCAAGACTCGTGGCGCCGAGTGCGTAGAAGAGGGCATGGCCGGCGCTGTAGCCAATCGTGCCCATCGTGCCGGCGTAGGAGTAGGGCAAAATAGCCTCGGCGCCGTATTCTTTGATGATGGACTGCCAATGCCCGGCAATCTCTTCAATGGCCTCATCCCAGCTGATGGGAGCAAAGCATCCCTCGCCCTTTCTGCCCGTGCGCTTTAGCGGCGTCATGATGCGCTTGGCGGAGTGGACCGTACGTTCGTAATGGGCCATCTTCGGGCAGAGCGTACCGCGCGTGAAGGCGTGCTCGGGGTCGCCCGCGACGCGGACGGCCTTGCCGTCCTCGACGGTGATGAGCAGCCCGCAGCAGTCGGGGCAGTCGTAGGGACAGACGGAAGGTTTGATTTCGGTCATGGGAATCCTCCTGTGGGCAGATGATGTACTGTCTTCATTATACCATAGCAGCAGATGCGGGGAAATTGGGGATTGCAGTAGGAGAAGGCTCTATGATAGAATGGTAAGCAGTGCAACTTGACATGTATCATTCACATATACTGGGAGGAAAAGAATCTTGTCCGCATTAACCGAAGAACTCGATAAGGAAATCAAGAAGCGCCGCACGTTTGCGATCATCTCGCACCCGGATGCCGGTAAGACGACGCTGACGGAAAAGCTCCTGCTCTACGGCGGTGCCATCCATCTGGCCGGTTCCATCAAGTCGCGCAAGACGCAGCGTCATGCCGTGTCTGACTGGATGGAAATCGAGAAGCAGCGCGGTATCTCCGTCACCTCGTCGGTGCTGCAGTTCGACTATGACGGCTGCCGCATCAACATCCTCGACACGCCGGGCCATCAGGACTTCTCGGAGGATACGTACCGCACGCTCATGGCCGTCGACAGCGCCGTCATGGTCATCGACGTCGCCAAGGGCGTCGAGGCTCAGACGAAGAAGCTTTTCAAGGTCTGCAAGCAGCGCGGCATCCCCATTTTCACGTTCATCAACAAGCTCGACCATTACGGTAAGCTGCCGATCGACATCATGGATGAGATCGAGAACGTGCTCGGCATCCGCTCCTACCCGATGAACTGGCCAATCGGCCAGGACGGTCAGTACATGGGCGTCTACGACCGCCGCAACGACAAGGTGCTGCTCTTTGCCGCCGACACGACGCACGGCCAGGAAGCGCGCATCGCCGATGTCTACGAGCCGGATGACCCGGCCGTCATCGAGCGCGTGGGCGAGGAGACGTGGCAGGCCCTCAAGGACGATATCGAGCTTCTCGACGAAGCCGGTGAGGAATTCGACATGGAGAAGGTCAACGCCGGCGAGCTCACGCCGATGTTCTTCGGCTCGGCCATGACGAACTTCGGCGTGCAGGACTTCCTCGAAGGCTATATCCGCATGGCGCCGACGCCGCAGCCGCGCATGTCGAGCGACGGTCTCATCGCGCCGGACGATGAGAAATTCTCGGGCTTCGTTTTCAAGATTCAGGCCAACATGAACCCGGCGCACCGCGACCGTCTGGCCTTCATCCGCATCTGTTCGGGCAAATTCGAGCGCAACATGAGCGTCTGGCACGAGCGCTCGGGCAAGCTCATCAAGCTCGCCCAGCCGCAGCAGTTCCTCGCACAGGACCGCCAGATCATCGACACGGCTTACCCTGGCGATATCGTCGGCCTCTTTGATCCGGGCATCTTCGGCATCGGCGACACGATCTGCGACGAGAGCCACAAGTTTAAATACGCCGACTTCCCGGTCTTCCCGCCCGAGAAATTCGCGCGCGTGCAGGCCAAGGACACGATGAAGCGCAAGCAGTTCGTCAAGGGCATCGAGCAGCTCACGCAGGAAGGTGCCATCCAGCTCTTCCAGCAGGCCGGCGCCGGCATGGAATCGTACATCGTCGGCACGGTCGGCACGCTGCAGTTCGAAGTCCTCGAGTACCGCCTCAAGAACGAGTACAACGTCGACATCACGATGAACATGCAGCCGTACGAGGTCGCGCGCTGGCTCGCCTACGAAGACGGCCGCGAGGTCACGCCGGCTTCGCTCAAGGGCGCTGACCGCGGCATGTTCGTCTATGACCGCAAGGGCAATCCCGTGCTGCTCGTCAGCAACGAATGGGCGCTCGGCTGGATCATGGACAACAACCCCGACCTCCTGCTCAACCATGTGCCATTCGACCGCAAGGAAGCCTGAGCAGGCTTCCTGTCAATCATTCTTCCGAAAGCAAATGGCCCCCGCTGGGACAGATTTTCCTGTTCCCGGCCGGGGCCATTTTTATATGCGTTATTCCTGCTGCAGGTTTTCCTGGATTCGATGCATCAGCGTATAAAGCTGATGGCAGTCTTCCGCTGAGAGCCCCTGCAGGGCCTGATGTCGGTGACTGGCCACGAGACTCTGCAGGCGGGTGAAGAGCGTTTCGCCCTTTTCGGTCAGCCGGACGAATTTGCCTCGCGGCTCATTGCGGAACACCCGGGTAATCACGCCCTTTTCTTCCATCTTCACCAGCGTCTTTGAGATGGCCGCCGGCTCGATGCCGAGATACGGGCTGAGCTCCGCCTGGGCGCATTCCCCGCGGTGGTGAATCAGGTTCAGGACCGTCCATTCGGAACTGTAAATGCCGGATCGTGCAATTTCCTGGTTCAGGGTCTTGGCGAACAGGCGCATCGTCTGATGAATCTGATGCATCAGGCGGTCGGTGTCATTTTCCTGCCAAATATGCGTATCCATGAATTACTCCTCTGCTTCTTCGATTCCTTCTGCCTGCGGTGCGGACGCGGCAAAACGGTGCTGTACGATGCCGAACACGAGGAACACGCCCATGATGGCAAGTACGTATTGATACATGGCGATGTAGCCGACGCTGCCGGCCAGGCTGCCGAGCACGAGGATGCCTGTGCTCGTGCCAATATCGAGCATATTGTAGAAGGTGGCGCTGGCTGCACTGCGGCGGTCAGCGCGCACGGCATTGAGCATCCAGGTCATGAGTGCCGGCAGCAGCAGACCGGCACCGAGGCCGTAGAGGACAGAGGCCCCGAGCAGCAGGGAGAGGCTGTCCGCCATGAGGATCAGGCCAAGAGCTGCACTGTAGAGCAGAGCCCCCGGGATTACGACGGCAAAGGCACCACGGCGGTCCAGCAGGCGTCCGCCAAAAGGACGCGAGATAAAGATGAAGCAAGTCCCGACGATGAAGAACAGGCCGGCGCTCTCAATCCCGGCTTCGGCGGCCATCATCGCGATGAATGTGTTGACGCTGCCATAGGCTGCGCCAAAAAGGACCGTCAGAACCGACGGGATGCCCGTGCCCGGCTCATAGATGCGGTTGCGGAATGAGAGATGCACGGCCGGCAGCGGGAGTTCCGGCTTTTTTTCTGCCATGCGGTCCGCGCGGGCAGCAAACAGGGCCAGCAGCGAAGCCAGTCCGGAGACGGCGAACAGCATAGTGGCACTGATATCCGACAGCAGCATCAGGCCGAAGGCAGGGGCCAGGGCCATCGCAATCGTGCTGCCGAGACCGAAATAGCCGATGCCCTCGCCGCGCCGTGAAGCGGGGATGACGTCGGCCACGAGCGCTGCGGCAAACGTCGTGCTTAGGCCAAAGCCGAAGCCGTGAATGATGCGGGCGGCGATGATGGCATGAATCGAGTCAAAGCAGGCATAGCCGACCGTGGCCAGCAGCGAGAGCAGAAGCCCTGCATACAGACACTTCTTCTTGCCGAAGGCACGCACGCCCGTGTCCGTGAACAGGCGGATGAAGATGGCGGAATAACCGAAAATGCCGGCAATCAGGCCAATTTCCGAGCCGGAGGCTCCGAGACCCGCCACGTAGAGCGGGAGGGTTGGCAGCAGGACGTGGAAGCCCGCGAACAGCAGGCCATTGGCCGTGACCAAAGCGATAAAATTCCTGGACCAAAGTGTTTCATTTGTCATAAACAATATCAGCTCCTTTTTGCACATGAACTCAACTGGTTAATCAACTGGTTAAATTAACTAGTTTATTAAGAGGATGCTTTTTAGTATACGCCATCGCGCAGCCTTTGTCAAAAGCTGCGCGGCGGCGCAGATACTTATTCCTGCTTCCTCATAAATCGTCACCCTTGTCACGGCAGTAATCGACGAGCGAATCGATGAAGGCGCGGGCGGCATGTGAGAGATATGCCTTCTTGCGCCAGGCGACGAGCGCGTGGCGGCACGGGCGCATGGGCAGTGCCGCAAAGCACGGCGGTGTCTGCGGGTGGAAGGCGCGCAGGAGCGTCATCGGCATCAGCGTCGCGCCGAGGCCGGCGCTCGCGAGCGTCAGCGCCGTCTCCATGCTGCGCGTCTGCAAATAGATCTTGGGCGTGAAGCCGCCTTCCTCGCAGATGGAAAGCAGCTGGTGGTGGAGTTTCTGCTCGCTGTGCATCTGGATGAACGGCGTATCCTTGAGCAGCGAGATGGGCAGCACGGGCAGATTGCCGCGGCAGTCCTGGGGCAGGTCATAGGCCTTCGAGAGCGGATGATTAGCCGGCAGCACGAGAATCATCTCCTCGGCGTAGAGCTCCGCACACGAGAATGCCTCGGTATCGACGGGCTGCGTCGCAATGATGAGATCGACATCGCCGGAGAGCACGGCCTCCTCGAGCCGCTTCGACGTGTGCTCGGCCAGCTGCAGCCGGATGCCGGGGTACTGCGCCTGGAACTGCGGCAGGAATGACGCGAGGAAATACGTGCTGCGGAACGGCGAACTGCCGACGATGAGATTGCCCTGCGCACAGCCGAGCTCATCTTCGACGTACTGGCGGAACTCCGCATCGATCTCCATGATGTGTTTGGCGGCCGCGAGGTACTTCCTGCCAATCGTCGTCGGGCGCAGCGGCTGCGTGCTGCGGTCAAAAAGCGGCGCGCCGACCTTCTTCTCGACGCTCTTCAAGAGCTGCGACAGCGACGGCTGCGAGATGTAGAGCTGCTGGGCCGCCCGCGAGATGGAACCCGTCTCGTAAATGGTCCGGATATAATGAAAATGACGAATTTCCATGACAAAAACCTCCACCTTGGACAGATATAGGATAAAACTTATTGATTTTATAAGTTCCGATTGCTTATGTTATTATTATAACAAAGTCACAGATCGTTGAAAAGTCTTGTACAATAAGGAAAATATAAGTATTCATCGCCTTTTTGCATAGGAAAAACAAGAAAATGAATTCATAAATATCCTATCAATTTTATAAAACATCTAGTATTGTACTTATAGTCAATTCCATACTATAATAAAAACATCAAAACGAGATAAAAACAAGCTCAATCAAGAGCCTGAATGATTCAAGGAGGTCTTTTCCATGTCGTTAACGTATTATTTCCTGCCAACCCGCAATGTCTTTGGTGAAGGTGCCGTCAACGAAGCCGGCAAGCTCATGAAGAGTCTCGACGGCACGCATCCGATGATCGTCACGGACGCCTTCCTCGCCAAATCCGGCATGGCCGAGCAGGTCAAGGACATCCTCGAGGCAGAAGGCCTGCCGACGTACATCTTCGGCGGCGCTGAGCCGAACCCGACGGATAAGAACGTTGTCGCTGGCGTCAAGGCCTTCAATGAACAGAAATGCGACTGCATCATCTCCCTGGGCGGCGGCTCCTCGCATGACTGCGCCAAGGCCATCGGCCTCATTGCGGCCAATGGCGGCGAGATCTACGACTACGAGGGCATCGACATCTCAAAGAACAAGATGGTGCCGCTCATGGCTATCAACACGACAGCCGGCACGGCTTCCGAGATCACGCGTTTCTGCATCATCACGGACACGCGCCGCAAAGTCAAGATGGCCATCCTCGACTGGCGCGTCACGCCGCAGATCGCCATCAACGATCCTGCGCTCATGAAGGGCATGCCGCCGCGCCTCACGGCTGCCACGGGCATGGACGCACTGACGCATGCCATCGAAGCTTACGTATCGTCTGCCGCCAACCCGCTGACCGATGCTGCAGCTCTGCAGGCCATCAACATGATCCAGAAATACCTGCCGAAAGCCGTTGCCAACGGCGATTATCTCTACGCCCGTGACAAGATGGCCTATGGCCAGTACCTCGCCGGCATCGCCTTCAACAACGCCTCCCTCGGCTACGTCCATGCCATGGCCCATCAGCTCGGCGGCTTCTACAACCTGCCGCACGGCGTCTGCAACGCCATCCTGCTGCCGTACGTCTGCGAATTCAACCTCATCAGCAATCTCAACCGCTTCCGCGACATCGCTAAGGCGATGGGCGAGGTCATCGACGGCCTCAGCACGAACGAAGCCGCAGACAAGGGCATCAACGCCATCCGCCGCCTGAGCCGCGAGGTCGGCATCCCGCGCACGCTCAAGGAACTCGGCGTTCAGCCGCAAGATTTCGAACTCATGGCCGAGAATGCACTCAAGGACGCCTGCGCCCTGACAAGCCCGCGCAAGTACACGAAGGACGAAGTCGTCGAACTCTACCGCCGCGCCTACGAAGGCGACTGGGTCGACTCCACGCTCTGATCGCCTTCTGCCGTCTATCCCATACTCTCCAAATGAACATAAGACCGCTGCACGAAGCATCGCGCTTTGTGTGGCGGCCTTTTTGTTTTTGGTTCGATTTACATTGATTAGCGCAGCGAATGAGAGCAGTTCCCCCTTCAGGCAGCTGCGCTGCCAGCTTCCCCGGAGGGGACGCCCTGGCATGTGCGAAGGAGCTGAGACTTGGTACCTGGCTTGCTCGGTATCAGGCTGGATACCTTCACTCAGATTGCACATTTCGGAAACTCCTTTTTCGAGTTGTGGTGTGACTTCGATGACGAACCTGTAGTTCATTTCCAGATGACGGATTCTTCGAGCGGGCGGCGGCGTTTGTCGCGATGCGGTGTTTCGCCGCGGTAGCCCAGAGCGGTCATGCAGGCGACACCGAAGTGTTCGGGATCGTAGAGATGATAGGTATCGGCTAAAACCGTCTCGACCTTGTCCTTCGTGAATCCCTCGATGGGGCAGGAGTCGATGCCGAGGTAGGCGGCTGCGAAGAGGACGTTGGCCATGACGATATAGGCCTGCTTTGCCGACCAGTCGAAGGCCGAGCGTTCGGATTCGAGGATCTTATGCTGGTCGCGGCAGAATCCCGTATAAGCCGTCTTGAACATGTTGTATGCCTGTTCGGGCAGCTCCATGATGTCGTGCGTGATGTGCTCGAGGTAGGGTGAACCGAAGGTGATGTCGGCTTTTTTCCGCGCCAGGAATACCAGAAAATGGCTGGCGTCCTGGAGTGCGGCATCTGCACCCCAAGCGTACGGCCGGATGGCCTGGCGGATTTCCTCGTTCTGCAGGACGAGGATTTTCCACGGCTCAAAGCCGAATGACGTCGGTGCGAGGCGTGCCGCTTCTAAGATGGTCTGCATGTCCGCATCGCTGATTTTCCGGTCTTTGTTCCATGCCTTTGTTGCATAACGGTACTTCAGGACCTGCAGCAAATCTTCGCGGCTCAGCTTTGGCTGCGCTACCTCTACTGTTTCGATGATTGCGTTTTCGTTCATGTCACGTGCCCCTTTTCTTTTATCTCGTTTATTAGATATTACAGCAGTTTACAGCTTTTTGAAGCACAATAAAATCGCA
>CABJCJ010000033.1 GCA_902364065.1 Veillonellaceae bacterium SB90
AAAGCGTCCCTGCTCCATGAGTTTGGCAACGGCCAGGATGTGCACATGCGCGCGGCGAATGGGGAATTCCTGGATACGAGCATCGATTACGGGGAGACCTGGTACGAAGTCGGCTTCGGCGGCACGTACCGCCTGAGCCCGTCCGCTACGATGTATGCCGATGCGGAGCGTACCTTCAGCAGCGATATCACAACGAAGTGGCAGATCAATGCCGGCGTGACGTGGCAGTTCTAAAAGAAACAGAGGATAAGATACCCACCTTTCCAGATGCTCGTTCCGATGGTATAATGAGAGCAGCGAACGAGAACGAAGCCCCGCTGCAGCGGGGCTGGATAGGTGGTTTTTTTATGAAAGTCGATTTGAATGAGCTGGCGGCGGCGATGGCGCAGTCGGACGTCCGTCAGGGCTATGTGGATATCGCCAGGGGCAAGGTCATCCTCATGCAGGACAACATGGGTGAGGAAGACGCGCTCGACCATGCCTTTGACATCGAGGAGGACTGGGAGCATTACCTGCCGCTGCCGAACGTCATCGACGAGTGTGAGCATGAGATGATGCAGGCCTTTGCTGCCTCGCGCGAGCGTGAGGATGTCAGGGAGCGCCTCGAGGATATCCTCGCCGGGGCGGGCGCGGCCGCGAGGTTCCACCGCCAGGTGCGCCATCTTTTGCTGCAGCCGGCTTGGGAGGCCTACAAGCGCGCGTATCTGCGCGAAGTCGCACGCGACTGGTGCGAGGAGAACCACATCGCGTACGAAGCCGATGAAGCGGCGCAGCAGGGAGAAACAAAAAAGTTTTAAAGAAAAAATCAAAAAGGTGTTGACAGATGGCCTAGGCTCCTCTATAATAATATTCGTTGGTTGCGAGGGCAGCCAAGAACAGAACAAAACGATGACTCACTAGCTCAACTGGCAGAGCAACTGACTCTTAATCAGTAGGTTCACGGTTCGATTCCGTGGTGGGTCACCATGACTCACTAGCTCAACTGGCAGAGCAACTGACTCTTAATCAGTAGGTTCACGGTTCGATTCCGTGGTGGGTCACCATTTTGACTAGATGGCTCCTTTGGTGACAAAGGAGCCTTTTCGTGTCTTCGGGCCATGCCTGGCATGGCGATTTTTGATAAATATGATGTTGCTTGGTAGGAATGGAGGTTTTATTTTGCGGATCCTGATCTCAAACGACGATGGCATCGACTCGTGCGGGCTCGAGGCCCTGGTCCGGGCGCTTTCGCCCAAACATACGGTGGTCGTCTCGGCGCCGGCACGCCAACAGAGCGGCATGGCCCATGCACTCAACGTCGGCCGACCGCTGGAGCTCCTGCGCGGCGAGCGGCTGCGCGAGGCATACGGCATCGAGGCCTGGGCGGTCGACGGCACGCCGACGGACAGCGTCAAGCTCTACCTCGAGGCGATTGCCGAGGAAAAGCCGGACGTCGTAGTCTCCGGCATCAACCACGGCGCGAATCTCGCGACGGATATCCTGTATTCGGGCACGGTCGGCGCGGCGATGGAGGGCATCTTGCACGACATCTCGTCGTTTGCGCTCTCGCTCGATGTGGACAGCACGATTTCGTATGAGGAGGCCGCCGAGATCTTTGCGGCGCATTTCGAGCGTCTGCTGGCCGATGAGAAGCAGTCGCTCTTCTGGAATATCAATTTCCCGAAGGCCTTCAAGGACGGGGAGCCGCAGTTCGTTTTCGGCCGCCAGGGTAAGCGCGACTACCACAACGCCTTCATCCGCCAGCCGCGCGAGGATGGCCGTGTCTTCTATACGGTGGCCGGTGAGATCTTCGATACGGACAAGAGCAAGCCGACGGATATCTATGCCGTCGAGGCCGGCTACATCGCGGTGACGCCGCTCATGGTCGACCTGACGGACTACCTGGAGCTCGAGAAGAAGCTCGACCGCTGATCGCGCGCCGCCTGTCGGGCTTTCCGGACGGGCGGCTTTTTGGCAGAAGGCAGCAGGCGGGCTGTGCCATGTGGGGAGGCAGCAAACGGATAGAAAAGGTGATTTTAGATGAAGGTAACGGATTCCGTTCAGTATATCAAGGGCGTGGGTCCCAAGAAGAAGGCGGAGCTTGCGCGGCTCGGCATCGCGACGGTGTACGATCTTCTCACGTATTTCCCGCGCACGTATGAGGACCAGAGTGTCTTGACGCGCATCGCGGACCTGCGGCCCGGCGAGCAGCAGACGGTCTCGGGCGTCATTACGAAACTCCAGGAGCGTCAGGGCGGCCGGCGCGGCATGACGATCCTTACGGCGCTCATCGGCGATGGCTCGGGCTTCCTCAAGGTGACGTGGTTCAACCAGAAGTATCTCAAGAAGCAGCTCATAGTCGGGCGCCGCATCTTCGTGACGGGCCGGGCTGCGTATGCATTCGGCGGGCGCGGGCAGTTCGAGATGAGCCAGCTGAGTTCCTTTGAGATCCTGACAGAGGAGACGGGCGAGGAGGAAGCGGCGGCACACTGCGGTATCCAGCCGGTCTATCCGGCGACGGAGCGGCTCAATCAGAAATTTTTCCGCAAATTGCTGCAGGAGGCTCTCGCGGCAGATATCGAGCTTCCTGAGGTCGTGCCAGCTTCTGTCTGTCAGGAGTACCATCTGATGCCGCGCCGCGAGGCGTTCGAGACGATCCATTTCCCGAAGGACTTTGCTGCGCTCAAGGCGGCGCGGCGGCGCCTGGCCTTCGAGGAGCTCTACCTCATCCAGTGCGGCCTGATGCTTTTAAAGAAAAAGGTGCAGCAGAGCGCGGCGGGCATCCGGCACGCAAAGGATGGCGAGCTTCTTACGCGTGTCAGGAAGAGCCTGCCATTCACGCTCACACACGACCAGGAGAGCACCTGGCAGGACATCCGCGGCGATATGGAGCGCGATGTGCCGATGCGCCGCCTCGTGCAGGGCGATGTGGGCTCTGGCAAGACGGTCATCGCGATGCTTGCGCTCGTCAAGACTGTCGAGAACGGCTGCCAGGGAGCCCTGATGGCCCCAACGGAAATTCTGGCCGAGCAGCATTATGAGTCGTTCTGCCGCCAGTTGCAGCCGTTTGGCATCCGCATCTCGTTCTTGTCGGGCCGTCTGACGAAAAAGCAGCGCGAGGCCGTCTACCACGAGATTGCCGCGCATGAGACGGATATCGTCATCGGCACGCACGCGCTTATACAGGACGATGTGCAGTTCAACCGGCTCGGGCTTGTCGTCACCGATGAGCAGCACCGCTTCGGCGTCGCACAGCGCACGGCCCTCGAGAAAAAGGGAAGCTGCGTGCCCGACGTGCTCGTCATGACGGCGACACCAATCCCGCGCACGATGACGCTGACGGTTTACGGCGACCTCGATGTCTCACTGATCCGCGAATTACCGCCCGGACGCAAGCCTATCCGCACGTTCGTGCGCCGCCCGGACCGGCGGCCACTCATCTATCGCTACGTCCACAGCCAGCTCGAGGAGGGGCGTCAGGCCTACGTCGTCTGTCCACTCATCGAGATGAAAGAGGACAGCGACCTGCCTTCGGCTGAGGAGATTTACGACGAATTGCGCTACGGCATTTTCCAGGATATGGCCTGCGGCCTCGTGCACGGCAAGATGCGACCGGCGGAGAAGGAGGCTGTTATGGAAGCCTTCTATAAAGGAGAAATCAAGCTGCTCGTCTCGACGACGGTTATCGAGGTCGGCGTCAACGTGCCGAATGCAAGCATCATGGTCGTCGAGCATGCGGACCGCTTCGGCCTCTCGCAGCTCCATCAGCTGCGCGGGCGCATCGGCCGCGGTTCGTATGCCTCGTACTGCATCCTCGTCTCGGAAGGCAAGACGCAGCAGGCTCGCGAACGCCTGACGATCATGGCGGAGACGTCTGACGGCTTCCGGCTCGCCGAGGAGGATTTGCGTCTGCGCGGCCCCGGCCAGTTCTTCGGTGCCATGCAGCACGGCTTGCCCGACCTCAAGATTGCCGATGTGCTCAAGGACAGCGATATCCTCATCGAAGCGCGCCGCGCGGCCATCGCGAGCCTCAAGCGCCGGGAGGATCTCGACTTCGTGCTGCCCGTGCTCGCGCTGCAGTACCGGGAGCAGTTCCAGCATATCACGGAATCCTGACGTTTGTTTTTCACAAGGCTTGTCAGGACGCTCAAATATGTGTATAATACATGTAAAAATGCGTGCATCCTCTGCGAACGTTTGTCGGGTAAATGCAAGGACCCGAATGGGGGAGGATGTGCCGTTATGCTTTGACTGGAGGCGCATATTTTGACAACAGTAATCGTAAATGGTGCTTGCGGCCGCATGGGCCAGGCCGTATTGAAGGCTGTACAGGAAGCAGACGGGCTTGAGCTCGTCGGTGCCGTGGATATCAAGGGCGGCGCGGATACGGGTACGCTCGTGGGACTGCCGGCAAACGGTATCCTCGTCGAGACGGATCTTGCCGCTGCGCTTGACCGCTTGAAACCGGAAGTCATGGTGGATTTCACGCGTCCGGATGTCGTCTTCGCGAATGTCATGACGGCACTTTCCCATAAGACGTCGCCGGTCGTCGGTACGACGGGCCTCTCGGATGAGCAGAAGGCTGATATTGCCAAAGCTGCCGAGGAGAACGATACGCCGGCTTTCATCGCACCGAACTTCGCCATCGGCGCCGTGCTGCTGATGGTGCTGTCGCGCCAGGCTGCCAAGTACATGCCAGAGGTCGAGATCATTGAATTGCATCACGACAAGAAGCTCGATGCACCATCGGGCACGGCCATCCAGACGGCTGAGATGATCGCGGAAGTCCGCAAGGAGCATCAGCAGGGCAACCCCGATGAGTTCGAGAAGCTCCAAGGTGCGCGTGGTGCGAACTACGAGGGCATGCACATCCACAGCGTGCGCCTGCCGGGCTATGTCGCACATCAGGAAGTCATCTTCGGCGGCCTCGGCCAGACGCTGACGATCCGTCACGATTCGATGAACCGTGAATCCTTCATGCCGGGCGTCGTGCTCGCCGCCAAGAAGGTCCGCAGCCTCAAGGGCCTGACGGTCGGCCTCGACAAGCTGCTCGACTGAGCCATCCCTTTGCCCGTTCTACTATCATTATAAAAAAGGAACTCATCCGGGATTTCCCGGAATGTATGCAGAAAGGAACGATTACCATGAAGAAGTACAACGTAGCGATCCTCGGCGCGACCGGTGCCGTAGGCCAGGAATTCCTGAACCTCATCGAAGAGCGCAATTTCCCCTTTGCCAACCTCAAGATGCTGGCTTCTAAACGCAGCGCCGGCAAGAAGATCCAGTTCATGGGCAAGGAGTACGCGGTAGAGGAGACGACGGATGACTCCTTCAAGGATGTCGAGATTGCTCTGTTCGCGGGCGGCGCAGCCAGCAAGCAGTTCGCACCGGCAGCCGTCAAGGCCGGTGCAGTCGTCATCGATAACTCGAGCGCGTTCCGCATGGACCCGGAGGTCCCGCTCGTCGTGCCGGAGGTCAACCCGCAGGCCATCGCGCGCCACAAGGGCATCATCGCCAATCCGAACTGCTCGACGATCATCATGATGATGGCACTCAAGCCGCTCTATGATCTCTCGAAGATCAAGCGTATCGTCGTCTCGACGTATCAGGCTGTTTCGGGCGGCGGCAAGGAAGCCATGGCTGAGCTCGAGCAGCAGGTCGAGGATATTGTCGCCGGCCGTGAGCCGCAGGCCAATATCCTGCCGGGCGCGAAGTTCCCGAAGCATTATCAGATTGCCTTCAACCTCATCCCGCAGATCGATGTCTTCTATGATAACCTCTACACGAAAGAGGAGATGAAGATGGTCAACGAGACGAGAAAGATCCTCGAGGATGACAGCCTGCGCATCACGGCTACGACGGTCCGCGTGCCGGTCTACCGCAGCCATGCCGAGTCCGTCAACGTCGAGTTCGAGGACGAGGTCAGCGTTGAGGCGGCCCGCAAGGCCATCGACGCCTTCCCGGGTGCCATCGTCCGCGACAATCCGGCTGAGCAGATCTACCCGATGCCGCTCTTCACGTCCGGCAAGAACGATGTCGAAGTCGGCCGCATCCGCAAGGACGAGTCCATCGAGCACGGCCTGAACTTCTGGGTCTGCGGCGACCAGATCCGCAAAGGCGCTGCTCTCAACGCCCTGCAGATTGCCGAGTACATGATCAAGAACGACATGATCTGAATCAAAGCCAGATAACGCAAAACCGCCCTCTCCGGGCGGTTTTTTTATGCTGTTTCCGTGCGCGGGGCTACGCCGCTTGTGAGGACTTGCAGTTGAGTTTTGTTCTGGCCCGTCAGCCCAAGGACCTCTTCCGGCCCTACGGGCCACACCCGGGGATGCCCCGGCATCCCGCGCTTCGCGCCCCCGTGCGCGGGGAAGGCTGCGCTTTGTACGTTCGTATATTCTGCCGAAGGCCACGAGCCCCAAGCCTTCTCCCCGTAGGGAGAAGGGGGACCGCGTTAGCGGTGGAAGAGGTCCATGAACTTGCGGGAAACGATGAATTGCGTTATGATTTCATTAGTGAATTCTTGATAAAATCCTGGAATGCTGACATGGGTTGAGTGAGACACGGGAGGAATCAACGTAGGATGAAGAAGATTTGGACCGGCCTGATGGCTTGTGCTCTGCTGAGCGTATCGTGCGTGCCGGCTTTGGCAGCGCATTCAGAAGGGGCTCTGCAGGCACGGCACGGTGTGGTGCGGCAGGAGCAGGCGAAGGTGGTGTCTGCCGGGGCGGCACAGGGAGAGGCGCGAAAGCATGCAGGGCAGAACGGGGCGCGGCAGGCGGAATCCCGTGTGCCGGGGCAGGCCGCAGGGGAACGCGTGCAGGCGCGGCGGGCGTATGAGCGCCTGGCACAGCGCCTTTATGTGAAATATCGCGATATGGCGGTTATCGGGGACGTCCAGTATGAGAATACGAAGGCGGCAATCCGCAACAACCGCGCGCATCAGACGCCGCTGGCGACGAGCGAGCTGCTCTTTGCGCGCTGCATGCACGACGGCAATTACGCGGAGGCTTCGGCGATTGCCACGATGGCGGTCTTTGACGCCTATAAGCCGGCGGAGCGGGCGCATTTCCGGCTGCGGCAGGCGGAGACGATGATCGTCCGGCAGATCGATTTGCCGGGGACGCAGCGCCTTCTGGAGGAGGCGGCGCGCGAGCTCGCGGAAGCCGGCCCGCATGACGGAGCTTCGCAGCAGGATATGGCTGACGTGCAGGAATATGCAGCCATTGTGGCGAAATACTGTACGTACAGTCCGCGGTAGACCCCTTTCGGCCCTGCGGGCCACTTTCCCCGGGGATGCCCCGGCATCCCGCGCTTCGCGCCCGTGCGCGGGCTACGACGCTTGTGAGGACTTGCAGTTGAGTTTTGTTCTTGCCCGTCAGTCCATGGACCCCTTTCGGCCCTGCGGGCCACTTTCCCCGTGCGCGGGGTTACGACGCTTGTGAGGACTTGCAGTCAAGCATTGCCTTTACCCGTCCGTCCAAAGACCTCTTCCGGCCCTTTGGGCCACCTTCTCCGTGCGCGGAGAAGGCTGCGTTCGTGTTCTGCCGAAGGAAATGAGCCTGAGCGGAGGGATGTATTCCGCCTGGAAGCGCACAGCGATTGCCCGCGGCAATACATGTAGGGGACGAGGGTGCATAAGCGGAGCGTTGGCGCCTGGCGTTAAGAAGGGATTTTTTCCTTGCCAGCTTCCTGGCGAACGGGCGTCGTTCAAGCACCGCGCGTTTCGCACGTTCGTCAGGCTTCATTCCCGAGGAAAAAATCCCTTTAGCCAGCCGGCTTCGCGCAGCGTTGCGCTCTCGTCTCCGCCTTCCACATTTAGCTGTGCGCTGAAGCCGGAATACATCCCGCAGCGCCTTCCCCCTCATCTGCCAGCTTCCTGGCGAACGGGCGTCGTTCAAGCAGCGCGCGTTTCGCACGTTCGTCAGGCTTCATTCCCAAGGAAAAAATCCCTTTAGCCAGCCGGCTTCGCGCAGCGTTGCGCTCTCGTCCCCGCCTTCTATATTCAGCCGCGTGCTGAAGCCAGGATACATTCCGCAGCGCCTTTAATCTTGCGCGGAGAAGGCGGAGAGATGATACCATCAGAAAGTAAGGTGATACGATGACCCAATTGATGAAACTCAGTATGGCACAGATGCGCATGGGAGAGGACCGTGCGCAAAATGAGGAGAGAATGGTGGCGTTTGTCCGCGAGGCGGCGGGCAGCGACCTCCTGTTCTTCCCGGAAATCCAGAATGCGCCGTTTTTCCCGCAGTATCCGCAGCAGGACGTCGCGGCGTATGTGACGCGCGGAGACGATGCGATCATCGGCAGGCTGCGGGAGCTCGCGGCCGCACAGCACATGATGATCTCGCCGAACTTCTACTTTGAGGCCGCGGACGGCCGGCGCTTTGACCGATCGTTCTGGATCGATGCGGCGGGGAAGATTGCGGGCCACGCCTCGATGGTGCATGTCTTTGAGGCGACGCAGTTCTACGAGGTCGACTACTACACGCCGTCGGAGGATGGCTTCAAGGTCTTTGACACGCCGTTTGGCCGCGTCGGCATCGTGATCTGCTTCGACCGCCATCTGCCCGAGAGCATTCGCACGTGTGCGCTCAGGGGCGCGCAGCTCGTCATCGTGCCCACGGCCAACTGCAAGGCCGAGCCGATGGAGCTCTTCGAATGGGAGATCCGCGTGCAGGCCATGCAGAATGAAGTTTTCGTCGCGATGTGCAACCGCGTGGGCCTTGAGGGCGGGATGGATTTTATCGGCGAGTCGCTCGTCGCGGACCCCGAGGGCAATCTCGTCTGCAAGGCTGATGACCGCGAGCAGCTCGTGACGGTTACGCTCGACCTTGCCAAAGCACGGCAGAGACAAGAAAAAGTTCCCTGGCTCAAGCTGCGCCGTCCGGAGTGGTACGGGCCGCAGGCCTGAGCGGGAACTCATTGTGCTTGCTTCATGAGAAGGTATGAGGGCTGGCCGCCATCAGGCCAGTCCTTTTTTGTGTCCCCAGGCGCTGATCTTCGCGTAAAGGGGCGTTGCGACATGGTATTTCTGGCCGAGTGCGACGATGCGGTCGACGAGGCCCGCGAATTCCGATGGACCTCCCTTGGCGACATCGCGCTGCATGGAGGTCGTGAGACCCGGCGCGAAGGCGTCCATGAGCTTCAGTCCGTTTGCCACGAGGTCGCGGTCAAAGGTGATGCCCATGGCCTCGCCGACGGCCTGCACCTCGCGGATGAGCCCGACGAATGTCTCGCGGACTTCGCCCGGCTGCTGGAAATCGTCGCTCTTCGCACCGTAGTAGAGGCCGGCCGCGCCCATCGGCGAGACGAAGCTGAATTTCGTCAGGGCATCGCGCTGGATCTGATCCGTGAAATGCGCGTGGATGTCGGCCGCGCGCATGATGGCCTCGAGTTCCTGCGCCTTTTTCGCAAACGTCTGCGGCTGTCCCGGGCGAAAGCCGTAGAAGACGCGCAGGATGGACTGCGGCTGCGCGATGACGCCGGGCTCTGCAATCTTGGCGAAGACGTAGATGCAGCCGTCGAGCGCCGTGAGGCCGGGCAGCTCTTCCTGCATGACGGCGCCCGAGCCGAAGACGTTGAGGATCGGGATGATCAGCGTCTCCTTGCCCGCACAGTGCTTCGCGAGCGCGATGGCATCAGGCAGGCTGTAGTACTTGACGCAGACGAAGAGCACGTCGGGCGTGTCACCGCTTTTTTCGTACTCCTCCATGGTGCAGGCCCTGACGTTCGGCACGAGGATGTCGCCGCGGTGATTCGTGCGGATAAGCAGCCCCTTTTCGCGCATGGCCGCAAGGTGCCGGCCGCGCGCGATGAAGGTCACGTCATTGCCGGCATGGGCGAGATAGCCGCCGAGGACGCCGCCCGTGCCGCCCGCGCCGATGATGGTGAATTTCATGTGAATACCCCCTTTTTGCTTTATTGTACCACATGGCCGGGCACGGGCAAAGAGGGAGGGAAGCACCTTGCATTGACAGACGGCAGACGGGCCATTATACTAAGGAGAGTATACAAGATTAGAATTTGCTTGCAAAAGGCTCGGCGCCCGGTGCGTGGTGGTATCCAGTATCTGGGGGCCGCCCTTTTTATGTGGACAGGCAAAGGGATGGGAGAGAAGGTTATGAGAAAACAGCAGCAGGCACTGGCGCTGCTCGGCGTCGTCATCATGGTGTTTGCTGGCAATCACTTGCTGGCCATTACGGATCCGGTGGAATCAAACTACGCGCTGACGGCCAAGGAGATGCTCGCAGCCGGCGACTGGATCTCGCCGCGCATTTACGGCAATTTCTGGTATGACAAGCCGATTTTCTTCTACTGGGAGCTGCTCGCGGGTTTCAGCCTGTTTGGCGTCAATGAATTCGCCGCGCGCTTCTTCCCCGCCGTCGTGTCCGTGCTCGACGTGCTGCAGGTCTGGTACTTTGCGAAGAAGCTTTACGATAGAGCGACGGCCTTTCTCGCCGCGCTGATCTTCGCGACAACGACGGCGTTTTTCTACCTCTCGAAGGCCGTCATCACCGACATGACCTTCATCTTTTTCTTCAATTCGGTGCTCATCGCCTTCTACCTGGGCTACCGCAGCGGCAGTCGACGATACTACCTGCTGGCGTTCCTGTTCTCGGGGCTCACGGTGCTCACGAAGGGGCCAATCGGCTTCCTGCTGCCGGGCTTCATCATGCTCGTCTTCCTCTGCCTGCGCAGAAAGCCCCGTGAGCTGCTGCACCTCGGCTGGCTGCCGGGCCTTGCCGTCTTCCTCGTCGTGGGCGGCAGCTGGTATTACCTGATGTACCGCCTGCACGGCATGGAATTCATCACGAACTTCTTCGGCGTGCAGAATTTCCTGCGCGCGACTGTCTCGGAGCACGCGCGCGACGACGTCTGGTTCTACTACATCGTCATCTTCCTGCTGGGCTTCTGCCCGTGGTCGTTCCTCGTGCTCTGGCGCATCAAGAAGACGTGGCGCGATCTTTGGGCCAGGCGCTGGAGCGAGCATGCCGTGTTCCTCCTGACCTGGGCCGTGATCATCCACCTCTTCTTCCAGTGCATGGCGACGAAGTACGTGACGTACACCCTGCCGGCGTTCCTGCCGATGGCCATTCTCGCCGCGCGGCTCCTCAAGGAGCGCACCGTGCTCGTCAAACGGCTCGCGGCCGCCTGCTGGTGCCTCTACCTCGTGCTGACGTTCGCCGTGGCCGTGCCGCTCTGCGGTCAGCAGTCGGGGCGCGCGATCGCTGCAAGTTTAAGGAATCTTAATGTGGATGATGCCCTCGTCGTTAACTGCGGCGACTACAATGTAGAGCGTATCCGGTACAGGACCTCGACGGTTTTCTACTACGGCGGCAATATCCCCGAGCTCATCCACCGTGCCGACATGGAGCGCGTGAAGCCTTCGGGACTCAGCTGGAATGCCAAGAATGTCATGCCATTCCTTGCCTATGAGGACCTGCCGGCGGGGGTGCCGTTCTTCGTGCTCTGTGAGGTGCCGCGCGAGGCCTACCTCAAGGAGCAGCTGCCGCAGGGGACATTTGAGACGGTCGGCGAGGAAAACGGCATGCTCATCATCAAAGTGGTCCTGCCGCCCGCGAAATGACGCGGGAAACGCGAAGAACAGGACCTGAGGGAAAGGAAGCCAGTCATCATGTCAGCCATTAACGAAACACCGAAGCACACGCTCTCAATCGTCGTGCCCGTCTATAATGAAGAAGCCAATCTGCGTCATTTCTATGAGGCCGTCTGCCACGAGATGGCAAAGCTGCCGGACTACGCCTGGGAGCTCATCTTTGTCGACGACGGCTCGGCCGATAAGAGCCGCGCCATCCTGCACGAGCTCGAACAGAAGGACTGCCGCGTCCAGCCGATGCTGCTCGCGCGCAATTCGGGCCATCAGCTCGCGCTGACGTGCGGCCTCGACCACGCGGACGGCGATGCCGTCATCACGATGGACGGCGACATGCAGCATCCGCCCGAGATGATCCCGGCCCTGCTCCGCGACTGGGAGGATGGCTATGAAGTCGTGCAGACCATCCGCGAGGCAACGGAGGACGCTTCGTGGCTCAAGCGCACAACGTCGGCTTCGTATTATAAATTCCTCAACATCATCTCGGAGGTGCCCGTGCAGCCGGGCGGCTCGGATTTCCGCCTGATGGACCACAAGGTCGTCGTCGCGTTTCGCCGCTACCGCGAGCACGCGCGCTTCATCCGCGGTCTCGTGGGCTCGATGGGCTTCCGCCAGAAGCAGGTGCATTTCACGGCGCCGCCGCGCTACGCGGGCGTCTCGAAGTTCTCGCCGCGCAAGATGTGGCGGCTCGCGGTCGACGGCGTCTTCACGTGCTCGACGTTCCCGCTGCGCATCGGGCTCTACGTCGGCTTCTTCAGCATGATGGTCAGCGTCGTCCTGTTCCTGCACGTGCTGTTTGAGACATTCGTGCGCGAGGATACCGTGGCGGGCTGGCCGACGATCATCGCGTGCGTCGCGTTCTTCGGCGGGCTGCAGCTCATGATCCTCGGCATCATCGGCGAGTATCTCGGCCGCACGTACGAGGAGACGAAGCGCCGTCCGCTCTATCTCCTCGAGCGTGGCAAGCCGGCAGACTGCGGGGAGGCGGCTCCCGCGGGCTTTGCCCCGCCGGCAGGTGCAGCGAAGGGACAGGTGAACGGCCATGCAGTTTGACCTCGGGACGCTCAAGCGCCACTTCCTCTCGCGTGAGTTCCTGCTCTTCCTCGTCGTCGGCTGCATCAACACGTTCCTCTGCAGCTTCCTCGCGGAGCTCCTGACGCCGCTTCTCGGCAACGCGAACGTCGCGTTCAACGCGGGCTACCTCCTGAGCAACATCAATGCCTACATCCTCAACGGCTGGCTCGTCTTCCCAACACGTCT
This sequence comes from Veillonellaceae bacterium SB90, assembly GCA_902364065.1. Classification (GTDB taxonomy): domain Bacteria; phylum Bacillota; class Negativicutes; order Selenomonadales; family Selenomonadaceae; genus Mitsuokella. The sequence goes on from CABJCJ010000033.1 coordinate 12,860, forward strand.
GACGCTTGCGCGCTACGTCAAGTTCTTCCTGTCGTACGTGCCGAACTACATCATCCAGAACATCATCGTGCTCGTCTTCTACAACTGGCTCGGGCTGCCGTCGCTCGTGAGCTTCCTCATCGCGGCCGTGCTCGGCGTGCCCATCACGTTCCTGTTCGTCAAGATCTTCGCATTCGGCCGCCGCTGAGGCACAGTCCGGCAAATTCATAGCGAAATTATAGGAATAATAAGATTGACAGTTTGGCCTTCGTATGGTATCGTAATGGTATTCATAGCGAACTGACCAAAGAATGGAGGTTCCTGTGCACCGTTTGTGTGCCGGGACCTCCATTTTTGCATGGAAAACCAGATGAACAGGAGAGATTGAAGATGACAGCAGTGACAAGCAACCGCAATGAGCAGTGGAAACAGGAAAAGGACGGCCTCGACATTTTCGGGGAGATCGAGGCGCTTTCCGGCAAAGCGTTCTCGGAGCTCGACCCCGGCGACGTCGAGCGGCTCAAATGGGCCGGCATCTACGCGCAGCGGCCGCGCGACGGCCATTTCCTCGTGCGCGTCAAGCTGCCGTCGGGCACGCTTTCAGCCGCGCAGGCCGAGGTGCTCGCGGATCTCGCGCACGCGTACGGCAGGGATGAGGTGCAGATCACGATCCGCCAGGCCGTGCAGATCCACAACATCACGCTGCGCGACGCCGTCGTTATCCGCCGCGCCCTCGCGGAGGCCGGCCTGAGCTCCGTCGAGGCCTGCGGCGATGTGCCGCGCACGATCCTCGGCAATCCGCTCATGGGCGTCGACCCCGAGGAACTCCTCGACACGACGCCGCTCGTCGAGGAGACGTACCGCTTCTTCCTCGGCAACCGCGACTTCTCGAACCTGCCACGCAAGTTCAAGGTGTCGATCTCGGCAAATCCGCACGACGCCGGCTTCGCGCGCATCAACGACCTCGCGTTCGTGCCGGCCCGGCGCGCGGGCGAGACGGGCTTTCACGCCTACGTGGGCGGCGGCCTCTCGGCGGAGCCGTACCTCGCGCAGAAGCTGCCGTTCTTCATCCGCCCCGAAGAGGTGCTGCCGGTCGCCAAGGCCGTGGCGACGCTCTTCCGCGACGAAGGATATCGCGAGAAGCGCAATCACTGCCGCTTGAAATACCTCGTCGCGGATCTTGGCATCTGCGCCGTGGCCGCGAAGATCACGGCCCAGACGGGAACGCTCGAAGCTGGCGGCGAGGAGGTCACGGCGCCGTGGCAGTACGGCCGCTTCTACGGCGTCCACGCACAGAAGCAGCCGGGGCTCTCGTATGTCGGCGTGCATCTCGCCAAGGGCCACATCGAGGCCGCGGACCTGCGCGCCTTTGCAGGGCTTGCGAAGACCTACGGCACGGGCCGCCTGCGCACGACGAATTCGCAGAATCTCATCCTGCTCGACATCCCCGCTGAGCGCCTCGACGCATTGCTTGCCGAGGAGCTCTTTGCGCGCTATCCGCTGCAGCCGGGGCTCTTCTCGGGCTACGCGTCGTCGTGCACGGGCAATGCCTACTGCAATTTCGCGCCGATTGAGACGAAGGACCGCCTGCAGCAGCTGACGCAGGCGCTCGATGCGGCGTTCCCCGCGGCCGACGTGCCTGTGCGCATCAATCTGACGGGCTGCTTCCATTCGTGCGCGCAGCCGCAGATCGCGGACATCGGCCTGACGGGCGGCCGCGCGAAGGTCGACGGCGAGGTGACGCCCGTCTACACCGTGCAGGTGGGCGGTTCGCTCGGCCCCGATGCGGCCTACGCTCAGCCGCTTGCGGGCCGCGTGGCAGATGCGAAGCTCTTCGCGGCACTTTGCGCACTCGTCGCGCATTACTTCGCCGTGCGCGAGGCGGGCGAGGCCTTCCACGAAACGGTGCGCCGTACGCCGCTCGCGGACTGGCAGGCCGTCCTTGCGCCCTATCTCGTGTAAAGCAGGCGTTTTTTCGCGGAAACGGTTGTAATTCTGTATCGTTTCGTCTATAATAAAAAGCGTTTTAAGGATTTTACAATTCCATAGACACGGGGAGCTTGCCCGGCGGCCGCAGCGCGCGGCGTCAAAGCAGGCTGAGAGGGAGTTCGTGACTCCGACCCGGGAACCTGATTTGGATAATGCCAACGTAGGGATGCGCAGGAAATGCGATCGAGCGATGTTTCTGCATGTACAGGGAGACGACCAGAGTCAGGTTGCCTCCCTTTTTGTTTTGGCTGGTGGCGTTTTGAGCATGCCGGGACGTTGGGGAGCTGTGATTTTCGGAGGAGGATGCAAGATGGTACGAATCAATGGCGAGCTGCAGGCAAAAGAGGGCCTGAGCGTGGCGGATTATCTGGCGGAGGCCGGCTACGACCGGCGGGCCGTGGCCGTGGAGCACAACGGCGTGATCCTCGCGCGCGAGGCCTACGATACGACGGTGCTCAGCGATGGGGATGAGGTCGAGGTCGTCTGCTTCATGGGCGGCGGCTCGGGCGCCGGTGATAAGGAAGCAAAAGACGATGCACTCGTCATCGGCGGCCACACGTTTCACTCGCGCTTCATCCTGGGCTCGGGCAAGTACTCGCTGAAGCTCATCCAGGCGGCGGTCGAGTATGCCGGCGCCGAGCTCATCACGGTGGCCGTGCGCCGCGCCAACACGAAAGAGAAGGAAAACATCCTCGACTACGTGCCAAAAAATATCACGCTCCTGCCGAACACGTCGGGTGCGCGTACGGCGGACGAGGCCGTGCGCATCGCACACCTTGCGCGGGCGCTCGGCTGCGGCGATTTCGTGAAGATCGAGATCATGCGCGACTCCAAGTATCTGCTGCCGGACAACAACGAGACAATCAAGGCCACGGAAATCCTCGCGAAGGAAGGCTTCATCGTCATGCCCTACATGTACCCCGACCTCAACGCCGCGCGCGACCTCGCAGCGGCCGGTGCAGCCGCCGTCATGCCGCTTGCAGCGCCCATCGGCTCGAACCGGGGACTCGCGACGAAGGAATTCATCCAGATCCTCATCGATGAGATCGACCTGCCGATCATCGTCGACGCCGGCATCGGCGCGCCGTCGCAGGCATGCGAGGCCATGGAGATGGGCGCGGCGGCCATCATGGCCAACACGGCGCTCGCGACGGCCGGCAATGTGCCGCTCATGGCTTCAGCCTTTGGCGACGCCATCCGGGCGGGCCGCAAGGCGTACCTTGCGGGGCTCGGGCGCGTGCTGAGCCGCGGCGCCGAGGCTTCCGACCCGCTGACGGGTTTCCTGCGCAATTGAGGAGGTGGCAGTTATGAAAGAGAATCAGTTCCTCGTGGATTCCAGCCGCCTGAGCGAGGCCGCACTCGCCAAGAAACACCGCCTTGAGCACGATCCCTCGTGCCGCACGGACCCCATGGCCTATCTGCCGGATATGGAAGAGATCCGCTCCGATGTGCGCGAGAAGGTCATCGCGGCCATGAACGCCTACGATCCCGATGCCTACACGATCCAGGACGTCCGTCGCGCGCTCGACCACCGCATCTGCAGCGTCGAGGATTTCAAGGCCCTGCTGTCGCCTGCCGCGCAGCCCCTGCTCGAGGAGATGGCAAGGCGTGCGCGGCTCGAGACGAGCCGCCATTTCGGCAACACGGTCTATCTCTTCACGCCGCTCTACATCGCCAATTACTGCGAGAATTACTGCGTCTACTGCGGCTTCAACTGCTACAACGACATTCAGCGCCTGCAGCTGACGTCCGAGGAGATCGAGCATGAGATGCAGGTCATCGCCAGGAGCGGCATGGAGGAGATCCTGCTGCTCACGGGCGAGAGCAAGACGAAGAGCAGCGTCGCCTACATCGGCGAGGCCTGCAAACTCGCGCGCAAATACTTCCGCAACGTCGGCCTCGAAGTCTACCCGATGAACGTCAGGGACTACAAGTACCTGCATGAATGCGGCGCGGACTACGTGACGGTCTTCCAGGAGACGTATGACCTCAAGAAATACGAGACGCTGCATCTTATGGGCCACAAGCGCGTCTGGCCGTACCGCTTCGAGGCGCAGGAGCGCGCGCTCATGGCCGGCATGCGCGGCGTCGGCTTCTCGGCACTCCTCGGCCTCGCGGATTTCCGCAAGGATGCGCTCGCAACGGCACTGCACGTCTGGCATCTGCAGCGCAAGTATCCGCAGGCGGAATTCTCGCTGTCGTGTCCGCGCCTCAGACCCATCATCAACAACGAGAAGATCAACCCGCTCGACGTCGGCGAGCGCCAGCTCTGCCAGATTATCTGCGCGTACCGCATCTTCCTGCCGTATGTCGGCATCACCGTCTCGTCGCGCGAGAGGGCGTCCTTCCGCAACGGCATCGCGAAGATCGCGGCGACGAAGATCTCGGCGGGCGTCTCGACGGGCATCGGCGACCACGAGGAGAAATACACGGGGAAGGAGACGGAGGAGAAGGGCGACGCGCAGTTTGAGATCTGCGATTCCCGCAGCCTCGGCAGCATGTACCACGATATGGCCGCCGAGGGCCTGCAGCCCGTCCTCAACGACTATGTCTATCTCTGATGTCATCTGCGTGACGAATCGCCATGTGTTTGCCCATGAAGAGGATTTCCTCGCGCGCCTGGCCGCGATCGCTGCTCACCAGCCGCGGGCCATTGTGCTGCGCGAGAAGGACCTAACGGAAGAAGCCTACGAAACGCTCGCGCAAAAGGTCCTTCATCTCTGCAAAGAGGCGGGGGTCCCCGGCATCGTGCACGGCTTCCCTGACGTGGCCAGGCGCCAGCATGCCGCAGGGGTGCATCTGCCGTTGCCTCGTCTTCGCCGCCTCGTCCCGGCAGAGCGCTCCTCCCTGGCGTCTTTCATGGAGCTTGGCACCTCGTGCCACAGCGTCGCGGACGCGCAGGAAGCTGTGCGCCTCGGCTGCACGTATATCTTTGCCGGCCACATCTTTGCAACCTCGTGCAAGCCGGGCCTGCCGCCGCGCGGGCTGGACTTCCTGCAGGCGGTCACCGCCGCCGTGCCGCTTCCCGTCTACGCCATTGGCGGCCTGACGCCCGCGCGCGTGCCGCTCGTGCGCGCAGCCGGGGCCCAAGGAGCCTGTGCGATGGGCAGCCTGATGCAGGGGAGCCTCTGGCTCTGATGCACCCTGCGCATGTGTAATACTGTATACATAAAAAGAGGGGTTGACGCCGGCAGGGCCGGAAGCTATAATAGACACATCAGCAAGAGAACAAGAGGCAATGGAGCCCCGCGAGAAACCTAGGTACCAGGTTCTGCGGGGCTTTTTCTGTTCTTCAGGCTGACTGCATATCCGCAACATTCCTAACATCATCAACTCAGAAATGGACAATGGCGTCCAGTGGTTCCCTGCCGCGAGATTCTCGCGGGAGCGGGGCGGCTGGGCGTCTTTTTCGTTTCACTCCCCTTCCTGCGGCTATGCAAAGCAATTATCCCAAATTCGTCTTCGGACCAAGAAAGGAAATGATTCACATGATTGATACGGGCGATACGGCCTGGGTCCTCATCAGTGCGGCCCTGGTCTTCATCATGACACCTGGTCTGGCTTTCTTCTACGGCGGCATGGTCCGCAGCAAAAACGTCCTGACCACGATTATGCAGAGCTTCTTCATCGTAGCGATGATTTCCGTTGAATGGATCATCCTCGGCTATGCCATGACGTTTGGCACGGATATCGGCGGCTTCATCGGCAGCCTCGACAAGATTGGCCTTGCGGGCGTCGGCCTCAATGTGCTGGAGAACGGCACGATTCCGGAACTCGCATTCGTCGCCTTCCAGTGCATGTTCGCCGTCATCACGCCGGCCCTCATCACGGGTGCATTTGCCGAACGCATGCGCTTCGCCGCCTTTGCTGTCCTCATCCTGCTCTGGGCCATCCTCATCTACAACCCGATGGCTCACTGGGTATGGGGCGGCGGCTTCCTCGCTCAGCTCGGCGCCCTTGACTTCGCCGGCGGCCTCGTCATCCACATCCTTTCCGGTGTTTCCGGCCTAACCATCTGCATCCTGCTCGGTGCACGCCGCGGCTATGGCCAGTTCGCCATGCTGCCGCACAACCTGCCGATGACGGTCCTCGGCGCAGCGCTCCTCTGGTTCGGCTGGTTCGGGTTCAACGCCGGCTCGGCCCTTGGTGCCAACGGCCTTGCAGCCAACGCGTTCGTCACGACGCAGGCTGCCGCCGCTGCCGCCACGGTTTCCTGGGTCCTCGTTGAGTGGATCCGCAACGGCAAGCCGACCATCCTCGGCGCCGCATCCGGCTGCATCGCCGGCCTCGTCGCCATCACGCCGGCTGCCGGCTTCGTAAAGCCCATGCCTGCTGTCTGCATCGGCCTCATCGGCGGCATCGTCTGCTACCTCGCCGTCGCCGTCCTCAAGGAGAAGCTCGGTTACGATGATTCCCTCGACGCCTTCGGTGTCCATGGCATCGGCGGTACCTGGGGCTCGATTGCCACAGGCCTCTGGGCCACGACGGAAGTCAACCCGGCTGGTGCCGACGGTCTCTTCTACGGCGATTCGCATCTGCTCTTCGCGCAGGTCGTCTCGGTCATCGTCGCTTATGCGCTGGCCATCGTCGGTACCTTCATCCTCTTCAAGATCGTCAGCGCCTTCATGAAGGTCCGCGCCGACGAGACGGAGGAGATTGCAGGCCTCGATGTCGTCGAGCACGGCGAGCGCGGCTATGCCAGCGCCATGATGGCCGGCAGCCCGATCGTCGCATCGCTTGAGAACTCCAGCGAGATGCTCGCGAACACGATTTTAAACACGCAGAAAGAGTGAGGCAGCCATGAAGATTACAAAAGTAGAGATCATCACCCGCGCCAGCAAACTCGAAGAACTCAAGCAGGCGCTCAACGATATCGGCGTGCTCGGCATGACAGTCAGCCAGGTATTCGGCTGCGGCCTCTCGAAGGGCCACACGGAAGTCTACCGCGGCAAGGAGTACGACATCAACCTCGTGCCGAAGATCAAGCTCGAGACGGTCGTCTGCGAGATTCCGGTCGAGCGCGTCCTCGAAGTCGCACAGAAAGCCGTGCGCACGGGCAACATCGGCGATGGCAAGATCTTCGTCTACGAGCTCACCGACGCCGTCCGCATCCGCACGGGCGACCGTGGACCGCAGGCCATCATGGACATCCCCGAAGAGAAGAAAGGATGACCTGTTCACATTTGCAAACCCCTTCTAATTCCATACACAATGCATAGATGAAACAGAGGCCGCGCCGGTTTTCCGGCTGCGGCCTCTGTTTCTTTCAGCTCTATAATTGAAATTCAAATTTGAATTTGATATAATAAAAACAAAATGAAATTTGAATTTGAAATCCGGGTAAGAATCAGAAGAGCAAAAGACGCAACAGGCAAAGGGGAAGGGGTCTATCATGAAACAGCCAAAGAAAATCGCGGCCGTCCTGGTACTCATCGTGCTGATTGGCGGTATCTGGTACGCGTATCAGCGCCATGAGCAGCAGGCAAGGCTCGCGGCGGCGCGCGAAATCACGCTGTCGGGGAACGTCGACGTGCGCGAGATCACCGTGGCCTTCCGCGAGAGCGACCGCATCAGGGATCTCCTCGTGGAGGAAGGCGATACGGTCAGGGAGGGCGATGTGCTCGGCCATCTCGACAGCGATGAACTTATGCTCACGCTGCGCAAGACCGACGCGCAGATCGCCGCGCAGCAGAGTACGGTCGACAAGCTCCACAACGGCACGCGCACGGAGGAGGTCCGCCAGGCCGAGGCGCGTTTGCGTTCGGCACAGGCCGCGGCTGAGTATGCACGGGGCGTCTACATGCGCCGCCAGGCCATCTACGACAGCGTCGAGGGCGTGAGCGAGCAGGAGCTCGACAATGCGCGCACCGAGGCCAATGCCAAGGAGGCGGCCGTCGCCGAAGCATCGCAGGCCCTGCAGGAAGCACAGGCCGGGCCGCGCGAAGAGGATGTGCGCGAGGCGGAGGCTACCTTGAAGTCCCTGCAGGAGGAGCGCGCGCGTGAGGCGTACGTGCTCTCGCAGTACGAGCTCAAGGCACCGGCCGACGGCGTCATCCGCTCGCGCCTGCTGGAGCCCGGCGACATGGCTTCGCCCTCGGCACCCGTCTTCAAGCTCTCGCTGCTCGACAAGAAATGGGTGAGGGCTTACGTCAGCGAGACGGATCTTGGCCGCATCTACGAGGGCCAGGCGGCCGACGTCTACATCGACAGCCGGAAGGACCAGCCAATCCACGGGCAGATCGGCTACATTTCGGATACGGCGGAATTCACGCCGAAGACCGTGCAGACGGATGAACTGCGCACGGCGCTCGTCTACGAGGTGCGCGTTTACGTGACCGACGACGACAATGTGCTGCGGCTCGGCATGCCGGCAACGGTCCGGATTGCCTTATGAGTGCGCCAGGGCGGCTGAGGATCCGCGCCGTTTATGGGGCTGATACGCGAAATCGCAGCGGCGGACCGGCAGGGGAAGGAGGCGAAGCGTGATGACAGGAGAGGAAAAGGAGGCTGGCGGTGCGCAGCGTGACGTCATGAAGGACGGCATCATCGAGGCGCGCGGCCTGCGCAAGGTCTTTGCGGGCAAGCACGGCACGGCCGTCGCGCTCGAAGCCCTCGATCTCACGGTGCCGCGCGGGCAGATCACGGCGCTCGTCGGCCCCGACGGCGCGGGCAAGACGACATTCATGCGGCTCGTCTGCGGCCTCATGAAGCCGACGGCCGGCAGACTGCAGGTCGCGGACCTCGACGTCACCAGGCGGCCGCAGCAGGTGCAGGACGTCCTGAGCTACATGCCGCAGCGCTTCGGTCTCTACGAGGACCTGACGGTGCTCGAGAACATGGAGCTCTACGCGAGGCTGCACGGCGTGCCGGAAGACTTGCGCGAGCAGCGCTTCCGACACCTGCTCGCGATGACGGAGCTTGCGGCCTTCACGGGCAGGCTTGCGGGCAGGCTGTCAGGTGGCATGAAACAGAAGCTCGGCCTTGCCTGCACACTCGTGCGCTCGCCGGAGCTGCTGCTGCTCGACGAGCCGACCGTCGGCGTCGACCCGCTCTCGCGCCGCGAGCTCTGGGAAATCCTGTTGAAGCTCGTGCGCGAAGAAAACCTTTCCGTGCTCGTGAGCACGGCCTATATGGAAGAAGCCGCGCGCTGCAAGAGCGTCTTTGTGCTCAACCACGGGCGGATCCTTGCAAGCGGCACGCCTGAGGACCTCTCAGGGATCGCCGCAGGCTGCTGCTACCGTGCCGTGCCGCCAGCAGGCATGGCGATGCGTACGCTGCAGGACAAGCTGCTCGGTGAAGATACCGTGCTCGATGCCGTGCCGGCAGCTGGCGGCGTGCGCTTCACGACGCGCGGGCGTCCTGAGGAGCTCACGGTCCTCCGGGAACTCGGGCTCACGGCCAAGCCGCTCGTGCCGCGCCTCGAGGACGGCTTCATGATGCTCCTCAAGGACGACGAGGCAAGGCAGGCGGCCTCAGCCGGCGAAGAAAATGTGGTCATGCCGCCGGCAGAAAACGAGCCGGCACCGGCTCAGGATGCAGGCAGCGCCATGGACGCCGGGGCCCCCGTGGAAATCGAGGTGCGCGATCTCGTCAAGAAATTCGGCGATTTCACGGCCGTCTCGCACACATCCTTCGATGTCCATCGCGGCGAAGTCTTCGGCCTGCTCGGCCCGAACGGCGCGGGCAAGACGACGACGTTCCGCATGCTCTGCGGCCTTTTGCCCGCGACCTCCGGCAAGCTGCGCGTCGCGGGCGTCGACCTGCGCACGGCACGCACGCAGGCGCGCGCGAACATCGGCTACGTCGCGCAGAAGTTCTCGCTTTACGGCGGCCTTTCCGTCTACGAGAACCTGCGCTTCTTCGGCGGGGCCTGCGGCCTCTACGGCCGTCACCTGCGTCAGCGCATCGCGGCCGTCATGGAGGAATTTCAGCTCAAGGATCAGGAAGATACGCGCGCGGATCATCTGCCCGGCGGCTACAAGCAGCGCCTGTCGATGGCGGCAGCCCTCATCCACGAGCCCCGGATCCTGTTCCTTGACGAGCCGACGAGCGGCATCGACCCGCTCGCGCGCCGGGCCTTCTGGCAGCAGATCACGCACCTTGCGGCGCGCGGCACGACGATCATCATCACGACACACTTCATGGAGGAAGCGGAATACTGCGACCGCTTCATGATCCAGGATCACGGAAAGCTGCTTGTGCTCGGCTCGCCCGCCGAGATCCGCCGGCGGCTCGGGCGTCAGGACGATGCGATGGACGATATTTTCGTGGCGATTGTCGAGCAGGGAAGAGGGGGCGAGCATCATGAATAAGGGCTTTTTCCGCAGGCTCCTCGCGCTCACGCACAAGGAGATGCTGGAGCTTTTGCGCGACCAGAGCAGCCTGCTCATGGGCATCGTGCTGCCGCTCATCCTGATTCTCATCATCGGCTACGGCTTGAGTCTCGACGTCAAGAACGTGCCGACGGCCGTCGTGCTCGAGGATTCCTCGCCGACGGCGCGCCAGTTCGTGAGCTTCACGCAGGGCTCCGAGTACTTCCGGCCCGTCTTCCTGCATTCGATGGCGGAGGCCGAGCAGAAGATGCGCACGCATGAGGTGACGGCCGTCCTGCGCGTGCCACAGGACTTCACGCGCCGCCTCGCGACGCGCGACGCCACGGTCCAGCTGATCCTCTGCGGCACGGAATCGACGACGGCCATGTCGGCGCAGGGCTACGTCGAATCAAGCGTGCTCGCCTGGGCGGCGGAGCAGGGCCTCACGAGCCGTGCGAAGGGACAGGTCGCCGTCACCTCGCGCATCTGGTTCAACGATGCCAACACGAGCACCTGGTTTTACCTGCCCGGCATCCTCATGCTCGTGCTCACGATCAGCGGCGTGTTCCTGACGGCCGTCGTCATGGCGCGCGAGTGGGAGCGCGGCACCTTTGAGTCGCTCTTCGTGACGCCGATGCGCATCGCCGAGCTCATCTTCGCCAAGATGATCCCGTACTTCGGCGTCGCCTTTCTGGGCATGACGCTTTGCCTGCTTGCGGGCCGCTACCTCTACGAGCTGCCGATGCGCGGCTCCCTCGCCCTGATCCTCGGCGAATCCATGCTCTACCTCGTCGTGGCGCTCGGCATCGGGCTCGTGATCTCGGCGCTGACGCGCAATCAGTTCCTGGCCTGCCACACCTCGCTGATGATCAGCTTCCTGCCGTCGGTCCTGCTCTCGGGCTTCATCTTTGACCTGCACGTCGAGCCCTGGTTCATCCAGCTCGTCAGCGAAATCTTTCCGACGACGTACTACCTCGAGCTCATGAAGTCCCTGTTCCTCACGGGCAGCTATCCGCCGCTCATCGTGCGCGACACCCTCGTGCTGCTGGGCTTTGCCGTCTTTTTCCTCTGGCTGGCCTTCTATCTGACGCGAAAGGAGCTCAAAGAATGAATCTCATGCTTTTCCTGCGCCATCTCTTCTTTCTCTGCCAGAAGGAACTCATCGGCCTGTTCAGCGACCGGCGCATGCGCTTTCAGCTCGTCATGCCCATCCTGCTGCAGGGCTTCCTGTTTGGCTACGCGGCCAACTACAACCTCGAGGACATCCCGTACGCCGTCGTCGATGCCTCGCATTCCTCGGCCTCGCGCAGCTTCCTCGCGGCGATTGAGGGCTCGCCGGCCTTCTCGTGCGCGGCGGCGGGGGAGCGCGTGGCCGATGTCACGGACGCGCTCTACCGCAGCGACGTGCTGCTGATCGTCGTGATCCCGGGCGATTTCGACACGCAGCTTGAGAAGGGCCAGGCGCCCGTCGAGCTCATCACGGACGGCCGCAATCCGATGATCGCGGGCATGACGTCGCGCTACGTCACATCGATTGCCTCGGAATGGAGCCTGCAGCAGACGGGCGGCCATCTGCCCGTTACCGTCGAGAGCCGCACGTGGTTCAACCCGAACCAGCTGAGCCGCTGGACGTTCCTGCCGTCGTTCCTCGCGATGATCGCCTTCGTGCAGGTCATGTTCCTCGCGGGGCTCTCCATCGCGCGGGAGCGGGAGCTCGGCACCTTTGACCAGCTGCTCGTCACGCCGCTCTCGCCGACGGAGATCCTCATCTGCAAGGCCGTGCCGCCCGTCCTCGTCGGGCTTTTCCAGAGCATGATGCTGTTTCTCATCGTGCGCTTCTGGTTCGAGGTGCCGTTTGCGGGCTCGTTTGTCACGCTGTTTACGTCGATCTTCGTCTTCCTCGTGAGCACGACAGGACTCGGGCTCTCCATCTCGTCGATCTCGCGCAACATGCAGCAGGTGCTCGTCTACCTGCTCGTGCTGATGATCCCGATGGTGCTGCTCTCCGGCCTCGTGACGCCGGTCGATAACATGCCCGAGGCTCTGCAGCTCGTGACGTGGGCGGATCCGATGCGCTTCATCGTCGACGCCGTGCGCCGCATTTATCTCGAGGGCGCGGGCTTTGCGGAAATCGGCTTCGACTTCATCCCGATGCTCGCCGTCGCGGCCGTGACGATGCCGGCAGCGGGCTGGCTCTTCCGCCACAAGGCGGCTTGATACAGAAAGGTGATTGTATGAAAAAGATACAGAGGGAAGACGGGCAGGCCACGCGCGAAAAACTCCTGACGTGCGCGGGTCGGCTCATCGCCGCCAAGGGCTACGAGGCGACGACGAGCAAGGAGATCTGCGAGCTCGCGGGCACGAATCTCGCGGCCGTCAACTACCACTTCGGCAGCCGCGACGGCCTCTACGAGGAGCTGCTGCGCGTCGTGCACCAGCACCTCATGAGTCTCGACGCCATCCAGGACATCGAGGCCTCCGCCGCACCGCCGCGCGCGAAGATTCGCCGCTTTCTCGCGACATTTTTGCGCCAGACCCTCATCAAGCCGTCCTGGGAGCTGCGCGTCTGGGCGCGGGAACTCCTGCATCCTTCGCCGCTCTTCGAGGAAATCTTCACGCAGAACATCGTGCCGAAGCGGGACCTCATGCTGCGCATGTTTGCCGAGTACACGGGGCTCGCGGCCGACGACGTGCGGCTGCGCGGCATCGTCATCGGCTTCATGGCGCCGTTCGCCGCGGCCTTCCTCATCCATCAGGAGTCACAGTATGAAGTCCTCTACGAACGCGAGCTCTCGCTCGTCACGCTTGTGCGCAGCCTCGAGCAGTTCGCCTTTGCCGGGCTTGACTCCTTTGTCGTATCCCGGTCTGAGACAGAATGAATGGTCATGGGGGCTGTGAAATAACAGATCCCCAAAAACAAGAGGGCCGC
>CABJCJ010000034.1 GCA_902364065.1 Veillonellaceae bacterium SB90
AGAATAAATTAGTAGTTTAGCAACTGCGAAGTTTGAGTTATCAAGATACTTCCATTTTTTATTTGTATATTTTTATCTTGCTTATATCGTTCTTTCTCCACATAATGACATGTTGCAAAATTTATATGTCCATCATCAAAATCCGTTCCAGTAATAAGAAGATACTCCCCATTATCTAAAAACTCAGAAGTCCGTAGGTTTTGCCATCCAATTCTAGCATGCATTGTTGCTAATTCTGATAATGTTATCTGCTCCCATGGTGACGTAAATCCTTTGAAGCGAACAAAAGATGCTTTCTTTAATGTTTTCTTCATACGAATCACCTCACTTCATTAAACGAAGGAAATTCTGCAGGTCCTTGGCCTTTTTTTCATCATCTGTCGTCAGTTCCTGCATCATGGCCAGTAGCTCGGCTTCATTCTTAGCAATCTCTGCATCAGTTTCTGCCATTTCTTTGTTGAGCTCGGCAAGGTCGATTTCTGGCTCCGGCTCGAAGGTATCGACATAACGCGGGATGTTCAGGTTGTAGTCGTTCTCCTGAATCTCGTCGAAGGTTGCCACATGGGCAAACTTATCTTCGTCTACTCTTGCCTGATAAGCAGCGAAAAGGCGCTTGATATTGTCGGCAGCCAAGGTGTTCTGCGGCTTGCCTTTGACAAACTCCTTGCTGCCGTCGATAAAGAGCACCTCACGGCCCGGACGATCTTTCTTCAGAACCATGATGATGGTCGGGATTGTCGTCGAGTAGAAGATACCAGCTGGCAGGCCGATGACGGCATAGATATAGCCCTTTTCCAGGAGCTTCTGGCGGATCTTGCCCTCCGTGCCGCCGCGGAACAGGACGCCATGCGGCAGGACGATGCCCATTGTGCCCGTTGACTTCAGATGATAGAGGCCATGCAGCAGGAAGGCATAGTCGGCCTTTGACTTCGGTGCCAGCACACCGTAGTCTGAAAAGCGCGGATCGCTCAGGAACCCTTTGTCAGCACTCCACTTCTGCGAGTACGGCGGATTCATCATGACAGCATCGAAGTCCGTGACTTCATCGGCCGGCCAGTCCTTGTCCAGCGTGTCGGCATTGTGCAAATGCTGATTCGTCGCGGCCACGCCGTGGATGATCATATTCATGCGAGCCAGGTTGTACGTCGATGTCTTGATCTCCTGGCCATAGTACTCGATGGAGTCCGCATCCTCGATATAGTGCTTGACGTTCAGCAGCAGCGAACCAGAGCCCATCGCTGGATCGTAAGCGCTGAAACCCTTCTTCGCTTCGTTACCACTCGTGACAATGTGCGTTAGGAGCGTCGAAACCGACTGCGGCGTATAGAATTCGCCGGCCTTCTGACCCATGTCCGAGGCAAAGTTGCTGATCATGTACTCATAGGCATCGCCGAGAATATCCCCGCTGTGGCTGTCGAGATTCAGCGGGGCCAGTGCCGTCATGACGTCGGCGATCAACTCATTGCGCTTCTGCGGCGTAGAGCCGAGCTTGGTGGAATGCAGGTCCACATCATCAAAGAGATGGCCCAGCAAGTCCGAATTCGACTGCTCAAGGTCCGTGAACGCCTGATTGAGATGCTCCAGCTGGAACTTCTGCCCGCGAATCTCATCCATCAGTGCCGTGAACGTCGCCTCCGGCTTAATCGTATAGTCCATGTCCATCGAGTCGAGCAGATCGTCGCGGAAGGACTCATCGCTGTAGTACTTCTGATAGACAGCCTGACGCTGCGCCTCCGTATCTACATCGCTCTCCTCCACTTCGCCAGCATCGACCAGCGTCTTGGCAGCCGACTCCAAGACCTTGTCTGACAAATGCTTGTAGAAGATAATGCCGAGGGCATAATCCATATAGTCCGCCGCACCCATCGTCTGACGCATGACATTGGCCGAATCCCACAATACCTGCTCAAGGCTCTTTTCTTCGTTGCTCATAATCATTTATCTCCTTTTTGTTCATCCATATCACGTAAGACAGAGAGAACACCATTCAATCTCCGGTTCGCTTGCATGACCTCTAAGTAATTCTGATAGAGTGCTGTTGCATACAGCTTTCCTATATTTTGTTGCACGGTCATATCCGGCAACGGAATCTTCACGCCCTTCATTAGCTGAGCAGAAAAACGTACTATGACAGACCCCTGCAGCCAGTTGCTGTACTGATGGGCAATCATCTGAGATTGATTCAGAAGATAGCACAGATACCAGGGATTAAGTCGAGATACGTCAATCCGTATGATGGCGAAGATCTGACTGATGACCTTCTCTTTATTCGCATCCGACAAGATAGCTGCCGACATGTGCGGCATACTGCTGGACTGCTGATAGATGATCGCATTCTGTGGATTCGCTAGCTTCATCGTATAGAAGTCATGCTCAAAGTCCGCTGTCGTGTACTTCCGATCCTGCTGACTCTCTGACAACCGCACAATGTTGCTGCCAGACACAATCTCTGCCAGCTCACCAAGCTGGACCATATCGCCCACCTCCTTGTAAATTTATTAATTTACTATTATTACACTTTTATCCTACTACTTTTCTCGTGTTCCGTCAATTGTAAGTTTTATAATTTACAAAATCAAGCGAGCTGATTTGCTACAGCTCGCTTGATTTATCGATATCTATTCTCTATTTTATCTTATAGCAGGAGCAGTAGATTGGATGGGGACTTTCACGATAGGAACAAGAATGTCCATGAACTTCCGGCTCCACTCCACATGAAATTTTGCCATGACAGGCCAATCTTGTTCGTGCTCAAGATTGACATCTGTAAGCGAAATCGTAATCATCGAAGCCTTACCATCATCAAAGCGATTCCACTGCAATGGTGCTCCCATCTTCCTCTCAATCTCTGATTTATGCCGATAAATGAAATCAAAGGCCCTTTTATTCTCTGCCTTTGACGGCTTGCCAAGGTAGAGACCAACACGTGCTTCATGCAGCAGTGCAAGGCAATAGATGTTGAAGTCACTTACTCCAAAGTAACCATTCATCGAAGAGTTCAGATGTGGATTATCATTATCAAAGCATTTGTTATCCCTATTTTCTTTCTGAAGAAGTGGCAAGGTGTACTCCCAGTATCTCATCCGAATGTCGCCTTTGCTGTCATCTTTTAGGAAACCTGATTTTTCATCTTTCAAATAGAAGACCAAATCCATAGGATCAAGATGGTATAACGGGAACAAACGGCGTAATGCCGAGACTTTCATTTTGGTATTCGTATTCCGCTCCATATAGATATGATTATCGAGCTCCATTGGCTCACGCATGTTATCTATAGTATTGCTAAAGTACGATTTCAAAATGCTATTTTCGTCTTTTTGACAAACAAGTTCTGTCAGAACAGATTGATCCAAGGAATGTAAGAATTTGACAACATGCACATACATATCCTGCCAGCTATCCACTGCCGTCTCTGCATTCTGGTAGCTGTACTTAAAGATGCTGCGCCCCTTCAAAACATAGTTTTCATCATCAAGGGTGCAGGAATCAAATGCTTTTGCCTTCGGCTTGAAGCCCGTCTTTGGCATCGTCCAAATGATATCCGTTGCTTTCTTCACCATAGCATTGCTGCGCTCTTTTAATTCTTCCTCACCCCACTTCTCTTGCTTTGCCAATTCCTGGTTCATGCGCAAACCACTATAACGATAACCATGCTCTGCATCACGCTTTTGGCTAAAAGACGCATTGCTCATAGCCGAGTTATACGCGGTAAGGGTCAAGTTTCCTAAACGATGCAGCCAAGTAGTATGGATTTCTTCTGCATTCTCGCCAAGAGCTTGCTTCCAGACAGTCGACAGACTTTGCGGCATGATATGCTCGATACTATAGGTTCCATTATCGAGTAACGTATAGACATCTTTTGTTTCTTTGGTCCCATAATTTTCAAAGCGCTCGAAAAGATAGTCCTTGTATTTACCGCGCATTGGATAGATTGCTTTGGTCGATAAGGCTTGTGAAAACTCTCTATCATCAGGAAATCTTCCTCTATCCCTTTTGGAAAGTAATGCATATATAAATTTATCCACATAGTCGGCTACCGTGTTGTCATAATGCAAGATTTCACGATTCAGATTCAAGAATATCTTGTTGAGAGCATTCGTCGGTACATCACAGATATTGCGCCGGAACAGATATATTTCTGTAATTAAGAAAATCCGTCTCACATCATCGGTAGAAATCTTTTGCCCATCCTGATTCAAGCGCAGTACTTCCATAAAGAATGGCATAGTGACCGTCACATCGAGCCGATTCAGTCGATCCATGCAATCATCCAGATCTTGATTATTTAATCCACTCTTGCCAGAAATCAATCTATTGTATATAGCAGCATACTTTTTCATATCTGACAAGAGCTCACCAAGCAGAAGTTGATTCTTTTCTGCATATTCTTTGAATGCCTTATACACCGTTGAAATCGTTGGTGTCACTTGTGTTTTAACGCTGATGTAGTCGCGAACAAAGCGGCTTGTTTGTCCAGATGTATAAGCCTCAATCTTCTCCCAATACTTCGTATAATATTCTTCTTGTTGCGCTGGAGAAAGTCCCATCAAAATATAATTTCGAATCTTGTCTCCTTCTTCAAGTGCCAACCCTGTTGAATTTAAGCTTTCAAAAATAAGCTGAGCATTGTCATCCCGTTCCAGGGTAATACTGATAATCTGAAGTTTTCCCAATGCTTCATACATATCATCAACAGTAATTTGCCCCTTTAACAACTCTTCGCAAAAGAACTTGTAGTTGATCGTCAGATTCGATGCATCCTCTAAAGTATCATCCTCTACAATCTTTGCCAAAGCCACTCTATCACCCTTGACCAAACGCAGCTTGATTCTATCTTCAGAATCGGCAAATTTATCAATGACATACGTTTCCATAATTTGATCATATAACATTTTGCCTTGCTGAGATACGATTTTCCCGTCCTTAATCAGGTTAGCCATAGCCAATAAAAGCAACGTCACTGTCGTGATGCGCTGTTGGCCATCAATAATCTGATGTTCTGTTTTCGCCCCACTACCAGTAACTTGAGAAACGACACTCCCCAAGAAATGACCCGCACGCCCCTCTATAACAATTTTTTGTAAATCTTGATACAGCTGGCGACACTGCTCGTTTCGCCAGTCATACCTCCGCTGATACACCGGAATAATATAGCGGTCATTTCGGCTTTCCATAAAGCGTAAAAGCCCGGTCTCTGATCCTTTCATGCTACTTTCCTCATCTCATTTGAAATTCGATTTATCTTTTGCTTCACTCTATTAATCTTGATAATCCGTTACAATTCCATTTTCTGTATAAATATAGGTGTTCCCATCATCATATTCATAAACATACTGCTTCATAGTTCCATATTTTGATACGTGCCGATTCACACGATCAGGTTCACCGAAAACTTTCCGGATTTTGCTCTCCGGATCTCCAATGTATATACGTTTTGCTCTCTCCGCCTCTATTGCTTTTTGTTTTTCTTTTTCTATTGCCGCTTGTTTTTCTCTCTCTTTTGCTTTTTCCTCTTCTTCTCTTGCTTTCTGTGCCTTCCATTCCTCATGAGCTTGATCTATATCCTGTTTTAACTTTGTTACTTCCCCTGAAAATTCTCCTGTATAATCATGAGGTAAATCTGCAATATAATTATATGCTGTCACCATATCACCATCAGCAAAATTTTTTTCAGCAGAAGCAATTAAGTATAAATTATCAGCATCGTTACTCTCAGATCTATGCTCAACCGTTTTAGCTGCAGCCCCATTCCAATCTCCCTGTTTGGCTAGGGCAACCGCTTCCTGATAATCGTTACGCTCATCTATTCTTTGTATCATTAACATCCCCACATACAGAACGAAGCAAATAACGCCTATGGCTATTACTATTTTTTCCGTTTTACTTGTCTTTCTATCAGTATCACTTTTTACAATCTTCTGCATAATTCACTCATCCTCACCACTCGATTTCTTCCATCTAAAACTTTATATTGCTCGGTTATCTATATTAAATTTCGCTGTGATTTCTTAAAATCCTTTCTTTTTCAATAAAAAAGCATACCATGGCATTTAATTGCCACAGTATGCCTCAGCATAGCACGTATGAAGCTTTTTTCTTGGGTTCACCACTTGTCCCATTTAACAATGATCATATCATCCACACTAAATAAGATTGATTCCTGCCACATTATCCCACGGACTATGGTAAACACCCCCGCTGACTGAGCATACCAGTCGGTCGGGGATGTCTGTGTTTGATGCGGGGGAAATCAGGCGCGGACAACGGAGATGCGCTGCTGGATGTGTGCGTTCTTCTCAATCTCGTCGACCATCGCGATGGCGTAGTCGGCATACGAGATGACGGACTCATTCTTGCCGTTGAGCGTGAACTCCTCGCCAGCGAGGATGTACTTGCCCGTTCGCTCGCCGTCGGCCTGGAAGTCGGCTGCCGGGCTGATGTAAGTCCATTTGACATCGTTGCGCTCGCGAAGCTCGGCGAGTGCCTTGCCCATCGCCGTAGCGAGCGGCTTGAAGGCATCCGGGAAATCCGGCGTATCGAAAAGCTGGACCTTGTGTTCCAGGTCGACGTAGAGGGAGCCGGCGCCGCCGACGATCAGCAGGCGCGTATCCGTGCCCGAGATGATGTCGGCAAGGTGCTGCGTCGTCGTGGAATGGAGCGGCAGCGTCTCTTCTTTCCAGGCGCCGAACGCATCGACAACGGCATCAAAGCCGGCAAGGTCTTCCTTCGTGAGGTCGAGGATATCCTTCTGGCGGTAATCCTTCGCCTGCGTGTCATTCTCTGCATGGCGGCCGAATGCGACGACTTCATGGCCGCGGCTCAGTGCCTCGGCGATGACTTTCTTGGCCACACGGCCGTTTGCTGCTGCAACTGCGATTTTCATGATGATTTCTCCTTATCCTGTCAAGGATGCTTACTTGTTGGCTTCATGGATGGTGAAGGTGCCGCGGTGGAAGATCGAGGCACGGTTGCCGCGTTCGCCTTCCTTGTTCCAGGTCATGTAGGCAAAGACCTTGTGGGTCTTGAAGTTGATGACCTGCGAGATGACGATGCCTTTCTGCTCAATCCAGTTGATCTGATAGATATCCTTGCCGACTTCGGCAACCTCATACTGCTCGTTATCAGACGGCGCGAGGGAGAGACCGGTCGTCGGCGTCCATCTCAGCACGCCGACTTCTGGATAGTCGATGTTGAACTTGAAGCCGCTGTCATAGCTCACAGCGATGGTCTTTCCCTCAACATGCTTGAAGAAGGCCTGCTTCTCCTTTTCAGCCGTCGCAGCCGTAGCGATCTTGCTCTTCTCTGCCGCAGCCTGTGCCGCTGCTACCTGTTCCGCCGTCGGCACGACAGACTTCGCGCTCGTATCCGCCGCCGAGCAGATGCTGGCAAAAGAAAGCGCTGCGAGCATGGTGACAAGTACTTTTTTCATTTTCATGGGAGCCCCTCCTATCAAATATAAACCATATATTACATACTAATATACTAAATGATATACAAGGACTCTACAAGTACGATTTTTCTCTTGCGTCAGTATAAAGTACTTGCGTATTGGCGTGGTATCATCATCAAAAATACGAGCTCAATCCCTCCGTTAAAAAAGACGGCTCGTCGATCCCATTGAGCCGACAAACTGTCTTTTATGGTAAATTTTATATAAGGCGAGCTGTCTTCAGCGCAGCAGATGACGTTTTTCTTTGTCAATCCTGTTCAAAGACGGACTTCGGTGCCATCATGCAGGAGATACAGGATGCTTTCCTTGACCGGACGTCCGAGGATCTCCTCCACGGCCTCGCGGTAAAGTTCCACCTGTCTGGCATATCGCTCCCGTACGCGCGCAGGACGCGTATCGTGGTCGGTCTTGTAGTCCAGCAGCACGAGCCTGCCGTCGTCTTCCTCGAACAGCACATCGATGACACCCTGGATGAAGATGGATTCTTCTTCATCCGAAGCATTCGGATTGACCTCGCGGACCGGCAGCAGGCGGCTGAATGGCAGTTCGCGCCAGAGACGCACGGCCCCACGCATGCGCCTGCCGAGCTCTGAGCCGCAGAACGCTGACAATCTGCCGCAGTCAATGGACGCTCCGCAGCCTGCAGGAATATACCCCTGCTCCTCCATCTCCGTGACTTGCCGGCGAATACCGGCTGTGCTCACATCGCCATGCAGGTCGATATGCTGCAGGATGGCATGGAACAAAGTGCCCCGTTCTGTTGCCGAGAGCTCCGTCGTGCGCTGCAAAAAGCTTGGGCGCCGCCATGCTGTCTCTTCCGGCCGCACGAGGGGGCGCCCCGGCAGGGGATCGTCCTCGTGCGCCATGGCTGCAAAGCGCTCCTTGATCTCCGAAACCGTCATCTTGGCCGTGATGTGCTCAAGCTGCGGCCACGGGTACTGCCAGTTCAGACGCTCTTCCACCCATGTCTGCTGCTCCGACGGAGGCAGCGGCTCATCCCGCTGCACGGCCAGCAGGATGGGATCATCCTCCTGCGTTTCTTCTTCATGCGGCTGAACGTCAGACGATGACAGGATCTGCACGGCGAAATGCGCATCCGGCTCGAGTGTGAGCAAGGTTCCCCAGTCGCAGCCAGCAGCCTTGCGCAGCGGCTCGCCATCTTTGTGGCGGGCAATAGCCGGCGCCACCCAGTCGAGATAACTGTTTGCACGCCGGATCATCACGGCCGGCAGAGCCGTATCCGTTTCCGCCAGGCTCTGGCACCAGGCCTGTGCTTTCTTCTGCCACTGCGCCGCTGCCACGGTCCCCGTCAGAATCAGCCGTTCGCGCGCACGCGTCATGGCGACGTAGAGCACGCGCATTTCCTCGGCCTTGCTTTCTGCCACGAGGCGGGCCGCCACGGCCTCAGCTGGAACTGTATCGTACATCTGACGTCCTGCCGCTGAGCGCGAGACGACGCGCGGACCGATGCCGAGTTCCTTGTGGAACAGGAATGCGCCCTGCGTGTCCCGCAGATTGAAGCCCTTCGCGACGTCGGCGAGGAACACCACGGGGAATTCGAGGCCCTTGCTCTTGTGGATGCTCATGATGCGCACGACATCCTCACTGGCACCGAGCGTGCGGGCTACGGAAAGATCGGTATCGCGCTTGCGCAGGTCCTCGATGAAGCGCAGGAAACGGAAGAGGCCGCGGTAGTTCGTCTTTTCGTAATCGGCCGCCCGGTCGGCCAGCATGCGCAGATTGGCCTGACGCAGGAGGCCGCCTTTGAGTCCGCCGACGTATTCGTAATACCCCGTATCGCGGTAGAGCTTCCAGATGAGTTCCGGCACGCTGTGGCTGACAGCATAGTTGCGCCAGCCATCGAGCCTTGCACAGAACGTGGCTGCCCGGTCAGCCAGTGCCTCCGGCAGCTCAGTTTCCAGCGAATGGCTTTTGAGCAATGCCCCGTAAAGATCTTCCTCCGGCACGGACATGCGCAGGCGCGCGAGTTCCTCCATCGAGAATCCTCCCAGCGGAGAGACGAGGACTGCGGCCAGCGGGATTTCCTGGCGGGAATTGTCGATGACCTGCAGCAGTGCCAGCACGAGGCGCACCTCATTGGCCTCGAAATAACCGCCGTCGACATCGGCGTAAGCCGGGATGCTGTTCTGGCGCAGATTCTCCAGCAGCACGTTGGCCTTGCCTTTGACAGCACGCAGCAAAATGGCGATATCGCGATAGGCCAACGGACGATAGCCGCCGGCATCCTTGTCAAAGACGAGCGGTGCTTCCTCCATGAGCGATGCGATGCGGTCCGCGATATGCTGCGCCTCAAGGGCAAAGCCTGAAAGCTCTTCGCCTCCCTCACGTCCTTCCGTATCTGCCGGCGTCTCCTCCGCCGTCTGGCGCAGGATGATGTCAAGCTCCATGGGCCCCGCCAGGCTGTGTTCCTCCGCGGGATACTGCGCCCCCGGATAAAGGCGGCTCTTCTCATCGTATTCGATTTCCATGGCCTCGCGCGTCATGACCTGATCGAAGATGAAATTGATGGGTGCCAGCACCTCCGCCCGGCTGCGGAAGTTCTGCTTCATCGTGATGAGCTGGTTGACATCATCGGGCTGCGGCTTTTCAGGATACGCATCATATTTTGCCTGGAACAGGTACGGATCAGCCAGACGGAACCGGTAGATGCTCTGCTTGACATCACCGACCGTGAAGCGGTTGTCCTCGCGGGCAATGAGGTTCAGGATGGCTTCCTGCACGCTGTTGGTGTCCTGGTATTCATCGACCATGATGACGGCGTATTTTTCCCGCAGGGCGCGGGCGGCATCCGTGCGCAGCGCCTCGCTCCCAGGCCCGTAAAAATCTGCAGGGCCAGCCTGCTGCAGCTTCACGGGGTCCGCACAGAGGATGCCCAGTGCAAAATGCTCAAGATCATTGAAATCCAGCACATTGCGCTCTTTCTTGGCAGCCTGGAACGCTATGATGAAATCGAGAGTCAGATTGACATAGCGGCGCACGGTCGCGCCGCATTCCTCGATGCGCGCGAGGATTTCCGCCTCACTCTCACCGAAATAACGGTCGCGGGCGTCGGCAAAGATCTTCTTGGCTGCGTCGCGCTGCTTCTCAAAAGCCTGCCGGATCTCGGGGAATTGCTCCTTGAGTTCATTGTATTTCTTGCCGCGCAGCGCAGGGAACTTGACGCCTGCCGCCATATCTCCGAGTGCATCGAAGCCGCCCGCTTCTCTTGCCTGACAGGCGCTTTTCAGCATGCCCTCCACGTTCTCGAACTGCTCGATGCACTGCTGCAGGATGTCGACATAGGGCTGCCAGGCCCTGGCAATATCACTCTCTTCCTCTGCATGGACGAGGAAGCACGTTTCCTCGAAGGCCTGGATGGCACGCGCGAGTTCCTGCCCGAAGGCCGTGACGATGGTATCCGTCCAGGGCGTCTGCCAGATGTCACCGCCGCTCTGCGCATAGCGTTCCTTCTGCTCGCGCAGCCACGAGGCGGGGTACGGCTGGCTCTGGCAGAATTCGTAAAGCTTCAGCACGGCCTCACAGACCTTCTCGTCGCCATGATCATCGCCGTAATCGTCGGCAAAGGCGAGGAAATCCTGCCAGGCGGTACGGTCTTCTTCCTGCTCCGGCATCTTGTATTCCTGCTCCAGCAGGTCTTCAAGGACGTCCCGCTTCATCAGCGTCATCTCCTGATCGCCGGCCAGGCGGAACTGCGGGTCCACGTCGATGGCTTCGATATTCTGGCGGATGACGCGCTGACAGAAGGCATGGAAGGTGCAGATGGACGCGCCGGAAAGCAGGACCTGCTGGCGTTCGAGCCAGGCGGCCGCCTCACGGCTTTCCGCTTCCTGCAGGGCTTTGCCGAGAGCCTTATCGATGCGCTCGCGCATCTCGGCCGCGGCGGCATTCGTGAAGGTCACGACCAGCATCTCATCGACACTGCATTCATGTGCGAGGAGCTGCGAGATGATGCGGTCGACGAGCACGCGCGTCTTGCCGGAGCCCGCAGCTGCCGCCACGAGAATATTCTTATGCCTGGTCTTGATTGCCTTTTCCTGGTCCTGCGTATATTGCATCAGATGTCCGTCCTTTCTCTGTACAAGCTGCCATTTTTTCTTCGAGCACTTCATCGGCCTCCTTGTCGATGTCGCGATAGGAAAAGCCGTCAATCTCCGGATCAAAGCCGCAGACATCGTGATACGGGCAGAACGCGCAGGCATTCTGCTCCTTCTTGTCCCGGATTCGGTAGGGACTGATGCGGATGTCGCCGGACAAAATGGCATCGCCCGTATCGCGCAGCAGATAATCAACATACGACAGCATGAGGGCAAATTCCTCGGGCTTGCGGATATAGCCGTACTTCCTGCTGTTGGCATCGAAATCCATGACGGGGTTGCCGTCTGCATCCTTGACGACCTTGTTCTTCTCATCGCGCACCTGGCTCAGGCCCGGCTTGATAAACTGGAATGATGGATCGATGGCCCGTGCGACGTCGAGGTCAGCCAGTACCCAGCCCGGCATGCGCAGCTCGGCATTGACGCGCTTCTCAAGCTCCTGTTCCGTATACTTCTTCTTCGCGATCATCAGAGGATTCTGCAGGAACGAATAGAGGATGCCCGCCGGCATGCGTTCCTCTCCCTGCTGGCGCAGGAGTTCCTGACCGACCATGAGATAGACGAGCAACTGCAGCCGCAGTCCGTAGTAGACCTCAAAGAGATTGATGGCCACCTGCCCGGTCTTGTAATCGAGGATCAGGAAATACGGTGCCTGCGTGTGCAGGTCAAGCCGGTCAATCTGCCCCTTGAACGAAAGCGCATAGCCGTCCGCAAGCGGCAGCGGCTTCAGATGCACGCGGTCCTCGCGGTGACCGAACGCTTCTTCAAAGAAGGCCGGCTGGAATTCCGAAACGGCCGCCCAGGCCGATAGATGATGGACGGCCTGCTGAGCCGTGCGCGTGATGCGCTGCTTTAAATGGCGGTAATTATCCCGGCTCAGCAGGATCTCGCTCTGCAGGCGCGGCGCCAGCGTATTGACGAGCTCCTCGCAGAGCCTGTGGCTCTCTTCTTCAGGGACATCCTGCCAGCGGCTTGCATACTGTTCCTTGACGACCGTGCCGTATTCCTTGAGCACGGCATGCAGCAGCTGCCCGAGGTCCATGGAGCGGAACTGGTATTCCCGCCGCTCCTGGAGCTTCAGGCCGTAGGCGGCAAAATGCGCGAACGGGCACTGGCGGAATTTCTCGAACTGCGTCACACTGCCACGCAGGATATGCCCCTTGGCATAGATCTGGCGCGCAAGTTCCTCAGGGATCTTCCCCTCGCCTGCATGCGCAAAGAGCCCGGAGAGCGCAAGATTGAGCGGCTGCGCGAAGGCGGGCTGCTGCCGCGCCCAGTTGTAGACATCACGCCAGAGGCCGGCCATCACGCCGCGTTCCTTCTCGCCGCGCAGGGCGTTTGCAAGGCCCGCCAGCGCCGGCCGCGGGGCCGAGAGCAAAAGATCGTCGTCACGCCGCAGCGTTTCCAGCGGAATGGAGAGAAAGCGTGCTTCAGGGAAGCGTTCCCGCAAGTCCGTAAAGATTGGCGATGGCTCGAGGCCATTGCCTTCAGCGTCAGCCATCGGATACGAGAGCCATACGTATTCCCGCGCCTCGCAGAAGCCGCGATAGAGCAGGAATTTTTCGCCGAAGCTGCGCTCCTGCCCGCCGCGTGAAATCGTATGGCGCTGCTCACCGGGAAGTTTTGCCAAAAGCTCGGCGATGTGGAGGCGGTCGGCATCGGAAAAGAGGCCCTGTTCGCGCACGCGCCGCGGCATGGTATCGGCATCGGCACCGAGGATGTAGAGGCCGCGCATGTTGTCAAGGCTGTTCTGATCAAAGGGAGCCAGCGTCACATAGTCAAGTCCAGGCGGAATCAGCGAGATCTGCAGGGCATCGAGACCGTCACTCAGCACGTTCTCATAATCGCTGAGACTCATCGCCTCATCCCCGCTCGTCTCGACGAGCTGATCAAAGAGGGCCATGCTGTCCTCCCAGAGCTGACGATGCTCGGCCGCATCAGCCAGGCGGCCCTCCTGTTCGGCCCGCTCCGCCCACTCCTGCAGGCGCGCGGGCACATCGAGCGCCACGAGGAAATGGTAAAGCGCCGTCGTGATGCCGCGCACATCCTGCGCGGCGCGGACCTCCTGCTCGAAGGTGACGAGGACTGCGACCGCCTGACGCCGCAGCGCATCAATGAGCGCCAACGTCGCGGCCGTCTCATCATCGGCGGTCTCCCCGTCGTCGAGCGTGTAGCGGCGATGCCAGTCCCACGCCTCCGGCTGCTGCCAGCGTCTGCGCCCACGGATGCCGAACTCGAGCACGTAATTCTCGAGGCGGTCGATGTCCTCGCGCACCGGCGGGAAGAACCCCGTGCGCAGGCACCGGAAGACCGTCTCATAGCGCCAGTCCTTCGTCACGACCTCGAGTGCCGAGCGCATGAGTTCGGCCAGCGGATGATGGATGCTCGGGCGCTTCGCATCCTGATAGAACGGGATGCCGTAATCCGCAAAAACGAGACGCACGAGATCGTCGTATGCGTCACCGTCACGCACGAGCACGCCGATGTCACGGTAGCGCCAGCCCTCATTGCGCACGAGTCGCAGGATATCGGCCGCCGCATTCTCGACTTCCAGGCGGCGGTTGGCCGCCTGTACGAGGCAGAGAGACGTGCCGTCATCCGTCTGAGCTGCATGCTCCATCTTTCCCGGCCGGAAAAACTCGCGCTCCATCGTGCCGAGCAGGCTGCCCGCAGCATAGCGGTGCGGCGCATTGAGCAGCCGGACGGGCACGCCGGGAATGCCGAGCTCCTCACGGGCCAGCTGGCACAAATCAAGCCAGGTCCGGTAAGAACGCTGGAAGAGGCCTGCCTCTCTCGTATTATCCGGCAAATCGAGCCGGATGCATTCCCCTTCGCGGCGTCCGGCCATCGGCAGGGTCACATGGACCTTGTCGGCTGCCAGCAGCAGGGATTTGACGACCTCGCGCTCCTGCGGATTGAAGAAGATGAAGCCATCGAGCCAGACCTCCGCCCCACGCATGAAAGAAGCCTGCGGCAAAGAGGCCGCAAGCTTTTCCATCATATCCTCGGCATCGTTGGCCTTGCCTGCCATGGCCGCATCAAATTCATCGGTCAGGATGGACATCTCTTCGAGCTTGCCGGCAAGACGGCCGTTGCCAGGCGCCAGCTGTGCGGCTGTTTCGCGCAGCGTATCCGTATCGAGACGGTAGCTCTTGAATTCCTGGATCACCTCCGACAGGCTTTGCGTGAAGCCGCGCTGCCGCACGGCCCGCGCAAAGACCGTGAGGTCCTTCTCGCGCTGATGATGCACGAGAATCTTGCGCAGGAGCAGCCGCCTGCCGACTTCGCTGATGCGCGGAACCGTGAGTTCCCCCGTTTCCAGCAGGACATGGCGGGCAAAGCGGCGGAACCCGAACACATATGCCCGGAAAAAGCCGCGCCCCTTCCCCGTGCGTGCGGCGAGCGCACGCTCCACCTTAAACGTCATATGCTCGGGAACGAGCAGGATGAGCGGCGGGCCCATCGGATTTTCCCGTAGGCGCTGCTCCATGGCAGAAAGGCAGGCCTCGGTCTTGCCCGTGCCGGCCCGCCCGATGATACAATCAAGTGTCGCTGTCATACGTTTTCAAACCACCTTTTTACCAACGCTTCCCACGGCCTCAGCCAATGCCTGCCGCCAGTTCATTCTTCTGCCGTGCCGAGAACAAATCGCGCCGTGCTGCCGCCGCTTCTCGTCTTCGTCACCTCGAGCCTTGCCGGGATGCGGCTGCGCAGTTCCTCCACATGCGAGATGATGCCGATGAGACGGCCGCTCTTCTGGAGCTCGAACAAGGCTTTCAGCGCGACGTCGAGCGTATCCTCGTCCAGCGTGCCGAACCCCTCGTCGATGAACATCGTATCAAGGCGCGTGCCGCCCGCATAGGCCTGCACGACATCGGCAAGCCCCAGGGCCAGGGCCAGCGAAGCCAGGAAGGATTCGCCGCCTGACAGCGTCGCCACGGGCCTCGCATATCCCGAATAATGGTCGAACACCTCCATGTCGAGGCCGCCCTGCTTGTTGCCGCTCAGGCGCTCGCCGGCGTGAAGCTCGTACTGGCCGCGGCTCATGATCAGCAGCCGCTCATTGGCCATCGCCATGACATCGTCCAGGAGCGAATGGAGCACGTACGTCTGGAAGGATACGCGCGAGCCCGTCTTGCCGCTCGCGAGTTCCGACAGGCTCGTGATGCAGCGATAGGAATCGGTAAGAGCCGTGCTCTTTTCCGCCAGATCAGCAAGCTCCTGCGCACGTTTTGCAAAGGATTTCCCAACGAGCTCTGCTTTGCTGTGACGGGCAAACATATCCTGCCATGCCCGTTCAGCCTGACGATAAGCCTGTTCCAGCACAGCGACCTGCGGGCGCTCTTGTCCCGCAATGGCCGACTGACTGCGCTGCCGCGCCTCCCTGGCCGCATGCAAATCCTTGTCATGCTGCTCAAGCCCAGCTTTCACCGTCTGACGGTAAGCAGCATCCTGCCAGGGGCCGGCAAGCGCCGCCTCGTAGTCCCCCGCAGAGGCAAAGGAAGCCTCCTGAAGCCGGCCCATGAATACATGTTCCGCCGCCTCGGCTTCCGCTACTGCCTGCTGGCATTCCTGATGCGCGTTCTTCCAGTCCACGCGCAGTCCTTCATACGCGAGTGCCGCCTGCTGCGCGCGTATCTGGATTTTTTTTGCCAGGGCCTCGATTCGTCCTACGGCTTCTTCTTCCTGTACGAGCTGCTGCCGCAGCACGGCAGGATCAGCATCTGCCGGCACCTGCGCCTCTTTGTCTGCCACACGCGCCCTGGCAGCTGCCTCGGCGGCCGCTGCGGCCTGACAGGCTTTTTCGCTCTTCACCTGCTTCTGCTGCCACTTCGTCTGCTGCTCTTTCCCCTGCGCAAGCGCTTCATTCAGTTCCAGTTGGTGCCGCGAGGCCTTTTCGGCCGCCTGCAGGCGCACGTTTGCCTCGGCAAGGTCATGCATGAGCTGCTGCTTGTCGCGCGCTGCCGGCAGCGCATCGAGCTTGGCCTGACAGGCGGCCAGATTTGAGGCTGCCTGCTGTTCTTCCTGCTGCCGGGCCTCGCGGCAGGCCTCCAGTTCCTGCCAGGCTTCTTCCTGCTGCTGCAGCATGTCGTCGGTCACGACTTCTTCAATCTGCCTGGCCATCTGCGGATGATGCAGTGAACCGCAGACCGGACAGGGCTCGCCATCAGCCAGGTTCTCAGCAAGGAGCGCGGCCCTTGCCTCGTGCAGCAGCTCGCGCAGATGGCGCAGTTTTTCTGCCGCCTTTGCGCTCCGCTCTTGGGCTTCCTGACTCGCTGCACGCTTCTTCGCATGCTTGTCAGCTGCCTCTCTTAGCTGACGCTCGGCCATCGCGCGAAGTTCCTGTTCCCGCTGTGCCTGCTGCAGATTCTGCACGAGAAGGCCGGCGGCTTCCCCGTCGGCAGCCGCCGCTGCTATCGCCTTCAATTGAGTCTGCAGCGCATCGAGCTGCTTCTGCAAAGCCTCACCCTGACGCTGGAGCTCCCGGCGTTCATGCTCCGCTTTCGCAAAAGCCGCATGTGCCGCCTTCAGCTGCTGCCGGTCCACCCGGAGGCCTTCCGCCACCTGCAGTTCCCGCCGCTTCATGACAAGCGCCTCACGACGAGCCTCGCGCTGCGGCTGCTCTGCCTCCGACTGTTTCCGGTCTTTTTCCGCCGCCTCCATCTCCTGCCTGGCCTGACGCCCCTGTGCGGTGAGTTTCTCCAGCAGCTGCTGGCGCTGCCGGGCCTTCTGCGCCGCCTGCTGCGCCTGACGGCAGACATCCTGCAGCGCCGCTGCGCGCTCGGCAAGCGTCAGGCGCGCCAGCTGCTCACGGTCCCCTGCCGCAGCCTGTTCGGCACGCGCGAGTTCCTGTCCAGCGCGCACGTCCTCCAGGAAAAGAGCCTCCAGTTGGCGGCCATTTTCAAGTTCTTTGGCCGTTTTTTCCTTTTCGGCTGCCTTCAAAGACAGGAGCTTTGAAAGTTCCTCCACCTCATTTGCCTGCGCCTGCTGCCGCTCGGCGAAGGCCGCTTCGTCGCTGACGCCGAACTCCTGCAGGTAGAGCTCGCGCTGCTGCAGGAGCGCCTCATAATCGCGGTTGAGGTTGGAAGCCCTGGCCTTGAGCTTCTCTTCCAATTTCTGGTAGATGTCCGTATTGAACAGCACGCGCATGATTTCCTTGCGTGCGCTCGTATCGGCCATGAGGAACCGGCGGAATTCGCCCTGCGGCAGCAGCACGACCTGACGGAATTCCTTGCACTCAAACCCCAGGAGGCTGACGATCTTTGCGCGGACCTCCCCCTCCTTCTTCCAGCTCTGCTCTTCCTCACCGTCCTCGAGACGCGTCAAGAGGACGCCGGCTGCCTGGCGCACGAGCCGCTCCCCGCGCTTGGCCTTGCGCTCATACTCGGGATTGCGGCGGATGCACCAGCGCGTGCCGCGCACGACGAAGGTCAATTCGACATACGTATCCTGTTCGGGACGTGCCTCCCGGTTGCGCAGCATGCGCGAGGTCCGCCCCTCCGTTGCAGCCTCGCCGTACAGGGCATAGCAGATAGCATCGAAAATGCTCGTCTTGCCCGCTCCCGTCACGCCGTGTATGAGGAAAAACGGCTGCGAGGCAAGGATACGGAAGTCCAGCACCAGTTCCCTGCGATATGGTCCGAATGCACATAATTTCAAGATTTCCGGCCGCATCAGCGTTCCCTCTCTTCCTGATAGATTTCCTGCAGGCAGGATGTCACGAGCGCGCGCTGTTCGGGCGCAATCGCAGTCCCTGTCATATCTTCGTAATACTGAGCAAAGAGGTCGCCCTCCGTCATCTTCAGGACCTGCTGTCCCTGCTGCTGGCGCATCGTCCCCTCACGCTGCAGTTCCGGATAGCAGATGTGCATGAGGTTCGGATAGATGGCCTTGAGCTTGTTGAAGACGTCGAGGATGATGCCCGTATCGAGCAGTTCGACCTCCATATAATCATCGGAAGCCGGATACTGCTCGCGCTGATCCCGTATCGCGGCAAACGTCCCGCGGATACGCCGCACATCATGGCGCGGGGTCAGCGGCAAGAACGTGTGCTTCGCCCTTCCTGCCGCATCGATCTCCACGCTCAGCACGCCTTTCTGCTGCTCCGCTTCATCAAAGGAGTATTTCATGAGCGAGCCGCTGTAGCGGATGGTATCGGCACCGGCGCGCTGCGGATTGTGCAGATGGCCAAGCGCCGTATAGCAGAACGGACGGAAAAGTGCGGAGCTGACGCTTGAAGAGCCGCCGACCGAAAGCGGGCGCTCCGATTCCGAGGACAGGCCGCCCGCAAGAAAGGCATGCGCGACCGCCACGCTGCGCACCCCCTTCGGGAGTGCCGCCACGCCCGCCGCAATGGCCACCTCATGCGCCGTCTCAAAATCAAGGCCGTTCTCAGCCTCTTCGGGAAAAGCCGCCCGGACCGTCTGCGGGTCCATGTAGGGATAAAGCGCAAAGGCCAGCGGGCCGTATTCATCCTCGAGGACAACCGGTGTCAGCGGTCGGCGCAGGCGCCCTCTTGCAAAAATCCCCGCGTCCTGCATGAGACGGCTCGCGAAATCCAGCCGTCCCTCGCTGTCATGATTGCCCGCTACAAACAGGACCTTGACCTGCCGCTCTTTCATCCTGGCCAGGAATTCGTCAAAGAGTTCCACGGCCTCGACGGGCGGCACGCCGCGGTCGTAGATGTCACCGGCAATCACCACTGCCTCAGCCTTTTCCTCCGCGATGAGCGGCAGGAGCTGATGCTCGATGAGATCGGCCTGGTCCTCTGTCAGATGCATCCCGTGGAAATACCGGCCGAGATGCCAGTCAGCTGTATGGATAAAACGCATGCTCTCTTCCTTTCCGTTTTCGCATTACTCGGCGGCACTTATGCCTGTAAGCTCGACGCGCAGCCCCGTCCGCCCGCACGCGCAGGCTCCAAGCTTCCGGACCATGAGTCCCGTGCGCAGGCGCAGGAGCGGCATGGCCTGAGCCTCGAGCGAAGACAGCACGAGTTCGCCCGTCTCGCCTGCTGCGGCCTCGCTTCCATCTGCCTTGAGGATTTCCGCTAAATAAAGGTCTTCCGCAACATGGAAGGCCAGCCTGCCCGCCTCACATGGCAGGAAAATGCCGGGCGTGCCGAATTCCGGCAGTGCCAAAAGATGGTAGATCTTCAGGCTGCTCCATGCCTTTGGCAAAGGCGCAAGTGCCGAAGCCGCCGAATCATGCAGCAGGATGAGCCTGTTGACGGGATACGCGGACAAGTCCTCCCCGCCTGCTGCCAGCGCATCTTCAAGCGCCCGGATCCGTGCCGGCGCACCGGCCAGGGTATCGAGATGCGAGCCTTCGAGCAACGGCTGCCAGGCAGAGCAGTCATCGCCCATGGGCACCACCGCGGCACCGACGAATTCCAAGCCATACTGGATGTCTAGCAGACGGCTGTCCGCGCCGCACCCGAGCCAGCCGGCGACCGCAGCCCGGTGCAGGCCGGCAGATACGAGGCAACGCGTCACGAGCTCGATATCGTGCGCGATATCGCCATTCGTGTAGAGACGCGTGAGCGCGCCCTTCCCGTCCCGCAGCGCACTAAGGCGCAGCATGCTTGAAAGCGGCATCGTCGAGAAATCCAGCATCGGCACCGCGTGCAATTGATTAAATGTCAGAAACGGCAGCTTCCGGATGTCCTCTGCCGTTTCGATATCCGTATACGAAACGCCCTGGCGCGCGAGCGATTCATGAAAGAACGCCGTCTTTTCCTGCGCCCAGCGCACGGCCTTCGACAGCTTTTGTCCCTGCAGGAGCAAAAGCTGCGCGTGATCCATCGTTTCCACCTGAGGATTTGCAAACATAAAAAACCTCCATAACGCAAAAGTCTATTTATATATTCCTTCCCGAGCCGCAAAAGTCCTGCTGAAAAAGGCCGCCGCACCACGAGGATGCAGCGGCCTTTGCCGGTGTATGCGATTATTTGATGTCGAAAACCGTGCGGCCCTTGTCGTCCGGCTCCTTCGGCATCACGATGTGCAGCACGCCGTCCGCAAACGAGACGGTGACCTCATCCTTGAGGATGCCGTCAATCTCAAATCTGCGTTCGAACGTGCCCATGCGGCGCTCGCGGCAGATGTAGCGGACATCCATGTCGGGCTCCGGGCGCTCTGCCTTGATCGTCAGGTAATTATTGTCATCATACGATACCGTGATCTGTTCCTTGTGAAAGCCCGGCAGCTCGGCAAAGAGCTCATAGCGGTCCGGCGTGTCGATGACATCGACGCGGAACGACGAAAGCGCTCCGCTGACGCGCCCGATTGGATTGCAGGGCTGCTCCGCCACGAAATCCAGGACTTTCTCCACGGCCTCGCGGCCGCGTTCGGCATTCTCACGGATATTGAACGGGATTGGTCTGAACATGATGATCGCCTCCAAGAAGAGATGATGATTTCTTGTACTACATCTTTATTATAGTAAAATTGTATGAAAATTTCAAGAAAATACCATCATCAAACAGCAATCATTCTGTCATCCCTTCTGCGGGCGCACCGGTCTGGCGAAGTGATCCAGCGCCTTCTGGTAATCCTGCACGAACTCCACCGTGCCCATGTACTCACCCTGCTCATCGTAGACGGCAAGGTAGCGCACACCGACCGGGCGTCCCATGATGCGGCGCCAGACCTCCATGTGGTCGCGCTTCTTCGCTTTGAAATCGAGCAGCATCTGGCGCACGACCGGGATGACCTCGGGCGGATGGCAGCTGTAGACCTCGCGCCCGAGCGCCGTCAACGGACGTGAGAAAATACGTCCTTCATTGAGGAAATACCGCAGGATATCATCCTTGTCGATGAAGGTGATGTCGACGTCAAGCAGCTTGAGAATGCCCTGGAGCTGACGCACCGTGAGTTCACCCGTCGGCAGCTTGACGCGGCCGTCGAGCGCCTCCGGCGGAGCCTGCTGGCTCAGGATCCACTGCTCGCCTTCCTGCCAGCGCGGCAGCGTCTCGGTATCAACGAAGGCCATGCCCATCTCGAAGAGATCCCGGTAAACCTGATACCACTGCTCCTGCGTGAAGAAACGCAGTGACAGCGGGAACAGGATTTTGTCCTCCTTGACAATCATCTCGCGAATGCGCGTGATGACCTGATTCAGGCGTCCACGCACGATCATCAAGTTCTCGGGGTCTTCCTTCAGCGTTTTCGTCAATACGCCGAGTTCTTTCTTGATCTCGTCGTCCACGCCCCACATGACCTGTGAGGGTCCCGTCACGCCGTAATCGTAAAGAAAAGGCATCAGGAGTTCCTCTTTTTTCGCGTAATGCGAACGGATGGCGTTGAGTGCGGCCGTCTCAGCGGCAACGGTCTGCATATCGCCCTTGCCGAGAGCCTGCTCGAGACTCGTGAGTGCCTTCGAAAGGCCCTCATTCTCGAGGCGCAGCAGCGAGAGCGGATGGCCGGCCGGCAGATCGTCGATTTCCGCTTCGCCCTTCGGCGCAGCCGGCTTCGTTTCAATGTGTCCCTCGAACAGCGACGCATGCAGGTCGCAGAGGCGCTGGACCTCGCGCACGGGCACGCCGCCCTTGATGAGCTCCTGTTCCGCTGCAGCGATTTCCTCGGGCGCCACATCCTCGAAGTTCTGCACGAAATCCTTGCGGACCTCTGCGGCTTCCTCACCGCGGTGCAGGCGGCCGATGTAATCGCGCAGCCGCGCCTGGCGCTTCTGCTGCTCGCCGTTCTTCAGGACAAAGCCCTCCTTCTCCAAAGCTTCCGCCAGGCGGTCAAATGAAATGCCCTTGACGACTGCACCGCGCGGCAGCGTCATGATGCGGCCCATGAGCTGCAGGGCGCCGGGCCTCAGGATATCCGTAAAGCCCAGGGAAGCCAGCACCTCCCGCAGTTCCGGGTATTCGCGGACAAGCTCCGCCACGCTTTTATTGAGATCGAGTTCTTTCATGAAAATGCTCCTTATCCATCGTTGTCAACCGTAATCTGTCATGCTCATGCATCGTTCGTATGACCCGATTATAGTATGGAACAAGGCAAACGGGCTGTACCATTTGTTACCCAGCCGCCCGTCGCCACTGCCTCGAGAAGGGGGGCGTCAAGCCTCGACGTAATGGCTGAAGCTGCCGATGACGAGCTGCGGGAATTCCTCGTGGAGCGTCGTCAGGAAATGGCGCGTGCCGAGAACCTTGCCCTGCGCAGCCGGCATGATGTCCAGGAACGCGTCGGGGTCGATGTTGAGGTTGCGCACCTGGATCATCTGCACGGGCAGCTCGCGGAAGAACTCCTGCCAGGCTTCAAGCTCCTCCTCGCGGTCGTTGAAGCCAGGGAAATACAGGAGGTTCAGCGAGACGTAGACACCGTGGTCAAGCGCGTAGCGGATGGATGCCTTGACGTCCTTCAGGTGGTAGCTCGCGCGGTAGTATGCATCGTAGCCCTCCTCGCGCGCGCTGATGATCGAGACGCGGATGGAATCGAGGCCGGCATCGACGATTTTCTGAATGCCTTCCGTCCAGCCTGCGTTGGAATTCATGTTGATCTGGCCGCGCTTCGTCCTGGCCCGGATCATCGGGATGGCCGCGGCGATGCGGTCAGCGGCCAGCGACGGCTCACCCTCGCAGCCCTGACCAAAGCTGATGATGCCATCCGGTGCGACCGACAGGTGGTAGATGCCGACTTCGGCAATCTCCTCCGGCGTCGGGCGGAACTTGATGCGCTCCTGCGGTGACGGGCAGCACTCGGCCGGCTGCAGCGAGATGCAGCCAAAACAGTTGGCATTGCAGACGGGCGACGTCGGGATGCCACACTCCCAGCGGCGGTAAAAGAGATTCTGCGCCGTGCAGCAGTGCCACTTGAGCGAGCAGCCACCTACCTGCTCGACGATGCGGTTGCCCGGCAGCTCCTTCTTCGTGCGCTTGACGAGCTTTGCCAGCTCCTTCGTATTATAGTGCACGGGATCCCACTTGTCATTCTCATCGGTGTAGACGGCTGCACAATAAAGCTCGTCCTTATAGACGACGACGGCCGTATATCCGTAGAGCGGCAGGCGCTGTGCTTCCTCCGCCCGCTCATAGGCAGGCAGATAAAGGCGCGTGTAGCCGGCAGGCAGGATGGCGGCGACGGCGAGCCCGCTGATTGGCATGACCTCGCCGTCAGGCCCCATGCCCACGGCCAGATGGTCCGGCAGCAGCATGAGGTCAGCGCTCTCCGGCAGCGGGATGAGGTCTTCCGGCTTCAGCAGCACATTCTCACGGCCCGTGCGCCCCATGCCGGTCATGCCCGGCGCATCGAGGATATTGCCGTCCTCATCGGCATATACGGCTGTAATCCGCTCATTCATGCTGATTCTGCTACTAAAAACATAGAATAACATAGAAATTATCTATGCCTAGAAAAATTCCTTATTCATCGTGTATGCTTTTGTCCAGGTAAGCCTGAGACTACTCACAAGTTCTTGTACACTCCAAAGGCGTTGGCCGTGTTCCTTGCCTCGCAAGGCAACGGCCTGTTCCCGACTATCCATCGGTACATTTATCAAGACGTGAAAACGTGAATCAGGCGATGCGATAGTTCTTCGTATCGCGCAGATTCAACGCTGCATTCAAGTCACGGTCTTCCGTGTAGCCGCATACAGGGCAGACATAGATGCGGTCTTTGAGTTTCAGGCCGCCATGCACATGCCCGCAGGCATGGCAGGTCTTGGAACTCGGGTAGAAGCGGTCTGCGATGCGGAATTCAATCCCGATGATCTCTGCCTTGCGCCGGAGCTTCTCGCGTAAGGAGTAGAAGCGCTGCTGCGCCACGGACTTTGAAAGATGACGATTTTTCATCATGCCGGTCACATTGAGGTCTTCCACCGTGATGAAGCGTGGTTTTTGCTCGACCAGTGCGTGGATAACCTGATTCTCGTAATTGCGGCGAAGATTCGTCAGCCGCTGATGCAGTTTCTGTACCGATAATCTCTTTTTCTCTATGTTTGCAGAGGCAGTAGCAGTACTACCACCTTTCTTCTTTCGTATCTCGTACTTGCGGCTGAGACGCCTCTGCTCTCTTCTCAGCCGCTTCTCAAGCCGTCTGGCCCGAGAAGACGTGTTGATATTCTCAATCTTGATGGTCACGCCCTGCGGCAGGTAGCCAAATTCTTTCAGACGCACCCTGCCGATGGTCGGAATCTGGATCTTGTGCCGCCAGATGGTCCAGTCTCCCTTATTATTCTTCGGGAAGTAGAGCTTCACATTCTGCTGGTTCTTCCGCTTGAAGCGTGGGAAGCGCGCCTGGCCTTTGAAGAAGCGCCTGAACGCCTGCTCCGCATTGACGAGGACTTTCTTGCGCGCCTTAGAGCCGCACTGGTCAATCCATGGGAATTTCTTCTTCAGCACGTGGTTGACGCATTTGTCGAAGTCATTGGCTGTAATGAAGTGAGGCTGTTTCTCATCAAGGACGCCGCGCTGATACAGGCGGCACAGCCAGATATTACGGACGATGTACTGATTTGCCAGGAATCGGCAGATGCCGAGAGAACGGCGCACCTTATCCGTTTGGCTTTCGGTGAGACGGAGTTCGGTCTTGAAGGATTTGAGCAACCGTTTCATCCTCTTTCAGTTTCCCTTCGTATTTTCCCAATCCATGAATACGGCTAGAAAACATACGAATGATGCTGATGAGGTCCTGTATCATCTCGCGTTCCGGGCTGAGATCCTCATTGTTGACGACAATGATCTTTGCCCCGTGCTCCGCCAGATGGCGCTCGAACCAGTCAAAACCGAAACGGACGAACCGATCCTTATGTGCGATATAGATTTCAGCAACTTTGCCTTCCTCCGCTATCTTGATGAGTTCATTCCATTGTTTCCGCTTGAGATTCAGGCCACTGCCAATATCCGTCATGACACGGTCGGCAATGACACCGCGCGCATTGACAAACTCGCGCAAGAATGACACTTGGTTCTTCAAATCGTCACGCTGCTTTGCCGTTGACACTCTGGCGTATAGGATCACTTTCTTCTGATTCTGTACTCTCGTACTGTTCCCCATATACACATCCAACTGTTCCTGTGTATAAAACCTCCGATTCGTCGGGGTTCTGAAAGCTTTCAATTTGCCCGCGACATCCCACTTCTGGAGCGTCCGGACTGTCACACCGAGCATCTTAGCAAAATCTTTCGGTTTATAGGTATTCATACTTATATGATACCATATGTACCTATTATATTCTATACTCAAACTTCGCAGTTGCTAAACTACTAATTTATTCTTAG
>CABJCJ010000035.1 GCA_902364065.1 Veillonellaceae bacterium SB90
CGCAGGTCATATCGAAGGCTTGGACGACGCCCAGCGGGTCATGCAGGGCAAGCATTGGTTTAGAGAACAGTTACAGAGTCGTGCCTCCCTGGTATTAACCACAGGCGGCGACACAGCAAACAAGCGTGAAGACTGGAATATTATAAAGACACATTCCAACGACGCTATTTGTATTGCGGATTTAGAACCTGAATCGGTTGACATCGAGGAATGGTCAATCAAGCCTATGCGCCGAAAAAGCAAGGCTGGTGTGGATGAGGTTTGTGGTTTCCATCATCGTGATTATGTGTCTTACACATACCGCAACGGGGAAACGCATGCAGGTTATGTGACCGCAATGTACCCGGAGATTCATGCGTTGAATTTCCAAGCCCCAACAAAACACTGCAAAAAGGCCAATGCCTTGAAGTGCAGGCTTATCTGGAGATTCGATAAGATTTATTGGTTTAAATGTGCTTAATAGTTCATATTCGAGTACGTTTGTCTATATTTTTAGAAGGAGGCGGAGCGTATGCTCCGTCCCTTTCTCTATCGGCATGACGATGTCATGGATTGTTTGAGGTGAATAAAATTTGGGTATGTTGAAGGTAACGGGCCTCAAGAAGGCCTTTGGCATCGACGAGCTCTTTCACGATGTCAGTTTTGAGGTGTCCCGCGGCGACAAGGTTGGTTTTGTCGGTGCCAATGGTGCAGGCAAGACGACGCTGATGCGCTGTCTGCTCGGACTCGAAGAAACGGATGGCGGTACGATCCAGCTCGATGACGCTGGCACGATCGGTTACGTCGAACAGCAGGCGGACTTTGGCGATGGTACGCTTTACGAGGAGTTCCTGCGGGCTTTCGATGATGTCATCGCGCTCGGCGAGCGCAAGAAGGCGCTGGAGAAGCAGATTGCCGATCATGCCGATGAGGAGACGATGGCCGCCTACGGCAAGGTGGTCGAACGTTTTGAACTGCTCGGCGGCTATGATTTCGAGAGCCGTATCCGCCGCGTGGCTTTTGGCCTGGGCTTTACCGAAGAGGATTTTGACAAGGATGTCGCACATTTTTCCGGTGGCCAGAAGACGCGCATCTGCCTGACGAAAGCACTGCTGCGCGAACCGGATTTCCTGTTCCTCGACGAGCCGACAAACCATCTCGACATTCACATGATCGAATGGCTGGAGGGCTTCCTCAAGAATTATTCCGGCGGCGTGCTCATCATCTCGCATGACCGTTACTTCCTCGACCGCGTCGCCACGCGTATCCTGGAACTCGCAGGCCGTACGGTTACGAATTACGACGGCAATTACACGTATTACATGAAGGTCAAGACGGAGCGGCGCGCCGCGCTGCAGTCAGCCTATGAAAAACAGCAGGAGCACATCCGCAAGACGGAGGAGTACATCCGTAAATACAAGGCCGGCATCAAGAGCAAACAGGCCCGCGGGCGCCAGAGTCAGCTCAACCGGCTGGAACGCATCGTGCTGCCGCCGGAGGATGCCTCCTTTAATTATTTTGCGCTCAATAAACCGCCGGAGTGTGCACAGCGTGTGGCAGAGCTCGAGGATGTCTCCATGTCCTTCGGCAGCCATACGATCTTTGAGCATCTTTCCCTGCTGATCCGCAGGGGGGACGGTGTCGCGCTTGTCGGCCCCAATGGCGCGGGCAAGACGACGCTGCTGCGCATCCTCGTCGGCGAACTGGAGTCGCCGACGGGCCGCGTCAAGATCGGCAGCCGCGTCAAGATCGGTTACTTCTCGCAGCAGCATGAGGGCCTGCACATGGACCGCACAATCCTCGACGAGCTCATCTACGAATACGGCATCAATGAGGAACAGGCGCGCAAATATCTAGGGGCTTTCCTGTTCCATGGCGATGAGGTCCTGCGCCTCATCGGCGACCTTTCCGGCGGCGAGCAGTCGCGTGTGGCCTTCCTCAAGCTCATGCTGACCGGGGCGAATTTCCTGATCCTCGACGAGCCGACAAACCATCTCGACATCCCGGCGCGCGAGGCCGTGGAGGAGGCGCTGATGGCCTTTCCCGGAACATTCCTGGCCGTCTCGCATGACCGCTATTTCCTCGACAAGGTCGCGAATTGCACGCTGGAGCTCGCCGATGGGAAGCTCACGGAATACCTCGGCAATTACAGCTATTACCTCATGAAGAAGGAGCTGGCGGAGGAAGAAGGCGAGGAAGAACGCCTCGCAGCGGAAAAACTCCGCAAGGCCAAAGAGGAGAAGGAAAAGCACAAGCAAAAGCCGGCTGCTGCCGAAAAGCGGGCTGCGGAGCTGGCGGCCGAGCAGCGCGCGCGTGAAGAAGAAAAAAAACGGGCTGAGATTGGCCGCATCCAGAGCATGAGCGATGCCAAGCGCGAGGAGATGATCCAGCGCGCCGAAGCCGAGATTGCCATGGCCGAAGCCGAGCTCAAGGGCCTTGAATTCCAGATGAATGATCCGGAAATCCAGTCGGACCCGCAGAAGAGCCAGGAGATTGCGGCGGCTTATGCGGCCAAGGAAGAGGAAATCGAACAGCGTTATGCGAAATGGGAGCGTTTGACGGAAGCCTGATGTCAGGCGGGAAGAGAAAGGAGTCGTTATGGCCGTCGTACAGCAGACCCTGATTGGATTTCAGGGACAGGAAGAGATTGAAGGCGTGGTGGACAGCGTCATTTATGCGAGCGATGATGGCAAATTCTCGGTTTTCCGCGTCAAACCGTCACAGCAGAACAGCCGCATCACGGCCACAATCAAGGGAGAGCCGCCGCTCGTGGGGCAGCAGGTCCATCTGAAGGGCCAGTGGGTCAACCATGCGCGCTTCGGGCAGCAGTTCCGTGCGGCGAGCATCCGCATCGAGGCACCTTCAAGCGTTGAGGGCATCGAGCGCTTCCTGGCATCGGGCGTCATCGACGGTGTCGGCAAGGCCATGGCCCATCGCCTCGTGACGGCGTTTGGCCAGGACACGCTGACCATCATTGAGGAAAAGCCAAAGCGGCTGCTCGAGGTGCCGGGCATCGGCAGGCAGACGGCTGATAAGATCGTGGCGTCATACCGCTCGCAGTCAGAACTCGGCGAAATCATGCTGTGGCTTGAGAATCACGGTATCTCGGGCACGTTTGCCGGGCGCATCTTCAGGAAGTATTCCTCGTTCTCGCTCGACATGCTCGAGAATCATCCGTATCAGCTTGCACAGGAAGTCGAGGGCATCGGCTTTGCCACGGCCGACACCATCGCGGCGAGCCTTGGGCTGCCGAAAGACCATGAGCAGCGCGTGATGGCCGGCATCGACTATGCCTTGCAGCAGATAGCTCTGGCCGGGCACTGCTGCATTCCCGCCGGGCCGCTCGTAGAGCGCGCAAGCCGTCTCCTCACGGTCGACCGGGAGCGCGTCCGCGAGGTACTCCGGCGCGAACTCCAGGCACAGCGCCTCATCGTCGAAGAGGCACGGGGAGAGACGCTCATTTATCCGCCCTATCTGTATCGTGCCGAGATTAAGACGGCGCGCAAATTGCTCTACCTGCAGCGTTATGCCGATCCCATCAATCTGGCGCAGTCGCCATTAAGGCTCGTCGCACGCTGGGAACATGAGACGGGCCTGACGCTCTCCGATGGGCAGCGCCAGGCCATGGCGGCTGTCCTGCTGCACGGTGTCTTCGTGCTGACCGGCGGCCCCGGTACAGGCAAGACGACGGTCATCCGCGGCATGCTGGATCTTCTGGAATCACAGGGCCTCGAAATCCTCCTGGGCGCGCCGACCGGCCGTGCGGCCAAGCGTCTTGCCGAGGCCACGGGACGCAAGACCATGACCGTCCATCGCATGCTGGAAGCCCAGGGGGGCCAGAGTGGTGCCGGGGCTCCCGTATTCGGCAAGACGGAGGATGAGCAGCTCGAGGCGGATGTCATCATCCTCGATGAAGTCTCGATGATGGATATCGTACTCATGCAGCATTTCCTGGCGGCCGTACCGGACGGCTGCCATGTCATCCTCGTCGGCGACGTGGATCAGCTGCCGGCCGTCGGCCCCGGCGCCGTGCTCGAGGATATCCTGCGCTCGGGGGCAATTCCGTGCGTCTGCCTGACGGAAATCTTCCGCCAGCACGAGGAGAGCACGATCGTCGTCAACGCTCATGCCATCAATGCCGGCCGGCTGCCGGTCTGCTCGCTGCACGGTGATTTCCAGTTCTGGGAAATGCCGGACGAAGCGGCCACGGCAGCAAAGATTCTCGAATTCTGCACGAAAATCCTGCCGGCACAGGGATTCTCGCCGCTGTTTGACGTGCAGGTGCTGTCGCCGATGCACCGCCAGGCCTGCGGCGTTGATAACCTCAACAAGCTGCTGCAGGAAGCCCTAAATCCCGCCGCGCCCTCGAAGCCGGAATTCGTCAACCGCACGCAGACTTTCCGCCTGGGCGACAAGGTCATGCAGATGAAGAACAATTACAACAAGCAGGTGTTTAACGGTGATATCGGCTTCATCGTGAACATGGAACCGGGCCGCCTCACTGTGCGCTTCGGCGAAGACCTTGAGGTGGACTATGAGCAGGGTGAGATGGGAGAGCTGCAGCTCGCCTATGCGATGAGCGTCCACAAGAGCCAGGGC
The DNA here is from genome assembly GCA_902364065.1 of Veillonellaceae bacterium SB90. Taxonomy (GTDB): domain Bacteria; phylum Bacillota; class Negativicutes; order Selenomonadales; family Selenomonadaceae; genus Mitsuokella. The sequence goes on from CABJCJ010000035.1 coordinate 4,579, forward strand.
AGTGAGTACCCCGTCATCATCCTGCCGCTCACCAAGGGGCATTACATCATGCTGCAGCGCAATCTGCTCTACACGGCCGTGACGCGTGCCAAACGCCTCGTCATCCTGCTGGGTTCCCGTGCGGCGCTGAATACCGCTGTGGAGAACGACCGCACGAAACGACGCTATACGCTCCTGGCTGAGCGGCTGCATCAGGGCAAGAAAAAAGATTAAATTATTACACAATTTACGATGAATACAGAATACTTCCTTCTATAATGTAAACAAATGTGGGAAATTAGTGTATACTAGTCCTTGGTTGGAAGAATTTATACGATTATACAGAAGGAAGTTGGTATTATGAAAAAGGGATTCATGTTGCTTGCCGGCTTGTTTATCTGGGGAGGCCTGCTGATGCTGCAGGGCACGCCGAAGATCGATGGCGAAATTGCGGCACAGATGGTCGAGGCCGTTCATCCGCAGGCGGAGATCGTCGCGGTGGAGGACACGATGGTCAATAAGGCAGAGGCGTACAAGATCGCCTATTTTGAAGCCGGACAGGGTGCCGGCAGCGTGACGATCGATGCCGATGGTCACGTGCTTGGCCATTGAGCCTGCTGATGGCTTCTTTCTCATGAAAAAAGGATTGGCTCTGCGCGAAGGGGGTGCGCAGGGCCAATCCTTTTTATGCTGTTGTGGAGTGCGTTTGCCGCTGCCGTCAGCGTTCGGCCTGGCATGGCAGGGAAGCGCGTTCGTGTGCGCGTCTCGCGAGCAGGGCCGAGGCTGCGGAGGCGAGCGGCACGGTCATGATGACGCCGATGCCGCCCGAGAGGCCCTGCATGATGACGATGTCAAGGCTGTTGGAGTTGACGAGCTGCAGGAAGGGCAGGTCGTAGACGTAGTCGAGCACCCAGGTGCCGAGGCTGCCGCCGAAGACGGCGAGGATCAGCGTCGCGGCCATGGTGCCCATGACATCCTGGCCGACGTTCATGCCGCTCTGGAAGAGAGCCCGGGCATTTTTTTCGGGGTTCATCTGGTGGAGTTCCGAGACGGCGGCGGATACGTCCATGGCAATATCGAGCACGGCGCCGAGGCTGGCGAAGAGGATGCCGGCAAAGAGCAGCTGCCCGACATCGATGCGGGTATTCTGCCCGACGAAGAGCAGGGCTTCGATGTTGGAGACGTTGTAGCCGGAAAGGTGGGCCATCTGGCCGAATACTTCGGCTGAGATGCCGGCCGAAAGCACGCCGCCGAAGGCAGCGATGCCGGCTGCCAGGGCCTTGCAGGTGGAGCCGCAGATCAGCCAGACCGTGAGGGCGAGGATCAGGCAGGAGGTGATGACGGCGGCGACGAGCGGCGCGATGCCGTGCATGATCAGGGGGAAGAAGAAGAACAGGAAGCTCACGAAGGTGATTACGAGCGCCAGCACGGATTTGATGCCTTTTTTGCCGCCGACAACCATGAGCAGCAGGCAGAAGAAGGCCAGGAAACCTACGACAGCCTTGAAGCGGTCGTAGCTGTAAACCGTGAACGAGGAGAGGGAGCCTGTCTTGCTGGCCATGGCGATGACGGACATGCCGGGCTCGCAAACCGTGCCGAAGAGCAGGCCGTTCGGGCTGTTGGCCTCGACTTCCGAGCCGTCCTCGAGGCGCAGGCTGACGATCTGGTCACCGATGCGGCTGCCGTTTTCCTGGATATTATCCTGCAGGATGCCCGTGACCGTCGCTTCCTGGAAGCTGCGGCCGTCCGTATTGACGAGTTCCGGTTTCGTGACCTGATTGAGCTGCAGGAGCGCAGCGAGGATGAGCGCGATGCCGCAGACAATCGCCAGACGCTTAAGTAATTGTTTCATACGATAGGGACCTCCTCAAGAAAATCCTCCGGCCACGAGGGAAAAGATGGCCGGAGGATTTCACAATAGAGATAGAGAGATGTGGGATGGGGTTGTGGATGCATCATTCCAATGCTCAGTTGCTGCAAAACCTGTCGAGGCAATGCAGAGCGCCGTCAGCACATAGGCCGTAAGGCGTTTCTTGTTGTGAATCCACTTCATACTACCAAAACCCTCCTTGAATGCAACACTTTCCTTGACCGTTCTCACTTTACCATGCGGCCGCGGGGGGACTGTTACGGTCATGTAAAGTTTCTGTTATTTCCGGCTGCTTCTTTGCAGGCTGGCTGCTTGCGCCATGTGATAGAATGAAAGATATATGTGATATCAGAATGGAGGGCATCATATGGATGAACGGGACGATCTGGAGCTCCTGCAGGGCCTCAATGCGGCGCAGCGCGAGGCTGTGACGACCACGGAAGGCTTCGTGCGCGTGCTGGCGGGGGCCGGCTCCGGCAAGACGCGCGCTCTTTCGCACCGCTTTGCCTATCTCGTCGAGGAACTCGGCATCCTGCCCGGCAACATCCTCTGCGTGACCTTCACGAACAAGGCCGCGTCGGAGATGCGCAGCCGCATCCACGCGCTGACGGGCGACAACGATACGGGCTATATCAATACGTTTCACGGCTTCTGTGTCTCCATCCTGCAGGAGGACAGTCATGCCGTCGGCTATCCGAAGAGCTTTCTCGTGCTCGACAACGCCGATATCGACGACATGCTCGCGAAGATCTACGAGGAACGGGGCCTGACGCTGCGTGACATGACGTACGGGCAGGCGCGCGACATGTTCGAGATGCGCAAGCTCGTGCAGCAGCCCGATTACTATAAGGAACTCATTGCTCTGCCGCTCGCGGGGCTCAAAGAAAAATACGACCGCGCGCAGTCGAAGCAGGACATCCTCTTTTATGGCTATCTCTACGAACAGAAGAAATGCTTCGGCCTCGACTACAACGACCTCATCAAGTTCTCGCTCCATATCTTCGCGGAGCATGAGGATATCCGCAAAAAATGGCAGCAGCGCCTCGAATACATCATGATCGATGAATTCCAGGATATCGATGAGCCGCAGTACCGCCTCATGAACGTGCTCTGCGGCTGGCACAAGAATCTCTTCGTCGTCGGGGATCCCGACCAGACCATTTACTCATGGCGCGGCGCCTCAGGGCGGTATCTCCTGGATTTCGATGCGCATTTCCCGGGGACGAAGACGATCTTCATGCTCGAGAATTACCGTTCGACGCCGGAAATCCTCGCCGTCGTCAATTCGCTGATCGCGAAGAATACGAGCCGCGTCGAGAAGGATCTCGTACCGGTATGCCCGCATGGGAAAAAGGTGGTCTGCCATCATGCGGCGGCTGCGGACGAAGAAGGCGCGTGGCTGGCTGGCGAGATCGGGCGGCTGCATGCGGAGGGTGTGCCGTACCGCGATATGGCCGTGCTTTACCGCGCGCATTACATCACGCGCAGCATCGAGGAGCAGCTGTTGAAGGCCGAGCTGCCCTATACGATCTACAGCGGCGTGCAGTTCTTTGCCCGCCGGGAAATCAAGGATGCGCTCTCGTACCTGCGCATGCTCGCGTACCACGATGACCTGTCCTTCCTGCGCATCGTCAATGTGCCAAAGCGCAACATCGGCGAGCGGCGCAGGAAGTTCCTGACGGCCTATGCCGAGGAGCATCAGCTGACGCTCTGGCAGGCGCTGAAGGAAAGCCTGGCTGATCCCATCTGGCGTGGCACCAAAGTGAAGGATTTCATCAAGCTCATCGAAGATTTGGCCGAACTTTGCGAGGGCGGCTCCGTTTCGGAAATCCTCGCGCGCGTGCTCGACAAGAGCGGCTACGAGACGATGCTGCGCACGGAGGGCAGCCAGGCGCGTCTCGACAACCTCGCAGAACTCAAGCAGTCCGTGCGCGAGTATGAAGTGAACTGCGGCGAGGAAGCCGGGCTCATTGACTACCTGAACCATGCGGCGCTCTTCACGAATCAGGATGCGGGCGATCCCGGCGACAAGGTGCGCCTGATGACGGTGCATACGGCCAAGGGGCTTGAGTTCCCGTACGTCTTCCTCTGCGGGCTCAACGAGGGCATCTTCCCTTCGCGCAAGACGCGCACGCCCGAGGCGATGGAGGAGGAGCGCCGCCTGGCCTTTGTCGCGATGACGCGGGCGGAGAAGGGACTCTGCCTTTCTGATGCCGAAGGTCTCCATATTGACGGCTCGCTGCGCTATCCCTCGCGCTTTATTTTTGATATTGAACCAAAGCTTCTGGATTTTACGGCGCCGCTGCCGGAAAAGCTCGTGCGCGATGCGAAGGATTACATCCGCGCTTCTTCGCGCCGCCTGCTGCGTCAGGCGGAACCCGCGGCGTTCCGGGAGGGCGACCGCATCACGCACCGCGTGTTCGGCGACGGTACCATCGTGGCGCTCGATGCGGAAAAGGGAGCTTACGTCATCCATTTCGATGAACTCGCGACGAACCGCAGCATCTCGTTCCGCGTCAAGCTGCAGCGTCTGTGATTTTCTTTGCATTATGGCGGCGATAGTGCGATAATAATCCCTGTATATTATAGAAAGTGGATTATATAAATCAAAACAAAGAAAGCGGGAATCGTATGGAACGAGAACGACTTTGGACACCGGAATTCCTGGGCATGGGCGGCAGCAATCTGTTCCTCTTCATGTCGCAGTATATCATGGTAGCCGCACTGCCCATTTTCATCATGGACAGTCTCGGCGGCGGCGATATGGAGGCGGGACTGGCCATGAGTTTCTTTCAGATCGGCGCCGTCACCTGCCGGCCTTTGGCCGGCAGGCTCATCGATGCCGTCAACAAGCGCCGGCTGATGATCGCAGCGACGACAGTATTCTTCCTCATCATGCTGGCCTTCAACTGGCTGCACAGCCTGACTTCCATTTATGTGCTGCGCCTTTTGCACGGCTGCATCTTTGCGCTGGCGACGACGGCTGCGGCGGCCATGGCGGCCCTCGTGCTGCCGGCCACGCGCAAGGGCGAGGGCATCGGCTACTTTGCGCTGTCGACGAATCTCGCGATGGTCGTCGGCCCCTTGCTGGGCCTCCTGCTCATCGGCAATCTCGGCAGCACGGCGCTCTTTGCTTTCGTAACGCTTTTGGGCGCGCTGACATTCTTCGCCGCGAATGCGCGTCGCCTGCCCGATGCCATTATCCTGCCGGCCAAGCGTACGAAGAAGGGCTTCCATCTCAGTGATTTCATCGAGCGCAAGGCACTGGCTCCCGCGGGACTCGGCGGCCTCGTGTTCTTCGCCTACGGCGGCATCCTGACGTTCATCCCGCTCTATGCCAAGAGCCTGGGCCTGCAGGCCGAGACGAGCCTCTTCTTCATGGTCTTTGCGCTCGTCATCATCCTGACGCGCCCTGTCATTGGCCGACTGTTCGATGAGAAGGGCCCGGACTGGACGGTCTGGCCGGGCTTCCTGTTCTTTGCCGCAGGCATGGTCATCTTCAGCCAGGTCCAGTCCGTCACCGGCCTGCTGATTGCGGCGGCAGTGCTCGGCATCGGCTTTGGCGCGCTGAGCCCTGCGTTTCAGACGCTTGCGGTCAAGAGTGCGGCACCTTCCAGGGCGGGCGTAGCGACGGCCACGTATTTCTGGTCGCTCGACATCAGCGTCGGCCTGGCAGCAGCCATCATGAGCATCGTGGCGGCGAACTTCGGCTATTCGTTCATGTACGGCGCCGTCAACACGGCCATCGTCATCCTGACGGCCGTCTGCTACTACATCTGGCGCCATCACCAGAAGCGCATCGCACATATCCGGCGCGCCAGGCGGAAAAGACATGCAAATGAGGACTTGCCACGCGTGCGATAATGGATGTAGAGATGTGTAAGGCTCAAAAAGGCAAAGGTCGTGGTCAGATTGACAACTCACACAATGAATAAGGAACGCAAAATCATATGCTTTGGCATCGCCATCGGCATGCTGCTCGGTGTGATCGGCATCAAGCTCATGGGCATGAGCGGCACGGTGATCCTGGCGGCCGTCATCTTCCTCGTGCCGCTCGTGCCGGAGATTCGGGAACATCTGCGCACGGTGAGGACGCCGCAGGCGCAGATGCCCCCGGTGGAACTGCCGCACGTCACCATGCCGCATGTCGATATGCCCCACGTGAAGGTCCCGCACGTCGATATGCCGGACTTCCACATGTCGGAGGAGACGAAGGAAGAATTCACCGAGGACTGGCTCAGCAACCGGGCCATCGTGATCTATTTCATTCTCTTTCTCATCAGTTTCCTGATCGGCTATGTGGTGCTGAACTGAGATTTCAGCAAAATCTTTGCGTCTTATAATACCGCTGTAATTCATCGCCTCTAAGATAGGAGTAACGAGTTTTATTCCTATCTTAGAGGTGATTTTTTTGTCTTGGAAAAAAGCAATCTTACTGGCCGGCAAATGGCTGCGATGAAGGACAAGACGCTCTGGATCACGGTCTGCTCGGGCGACAACAAGGCCTTCCCGGGCATGAATGAGGCTACGGCGCTCTGGGAATCCCTCGGCAGTTCCGTCGCGCGCAACGCTTCGCCGTGGTGGGACAGCAAGGCGCCTGTGGCTGACCTCAATCAGAAGGTCCGCGATCTTGCCGCACAGGGCAAGAAGATCAATTACACGGTTTTCGCCGACGGCAACCACATGTACACTTGGTCGTTCGCCTATGGCATCGACGCTATCCGTGACTGGCTCTTTGCCCAGAAAAAATAAAAACAGGCAGTAAAAAATCCCGCTGGCCAGGCCAACGGGATTTTTGCTGTTCATGAGAAGAACGAGTTCAGGAATCGAGCGCCGTATCCGTGATTTCCTCGAGCGTCTTCTGTTTGCTTTCCTTGCCGAGCGTCAGGACGACGGCGGAAATGATGACGAAGACGGAAGCGAACATCAGGAAGATCGTGCTCATGCCGAAGGCATTGGCGAGCATGAGGCCGACGAGCATCGGGGCAATCATGCCGCCGATGCGGCCAAAGCCGGCAGCCCAGCCGGAACCGAGCGCGCGGATGGTCGTCGGATACTGCTCCGGCGTGTAGGTGTAGGTGACGCCCCAGGCGCCGAGGTTGAAGAAGCTCATGGCTGCGCCCCAGGCGAGCAGGGCGGAGGCGGAGCCCGCATTGCCGAAGAAGAAGCTGCAGATGCCCGACATCAGCAGGAACAGGGAGAGCGTGTACTTGCGGCCGATGACATCGACGAGCCAGGCAGCCGCATAATAGCCGGGCAGCTGCGCGAGCGTCATGATGAGCACGTATTCAAATGTCTTGACAACGGCAAAGCCCTGGGCGAAGACGATGGACGGCAGCCACATGAAGATGCCGTAGTAGCTGAAGACGATGCCAAACCAGGCCAGCCAGAGCATGATCGTGCGCGTGCGGAACGGTTTTGTCCAGAGTGTCGCGAAGCTCGTCGCAGCGGCCTTCGGCTGCTCACGTTCGGCCGGGTTCAGCTCCTTGTCAAACGGACGGCTCTCGACGTGGAGTTTCTGCTCGAGGTCGAGGATGATGGCTTTTGCTTCTTCCATGCGGCCGTGTGAGATCAGGTAGCGCACGGATTCCGGCATGTGCAGGCGGATCAGGAAGACGTAGAGGGCAGGGATTGTGCCGATGACAAACGCAATCTGCCAGCCGAAGCGCGGGATCAGCAGGTAGGCGATGCAGGCGGCGACGAGCCAGCCGACGCCCCAGAAGCTTTCAAGCAGCACGATGAAGCGGCCGCGCAGATGGCTTGGCGCGTATTCGCTCATGAGCGTTGCCGCGACGGGCAGCTCGCCGCCGAGGCCGAAGCCCACGAGGAAGCGGAAGACGAGCAGCGACTCATAGCTCCAAGCCAGTGCGCAGAGGCCCGTCGAGATGCTGTAGAGCAGCACGGTGATCGTGAAGATTTTCTTGCGGCCGATGCGGTCCGCGACCGTGCCCGCGAGCACGGCACCGAGCGCCATGCCGATGAGACCGATGGAGCCAATCCAGCCGGCCTGGGCGGGCGAGAGCCCCCAGTCTTTCGTGAGCACGGGCAGGACGAAAGCGATGAGTCCCGTATCCATGGCGTCAAACAGCCAGCCAAGACCGGTGACCAGCAGCAGTTTGTAGTGGAATGAGCCGACAGGCAGCTCCTCCAGGCGTTCCAGAATCATGAAAATAACCTCTTTCTCCTTCAACAAAACAAAAATAAATCATTTCTGTTCAGCTGTCATGACAGCTGAAATACATACTGTATATTTTACGTACTTTTTAGAAAAAAGCAAGGGGAAACCGGCAAACAAGGGAAACCCGCATCAATCGCTACAACAGCCTTGGAAAATCTGTAGTAAACGCGCGAAATCCAGGCTTTTGCCATCGTTGAGCAGGAAAAAGGGGAGTGCGCGGCTAATGTTAATACTGTTGATGCAAATTATGGAAGTGATACCGTTTGACCGAAGGAAAGGGGAATATCGGATGAAGAAGGTTTTGACGATTGCCGGCAGTGACTCAAGCGGCGGCGCAGGGATCCAGGCGGACCTCAAGACGATGCTGGCACACGGTGTTTTCGGCATGAGTGCCGTCACGGCACTCACGGCACAGAACACGACGGGCGTGCGCATGGTGCAGGAAGCGGCGCCGGAATTCCTGGCGGCCGAGATCGATGCAGTATTTGAGGATATCCGTCCCGATGCCGTCAAGATCGGCATGGTTTCCTCGGCAGGGCTCATCCGCGTGATTGCCGAAAGGCTGCGTGCCCATGAGGCCGAACACATCGTTGTCGATCCCGTGATGGTTGCGACGAGCGGCGCGAAGCTGCTCGAGGACTCCGCGAGCCTCGCCCTGCGTCAGGAACTCTTTCCGCTCGCTGAGGTCATCACGCCGAACATTCCTGAGCTCTCGGCCCTGACCGGCCTTACGGTTGACAGCCGTGAGACGATGGTGCAGGCAGCCCGTTCGCTCCATGCCGCAGCCGGCGTCAGCGTGCTGGCCAAGGGCGGCCACTTCGGCGAGGATGCGAGCGACCTGCTCGTCACGGCGGACGAGGAGAAGTGGTTCGCGGCGCCGCGCATCGACAATCCGAATACACATGGCACAGGCTGCACGCTCTCGAGCGCCATCGCCTCGAATCTGGCCAAGGGCTTCCCGTTGACCGAAGCCGTGGGCCTCGCCAAATCATACCTGACGGGGGCGCTGCTTTCCGGCCTCAATCTCGGCAAGGGCAGCGGTCCGCTCAATCACGGCTGGGCTCTGCAGGGCGATTTCTTCATGGTGGAAAAAAATGCCGGAGCGTGATAAGATGGAAACGATATTTCTGGAAGGAAGGTAAAAATTTTCATCATGAAGCATATGAAGCACATGAAGCAAACAATCAAGAAGATGATGCGCCTGGCTGGCTTCTGCTGTCTGGCGGCTGGACTGGCCGTGCCGGCTGTCACACACGCGGCCGCTGCCGATGGCGGGCATGTCACGGCGACCTCGGTCCTCGATGCCAAGGAAGGCCAGCCGGCCGTAACGGAGACAAAGGCTGCGCAGGAAATCGCGGCCGAGGCCAGAGCCGATGGCGGACAGGCACAGGCAGCTGATGTGCACAGCGTGAGCCTTACCTGGCCTGTCGTGCCGGGAGCTGTCAAATATCAGGTGGAAATCCTGCGCTCGCAGCGTGATGATTTGACGGATGTCATCATGACGCAGAATCAGATCTTCACGAATGGCGTCGATATCGACCTGAGCCGCTTTGGCAAGGCGGCCGCTTCGTTCTGGTGGAAGGTGCGTCCGCTTGATTACAGCGGCAATCCGCTGTCCTCGTATTCCGCTCCACAGCCTGTCACTTCCGGGGTGCTGAACCCGAAGGCCCCGCAGCCGACGGCCGAATACGACCAGATGGATTACGCCGCCGAATACCCCGTTTACTCCTGGATCCCGATGCCCGGCGCCAAGCACCATGAGGTCCAGGTCTACCGCGAGGTAAACGGCAAGGACATGTACGTCAAGACCCTGCAGGGCGGCGAATACGATGTCTACGACTGGGATGCCTACACGACGCCGGGCCGTTACTACTGGCGCGTGCGTTCCGTCGATGAGAATGGCGCGGCCATAAGTGACTGGTCTGACAAGAGCGGCTTCTCCGTCACGGCCCCGACGCCGATTGCCGCGCTCGGCGACAGCATCACGCACGGCGGCGGCGTCATGAGTGTGCCGCCTTCGTACAAACTCTACAACTGGGAGACGTATGCCGGCGTTCCCATTAAGAACCTCGGCGTCAGCGGCAACACCACGCAGGATATGCTCGACCGCTTCGAGCACGATGTCCTGCCGTTCTCGCCGCGCGTCCTCGTCATCATGGGCGGCGTCAACGACTACCGTGCCGGCACACTGGGCTGGACCGTCGTGCAGCATCTCAAGGCCCTCAAGGAGAAGTGCGCGGCCTACGGCATCATCCCCGTTTTCGTGACGCCGACGCCCATCAATCCGGGCCTCATGATTCACCGCGCGGGCATCGAGCATCCGACGCCGGACTGGCTCGTGCACCAGCAGTACGTCTGCGACTGGGTCAAGCGTCAGCCGTATTCCGTGGATGTCGCAAGCTCGCTTGTCGATGAGCGCGGCTGGCTCCGCAGCGATTACACGACGGACGGTCTGCACCCCGACTACCAGGCCAAGAAAGAGATGGGCGAGAAGATAGGCCGCTATCTCTCCGCCACGTTTCCCTGGTTGCTCAACTCATAAACCTCGCCCCGATTCCCGCGAAAAGCGAAATGCCGCAGGCCGGCAGGAGATTCATCCTGACTGGTCCGCGGCATTTTTCGTACATAAAAACGTCACATCTCCTTGTCGGGCGACAGGGATGTGACGTCTGGCGTCATATGCGCTTGTGCAATGCGACGTATATATTACTGATTATCGCTGTCTTTGCTCATTTCCTTGTAGACGGAAACGATACGTGCGATGAAATCATAGGACTTGGCGCTCTGTTCCCAAATAACCTGGAATGCGGGATCGTTCATGACTTTTGCAAAGTCTTTCATGTTTTTGTTACCTCCTAATCTAGTACCAACTTCTGATACTAGATTATAGCAGGTCATAAAAAATTTGCAACCCCATTTGCCCTATAAATTTTCAATGGCTTAATTAATATGTTTTATTTATCCCTTTGCGTGGATGCCGGTGATCGTGTAGCCGCTGCCGGCAAGTGCCTGGCGAATCTCGTCGTCGCTGACCTCGCGCGTCATCTTGAGTACGGCGTGACCACGGTGCAAATTGACCTCGGCGGCTGCGCCGTCAATCGTGTTGAGTGCCTGTTCGACGCGAATCTTGCAGTTGCCGCAGGTCATGCCCTCGATGTCGACGACCTTCTTGCCGATGACCGTGCCGCTGAGTTTCTTGGGCAGGGGTGCCGTGACCGCGCCGCCTCCGCAGCAGCTGCTCTCCCCACGGAAATGTTTCAGTACGCCCTTGACCGCGAAGAACAATGCGACCAGGACGAGTATGCCAACGATTGCTGTTGCCATGATGATTCCTCCTCGTTGTGATGATAATTTAGTTACGTTATATTTATTATAAATACCAAATAATACTATTCGTATTTTTTATAAATTTCGCTGTTCGCTCTTTCTCGCATCAGGCGCAGCCGGAGCCGCGGCGAGCGCTCATCGAAAGGGCTACTACAGCTGGGCGCAACGCTACGCCCTTTATCCCGTCTGTATTCACATTCGGGAATACTTTTCGCATGATCTGGTAGGCACCATTGACATCGGCATTGATTTTCCGGCCATCGTTCGCTTGGAACAGGCCACGATGGATGCGGCGCGATTTGTCATAGCATTCTTTGACGGGTGCCTCGTCATCCAAGAATGACGTACCGCTCGTGTAGCTCTCTTCAGTCAGCACGACCTTCATGCCGATTGATTCGGCCTTGTACTGAAGCATCTGAATGAAGCGGGCGAAAGGCAGTTGTACGAAACTCTGGTTGACCTTGCGCCCAAGTTTCGCTTCTTGTTTCCAGCCCTTGTTCTTGCCGATGACCAGTACAGACACATCCTGCTCCGCGCATAAGTCGATGACCTTGCGGCTTGCCTTGTGCAGGTAATCCTCGACTTTGCGGTTCCGCTTCGCTGTGAGCCGCGCGATTCGCTTGGATGAATGGCGTCCATTCATCAGCTCACAGATGCTCCTGCGCTTGGCCATCTGCTTGTTGTAGTACTGATTGACCGACTTGAGCGGCGTCCCCTTGAGCAGGACAGGTCGCTCGTCTGTGTTCCAGGCCAGCGCCGCGAGATTGTCGACGCCGATATCGATGGCGGCATACTTTCCATTGTCGGCTTTCTCCTCGACTTTCGGCAACTCATAGACGAGCTCCAGATCAATCTCACCACCATGCGGGATAATGCGTGCCTGCTTGAACACAGCATCTGGTTGACTGGCGAAGATGGCCTTTACCGTGAACCCTTGAAAGACTCTTGGAAAGCGGATGACTCCGTCTTTGAGCTTGCAGTTCTGGTTTGTCAGTACCAGCGGGAAACAGCCGTCTTTCGGCTTGTACTTCGGCAGCTTTGGCCGTCCCTTGTACTTCTCGGGATGCGCCTTCCAGTCCTTGATAGCCGCGAAGAACGACGTCCAATTCTTATCCAAGATGCGAAGCGTTTGCTGTGCCGACTGTGCAGTCGGCATCTCCCGATAGTCAGGGTACTCTGCGTCAACCTTCAGCAAACGGTCGACTTCGCCGTAGCGCAGCCATTTGCCATCTTCAATGAATGTCTGGCGAATCAGGTAGTTCCCGTGGTTGTACAGGTTCTTGGAACGATGACAGAATTCGCGCAGCATGGCGTAAAAAGGTGAAGAAGGTTTAAGCCGGTGGTGTTCCACTCGTTTCATCATCCTCTATCGCCTCCTTGATCTTCCGCAGTCTTCTGCGGCTGGAATACAGCTCCATGGAGTAGCAATGCAACAGGTTCACGATTTCAGGTCACAACCACACGCTCAACGCGTCCGGTAAGGACATCGTCCAGCAGGTCGAACAATCCCTTTCGCTTCTCAAAGCTGATGCCACTGGCAATGTCCGAGAATACGCCGTTGATGGTGTAGCCGCTTGCAAAGCAGAACTGCTTGAGCAGTTGGATCTGGTTCTTGAGGTCAGGTTTCTGCTTTGGCGTAGAAACACGAGCATAGATATAGGTCTTGCGCTTCACATCCTTGTTGAGGAACTTGTAGACATCTTCCTCGTTGTAGTCATAGTGGCCATTGGGCATGACATGGACGCGGATAATTCCTGTTTTTACATACTTTGTTAGTGTCGGTCGAGAAACCTGCAAGACACGAAGAACATCTTTAGAAAACATGCAGAACTCACCTCCTCTTCATAGATAATTATAAAATATATTATAATTATAATATATTTTATAATTATCTATAGATTTGGTGTGTTTAATTTTATATCTTTACTATATACCATAGTGGGGTATATGTCAATACTGGTTATCACTTTCATTATAAAAATGACTCGTATTTTGTCAGGTGGGCGGGAAAAAGATGCTCAACTTATTTTCACATAAGTGATATAGCTTGTACATATGTGAAAGTAAATGAGAAGTTCATTGAGAATGACAAAAAACAAGAGAAAAAATGGCTAAAATGATTGTAATTGCAGGGCTATCTTGATAATATAAGACCTGTCAAGAGGATAACAAAAGAGATTGAACATCACATATGTGAAGAAAAGGAAATCAACATGGTACCAGTTGAAAAGCGAATCTTGATAAAAGCAGCCAATATGTACTATATGGATCATATGAAACAGAGCGAAATCGCGAAACGCATGGGCGTTGATCGCACAACGGTCAGCAAATACCTCAAGAAGGCTCTCGAATACGGCATCGTCACCATCAATGTGGAAAGCGATTCGTACGAGGAGCTCGAGGCTGCGCTTGAACGGCGCTTCGGCCTTCGCGAAGCCTACATCGTATCCAAAAGCTACGATATGCAGGTCATCAAACGGAACATGGCGCATGCAGGACTCAATCTGCTGCGGCGCATCGTCTCCGATGGTCAGGTCATCGGCCTGGCCTGGGGCACGAGCATCCGGGAATTGACGCGTTGTGCGAGGCGCGAGCGTCTGCCGAAGCTCGATGCGGATTTCGTTCCCATCGACGGCGGCCCGGAACGCATCGACAGCGATCACCACGTCAACACACTGTGCTACGAACTGGCCAATGCGTTCGGCGCGCGCAGCCATTACATCTACGCGCCGGCCATCACGCGCACGGCCGAGATTCGTGAGGCCATCGTCCACGACGTCAACTACGAGAAGATTTCGAATTTCTGGAAACAGCTTGACATTGCCATTGTTGGCATCGGCGCACCGGTCAAATCCTCGAACCTTGTCTGGTCCGGTGATTTCGGCCGCGAGGCCATCGACTCGATGACCCGCACGGGAGCCGTCGGCGAGATCTGCTCCATCTTTTACGACATCAACGGCAAGCCGGTAAAAACGCCGTTTACCGACCGCACGATTGCGGTCCCCCTCGAGAAGCTTTCCACCCTGCCGTACAGCATTGGCATGGCCGCTTCGCGGGAGAAAGTACCGGCTATCATGGGAGCCCTCAGGGGCCACCTCATCAATGTCCTGATTACGGACGAAGACACAGCCAAAATCCTGCTCAACGAATGAGCAGGAGAGGATAAAAAAAGGAGGAATTGCTATGCTTTGGACGTTGTTCCTGGCCGCGATTGTGGTCTGGATCCTGCAGACGGTGCTGGGACTCTGGCAGTTTCGCCGCTTCAGCCGTCACGTCAAGGAGCTGCGCGCCATCGGCCGCGTGGCCATCGGCAAGTCGAAGGGACGCATCCTCGCAGGAGCTGTCGTGCTGCTGTGCATCGACAAGGATTGCCGCATCATCCGTGGAGAAATCATGGAGGGTGTCACGATCTTTGCACGCTGCAAGCACTTCCCGGCACTCGAGGGCCTGAGCCTGCTCGAACTTGACGAAACGGTCTGCAAGGGCAGGGGGCTTTCCCGCCAGCAGGTAAAGGCAGCCCTGAGTGCCCGCAAGGACTACCTGGATTACCAGGAACTCCAGCAGGAGCGTGCTCAGGAACAGGCACAGGCTGTGGCAAAGCCTCTTTTAAAGAAATCATCATAAGCTTTTTCAAGGAGAAAAGGAGAGGTAAAACATGGACACACTGGTTTTCTTAGCCCAAGGATTCATCGGCATGTTCAACAAAGGCGGCGAGACCTTCGTCGGCTGGGTAACGGGCATCATTCCGACACTCGTCTGCCTGCTCGTTGCGATGAACTCCATCGTTGCTTTTGTCGGCCAGGAGAAAGTTGAGAAATTCGCGAAGATCTGCGGCGGTAACGTCGTCACGCGTTACATTCTATTGCCTGTCGTCGGTACGTTCTTCTTCTGCAACCCGATGACACTTTCCCTCGGCAAATTCCTGCCGGAGTATTACAAACCATCGTATTACGCATCAGCTTCGGCATCCTGCCACACGTTGAATGGTCTGTTCCCACATGTCGATCCTGCTGAGCTCTTCGTATTCCTCGGCATCGCCAACGGCATCTCGGCTCTCGGCCTGCCGACGGTTGACCTGGCACTGCGTTACTTCCTCATCGGTATCGTCATCAACTTCCTGCGTGGCTGGATCACCGACTTTACAACGGCCTATGTACAGAAGCAGCAGGGTGTAAAACTCAGCAAGGAACTGGTGAAGCTCGAGGGCTGATGGCCACGAGCAAAAAAATTACTCAAACAATACATCATATGAACATATATGAAGGAGATATGTATCATGGCAGATTATAAAGATGTTGTTGTCACGGCTGGTTCCGGCGGCTTTGGCGGCCCGCTGGTCCTGCATCCGGACGATAAGAAAAACAAGATTGTCAACATCACGGGCGGCGTGGTTTCTCCAGTTTCTCAGAAACTTGCCGAGATGACGGGCTGCGAACTCGTTGACGGCTTCAAGACGAGCGTCCCTGATGATGAAGTCCTGGCTGTCGTCATCGACTGCGGCGGCACGCTGCGTTGCGGCATCTATCCGCAGAAGCGCATCAACACGATCAACCTGAATCCGACTGGTCCGAGCGGCCCGCTCGCCCAGTACATCAAACCAGATATCTACGTTTCCGCTGTACGAGAAAAAAATCTGGCTTTCTCAGATGCTTCGGCGACGCCGGCTGCAACATCAGCGGCTGCGCCTAGTGAAACAGTGGTGCCGGCCAGCCAGGCCAAGTATGATACGTCGAAAAAGATTTCGGAACAACAGGGTGGCTTCATGGCCAAGGTTGGTCAGTTCATGGGCGGTATCGTTTCGGTCTTCTATCAGGCCGGCCGTGAGACGATCAACACGATGATCAAGACCATCCTGCCGTTCATGGCCTTCGTCTCGATGCTCATCGGCATCATCCTTTCCACCGGCATCGGCGATGTCATCGCACATCTGCTGGTTCCTCTGGCTGGCAACATCGGCGGCCTTATCATCTTGTCGCTGATCTGCTCCTTCCCGTTCCTTTCTCCGTTCCTTGGACCGGGCGCCGTCATCGCACAGGTCATCGGCGTTCTCATCGGTGTGGAGATTGGCAAGGGCGC
The DNA here is from genome assembly GCA_902364065.1 of Veillonellaceae bacterium SB90. Taxonomy (GTDB): domain Bacteria; phylum Bacillota; class Negativicutes; order Selenomonadales; family Selenomonadaceae; genus Mitsuokella. The sequence continues at coordinate 21,009 of CABJCJ010000035.1, forward strand.
CATCCCGCCGCATCTTGCCCTGCCTGCGCTCTTCGCCATCAACGCCCAGTGCGCCTGCGACTTCATCCCGGTTGGCCTTGGCCTTGCCGAGGCAGAAGCACAGACCGTTGAAGTCGGTGTGCCGTCCGTCCTTTACTCCCGTTTCATCACGGGCCCGATTTCCGTCGTCCTTGCATGGCTCGCCAGCTTCGGCCTTTATGAGGCATAAGCTGCCGGCTGAACCCCATTAACCCAACTAACCCCCATTAACCCTTTGATTTTGCTTGATTGTCATTCAGGAGGAACACGATCATGAAGAAATATTACAGCACGACAGTACAGGAGCTTGGCGAACAGGTCAACGCCTTCAAGGGCGCGGGCATGCTCATCATGTTCAACGAGAATGCGCCGCAGGAGCTCCGCGAATACTGCATCCTGCACCGCGGCAACAAGCTCGAGGATACGGTGCAGTCCGGTGATATCCTTAAGCTCGGCGATACTTCCTATAAGGTCGTGTTCGTCGGCAATCAGGTGCAGAAGAACCTCAAAGACCTCGGCCACATCACGCTGCGCTTCAATGCCAACAAAGACGGCGAGTCCCTCGAAGGCAGCCTCTACCTTGAGGAGAAGCCGGTCGCCGATGTAGCCCCCGGCGATGAGATCGCAATCTATCGCCCGTAACCGGAACGCAAGATTCGTTACAGACGTTTGGCTACAAACAATAGGATTTTGATTAAGAGAATAGGAGACGATTAATATGACATCCTGGTTGAATCTGGAAGGTAAAACGGCAGTAGTAACGGGCGGTGCATCCGGCATCGGCAAGACGGTCGCCCAGTCGTTCCTCGATAACGGTGCGAACGTCGTGGTCTGCGACATGAACCCGAACGAGCCGGAATTCGAGCTCGGCGAAGGCAAGGGCAAGCTGCTCTATGTCGTGACCGATGTCACGAAGGCCGACAGCGTCAATGCCATGGTCGAGAAGGCCAAGGCAGAATTCGGCAAGCTCGACATCCTCGTCAACAACGCCGGCATCAACATCCCGTGCCTGCTCGTCGACCCGAAGGATCCGCACGGCAAATACGAGCTCAGCGAGAAGATTTACGACAAGGTCACGAGCGTCAACATCAAGGGCGTTTATCTCATGGCACAGGCACTCGGCCATGAATTCGTCAAGAACGGCTCCGGCGTCATCATCAACATGAGCTCCGAGAGCGGCCTTGAAGGCTCCGAGGGCCAGGGCATCTACGCCGCAACCAAGAACGCTGTCAACTCCTTCACGCGTTCCTGGTCGAAAGAGCTCGGCCGCTACAACGTCCGCGTGGTCGGCGTAGCCCCTGGCATTCTTGAGGCGACGGGCCTGCGCACGCTGGCTTATGAGGAAGCACTCTCCTACACGCGCGGCATCACGGTCGATGACCTGCGCAAGGGCTACAAGAGCACGAAGACGACGCCGCTCGGACGCAGCGGCAAGCTCACCGAGGTCGCAAACCTCGTCCTGTTCCTGGCAAGCGACCGTGCTTCCTACATCCATGGCGTTACGTACAACGTGGCCGGCGGCAAGACGAGAGGCTGATTCATTTCACGACAAGGCACAGTCATTCCCCGGAATGGCTGCTGCCTTGCTTGTGGTTTACGAGAAAACGACGAAACAAGGGGATTTCTATGAAACTCATTATCGATGATGCTGATGTCAAGGCTATTCGCCGCATCTGGGATTACTATCCGTGTGCCGGCGTGACGACGAACCCGAGTATCTTGGCCAAGAGCGGCCGGCCGCCGTTTGAGGTGCTGCGCGAGATTCGCACGATCATCGGCTCGGATGCCCAGCTCCATGCTCAGGTCATCGCCCGTGAGGCTGATGGTATGGTCAAAGATGCCGAGCGCATCGTCAGGGAACTTGGCGACAACACGTACGTCAAGGTGCCGTCGCTGCCGGAGGGTTTCAAGGCGATGAAGGCCCTGCATGCCAAAGGCATCAAAATCACGGCCACGGCCATCTACACGCCGATGCAGGGCTATCTTGCCGGCATGTGCGGCGCGCAGTACGCGGCTCCCTATGTCAACCGCATCGACAATATGGGCTACGACGGCATCAAGGTGGCCTGCGAGATCCACGAGATCTACAAAAAGAATGACATCCCGTGCGAGGTGCTCGCCGCCAGCTTCAAAAACAGCCAGCAGGTCCTCGAGCTCTGCAAATACGGCATCGGCGCGGCCACCGTCGCCTGCTCCGTCATCGACAACTTCGTCAAGAACGCCGCCATCGACGAAGCCGTGGAAGCCTTCATCCACGACTTTGAAGGCCTGACGGCCAAAGGCACGACGATGAGCAGCTGCTGAATCACAGACACAAAAATGCGACTCCACGCGTATGTTTGGAGTCGTATTTTTGTGCAAGAAATCGTGGTATAATTTGGACAGGAAAGGAGCATTCCTGTAATTAGGAAATAGCGCCTTTGTGAA
>CABJCJ010000036.1 GCA_902364065.1 Veillonellaceae bacterium SB90
ATGCGATTTTATTGTGCTTCAAAAAGCTGTAAACTGCTGTATAAAATATTATATAGCAAAGGTAAAAATTTAACACCCTGCGGTCTGTTCTTTTTTGCGAAGTTCGTCTAGGTAGCTGTAAACCGTGACTTTCGTGATGCCCAGACGCTTGGCGACCTGCTCGATACTGCCCTTCACCTGAAAGATGCCTCGCTTTTCCATAAAGCGTATCTTCTCCATGCGTTCTTCCCGGGTCAGCAGTCTCACATCACAACCATCCAGGATATTATTCACGAGTGACATGACCATATCTTCGACCCGGCTGACTTTTTTATCATCAGGCGCGACCGAAGGTACTGTCGGTTTGGGCATCAAAGATTGCAAAAATGCTATCTGCTGTTGGATTTTAGTCGTGTCCAGATTGATGCACATCGCGCCAATCAGACGATCTTCTTCATCGCGGATAAACAGCGAGGAGGAACGGATCAAGCGTCCGTGCTTATGGAAATAATCATTGACCGCATAATCCTGTTCCGTTCCATCCGCCTGCATGACCTCCCGCACCAGATGTTCGATGCCTTGCCCAATACGGCGCCCGGTCACCTGACCATTGGCTACATAAACCACCGAATGTTCCGGAACGGCAAGATCGTGCAGGACAACTTCACAATCCTCTCCAAACGTCGCCACCAGCATATCCGCTAGTGGAATATACCGTTTCAGCAATGGATGCATGGCCTTCACCTTTCCTTTCTGCTTTATTTTTATTATAGAATATTTTATTCTAATAATCAATGTGTATAAAAAAATATATGCCCTCTGTAACATGGCTAATAAAAACTATACATAAATGAGCACACTGTTTTCACCGGCATAATAGTGGGCATAAATACAAAAATAGGACTAGTCGGAATCACTAAGATTCTTTCTAGTCCTTTGTTTTCAATGGTGGAGACAAGGAGGATCGAACTCCTGACCTCTTGCATGCCATGCAAGCGCTCTCCCAGCTGAGCTATGCCCCCGAATATATTTTGTTTGTCGTTTCGCTTAACGACAGGTATTATTATACGGTACTATGCGGATATTGTCAACACACTTTTTAAAAATAAATCCATTTTTTCACCCGCTTCTGCCATGCGGCATTTCCCCTGCTTTTACCCGAGGTAACGATGTGATATAATTTTGATGGACTCATCGTGCGGCCCACACAGCGGCCGCCATCCATCTGCTGATACCGTATTCGAAAAAGGAACTGTACTATGCACCTAAAGACTTATCGAACTTCCATCCTGCTGGGCATCACCTTCACGATCCTTCTGTCAACGTTCTGGTTTCTGCCGCAGCTCGCCTTTATCATCTTCATCTCGATGCTCCTGCAGCTTCTCCTGACGCCGCTCGTCGACCGGCTCGAACATAAACTGAACCGCGGGCTTGCGGCAGCCATCGTGCTCATCGGCTTCGTACTAGTGGCCGCCGGGCTGCTCGTGCTGGTGTCGAGCACCTTCATCCCGACATTTACACGCTTCGTCACCGATTTCCCACAGATTACCGAGAAGCTGCAAGAAGCACCATTCCTGCAGAATAATGCCTATCTGACGAATGAACTCGACCAGCTCTGGGAGGAGCTCAAGACGGCGAGTGTCGATGCTCTGAAGTCCTCGCTGACCATCCTGCTGTCGATCTTCAATAAATTCATCGACATGGTCATCATCTTCTTCGTGACATTCTACCTGCTGAAGGACGGCGACGACATCAAGGCGTACTGCGCGAGCCTGTTCCCACGGCGCGATTACAGCCGCGTGCTCGCGCTCTTCAACCGCATCCTGTCCTCGTTGCGCATCTACATCTGCAGTCAGCTCGTCATCTGCTCCATCACGGCCACGATTGTCCTGATTTATTACACCGCGCGCGACCTGCCGTATGCATCGGTCTTCGCCATGGTGTCGGGCATCAGCGAATTCGTTCCGGTGCTCGGCCCGACTGTCGCTTCGGCCTTCGGTGTCCTGCTGACGGCCACGGTCGATCCCTGGATTGCCGTGCAGACGGCCGGCTTCTACCTGATTCTGACGCAGCTCAACCACAACATCGTCTATCCGACGCTCATCGGCAAATCGCTCGACCTGCATCCTGTGGCCATCATCCTCGGCATCGTGCTCGGCGGTGAGTTGCTCGGCCCGGCCGGCATGTTCCTCGCCGTACCATTCATCGTCATCTGCAAACTCGTCATTGAGGATATCTACAAGGACCGTCAGGAAACCCAGAAACGCCTCAAGACGTCGCGCTGGCTCAGCAAGACGCACGGCGACGACAACACCAAAAACTGAACCGGAACCGTCTCACACGAAAAAAGGACTGCCATGCCGCAGTCCTTTTTATTATTCTGGAAAACCAGCCGGCCTCAGATGCCTTCGCCGTCGAGGCCCGTGAAGCGCTGCTTCTCCGTGCGTTCGATCTGCAGCAGCCGCCCGTGACGGATGACGAGCACGAGTTTGCCGTACTGCAGCAGGCCGAATTCCTTGCGGATACGCGCGGCAATCTCCTGCAGGGCCGCCGGCGAATACGGACACGTCCCTGAGCCAGTATCCTGCCAGCAATCCAGGCGCCGTTTCTCATTCCACTCCACCTGCATGAGCACGCCATCCTGAGCCACGAGGATGATTTCCCCGTAACAGATGTTCCTGAGTCCATGAAGGATGTATTCCATAGCAAGCGCTGGGATTTCCCCTGGCTGCAGTTTACGGCCTGCCATTCTGATCGCCTCTTCTTTCTATCGGTGATTAAAAGCATACTAAACAAATATGTTTAACTATAATATATTTATGATACTATAGGAAAATCCGTTTGTCAAGAACTGCCCTTTACAAAAAACCGCTAGAAACATATACACATAGCGACTGCGAACCCTTTTTGTGCACAAAAAGGCTGCCGCACGAAATACGAATGCTTCGTGCGGCAGCCCTATGCCTCATACATGGATACCGGCTGTCACAAACTCATTTGATGACCATGACCGGGATTGGCGATTCTTCGACGACCTTCTGACTGACGCTGCCGATCAGCGCGCCTTTGAACAGCCCCAGGCCGCGGCTGCCCATGATGATGAGATCGCTGTGCTCCTCACCTGCCACGCGCAGGATGGCCTTCGGGATATTGCCCGTCTCGACATGCTTCGAGGCCTTGATGTCATCCGGCAGTTTCTCCCAGATGCGGTCGAAGACGATATGACTCGGGATGTCCTTATTGATGTTGCTGGCTACATAGACAAAGTCGAGATCTGCCTTGCACTTCTCCGCAAAGAAGATTGCCTCATCTACTGCTTTGCAGCCATTGACCGAACCATCAACCGGTACAAGGATTTTCTGTATCTTCCCCATAATAAAACCTCCAATCTAGGTTTGATTTCATTTTACAAGGAATATTTCGAGCCAGAGCGGTCAAAATCCTTCTTCCCGCCGATGTTTTTTGCAGAATTTCCTGAAAAGCTCCGCTTGCTCAGTCCTGGCACGGGCAGTCCGGCTTGTCAAAGTACTTGTTGATGATCTCCACGGCACAGTAATCGCCGCACATCGAGCAGGCACCTTCATCAGCGGGGTTGCGCGCACCACGTTTCTTCTTGGCAAGGTCCGGGTCGATGGCGAGTTCCATCTGACGATTCCAGTCGAGTACCTTGCGGGCTTTCGCCATCTCGCGGTCCCATTCGCGCGCACCCGGTACGCCGCGCACGAGGTCGGCGGCATGGGCAGCGATGCGGCTCGTAATGACGCCCGTGTGGACATCCTCGATCGTCGGCAGGGCCAGATGCTCCGCCGGCGTCACGTAACAGAGGAAGTCCGCTCCCGAGACGGCCGCAAGCGTGCCGCCGATGGCCGCGGTGATGTGGTCGTAGCCCGGCGCAATATCCGTGACGAGGGGGCCGAGGACATAGAACGGCGCATGGCGGCAGAGGCGTTTCTCCAGCTTCATGTTCGCCTCAATCTGGTCGTAGGGAACATGGCCCGGCCCTTCGACCATGACCTGGACACCGCGTTTCCAGGCGCGGTCGACAAGCTCGCCAAGCGTGATGAGCTCCGTGAGCTGGCCGCGGTCCGTAGCATCAGCCGTGCAGCCCGGACGCATGCCGTCGCCGAGGCTGATCGTCACATCGTATTTCTCGCAGATGTCGAGGATATCGTCGTAATGCTCGTAGAGCGGGTTCTCCATCTCGTTGTGGAGCATCCAGCCGGCGATGAAGGAACCGCCGCGGCTCACGATGTCCATGATGCGGCCCTGGCGGCGCATGCGCTCGATGGCGCTGCGCGTGACGCCGCAGTGGAGCGTCATGAAGTCCGCGCCGTCCTTGGCCTGCTGCTCGATCGTCTCGAGGATGTCGTCATCCGTCATCTCGACAACGGCGCCGTGTTCGCGGATGGAGCGCACCGTTGCCTGATAGAGCGGCACGGTGCCGACCATGATGGGTGAATGCTCGATGATGCGCTGACGCGAAAGGTCGATGTTGTTGCCCGTCGAGAGGTCCATGACGGCATCGGCGCCGCAGCGCACGGCTTCGTCAAGCTTCTCGAGTTCCGGCTCGATGTCCGGGAAGGTGCTCGACGTGCCGATATTGGCGTTGACCTTGACGCGCAGGCCCTCGCCGACGCCGCGCGGGCGCAGGTTCTTGTGGTTGATGTTGGCGCAGATGGCAATCGTGCCGTTGGCCACGCGTTCGCGGATGGTTTCCACCGGAATCTTCTCTTCCTCGGCCACGATCTTCATGGCATCGGTGATGCGGCCTTCACGGGCCTGCTGCATTTGTGTCGACATGGCTATTCCTCCTAAAAATAAAAGCCGCCCGGCGTACCGGACGGCAAAATTTGCTTTGTCACTTCCCTACGCAGGTATTACCCCAACAGGTTCCAAGGGTCGGAAAATCCTCTCAGCCGCAAGCGGCTCCCCTAGTGAAATCGTCATATTGTGTTTGTTCTTGTTTATTGTAGCAAAAGGATGAAAAAATAGCAAGCACTTCCTGCCTCGTCCTTAAGTCAATTATTTATTGGTCGTCCATGAAATATTATATTCCGTACCATCTTTTCCATAAGTTTGGTTCATATATGTTGTATTTTTATAGTTGCTATTGCCAACACCACTGGAAGATTGCTCCTGACCCGTATAATAATGTGAAATATACGAGCCATTCCCCAACGATTCGATACGAACACCAATCCAGCCGCCTTCCTGACCGACATTCATTTCATATTCTTTAAGCGAAGTCGCATTCCAAATTCCTGTAAATCTAGTGTAATCTTTACCATCGATTTTTACACCAGGTTTTCCACTCGAACCACCATTTGTTGCATATTTGTGTCCATAGTCTGAATTGACTTCTTGTTGAACATCAATCTCTACCCAGTTCCCCGCAGCAATTTCAATTCTTCCATTCTTGATAGCTTGACGCAGTGCATCGTCCAACGTTTTCTGCAAGCGTTTCTGCTTGGCTTCATTCGAACCATCGATGGCATTGCTGATGGTCGTAGACACATTAAAAAATGCTTCTCCAATGGCATCCGCCAGGCCGCCGTTGGCAAAGATTGCCGCGGCCACGCCGACCACGAAGGCCAGTATCAGCGCATACTCGACAATGCCCTGAGCCGCCTGGTCCCGGAGCTTCCTGCCAGGTCCCTTGAAAATCCTGCTCATATCTTCTACCTCTATCGTCTTGCCCCTCTCATCTATCGAGCAAATGTTTTCGCTTTCATAACTCTCTATTCATTATACGGTATCCGGACACCTTTTGCACTGAAAATTTGGAGCAGCAGAAAAACCGGCTGACGAGCAGCCGGTGACAGGAAGGGATATGGTATCAGAGTCCGAGCAGAGCGTCGAGCTTGGCTTTATCGAAGCTCACGACGAAATCCTTGCCGTTGACGGTTGTGACTGGCACGATGAGGTCGCCGGAGATCTTGTAGCATTCATCGCGGTCCTTATCGCTGAGCTCGATGTTGTGCTCCTCAAACTCCACATGACGGGATTTGAGATATTTCTTGACCTTATCGCACCAGGGGCAGGTCGTGATCGAATAAACTTTTACCATAAGAGAACACTCCTTATCTGAAATCAAATATTTTACATGGAAGGACGGGAAACGGCTCAATCCTCAAGCTGGCGAATGTAGCGCTCAGCCAGCAGGGCAGCCGTCGTGCCATCAGCCGCAGCCGTCGTGAGCTGGCGGATTTCCTTCTCGCGCACATCGCCGGCAGCGAAGACGCCCGGGATTTCCGTGCGGCAGTCCTCGCCGGCAGGGATGCGGCCGCTCTCCGTCAGGCGAATCTGCCCGCGGAAGAGTTCGGTATTCGGCACGACGCCGATGTTGACAAAAATCGCATCGACCGGCAGTTCCTCGCTCTTGCCCGTATCCTTGTGCAGAACCTGAATGGACTCGAGGCGTTTCTCACCGGCAAGCGCCGTGATTTCCGTCTGCAGCATGACCGTGACGGCGGGATTGGCATAGAGGCGTTTCTGAGACACCTCATCAGCCCGGAGCTCCGAGCGGTGGATGAGATAAAGTTTCTTCGCATAGCGCGTCAGATAGTTGGCCGCATCGACGGCTGCATTACCGCCGCCCATCACGACGATTACCTTATCCTGATACATATGGCCATCGCAGAGCTCACAGTAATGGATGCCGCGGTCCTCATAGCGTGCGGCCTCCGGCAGCGGCATCTTGCGGCGCTTCATGCCCGTGGCCAGGATGACCGTTTTGGCCTCGTAGATATGTTCTTCCGTCTCGACGATTTTGGGGACAGACGCGAGATTCACGCGCTTCACGAGGTCAAATTCATCGACCACAACGCCGACGGCCTCGGCCTGTGCCTGTACCGTCGCCATGAGGTCACCGCCCTTGACGCTCATGAAGCCCGGATAATTCTCAATACCCGTGGCATTGGCAATCTGCCCGCCCACAAGCTCATTCTCGAGCACGATCGTACTGAGATTCGAGCGACCTGCATAGAGCGCCGCCGTCAGCCCGGCCATGCCCGCACCGATGATTACTACGTCTTTTGCTACTGTTTCCTTTGCCATTCCAATCCCTCCCGCTGTCGCGTTCCTTGCTTTGTTGACTTCATTGTATCAGAAAGACCACTTTGTCTCCGTTACTCGGTCACAAAGTGGCCAAAAAGTCAAAATTTCCGAGAACAAGGCTGTCCAAGTAGTTGGAGCATTCTCCGCGCTCAGGCAAAGGAGCGGATTTCCTGCCCGGTAATGCGCTGCACACCCTGTTTCTCTTCGGCGCCGACATTGGCCATGCACGAAGCGACGACTTCCGTAGAGATGGGCGCCATGTTCTTCACGAGGCCAATGGCATTCAGGCCTTGGATGGCCTTGACGGAAACCGTCTCCATGAGCCGCTTGGCATGCTTGCGGATAAGCGACGGCGGCTCGATGATCGTGAGCGCCGAAAAGCCCAGGGCCTCCATATCGCGTTCTACCTCGCCCTTGAGCCGCAGGTAGAAAAAGCGTGAGGACGGGTCCGCGCCGACCGAAGAGACGAGCACCATATGTCTGATGCCGTATTTTTTGGCAAAGCGAGCGAACATCATCTGGTAGTCGTAATCCACATGGCGCTGTGCCACCGTCGAGCCCGCCTGCTTGCGCGAGGTGCCGAGCGCCGAGAAGATAACGTCGCCTTTGACGAGGTCCTGCCAGCCTTCGGGCTTCTCAAAATCCACCACATAGGAGCGAAGCTTGTGGGCGGGGTCCTCCGCACGCACTTCACGGCGCGTAAAGGTGCGCACTTCATCGTAACGTTTGTCCCGGAGCAGGAGATCCAGAAGGTCCCTGCCTACGGCGCCGGTTGCGCCGACAATGACTGCTTTCATAAATCATTTCCCCTCACAAAAAGCCGGCACAGGGGCGTGCCGGCTTTTTCATACGTCCAATGATTGTCTGGGTATCGCAGCCGCAATCAGCGGTATTCAGCGGCCAGCTTCTTGAAGAGCGGCAGCGAACGCTCGATCGTCGAGGTCTTGATACAGTATGCTGCGCGGAAGTAGCCGGGGCAGCCGAAATCCGTGCCCGGCACGAGCAGGAGGTCGTATTTCTTCGCGCGCTCACAGAAGGCGTAATCGTCCTCTTCGAGGGCCTTCGGGAACAGGTAGAAGGCACCCTGCGGCTTCACGCACGTAAAACCGGCATCGATGAGGCCCTGGTAGAGCAGCTGGCCGTTCTTGACGTACGTCGAGATATCCGACGGCTGACCGGCACAGCGTGCAACGACGAGCTGCCAGAGTGACGGCGCATTGACGTGCGTCAGCACGCGGGCGGCACCGGCGATGGCACCATAGACGGCGCCGAAATCAGCAACCTCGTCCGGCACGACGATGTAGCCGATGCGTTCGCCCGGCAGCGAGAACGATTTGCTGTACGAATAGCATACGAGCGTATTCTTGTAATACTTCGGGATGTACGGCACCGTATAGCCTTCATAGGCAATCTCGCGATACGGCTCATCGGAGATGATGAAGATCGGATGACCGTATTCCTTTTCTTTGACTGCGAGGATTTCGGACAGGCGCTGGATTGTCGCCTCGGAGTAAACGGCACCGCTCGGATTGTTCGGCGAATTGACGATGACGGCCTTCGTGTGCGGCGTCAGGCGCTTTTCGAATTCATCGAAGCGGATCTGGAAGTCGTCGACCTTCGCCGGCACGACGACGAGCTTGCCGCCCACGGATTCCACGAAGCAGCGGTACTCCGGGAAAAACGGCGCAAACGTGATGAATTCGTCGCCTTCTTCGCAAAGGGCCTTGAAGCAGATTGTGATGGCCGCTGCCGCGCCGGCTGTCAGAAAGAGATTGTGCCCGTCGAACTTCGTGCCGAAACGCTCGTTGATGCTCTTGGCCAGCGCTTCTCGGGCCTGCGGGTTGCCCGGTGCGATCGTGTAGCCGTGCACAGCCTCCGGCGGCATGTTCGTCAGGATGTCGATAGCTGCTTCCTTGACGTATTCCGGCGTGGGCACGTTCGGGTTGCCCAGGCTGAAGTCAAAGATATTCTCCTCGCCGACCTCGGCAGCCCGCTTGCGGCCGAATTCAAAGATTGTACGGATGGTCGATTTCTTCGTCCCCAGTTCATACATCTTTTCCGATACCATAGTATTACCACCTTTATGCGTATTCCAATTCATGATAGACATTGCTCTTTTCAGTCAGAACATATTTTACATTTTAACACATCGTTGTCATAAAAAAAAGGAGAATGTGCCGATGATGGCAGCATTCCCGTATAAAAGAGTAAAGCATATGGTTATGAGAGCATTAATCCGTAAAATAACGCATCGACGTCTTCTTCCACTCTTTCTTGGAGTAAAGCATCGCACGCTTCGTCACGCCTGTTTCTTCCGACAGACGCTTGACGATGGCTTCACATTCCTCGCGGCTGTGGCCATGGACCATCGTGTAGAGGTTGTAGGGCCAGTCCGGCGCCGTATTGCGGTCGTAGCAATGGGATACGGACGGGCTCTTCGCCATCTTTGCCGCGACCTCATCGAGGCGTTCAGGCGGCTCGACCTGCCAAGCCACGAGGACATTTGACGCGAAGCCGACCTCGCGGTGACGCAGGACAGCGCCCATCTTGCGGATCTTGTGTTCCGCCTCGAGCACCCTGATGCGCTCGAGGAAAAGCTCCTCGGAGATGCCGATGGAGTCGGCCAGCGCCTTGTAGGGTTCCGCCACGAGCGGGAACTCCCCCTGCAGGGCACGGACAATCTGCTTGTCCAATTCTGTCATTGCAACATCTTCTGCCATGATTTGACCCGGTTCCTTCCTCGTCTGCATCAAGCCAGCTTGAACTGGACATTGATCTTGTACTTCTTATTGGCCTTAAGGTTCAGCATGCCGTGAACACCGGGCAGGGCCCGGACTTCCGACAGGATCCTCTGCTCGCGGTCCATGCCCGGCGTCAGGAGCGTGAACCAGAGGTTGTAGCGGCCCTCGCGCTCGTAATTATGCGTGGCGCCGGGGTAGCGGTTGATGGCCTCAGCCACCGACTCCATGCAGGACGGATCGACGCGCAGGGCGACGAGCGTCCCCTTGTAGCCCAGCTGATTGGAATTGAAGAAGGTGCCGATGCGGCGCAGATACCCTTCCTTCTTTAAATGGTTCAGCCGCTCGATGACGACCTGTTCCTCCGTGCCCAGCTTTTCCGCCAGGGCCGCGAAGGGACGGCTGCAGACGGGCAGATTCCCCTGCAGCTGATTGAGTAATGCTTTGTCAAACGACGTCAGTTCTGTCATGGTGTTTCTCTCCCTTGATATTCCTGCCTGTGGACAAGATTGTTCCCGCTCACGGAGCGAATCACAGAAACCGTACAACAATGCGACAATGCGGCTCCGCCCTCCTGCTCGAAAACGTGAACCGCATTCATATTTCCGTATCTTTATTGTACCAGAACATCCCGTATAACGTCAAGTAAATCTGAACGCCCTTCATTTTTCAGGGAAGAATACGGCAGGATGGATAGTTCCTTGACGCCGAGTGCCCGGCGGATGGCCGCAATCTGCTTCTGACGCACGTTCTTGCCAATCTTGTCGGCCTTGGTCGCCACGATGAGCACGGGGATGTTGTGCGCGACGAGCCACTTAAACATCTCGATATCGGAGGCCATCGGATCGTGGCGGATATCGATGAGCTGGCAGACAAACTGCAGGCGCGGCGAGGTCAACAGGTATTCATTGATGAATTTCGCCCAGATTTTGCGGCGTTCCTTGCCTGTTTTGGCGTAGCCGTAGCCCGGCAGGTCGACGAGATAGAAGGATTTGCGCTCCTCCTCCCCATCGAGCTTGGCCGTCAGCTCAAAGAAATTGATGGTCTGCGTCTTGCCCGGCTGTCCCGAGACGCGTGCAAGCCCCCGCACGCGCGTCAGCGAGTTGATAAGCGAGGATTTGCCGACGTTCGAACGGCCGATGAAGACGATTTCCGGCAGTTCCTTTTCGGGGTACTGTTCTTTCTTGACGGCAGAGGCCACGTACTTGCCCTGCGTGATGATGACGGATTCCTTGGCGGATTCCTTTTCCATATCTGTCACTTCCTTTCCTGTAAAAAGCCCTCTCCGCAGCGGCGGAGAAGGCTCTCTTCACTTCTTCACTTCTTTGCTTCTTCCGGACAGAGCGCCGTCTTCAGCACCTCGTCCATATGCTCGACAGGCACGAACTCGAGTTTCGTGCGGACATTCTTAGGGATGTCCTCGATGTCGCGTTCGTTCTCCTTCGGCAGGATGATGGTCTTCATGCCCTCGCGATAAGCGGCCAGTACCTTTTCCTTGAGGCCGCCGATGGGCAGCACATTGCCGCGCAGCGTGATTTCGCCCGTCATGGCGACATCGCTGCGGACCTTGCGGCCCGTCAGGGCCGAGATCATGGCCGTCGCCATCGTGATGCCGGCCGACGGGCCATCCTTCGGCACGGCGCCCTCCGGCAGGTGGATGTGAATATCATCCTTCTCGTAGAAATCCGGCTTGAGGCCGAGTTTCTCCGCGCGGCTGCGGATGTAGGAGAGGCCGGCCTGTGCCGATTCCTGCATGACATCGCCGAGCTGGCCCGTGAGGATCAGCTTGCCCTTGCCCGGCAGCACCGTCACCTCAGTCGGCAGGATGTCGCCGCCGACCTCTGTCCAGGCCATGCCCGTCGCCACGCCGACCTGCGGCTTCTTCTCGGCCTTCGTCTCGAGGAATTTGATGCGGCCGAGGAAATCCGTGAGGTTCTTCTTCGTCACCTGGATCGGCGTCTTCTGCCCCTCGACAATCCTGCGGGCAGCCTTGCGGCAGACCTGGCCGATGAGGCGTTCGAGCTCGCGCACGCCCGATTCACGCGTGTAGCCTTCGATGATGGCCTGCAGGACGCCAGCTCCAAAGTGGATGTCCTTGCCCGAAAGACCGTTTTCGCGGCGCTGACGTGCGACAAGATAGCGCTTGGCAATCTCGAGCTTCTCATATTCCGTATAACTCGACAGTATGATGATTTCCATGCGGTCGCGCAGCGGACGCGGGATATTGCCGAGGTCGTTGGCCGTAACAATCCAGAAGACCTTGGAGAGGTCAAACGGGATGTCGATGTAGTGATCGCTGAAAGTCGAATTCTGTGCGGGGTCGAGCACCTCGAGCAGAGCCGACGACGGGTCGCCGTTGTAATCCATGACGAGCTTATCGACCTCATCGAGCAGGAAGACCGGATTGCGCGTGCCGGCCGTGCGGATGCCCTCGATGATGCGCCCGGGCATGGCACCGATGTAGGTACGGCGATGTCCGCGAATCTCGGCTTCATCGCGCACGCCGCCGAGCGAGGCGCGAATGAACTTGCGGCCGGTCGCCCGGGCCACCGAGGCGGCCAGCGAGGTCTTGCCGACGCCCGGCGGGCCGACGAGGCAGAGGATGGGTGCGCTCTTGTCCTTGGCGAGCTGATGGACAGCCAGGTAATCGAGGATGCGGTCCTTGACCTTCTTGAGGCCGTAATGGTCGTGGTCGAGGATCTTCGCGGCTTTCTCGATATTGACATTGTCGCGCGATTCCTTCTTCCAGGGCAGTTCGAGCAGCCATTCGACGTAGTTGCGGATCACGCTCGTCTCAGCGTTCATGTTGTTCATGCCCTCGAGACGGTGCAGCTCCTTCTCGACGGCCTCGTGCACGCGCTCCGGGTAATGGCCCTTCTTGAGCATCTCGCGATAGGCGTCGACTTCGTCTTCCATGTCATTCGGCTCGCCGAGTTCCTTGCGGATGGCCTTGATCTGTTCGCGCAGGTAGTAATCGCGCTGGACTTTATCCATCTGCTTGCGCACCTGGACGTTGATCTTCATCTCCATGCGCAGGATCACGAGTTCACGCGCGAGGACCTCGTAGAGCTTTTCAAGGCGTGCCTTGACGTCGATGCAGGAGAGCAGTTCCTGGCGCGTCTCGAGCTTGAGGTTCAGGTGGCTGGCGATGAGATCGGCCAGGCGGCCGGCGTCGTCGATGATGGCGACGGAGACGAGCGTCTCTTCTGGAATCTTTTTCGAGAGCTTGACCCATTCCTCGAATTCATGCACGACGGCCCGCGTCAGGGCCTCCATCTGCATCGAGGAGTCGATCGGGTCCGTGTAGACCTCGACCTCGACTTCATCATACTGCTTCTGCTGGCGGTAGGTGATGATGCGCGCACGCTTCTCACCCTCGACGAGCACGCGGATCGTGCCGCCCGGCAGCTTGATGAGCTGGCGGACCTCCGCTACCGTGCCGACCTCGTAGAGGTCTTCGCGCACCGGCAGGTCCGTATCGGCGTCAATCTGTGCCGACAGCATGATCTTGCGGTCCTCGACCATGGCCTGCTCGAGGGCTGCCATGGAACGCTCGCGCCCAACGTCCAGATGGATGATCATATAGGGAAATACCATCATGCCCCGCAGCGGGAGCAGTGGCAGGGTTTTCATCTCAGGCATATTACCCCTCCCTTTCCTGTGTTGTCAAAAATCTATAAAATACAAGGCGCTGCCGCAGCAGCGCCTTGTCTATGTAATCTGCTCAAGCAGATACTTCCTTGCCGTCCTTGGCCTTCTTGTCGATGGTCAAGACCGGGTCTTTCTTTGTCGTGACGACATCCTTCGTCACCCGGCAGGACGTCACACCTTCAATCGAAGGGACCTCATACATCACATTGCGCATGATGCCTTCGATGATGGAACGCAGGCCGCGGGCCCCCGTCTTGCGCTTGAGTGCCTCTTTGGCAATCTGACGCAGGGCATCATCGTCGAATGTCAGCTTGACGCCGTCCATCTCCAGCAGCTTTTGATACTGCTTGACGAGCGCGTTTTTCGGCTCGGTCAGGATGTTGACCAGCGCCTGTTCATCGAGCGCATCGAGCGTCACGACGACCGGCAGGCGGCCGATGAACTCCGGAATGAGCCCGCATTTCAAGAGATCTTCCGGCAGCACCTTGCGCAGCGTGTCGCCGATGTTCCTCTGACGCTTCGACTTGATGGGAGCGCCAAAGCCCATCTGTTTCTGTCCGAGACGCGATTCGATGATCTTGTCGATGCCGTCAAAAGCACCGCCGCAGATGAACAGGATGTTCGTCGTATCGATCTGGATGAGCTCCTGATGCGGATGCTTGCGGCCGCCCTGCGGCGGAACCGAAGCCGTCGTGCCTTCGAGGATCTTCAGGAGTGCCTGCTGGACACCTTCGCCCGAAACATCACGGGTGATTGAAGGATTCTCGGATTTACGCGCGATCTTGTCGATCTCATCGATGTAGATGATACCGCGTTCGGCTTTCTCCACATCGTAATCGGCTGCCTGAATGAGCTTCAGGAGGATGTTCTCGACATCCTCGCCGACATAGCCGGCCTCCGTGAGTGCCGTGGCGTCCGCGATGGCGAACGGCACATTCAGGATACGCGCGAGAGACTGGGCGAGCAGCGTCTTGCCGCTGCCGGTCGGGCCGAGCATCAGGATGTTCGACTTTGCAAGTTCCACATCCTCACTCTTGCCCTGTCCCATGTTGATGCGCTTGTAGTGGTTGTACACCGCGACGGAGAGCGTCTTTTTCGCTTCGTCCTGGCCGATGACGTACTGGTCCAGTATAGCGCGGATATCCTTCGGTTTCGGGACGTCCTTGAGTTCTACCTCCACATCGTCACTGAACTCTTCCTCGATGATTTCGTTGCAGAGTTCGATGCATTCATCGCAGATGTAGACGCCGGGACCGGCCACCAGCTTGCGCACCTGATCCTGGGTTTTGCCACAGAAGGAGCATTTGAGCTGACCTTTGTCATCCCCAAACTTCAACATGACATCACCTCTTACGCCTTGGCATCCGATTTCTTCGTCTTTTTCGGACGGGCAATCACTTCGTCGACCAGGCCATAGGCTTTTGCTTCCTGAGCCGTCATGAAGTTGTCGCGTTCCGTATCCTGCACGACCTGCTCACGATCCTTGCCCGTGGCATCGACGAGGATATCGTTGATGACTTCACGGATGCGCTGGATTTCGCGGGCCTGGATCTGGATGTCCGTGGACTGGCCCTGTGCGCCGCCGAGCGGCTGATGGATCATGATGCGCGCATTCGGCAGGGCATAGCGCTTGCCCTTGGCGCCGGCCGTCAGGAGCAGGGCGCCCATGCTGGCCGCCTGGCCGATGCAGATGGTCGATACATCCGGCTTGATGTACTGCATCGTGTCGAAAATGGCAAGGCCTGCCGTCACGACGCCGCCGGGGCTGTTGATGTACAGATGGATGTCCTTGTCCGGGTCTTCCGACTCGAGGAACAGCAGCTGTGCCACCACCGTGTTGGCGACGGCATCGTCGATGGGGCCGCCCAGGAAGATGATACGATCCTTCAAAAGACGCGAGTAAATGTCATACGCGCGCTCTCCCGTGTTGGAGCGCTCAACTACCATTGGTACGTAACTCATAGGAATCCTCCCTTATCAGGGATGCTTACTCAGCGATGTTATCGATGATGAACTGTGCCGTCTTCTTGCGAAGGACGGAAGCAGCCAGATCGCCAATGCGTCCCTGCTCCTTGATGATCTTCTGGACCTGCTTCGGCGTAGCGCCATAGGCAGCAGCCATAGCGGCAACCTCAGCATCCAGATCCTTTGCTTCTACTTTGATGTTCTCAGCCTTGGCAACTTCTTCGAGCATGAGATCCGTCTTGACGTTCTTCTCAGCCGTCTCACGATACTGCTCGCGGAGCTTGGCGATATCCGTGCCGGCATACTGCAGGTACTGCTCGAACTTCATGCCCTGCTGCTCGAGGCGCATAGCCATTTCCTGGATCATGGCCGTCACGCGGTTGTCGATCATGACAGCCGGGATGTCAACTGTGATGTTGTTCGTAGCCATCTCGATGGCAGCGCTCTTCTGATCGTTCTCAGCCGTGCGCTCAGCATTCTCCGTCAGGTTCTTGCGGATGTCAGCCTTGAGCTCATCGAGCGTCTGGAACGTGCTGACCTTCTTGGCGAGCTCGTCATCGATGGCCGGCAGCTCTTTCGTCTTGATGCTGCGGATCGTGCACTCGAACTTGGCATCCTTGCCAGCGAGTTCCTTTGCATGGTACTCTTCCGGGAACTTGACGTTCACTTCGCGCTCTTCGCCGATCTTTGCACCGATGAGCTGATCCTCGAAGCCCGGGATGAAGCTGTTGGAACCGATCTGCAGCGGATAATCTTTGCCTTCGCCGCCGGCAAAAGCCTCACCATCAACAAAGCCCTTGAAGTCGAGCGTCGTGAAGTCGCCGCTCTTGACCTCAGCGCCTTCCGGAGCATCGACGAGCTTGCCCTGACGATCCTGGAACGTCTTGAGCTGCTTCTCGACATCCTCGTCCGTGATGTTGACTTCAGCCTTCTCTACCTTCAGGCCCTTGTACTCGCCGAGCTTGACCTCCGGACGCGGCGTAACCGTAGCCTTGAAGACGAGATCCTTACCCTCTTCGAGCGTCACGATGTCGATGTTCGGGCGCGTAACCGGCTCGATCTTCTGCTCATCGAGTGCTTCCTGGAAAGCCTTCGGAGCAATGATGTCAAATGCTTCCTGCATGACGGCTTCCTTACCAACGTGGCGCTCTACGATCATGCGCGGAGCCTTGCCCTTGCGGAAACCCGGGATGCTCACACGGTTAGCGAGGCGCTTGCAAGCCTGATCTGCGGCCTTCTCTACCTTTGCTGCTTCTACTTCAATCGTCAGAGTAACCTGCTGGTTCTCTCCATTTTCAACCGTAACTTTCATTGTCTGAAATGACCTCCTGTATATCTGATTGCATAGATATTGGCCGATTCCGGCTATTCCAGCCTCAAAACATGCCATATGGATTTTATCATAACACAAAGTGCGCAGAAATACAAGGTTTCCCGCGCACTTGCAAGGTAAAAAGTCAAAAAATCAATATCACTTGAGCAAATCGTTCATGCGTGAAAGCGGCTGGCTGAGATCCATATGGCCAGCGAGCGTTTCCACGGATTTGCCCGCCACAAGAATCTGCACCTTCTTGACCTCAGGGAACTCCGTCAGCGTATCGACCACGGAGCCAACGAGCATCGTCTCGCCCGTGGATCCGCCCACGAAATTCTTGACGAGTTCCTGGCTGAAGTCCACCTTCGCAACGCCGTTTTCCACCTTGACGCTGCGCAGCTTCGCCTGCTTCGGGATGATGGCCGTCTGCCCCTTCTCCTTCGTGCCCTCGAGCAGCGAGTTCATGGCTGCCGTGTACTTGTCGGTCTTGCCGACCGTTACCTGGCGCTTCACGGCAATGAGCTTCGTGCCCTGCTCATTCGGATAGTAAACCTTGATGTCAAGCTTCTCTTCCTTCGCGCCGGAAGAAGCAGACGAGGACGACTTCGGGTTGCCCGCCGTCGCGCTGCTCTCCGACCGCGCGGCTGACGAAGAACCGTCATCTGCTCCCCTGGTGCTTGAGGAATTGCAGCCGGCGAGCAGCAGCAGCATGCCCGCGGCCACGGCCAGCAGTGCATAGCGCAGATAGTGTTTCATCATGAATTCATCTCCTTAGATCTCTCAACGTCCCTCGAAATAACGGCCGAATGCCCTGGCAATCGCCTTGGCAAGCTTTGCCTGATACGACGCATCGGCAAGCAGCGCCTCCTCATGGTCATTGGTGATGAAGCCGAGTTCCACGAGCGAAGCCGGCATGCTCGAATGCTTGATGACGTAGAAATTCGCCGTCTTGACGCCGCGGTTCAGAAGGCCGCCCGCCTGCTCGAGCTCCTCATTGAGGAGCGTGGCGAGGCGCTCGCCCTTCGATGAGCCGCTGTAATAATACGTTTCCATGCCATGCGCAGCCGGATTCGAGAAGGCATTGCAGTGGATGGAGAGGAAGAGCTCCGCACCCGGCGTGTATTCACCGACGTTGACACGGGCCTGGAGTTCCTGGCGGTCGCTGGCGTACGGGCCGTAAACGTCGCGGTCACTCGTGCGCGTCATCGTGACGCGGGCACCCGAGTTCTCGAGGATGGCATCGACCTTCTGCGCGACGCTCAGCGTCACCGAGGCCTCCGTGACACCGGTCGGGCCGACGGCACCCGTATCGCTGCCGCCGTGGCCCGGGTCGAGCACGATGACATGGCCGCGCACGCCGTCAACCTTGTCGGACGACGCGGCACGGCTCTGCGGGAAGATATCGATAACGAGACGGTTCGGCTTGCGTGCCTTGCGGTCTGCCGCTTCCTCATGGATCTTGTACGTGCCGTCGAGCACGGGATTCGTGAAGTCGATGCGGACCTGCGTGCGGCGCGATTCCAGCTCGTCGATGTGGATGGCCTTCGCGAGCTTGCTCTTGACCTTGTAATCGCTCTTGACCTTTCCCGGTTCCGTATTCTTGAGATCCAGGATCAGCTGCTTCTGCAGATACGTTTTCGTACTCGTCGTGTAAGAAATATTCGGGTTGTCAAAGCCGAGCTCGATGCGCAGGGTTTTTTCCCCATCCACGGTCGTTTCCGAAGTCTTGACGCTCTGCATGGTATGGACGGGTTCGCGGCGGGCGGCTTCGCCCATCTGCGGCACGAGCATGACGAGACACGCCACCCCCAGGAGCAGCAGTCCGCAAACATGGGATAACTTGGTAAACAAAAGGACTCCTCCTATTATTAATTCTTCATGAGGTCAAGCGCTTCCTGCTCAGCCTGCTCAGTCTTTTCCTTATCGAATGAAATATCCAGGCGCAGGTAATCGCCCTCATTGAGGCCCTCCGGCAGATACGCCCTGGGGAAATTCACCTTTTTCATGTCATCGCCGAGATACAGGACGGCGAAGTCGCCTTCGAAGCGGTCAAGATATGCGGAAATCACTGTGCATCACCTTCCTCTGCCTGGAGCTTGTATCCCTGTCCATCCGTCGTCACCGTGATGGTGCCGTTCTTATCCGTCTCGTAGACCTTGGCCTTCAGGACGGTTCCCTTGTCGTCCTTGACGAGTTTCGTCTTTTTCTGCTTGCCGTCGCGACGGTCGGTGTAATTGGGCTGACCGAGGAAACGGGCCAGCACATCGGTATGCGGGTGGCCGTAATCATTGCCCTGGCCGCACGAGATCAGCACGGCTTCCGGCCAGACCGCCTTGAGATAGGCAACAGAGGAACTCGTGCTGCTGCCGTGATGCGGGGCCTTCAGAATCGTGCTCTTGAGTTCACTGGCATTCGTCTTCAGGATCTGTTCCTCGACCGGCGTCTCCGCATCACCCGTGAAGAGCATCGAGAAGCTGCCATACGTCAGGCGGCCGACGATGGATTCGTTGTTCGGATCATGCTTGTAGCCCTTCTGTGCCCCTTTCTGCTGGAGTTCCTCCGTCGGATAAAACACCTTGAACGAAACGCCGCCGCCAAAGTCCAGCACATCTCCGGCCTTGAGTGCCTGATACGGGATATTCTTGGCCTTCAGGGCCTTGCGGTACGACAGATAGAGCTTCGACGTCGACGGCATGCCATTGTCGTAAACGGCGCCGACCTGATAATCCTTGAGCAGAACATCCATGCCGCCGATGTGATCGGCATGCGGATGCGTCAGGATGACCTTGTCGATTTTCTTGACGCCGGCCTTGTCGAGCTCGCGCTTGAGCTTGTCGCGCTCATCGACATCACTCGTATCGATGAGCACCGTCTGCTCCGGCGTCTCGATGAGGATGGAATCCCCCTGGCCGACGTTGAGCATCTTGATCGTGACCGCTTTGCCCGCCTGTGCCGGCGACGAGGACGGCGCAGAAGACGAGGCCCTGCCCGCCGTATTCGTCTGGCCGCAGCCCGTAAGGACCGCAACGGCCAGCATCAGGATTCCCAGTATCATTCCAATTCGCTTGCGCATCAAAAAGCCTCCCTTAATTATTGATGCTTTCTTATAAAATCCCTTGGAATCCACATTCCAGGGGAAAGCTTCTTAAGCCAGTACATAACGGCTGATGCCGACGGCCACGCCATCCTCCTCGACAGACGGCACGACATGGTCTGCCAGTTTCTTGAGGGCTGGGCGCGCATTGCCCATGACGAGGCTCGTGCCCACCGTTTCCATCATCTCGATGTCATTGAGCCCGTCGCCGAAGGCATAACTGTTCTCCACCGGAATGCCGAGATGCGATAGCGCATGCCGGATCCCGGAGCCCTTCGTGACATCCGATGCATAGAGCTCCATATTCTTCTTGTGATACGGGTCCATGAGGCCCGTAAGCCCCGGCCAGGCCAGAAGCTTCTCGAAGAGCCCGTGCCCGCCCGGATCCTCCGAGGCAAATTCGAGCTTGGCCACCTCGATCTCGTCAAGATCGAAATCACGGACGAATCGCGTCACATCGACATCGATGCTGCGATAGAAATTCTCGGTCAGCTGGAATCCCGGCCGCAGATAGACGTGCTGTGCTCCTTCAAGGATGTATTCGACGCCATGAGCCTCCGAGGCCGCGACGATTTCACGCACCGTTTTCTTCGGCAGCGGCTGCTCGTAGATGGTCTTGCCGTCCAGCAGCACGACCGCGCCGTTCATGAGCACATAGCCGTCAAACAGCCCCTCCTGCGTGAGTTCCAGGTCCAGGTAGTCATAGGGACGGCCGCTCGCGATGAATGTGGCATTGCCCGCCGCGCGCAGTGCGCGAATGGCCTCCCTGACCGCCGGCTGGATGGTCGTCTGCCCCGTCATGATGTTGATGAGCGTCCCGTCGATATCAAAGAAAACGGCTTTTTTCATTCGCTTGTTCGTCATGATCCCTGACCTTTCCGATAGTAGATGTAGCAGCGCACCAGGAGCAGGACAAACCACACAGCAAACGTGACAAGAAGGATCTTGTCCACGAGCAGCAGATGCGAGAAGTCCGTCCGGTACAGAATGTAGAGTGCGGCCATGCCGATGAAGACATCAAACGGCTTGATGGCCTGTTTCAGCCAGTCCCAGTTCAATGAAAAGACCCCAATCTCAATAAAAATCCATAGAATACACGCTTCTATAGTACTAGAGATTGGAGTCGTATTCAAGTGCTTTTCTCGGTGCGAACCGATGAAAAGCACGGCTGTTAACGGTAGTTGAGATCGCGCGTGCCGTTGCGGATTTCCTCAGAAACCGGCAGGCTTGCCTCGTAGCGGCGGATGATGACATTCGTCGTCAGGACGCCGGCAAGCAGCACGATGGCCACGAGCAGGAGCACGCGGGCCGTCGAATTGTCGCTGTCGCCGTCATCCGAGAACAGGCCGCCGAGTCCCTGCTGGACGCTGTCGAGCGCCGGACCGAAGCTCTGGATGGCGTTGTACGTGTTGTACGCCTGTGCGAACGTATTCCAGCCGGCCACGCCGAGATTCGACAGGGACTTGTCACGCGCAAAGGCAATCCACGACTGGATCGTGATGAAGATGCCCGAGCCGATGAGCGGCACAATGATCAGCAGGTAGATGAGATTCATCATAACGCCGAGCATCGCAGCCGGCAGATAGCCCGTCTGCACGGCGATGTAGCCGACGACGATGGCATAGACGAACGTGAAGCCCGCGGCCGACTGGATGGCACCGCACCAGGCCAAGAGGCGGATCCAGCCGCCGACGGCCTTCGACTCCGCCCAGACGCGCCCGACGTTGCGGGCATTGAGGAAACTGATGACAAGGTTGACGCCGAGTAAAAGAATCAGCATCATCATGATTATCACTCCCTATATAATCTTCATTAATCTCTTGAATGCTCCGTTT
>CABJCJ010000037.1 GCA_902364065.1 Veillonellaceae bacterium SB90
TTGAACTGGGGGTTTTGTCATGCCTAATCGGCGCACAAAAAGTGGTTGCTGTATCAAGTATTTCCTTGATACCAGCAACCTTATCCATCATCCTGTATTTATTTTTCTTCCAATCCCAGCCCCGGAACGGCATTGAGATACAAATCGCTGAACTCCCCGTTCTTTGCCTGATAGTAGCCGCGGCAGGCAATCATCGCCGCATTGTCCGTGCAGAGGACGCGGCTCGGGTAGTGGAATTTCACGCCCGTGGCAGCTGCGCGCTCGCGCAGCCTTGCCTCAAGACCGCTGTTGGCCGCTACGCCGCCGGCCAGCACGAGCGTATCGCGGCCCGCCTCTTTCACGGCAGCAAAAGCCTTGCCGACGAGCACCTCAACGACTGAGTGCTGGAAGGACGCAGCGATATCCGCCTTGCGCAGCTCATGCCCCTTCATCTTCTCACTGTTGATGTAGTTGAGCACGGCCGACTTGAGGCCGCTGAAGCTGAATTCATAATTTCCCTTCTCCTCGAGAGCCCGCGGGAAATCGATGGCCAGCGGATCGCCTTCCTTGGCCAGGGCATCGATGCGCGGGCCGCCCGGATACGGCAGCCCCATGACGCGGGCAATCTTGTCAAAGGCCTCGCCGGCCGCATCGTCGCGCGTCTGCCCCATCAGATGGAAGCGGTTGTAGTCACGGACATCGACGAGCGCCGTATGACCGCCCGAAACGACGAGTGCCATGAACGGCGGCTCGAGTTCCGGCGAGGACAGGAAATTCGCGAAGATATGGCCTTCCAGATGATTGACGCCGATGAGCGGCTTGTCGAGGGCGAAGGCCAGGGACTTCGCCGCCGAAACACCGACGAGCAGCGCACCGACAAGCCCCGGGCCATACGTCACGGCCACCTGGTCGATATCCCGCAGCGTCACGCCCGCCTGCCGGATGGCCTCATCGATGACCGGCATGATGTTGACGATGTGCTTGCGCGAAGCAATTTCCGGCACGACGCCACCAAATTTCTGATGAATGGGAATCTGGGTCGAGATGATATTCGACAGGATGGTCCGCCCGCCGCGCAGCACGGCTGCCGACGTCTCATCGCAGCTCGACTCGATCCCTAAAGTCAGGATTTCCTTTTCCAAAATAATCTCTCCTCATCGCTGCACTCAGCCAGAACAGCGATCACAATTTCGTGTTCCACATGATGATGGCATCCTCGCCGTTGTCATGATAGTAGCCACGCCGCACGCCGGCCTCCTCAAAGCCGTACCTGGCATAGAGCGCACGGGCCGGCGCATTCGACGGGCGCACCTCGAGCGTCATGGCCGTAACACCGCGCGCCTTGACCGCCTCGATGACAGCCGCCATGAGCCGCGTGCCCACGCCCTGTCCGCGGTATGCGGGCAGGATGGCCACATTCGTGATCTGGGCTTCCTCGAAAGAAATCCAGCAGCCCGCATAGCCAATAACACGCTTCCCGTCGAGTGCCAGCGTATAGCTCGTGTTCTCATTGGCCGCTTCTCGCCAGAACGATTCACGCGACCACGGGATGGCAAAGCAGGCCTTCTCGACAAGCTCCACGGCATCGGCATCATCCGGTACCATCTCGCGGAAATGCAAGTCAAGCGGCACACTCATTTCGCCGCCTCCGGATGACGCTTCTCCCAGAGAACCTCCGCCTCACTGCGGCGGATGTACATGGGCTCCATATCCATGATGTTGTCGCGGCGGCCGGCGGCAAGCTCCGCCAGGCCCAGCGCCGCCACGCAGGCTGCGCGCGGCATGACGAGGTACGGCGGCGCAACGGTTACATCGGCTGGCAGCTCCATGCGCCCGCGGATGCGGCGGGCCGCCACGTCACCGAGCAGCACTGTCGGTTTTCCCGTCTCGCCGCAAGCCGCAACGATCTCCTTGACCGGCAGGACCGTGACGTCCTGCTTCGTGACGAGCTCGCCCTTCTCCCATTCGTAACTTTCAACATAGGCATTGCCCTTCTGGGCATCGAGCAGGCTGACGATGCGCACGCCCGGCACCGGATAATGGTACGCCAGTGCCTTGAGCGTTGAAACGCCGACAATCGGCAGATCGAGTCCATACGCCATGGCCTTGGCCGCTGCCAGGCCGATGCGCAGCCCCGTGAACGAGCCCGGACCGATGCTGACAGCCAGGCCCTCGAGCTCTTCCTTCTTGACCGAGGCCATCCTGAGCACCTGCTCGATATGCGGCATCAGTGTCTCGGAATGCGTCAGGCGTGCCTGCATCGTGAGTTCGGCCGACAGTTTATCAGCCGAAGCAACCGCCACACTCGACACCTGCGTCGCCGTATCAATGGCTAAGATAGACAAATGACTCCAACTCCTTTATGAACTCCTGATTGCGCTCTCCCACGCTGGCGAACGTGAAGCGGCGCTTTGTGCTTTCCGTCCCCATGCGCTCGATGCGCACCTCGACGTAATCCTCCGGCATGCACTGCGGGAATTTATCGGGCCATTCGATGACCACGATGCCCTCAGGATCTTCTGTATATTCGTAGAAACCGATGTCTTCCAGCTCATCCTCCGTCTCCAGACGGTAGAGGTCGAAATGGTAGATGGGGCAAATCCCTTCATATACATTCATGAGATTGAACGTCGGGCTTGTCACCTCGCCCTCAACCCCCAGCGTATGCGCAAGGCTCTGGACAAAGAGTGTCTTGCCGGCGCCAAGGTCGCCTTCGAGTCCCAGCACGGTCCCCTCCCTGATTTTCTGCCCGACCAGCTCGGCCAAATGGGCAGTCTCCTCGGGAGAATTCGTAGTACAGGTAAACATGTCGCTTATAATCTCTCCTATTTATTAAAGAACGAAACACCTCAATGATAAAAATCATTCGAATCTAATTTATCATTATATCACGACACAGGAAAGTAGCCTAGTCCCAATTGCCGTTCTCTCTAAATTAGATAATTATTATCCGTTAATAATTTATTTGATAAAATGTGTATCGTGTAGATTTAAAGAGAATAATGGAGTATTTTACATATAATCTTCTTAAATCACATTATACCGGTATTTCTATTTCCTCCGCTATGCCGTATAATCAAAGCATAGCAAGTGAGCAACACCAGATGAACAAAAAAGAATCTGGTACCCATTAACTAGTAATCATGTGTGTATCTATATTTTTAGGAGGTTTTTGATTATGAAAAAGTTTGTTTGCACGGTCTGCGGTTATGTTTATGAAGGCGAAGCAGCTCCGGCTGAGTGCCCGATTTGCCATGCACCGGCTTCCAAGTTCGTCGAGCAGAGCGGTGAGCTGACGTTTGCTGACGAGCATCGCGTCGGCGTTGCCAAGGACGTTGATCCGCGCATCATCGAGGGTCTCCGCCAGAACTTCACGGGCGAGTGCTCCGAAGTCGGCATGTACCTCGCTATGAGCCGTCAGGCAGACCGCGAAGGCTATCCGGAGATTGCTGAGGCTTACAAGCGCTATGCATTCGAAGAGGCTGAGCATGCTTCCAAGTTCGCAGAGCTCCTCGGCGAAGTTCTCACGGACAGCACGAAGAAGAACCTCACGATGCGTATCGATGCAGAGCACGGCGCTTGCGCTGGCAAGAAAGAGCTCGCAACGCTCGCAAAACAGCTTGGCCTCGATGCTGTTCATGACACGGTTCATGAGATGGCAAAGGACGAAGCTCGTCATGGCCGCGCATTCAAGGGCCTGTTCGACCGTTACTTCGGCAAATAATCCAACACAGGATACCAATCATCCAAAGACATACACATATCCCAGAAGAGGACGTCACGATGTGGCGTCCTCTTTTTTCATACCAAACGCCTGTTGTATAAAAATTCCTGTTTCCTGTATATAATGTATACTTCAAAAAACGGCCTGTCCCTATTGAAAAAACAGACAAAAAGTTTTATACTGACGTTGTCTTTAGGAATTGCAACGGAGCAAGCCGCAGGGGTTTGCTCCGTTTCGCCTATGACGAGAAGATTTTTTCAAGATTCATCTACAGGAAGGGTTGTGTTATGAGAAGCTTTATCCTCAACGAAAACGAAATGAACGAATTGGCCAGGAAGCAGCCGACACCATTCATGGTGCTCTCCCTCGACAAGGTCGAGGAGAATTACCGCTTCCTCTCCAGGCATCTGCCGAGGGCCAAGACCTGCTACGCCGTCAAGGCCAATCCGCACAGTGGCGTCTTGAAACGCCTCGCCGCTCTCGGCTCGCATTTCGATGTCGCCTCAGCTGGTGAAATGGAGATGCTTGAAACCGTTGGTGTCACGGGCGACCGCATGATATATGCGAACCCTGTGCGCGACCGCCGCGGACTCGAGACAGCCGCGCGCCTCGGCATCCGCCGCTTCACCTTCGACGATGCCAGTGAAATCCCGAAACTTGCAAAATTCGTTCCCGGTGCCGACGTACTCGTGCGCATCCAGGTTCACAACCAGAAAGCACTCGTGGACCTCAATACGAAATTCGGCGCACCCGTGCAGGAAGCCCTGCCTCTGCTGCAGGCGGCGGAGCGGGCCGGACTCCACGCAGCAGGCATATGCTTCCATGTGGGCAGCCAGTCTCTTTCGACGGCAGCCTACGAAGAAGCCCTGCTCGTTGCCCGGCGTCTTTTCGATGAGGCTGAAGCCCTCCATATGCATCTTACCGACCTTGATATCGGCGGGGGCTTCCCCATCCCGGCGGCAGACGGACTCTCCGTCAACCTCGCCGCGATGATGGAAGCCATCAACCGCCAGCTTGATCGCCTTTTCCCGGATACGCAAGTCTGGACGGAGCCAGGCCGTTATCTCTGCGGCACGGCCATGAACCTCGTCGCCTCGGTCATCGGCACGAAGCGGCGCGGACAGACGCCCTGGTACATCCTCGACGAAGGCATCTACGGCGTTTTCTCGGGCATCCTCTTCGATCACTGGACGTATCCCCTGCACTGCTTCGGACACGGGAAAAAAGTTCCCTCCATATTTGCGGGGCCGAGCTGCGATGGCATCGACGTGCTCTACCGCGATTTCCAGGCTCCAACGCTTGCGATTGGCGACAAAGTGCTCGTGAGCGACATGGGCGCCTATACGACGGTATCAGCCACACGCTTCAACGGCTTCGCGCTTGCCCCTGTCCTCGTCTATGAAGAGCAGGACGAACTCTTCACCGAGCACCAGCAGAGCGAATCTACGGGAGAAGAAAAACGTCTCGTCTCACTGTCTTGAGCCAGACCATTCGTCCATCAGAAAAGCCATAGACAAAATATGCTAAACGTGATACCGTAGTATCAAAAAAGAAAACCTCTGGAGAAGTGATCTCTGGAGGTTTCTTCTATCTAATATGCAGCAATTGACACTCCCCATGCCTGAAGGCAGGGGATTCTTGGTTCAACAATCACTGCGCCGCCTCCGAAGAATTGGCGTCTTACACGATTTCCCCAAGCGTGAGTTCCCGTGTGTCCCACGGTACGTTTTATTTCTGTTCACGCCGTTTTAGATTTGTCTTCCAACGCTTTGCGCAGGATATTCTTCGCAGCATTCACGTCTCTGTCGTGATGCGTTCCACACCCCGGGCAGTCCCATTCGCGGACACTCAAATTCTTTGTCAGCGGGTTCCGATAGCCACAGACAGAGCATGTCTGGCTCGACGGGTAAAAGGTATCCACTTTCAGCAGTTCACCGCCATGCAGTTCCGTCTTGTACGTGAGCTGACGGAAAATTTCGCTCCAGCTTGCATCGGAAATGGACTTTGCAAGTCTGTGATTTCGTAGCATCCCCTTGACATTCAGGTGTTCCACGGCAACCGTTTGGTTTTCACGGGCAAGCCGCGTGGACAACTTGTGCAGGAAGTCCCTGCGGATGTTTGCGATGCGCTCATGCACACGAGCAACACGAACACGTGCCTTGTCCCGGTTCATGGACTTCGGCAACTTGCGGGAAAGTCGGCGTTGTGCTCTGCGCAGCTTGCGCTGGAGCTTTTTCAGCGGGCGCGGGCTTTGTATCACGTTGCCGTCGCTATCCAAGCAGAACGCCTTTAATCCGACATCGATGCCAATCTGCTTTCCACCGTTCGGACGGAACAACATCGTTTTGTCTGTCTCGACACAAAGGGAAACGAAATATTTCCCAGACGCTGTGCGGCTGACCGTAGCGCTCTGGATCTTGCCCTCAAAAGCACGGCTCTGCTTGATTTTCACAAGGCCAATTTTCGGCAGCTTGATACGATTTTCCACGATGCGGATGCCGTTCGATTGGTTGCGCGTCCGGTAGGACTGGCTGTGATTATGCTTCGACTTGAAGCGCGGGTATCTTGCCCGCCTCTTAAAGAAGTTCTCATAGGCACGGTCAAGATTCCGCAGGGATTCCTGCAATGCCATGCTGTCCACTTCAGAAAGCCATGCAGTTTCCTCGCGTTTCTTGAGGTCGGTGAGCAACTTGCTTGTCTTGACGTAGGTCAGTGAATTGTGATTAGCCTTCCATTCGTCGCGCCTGACCGCGAGGAAGTGGTTGAACACGAAACGTGCGCAACCGAGCGTGCGGTTGATGAGACCTTCCTGCGTCTTGTTAGGATAGATGCGGAATTTATAGCCGAGCGTGTACGTTTCCATTTTCTCACTTCCTTTGCGATGTCTTTTGGCTTTCGATATACTGCTTGACGATTTCGAGCGGCGCACCGCCAATCGTTGAACAGAAATACGAATTTGTCCAAAGTGTCGGCAGTTTCGTTGTCAGCCAATGAAATTCCTGTCTTAGTACCCTCGACGTTTTGCCCTTGATTGTCTTCACCGCTTTGTGGATACCAAACTGTGGGTCAACTTCCAGCAGCAGGTGCACATGATCTGGCATGATTTCCATTTCAATGACGTCAAAGTTATTTTCGTCAGCAATGGAATGTATGAGCTCCTTCAATCTCACGTCCACGCCATTCACGAGCACTTTTCGACGATATTTAGGACAGAAAACAATGTGATACTTACAGGAATATACAATATTGTGGTTTGAATGATATACTCTGTTCATATTTGTATTATACTATATAATCTTAGCTAATACAATACTTAAAGTAATTGTCCGCCTTCAATTACTTACGTAAATTCGGCGGACGCGCCTTATATTCCCATAACTAAAGTTAGGGGGTTTACGGCGCTTTCTGATAAACTGAGGTGATGATTTGAAACACCGTTATCAATTTTATTGGATCTTGTGGGGATTGGGAGAACTTTCGGGACTTGGACAGTGGCTGCTCCTGCGCTGGGCACTGCCGATACCTGCCGGCTGGCTGCTGCTGATGATGCTCATGCTGCCCTTTGTCTACCTGGTGCCAAACATCCTCGCCCGCCATCTGCCGCTCGTTATGACGCGATTCTTAGCCAGGATTGGCGGCTATTGGTTCGTCTACGGCTATTATGCAACGATGCTGCTGGTGCCGGCGTTTATCGTCTGGCTCATCTGCCTGCTCCAGCCCTTCGGCCTCACCCTTGCCTGGTGGCATGACGTCTTCGCCGTTCTCTACGGGCGGGGCATGCTCTTGGTCATCCTGATGCTGCTCTTCATCGGCGCCCGGCGCGCACGTCATCCCATCGTGCGCAGCGTGCAGCTGACGACGACAAAGCCGATTGAACGCGATTTCTCCGTGGCCTTTGCGAGCGACATCCATCTGGGCGCTGTACTCGGTGCCCCGTTTGCGCGCAAACTGCGCGACGATCTCATGGCCCTGCAGCCGGATCTCGTACTGCTCGGCGGCGACCTCATCGACGGGAACCTCGAATACGTGCTCTGGGACAAGAGCTTTTCCGGCTTCGATGGCCTCAAGGCCCCGTGGGGCGTCTACGCCGTCTTCGGCAACCACGACACGTACGGGCTGGATCTCCGGAAAGAACAGCATCGCTTGTTTTCATACGGCATCCACTGCCTGCGCGGCCAGACGGCACGCCTGGCCGCCGGCGTCACACTGACGGGCATGGAAGACTATATGATCGCCCCGCATGCGGAATTCCCGCAGCTCGACGAAGAGGACTTCCACATCGTCATGGAACATGAACCCCTGCGCATCGAGCAGGCCGCCTCCCGCGGCGCCAGCCTCTATTTTGCCGGCCATACCCACGCCGGCCAGTTCTGGCCCAACCGCCTGGTCACCCGTCGCATCTTCGCGCTCGACTACGGAGCCGCCTTCTTCGGCTCTCTGCTGGCCATCGTCTCCAGCGGCTACGGCGCCTGGGGACAGCTCTTCCGCCTGGGCCCCGCCCCCGAAATCGTCCTGGCCTACGTGAAACGGCAAGCATAAACCTGAAAAACGCCATCGGAATCATTGCGTTCCGATGGCGTTTTCTGTTTGGTGCTATGTATGGACGTTGTCGCTTCTGCCTTGGATGCGGAGCAGTCGGCTATAGCGGCAATCAGGGATGGTGGGCGAGCTGCTGGCAGAGCGGCAGGAGTTCCTCGAGCTTGGCAACGATGCGGTGCTGCTCGGCAAGGGGAGGCAGTGGTATCATACATTGCTCAACTTTACTTTTATTTACAATTGGTATGGTTGTCATAGAAGAAACCTTCTTCAATTGTGAAATGAATATTATAGATTGACAAAACCAGTATAAATAGTTTGGGTAGATATAATAGCAAATCGAGTTTATTTGCTGATTCGTAGTGCCATCATGAGGTAAAATGGCTGATTTTCCTATATTACCAATACAATTAACAGCTATTGACCCTTTAGGAATAAATTTAGCCTTTTCCTTTCCCTTAGTTGATAAAAATTCTTTTGGAGTATTTAGATATTTATTATCTTGTATATCTACTGGTTTATAAAATGGGAACTCACCTCCATAATATAGCGGTTGACTTTTGCTAGGTGTACCACCTGTTACAATTGTAGCGATATCACCTAATCTAAGCCACTCCCAGCTATCGGGGATATCGAATAGCTTTTCGTCATCGGTGATGGCAGGCAGGGTCTTGGTTTTCTTGATTTTCTTCTCTTTGATGAGCCTTGCTTTCTCGGCGCGGATCTCGGCGAGCAGGTCTTTGGCAGTGCCCTCTTCCTTGCGCTGGGGCACGAGTTTGCCTTCGATAGCGTATTGGAGCAGGCTCTTTTTCATATCATTAGGGAAGTGTTGCTCGATGGCTTGCAGCTTGGTCTGGGCCTTGCCGTAGGCATCGATATCGGGCTGGAGTTCTTCAATCTTAGCAACAATTCTGCACTGCTCAGCAAGAGGAGGGATTGGCAATGCAATCTCTGAAAGTTTGTTATTTGAGATATGTACAATAATGTCTCCCGTGGCCATATTTCTTTTGCATGCGATACCATATGGAGAATTAATTACCATGGTAAGGTAAATAGGATTCATACCATGATATTCCCACTTTGTCATATCGCCTCCCATAGCAATTTCTTCTTCACCTTCATAAACGACAGCAAGAGCAATATCCCATTTGTTTTCACCAGTCAGGGCCATTAATATATCGTTTTTATGAACTTTTTTGCTCTTATTGAATACTTCTTCTGATGTATGGGACATCACAGCAGAAAATCGTGTACGATATGTAGTGTAAAGTTCTCCGTAACGCACACATGGTTTTCCTTCATCAGTCGTTTCGCTTCGCTTAATCCCTGAACCACGTACTAATGCCCCTATATCTCCTAATCTCACCCACTCCCAGCTATCCGGAATATCAAATGGCTTTTCGTCATCCGTTATCTCTGGCAATGGCTTGCTTTTCTTGATTTTCTTTTCTTTGACGAGCCTTGCCTTTTCGGCGCGAATCTCGGCGAGCAGCTCTTTGGCTGTGCCCTCTTCTTTGCGCTGTGGCACGAGCTTGCCTTCGATGGCGCGCTGGAGGATGCTGTTTTTGAGGTCTTGTGCGTTCATGCGTTTTCCTCCAGTTTGGCGATGATGCGGGCAAGGATTTTATCGATATCGTCGTTGAGGGATTTGCGCTGTTCCTGATACTTCTGGATGAGCTCCATGGGCTCGAGGATCTCTTCTTCTTCGTGCGGGAAGCCGCAGAGGTCGAGATTGTAACCACCTGCAGCGATCTCGTCTATGGTGTAGCACTTGGCTTTGGGGAAGTCCCCCTCGAGGATTTCCTGACGGTCTGACCACCACGCTTTGACGGGGTCGAAGTGCTCGAGGCGCATGGGCTTTGTCTTGCTGAAGTGCTTGTAGTCCTCTGGCATGTCGAGGCGGTAGAACCAGGTCTTCTCAGTCGGGTGTGTGCGGTCGAAGAAGAGGATGTTCGTCGTGATGCTCGTATAGGGCGCGAAGACGCTGCCGGGCAGCCTTATGATGGTGTGCAGGTCGCACTCGGCCATGAGCTTCTTCTTGATGTTGACTTTCGTGTTGTCAGTGCCGAAGAGGAAGCCGTCGGGCAGGACGACGGCGGCGCGGCCCCCCTGCTTGAGCCGGTAGAGGATGACGCTCATGAAGAGGTCGGCCGTCTCGCTGTCAGCGAGGTCGTCGGGGAAGTGGCTCATGACGTCTTTCTTCTCGCTGCCGCCGTACGGCGGATTCATGAGAATCTTGTCGAACTTGTCTTTCTCCGTGTAGTCGAGGACGTCGTGAAGCAGGCTGTTGCCGTGGTCGATGTCGGGGTTGTCGACGCCGTGCAGCAGCAGGTTGGTGATGGCGAGCATGTAGGGGAACTGCTTCTTCTCGATGCCGTAAACGGAGTGGTTCCAGAGGGCGCGGTCGTCGGGCGCCGCGATCTGCTTCTCGAGTTCGCGCAGCCAGCTAACGAGGAAGCCGCCGGTGCCGCAGGCGAAGTCTCAAAGGTGTCTGTATTTGATACAATCGAACGATAGCAGGGATTTTGAACACCCCCGTGCGCATAGGCAGGTTCACTCTTTTCCTTACAAATCTGCGCCATCATGGTATACTGGAACAAAAGGAATCTACAACAAGGAGCTGATATCATGGGCTTAGATGACGCGGATATTCTGGATACCATTTATCACAAAGCGGAAGCCAGACTGCGCGCCCAGTTAAAAGCAATATAAAAAAGTCAGGGCAGCTGCCATTCAGTTGGCAAACTGCCCTGACTTTTTTATGCTCTGATTTCCGTCCCGTCCTTGAAGGTCACCCGGATATCATCTTTGCTGTACACTGTGATGAAATCCACCAGGCTGCCCCACAGCCTGGCATCGAACTCCTTGATGAGATCCTGATCCCGAAGCTCCCCTTTACCGCTAATTTTGATACAAAATAACGATGCACCCCCTATACTCGATTAACGATGAACCCCCTTGCACCCCCCTGCCTATCGTTAAACGAGTATGCCTCTGAAGCCGTACGGGACAAGGCTTTGAGAAAAAGAGAAGGGGGGTGCATTTGCACCCCCTCGGTGGGGATTTTGCACCCCCCTTCTTATTGACTCACGAATTTATAATGTTCCAATTTGCCGATTTGTAAGACTATCATTTTTTCCGCATAGAAGCCTTTTCTTCCCTACACGTCATACTTGAAAAACATTGTTTCCGTCAGGAATTTCTCGGCTTCCTTGACCAATTTTGTGGCATCCGTTCCGTCTTCCAGCATGATTTTTTCTGGTAAACACGGTTCATCCATTTTAATTTTATGCTTGGCCTTCTCGGTGCTGAAATAATTCTGCTCGGCGGCAAAGGTCGGCACAGGCTGGAGCAGGCAGCTGTTCCATGTCTCCACAACGGCGGCTGCGGAAATGCCGCGGGGATTTATTTTTTCATAGGCGGAGAAATCCGACATTTGGGCAGGGCCACTGGCATGGTAGATGCGGACAACTTTACGCAGCAATTCCCTCTCCTTGTCCGAAAGGGGCTTCAAGTTCTGCATGGTGGCAATATTATCCTTTACCTGCTCCGGATTCGACATGCCGGAGATCACGGCAAGTACGCCCTCAAGCTCTCCCGCGAAACGCATAGCCCAGGAGGCGATGGATGCCTCGGGCTGCGCCCCCTTCAGGAGTTTTTCGGCCTCTTTCGGTGCCTTTGCCAAAAGACCGCCCTTTACCGGCTCCATGATGAGGACCTGGCGTCCGTGCTTCCGAATGGTTTCATAGCACTTCCGTGCCTGGATGAAGCTGGCCTCCCAATCGAAATAATTCACCACGATCTGAACCGCTTCCACCTCTGGGTGTTCTGACAGGATTTTGTCCAGCACATCGGCGGAGTCGTGGAAGGAAAATGCGATATGGCGGATTTTTCCCTCCTTCTTCCACTCCTGCAAGTGCTCGAACATACGGCAGGACTTGACTTCCCTCTCATAGCGGATAAGGTTCAGGTTATGCAGCAGGAAGTAGTCAAAATAATCCACGCCGCAATTCTCCAACTGATGCCGGAAAATATCCACTACCTGCTGCTCCTCCTTGATGATGAAGGTGGGTAGTTTCGAGGCCAGGAGGAAGCTGTCCCTGGGCTTGCGCTTTACAAGACACTCCTTGATGGCGTTCTCGCTCTTTCCGTCGTGATAGACAAAGCTCGTGTCAAAATAGTTGAAACCTGCCGCCATATACTCGTCCACCATTTTCTTGACCAGCCCATGGTCAATGTCACCCGTATCGCCGGATTTCAGCGGCAATCGCATCCAACCAAAGCCAAGATTTCCCTTTGCCATGTTCCTCTGCCTCCTATCGCTTTGTATTGCTGCTTCCATGATAAAATCCCAACCCCGGTCTGTCAATCCTCGAATTCAAACTGCGCCGCCGCGAAGGTGGAACGGTCGAAATACTCCGTGCCGGTCTTGTCGATGTAATCCATGTGGTAAGGATGTTTCATATAAACATCGAAATCTGCCTTGCTCCGAAAATCCACGGTCATAACAATCTGGTTCAGTGTGCCAGCCCAGCCAGTGCTGAAACCGATTTTCAAATCCACGATGCCGGGAATTTGCTCTTTCATGGCCTTCATATCGGCCAGTTCCTTCTGCTTGATGTCCTCACTGATATCATCTTTGAAGGTTCCGATGAAGATATGCCGTATCATGTTATCTCTCCTTATGCTCCCAGTCCGCCGTCCACGCCATAGATGGAGCCAGTGACAAACCTCGCTTCCTCTGAGCCGAGGAAGGCCGCAACCGCTGCCACATCTTCCGGCTTGCCAAAATGTCCTTGGGGTATCATGGCGGTGACTTTCTCAATATGCTCCTGGATGTCGCCGTCCGAGAGGTCGGTCTTTCCGTAGATGGGCGTTTCAATGGAGCCGATACTGAGGGCATTCACTCGCACCCCGTCTTTGGCCAGTTCCTTGGCCCAGATCTTTGTGAAGATTTCCACTGCCGCTTTTGTCCCGGCATACATGGACATATTCAGCAGATGATTCTCGCATACGGCACTGGACATATTAATGATATTGCCCCGGCTTTCCTTCAAGAGCGGGAGGACATGGATGGTCATATTGACCAGGGCGCGGACATTGATGGAAAATACCTTGTCGTATTCCTCCATCTTCACGGTGGCCAGGGGAGTCACTGGGGCCCAGCCCGCATTGTTGACCAAAATATCCAGTCTGCCATAGCGGCTCTTTATCTCCGCAGTTACTTTGTCAAGGGTTTCGTCCTTGGTGATATCCCCCGCCATATATGCCATTTTGCTATCAAAGGCAGCCGACTCCTTGAGCTCCTCTTCGTCAAGGCCCACAAGGAAAACCTTCGCCCCCTCTGAGGCAAACCGCCGGGCAACGCCGCGGCCAATGCCGGTTCCGCCGCCGGTGACCAATACTACTTTATCTTCAAATCCCTTCACGTTGCATGCTCCTCTCTAAATTTCATCATTGCAAATTGATTCTCTGCAGCCAGGCATCCACCAGAGGATGGAAATCTCCCATATTCTCAGGCTTGTCCACCGTGGTGCTGACCTGATAGCAGTTGTATATGCCCAACCCCTCCAGGATTTTGGAATCAGGGCACAGACCTTTAATATCCGCTATGTGCAGACCGCTTGTCCCGTGGGTCATAAAGGGCGCGATAGTCTTGACTGTGAGATTGTTTTGATGCAGGAATGTTCTCACGGGATTTGCAATGGTGCCCCACCAGCAAGGGGAGCCCACATAAATCCTGCCATAGCCCCTCAAATCCGGCACGCTGACAGCAAGTTCCGGCTCATAAGCCTTTCCTTCCTTGCCAGCCTGGTTGACACAGGCACGGTAATCCCTCGGATAAGGAACCTTGACTTTCAACTCCAGCAATTCCGCCCCTGTTTTCTGACCGATGTATTCGGCCACGGCCTTGGTGTTGCCACCCCATGAATAAAATACCACCAAATCCTTTGACATTCTATCGCCTCCCATCTTAGTAAAGTACTTGATATTCCTGCCGCTCCTCATACATCTTCCAATATTCTTTGGCAATCCTGGCCGGGTCATACCGCGCATCTCCGGGAGTTATCACACCGCTGACGAGGACGCTTCCCACAAAGATTCCCCTTGGCTCCAGCTCATGGTGGAGCACGATGTTCATGGCATTCAGGGCTGCCTTGTCAATGCAGAGTGGTTTAAGGGAAAGGATTGGCTGGAAAGTCTTGGCAAAGCCGCCTCCGGTGAAGATGATGGCACCTTTTTTCTCCGCAAATTCTGCTGTTGCCACCACCATTGCCGAATGATATGCGCTGGCAGCGTCCACCTGATACCTTTCCATCAGCATCTGGCTGGTGATTTCCCTGCTGCCGTCCGGCACTGTGATTCCCACATTGTAGACCAACGCATCAGGGGTTCCGTATTCCATTGCTGTCTCCTGGATTGCTTTCGTCAAAGTCTCCGGGTAAAAGGCGTCAGCCACTTTGAAGTCCGCTTCGAACCCCTGCTGACGAAGTTCATTCACATAGTCTCTCAGCCGCTCCTCATTCCTCGCTACCAAGACCACACGGAAACCGTGGGAGGCAAATTCCCTTGCCACGGCATTTCCAAGGCCCCTGCCTGCACCGATCAGAATCATTGTTCTGTCCATCTTATTCTCCACTTCCTTTGTTCTTGATGATTACAGTATAGCAGCCGGGAACATTGACGGGAAGTGGGAAATAAGTTAATATGGCATCAACTTAGACTTAATGCAAAAGAGGGTGCTACAATTGATTGCTTCAATTTACATGACATTCCTTGCCGTGGCAGAGACAGGCAGTTTCTCCAAGGCTGCAGGAAAACTTTTTGTCTCCCCGGTTGCGGTGATGAATCAGATGAATGAGCTGGAAGGCGAAGTCAAAGCTGTGCTCTTTGTGCGAACAAACCGTGGGGTATCTCTGACCCGTGCCGGACAAATGCTGCAAACCAAACTTCTCGCCATAAAAAAACAAACTGACCAAGCAATGGCAGAAGTAAGAGCCATTTCTGCCAAGGACAAGGTGCGGATTCGGGTAGGAGCCTCTATGATGCGTCCTGCAACTTTATTGACAGCTTTATGGCAGGATTCGGAATTGCTACAAAGAAATTTCTCCCTACAGATCATTCCTTTCGATGATAATCAATTCAATGCGAAGTGGCTGTCCTCTGTCCTGGGTACAGAGTTCGACTGCATAACCTCCCCCTACGATGTGAAGGAATGGTACAAAAATTTCTGTGTATTTAAGTTAGGGGAAGAAAAATTCAAACTAGCGGTTCCCTTTTCCCATCCTTTGAGCCAGAAGGAAATCCTGACACTTGCCGACCTTTCCCACCTCACCATCCTAACCCCTCCAAGGGAATCACCTGCGGTGGACAAACTCTGCAAATTCATAGAGAAAACTTATCCAAACATTCGTACGGAACCTCTGGCAGCTTTCTATACGGCGAACACCTTTATGGAACATCCGCATGATATTTTGCTTACAAGAGAGAGTTTCAAAATCATGTCATCTGCCTTTCGCACCATCGATGTGGAGTGGGATTTTTCTTCGCCCACGGGAATCATATTTGCGTTAAAACCGTTGCCTCAAGCAGCAGGATTTATTTCCATATTGAAGCAAGTGCTGAAAATTTCACCATGACTGCAAAATGAATGTAGTGAATTACTTTTCCTAAATTTAAGATTGGATAGATAGAAAATATCATTGGATTGCACAGTCAATATGACATCCCCGTCCTATCCCGGAACACCACCATCATGCTACCGTCCACTCCCACCGTCGGCCATGCGCTCGCCGAGGTGCGGCTCGATGCGGTCGGCCATGAAGTCGGTGACGGCGCGCGGTGTGTAGAATTCACCAGCGCGGCCTGCCGACTGCAGCTCTTTGAGGATGGTCTCGTAGATGTCGCCGAGGGCGTGCATGTTGTCGTAGCTCTCGAGATTGATATCGTCGATGACGTTGATGACCTGGCGCAGCAGGACGCCGTCCTTCATGTACTGGTTCGTCTCCTCAAACATCGTCTTGACGATGCGCTTCTTCTTGGGCATGTCGGGCGTAATGGAGAGGTTCTTGAGCACGGTGAAGAGGTCGTTGACGAAATCGAGGAGCTCCTCGCCCGTATAGGCCGTGCCCGTGCCGTCGTCGTGGGCCCAGTTCTGCCAGCGGTAGGGCTCGGGGATGATGGACCTATAGTCGTCTTCATCCATCTCCCAGTCCTCTTCCTTGGTATCGTAGACCTTGAGGAAAAGTGCCCAGATGATCTGCTCGATGCGCTGGGCGTCGCCGTTGATGCCGGGATCGTTGCGCATGATGTCTTGGAGCCGTTTTACGAGTCCGCCTAGATTTGTTGCCATATTGTCTTAACCTGCCTTGTATAGTTCTTGTTCGAGGGCGCGCACGGCTTCTTCGTAGCCTTTCTTGCCATTGAAGAGCTTGCCGATGTGCCCGGGTGTGCCGAATTTCTGGAAGTCCTTCATGCGCAGCACGTCGGCCTTCTCGATGTTCTTGATGCCGAGGTCCTTGTAGCTCTCGAGCAACGTCTCGAGGACGGCGCGCGCGGCGCCGCTGTAGCAGCTCAGGAAGTCGCGCCTCCGGACGCTCTCGGCGCGCTCGCGGCGCGTCAGGGGCTTCTGGTCGTAGGCGACGTGACAGATGAAGTCGAAGTCGTCGACATCGTCCATCTTCATCGCGTGCTTGAGCTTGTCGAGGTCGATGCCGCGCTTCGCGAGGGCATCGGCGATGGCCTGCTTCTTCTCGGCGGCGTTCCACTCGTGGATGAAAGCATGGAGGTCGCCAAACTGGCCGAGGATATTCTCCTTGGTGTAGTCGATGATGTTCTCCTGTTTCAAGAGCTTGCCACCTGCGTCGTAGACGGCGATCGTCTCCTGCACAGTGTAGACCTTGCAGCCATCGGCGCGCACGAAGGGCTTGACGGCGGGCTCGCCGCTGCCTCCCCCGCCGCCTTTTCCTCTGCCGCCAGTCGACTTGCCATCTTCTCCCTCGCCCGACTCGAAGCCGGGGTCCTCGATGATGGAGCCATCCCAGTCGGGGTCGGCGAAGAGACGCGTGACGCCGCGGAAATCCATAATGACAAAGCTGCGTTTGCCCTCGTCGTAGCGCAGGCGCGTGCCGCGGCCGATGATCTGCTTGAACATGGTCATCGAGGTGATATTCTCGTCTAGTACGATAAGTTTGACCATTTTGCTGTCAACACCAGTTGAGAGCAATTTGGAAGTCGTTGCAATGACAGGCGTTGGCGAAGCGACGGAAATGAAGTAGCCGAGCTGACTCTTGCCGTAAGGGTCGCTGCCTGTGATGCGCACGACGTAGTTGGGGTATTTCTTCATCATGTCGGCGTTCTGCTGGGCGAGCGCGTGGCGCATGCGCTCCGCGGCGGCCTCATCGGCACAGAAGACGATGGTCTTGGCCATGCGGTCGGTGTGGCGCAGGTAGTAGGTGATGCGCGCAGCGACTTCGCGAATGCGGTCCTCAATGACGATATGATAGTCGTAGTCGGTGTTGTTGTAGATGCGGTCCTCGATCTCGTTGCCGAAGAAGTCGAGCTGACCTTTGCGCGGTCGCCAGCCCTCGCCGATGTTAGTCTGCACGTTAATGACACGGAATGGCGCGAGGAACCCATCGTCGATGCCCTGTCGCAGGCTGTAGGTGTAGACTGGCTCGCCGAAGTAGTTGATGTTCGAGACATAGGCCGTTTCTTTCGGCGTAGCCGTCATGCCAATCTGAATAGCTGACTGGAAGTATTCAAGAACCTTGCGCCATCGGCTGTCGGCCTTCGCAGAGCCGCGGTGGCACTCATCGATGACGATGAGGTCAAAGAAATCCGGACGGAAGAGCTCGCGGAAGCGCTCCTCGTCGTTCTCGCCGAAAAGCTGATGATAAAGCGAGAAATAGACTTCGTACGACGTGATCGTCTTGGGGTCGTCGGCCGTGTAGTTGACCTTGTGAATGACATTCGCGAGCGGCCGGAAATCCTGCTGAATGGACTGGTCGACGAGGATATTGCGGTCGGCGAGGTATAGGATTTTATTCCCGAGCCCCGTCTTGCGCAGCCGGTAGATGATCTGGAAGGCCGTGTACGTCTTGCCCGTGCCCGTCGCCATGACAAGCAGTAGGCGAGTCTTGCCGCGCGCGATTGCGTCGAGCGTGCGGTCGACGGCTACGCGCTGATAGTAGCGCGGTGCAAAC
The DNA here is from genome assembly GCA_902364065.1 of Veillonellaceae bacterium SB90. Taxonomy (GTDB): domain Bacteria; phylum Bacillota; class Negativicutes; order Selenomonadales; family Selenomonadaceae; genus Mitsuokella. The sequence goes on from CABJCJ010000037.1 coordinate 18,445, forward strand.
GTTCCCTCCGATACATAGAAGGGCTGCTCGATGACCTTGACCTGCTCCTCCGTCAGCTGGCCTTCCTCCTTGAGCCGCGCGACAAGCTCGGCAGGCGTCGGGAACGCATCGAGTGAAAGCTCGTGCTCGATACCCGTCAGAAAATCGTACTCAACAAAGCCGTCGCCATTCGAGCTGTAGGCAAACGGGAGGTCCATCATCTGGGCATACGTTTTGGCCTGCTGCATGCCAAACGAAATCGTATGGTTATTGTCCTTCGCCTCGACGACAGCCAGCGGATGTCCCGACTCCGTATAAAGCACGTAGTCGGCGAACTTCGGCCGCTCGCGCACCTCCATATTCCCCTTGATATTGACCCGCCCCGCCGTGATCGGCAGCTCCATGCGAATATCCGACGCTGGCCAGACCCGCTCCAACGCCGGCGTGATGTAGCGATGCTTGATATCTTCCTCCGATAAGAGAGACTTGTCCGTTTCCATGTGATCACCACCAAACCATTCGTAATTCCTTAGATTATTATACCATCATCAGGGAATCTGCTGTAGTAGTCGGACACATCTTATTCATCAGTTGGACTGTAACATCTCTCGCAATAGCGACTGAGTTACAAGACAAGCGCGGCAAAGTGTGTTAGAATACCATCCAGGAGAGTTTTCGTCGCTAACGATGAAATCGAAAAGACGCTCCGGTTGAGCAGAACCGGGGCGTCTTTTGGTTATTGATAAAAATTTTCAATTTTATATTTGATATTCATTCTCAAGTATGCTATATATGCTATATTATGTACAGGCTTTCGTTAGCAGCTTCTTTCAAGAAGCGCAAAGCTCTCCTAAGATATAATACACAGCAAAAATCCCGGCGTACTGCTCATGCGCCGGGATTTTTGTGCCTGCTTCTCCTTCACAGCAGATACCGTATCGGCGTCTGACATCCTTTTGGGAAGAAGTGCGCGACGTTTTTCAAGCGGTATCTCTGGCGGATGGGCTCGTCGGCAATCCGACCTACAAATTCGTAGCATTCCCTGGCCCATGCTCCATCTTCTTCCCGCTGCATAAATGTCGCCCCGCCGGGGAACCAGTCGGCGACCTGATAGACTTCGCGGACAATGCCCTGATAGACAGCCAGCACATAGTCGGCCTGCCGCGCACGCTCCACATCGACGCGCCAGAACCCGCGCGTCATCTCGTAGAGTTCCAGCGGCGACAGTGCGTCGCTGTAGGTAGCACTAATCCGGATCATCATGAGCTTATCCACGATGTCCTCTTCCCACAGGAATGTAGAATGATACTGTGCTTCCAGCTGCTCGACCGTGATGCGGCCATATCGCCTCGACTCAAAGCCGCGGACTTCATTGGTGAGATGGTCGATGCCGAGCAGGTCGATGGCAGCAGCCTCCACTTTCAGGGCCGTTTCTTCGTCGAGGCCATAGACGAGGATCTCGATGAGCGGCTCCTTGCCATGACGCAGGAGATGACGAATTTTCGCTGCCTTCGGCGTATCCGCCGTATCCTTCAGGTGGTCAAAGACGCGATTGCCCCTGCCCTTCCCCACATAGAACGGCTCCCTCGTGTCCGGATCAGAATAGACATACACATACGATGCCAACGCCTTGATTGTCCTCGGTGAAAATCTTGTCAGCATGTAATCTCTCCTATTTGATATTCTGCCAGCTCGACTAGATTCCCGTCTCACTTTCATCACTCTCCCGCATTTATTCCGTGAACCGGTAGCTGTCATCAATCCATTTCATGATGGCCGCATCGGTTTGGGTGTCGTCCAGTACGACGGAAATCCATGTCTTGTGGTTCATGTGGTAGGCGGGATAGACGCCGGGCAGCTGGTGGAGGGCGTCGCCGTGCTCGGGCTGGATCTTCAGATTGATGACGTCGACGAGAGCAGGATTGCCGTCCTTGTCGAGCACGGCGCGCTTCACGCGCATAATCAGGGCGAACCACTTGCGGTTGGACGCATGGCGGAACACGCCGTACGCCTGATAGCGCGCTTCTTTCTCCCAAGGGAAGTCCGGCTCAACCCGAAAACGCTCAAGGATGTACCGTGTCAGACGGTTGGCCTGGTCGGACGCGAACAGCACCTCCTGACAGCAGGCCGCCGCAATCTCCTCCAGAAGCCGCTCATAAGCCGCGCGGACCGTATTGACATACGCACCTGTGGCATTTTTCTGTCTCAACTGGTAGTAATCATCCTGGGTGGTCGTGTCAATCACGCGTCCCGCAACCTTCCCCTTCTCCGTCACAGACAGAACTGCCTTGAAATCTCCATCCAGGAAGCTTCGCTCGAGCACGTAGCCATCCCCAGATTGGCAAAAGCCAAAAGCGAGCATTTTTTCCAGTACCCACCGCTTCCGCGCAAAAACATGTTCTTCGATTGTTTCCATGATGATTCCTCCCCTTTGACGAAATCTCACAACAATAGAATTCGGTGCGTTGCTGCAAAGTCCTGCCAGACATACGCTGCAATAGTCGGGCTAAGCCCCTCTGGGGCGCTTTTACAATGGCAACTGAGTCACAAGACAAGCGCGGCAACTTGTGCTAGGATACAATGCAGGAGAATTTTCGTCGCTAACGATGAAATCAAAACCACCAGTTAAACTGGTGGTTTACTCTGGCCCTATAAGGGCCAATTACCTGTGGTAGCACCTTA
>CABJCJ010000038.1 GCA_902364065.1 Veillonellaceae bacterium SB90
TCGAAGCTCTCGCTTCAAGCGACTTTTATATCTTATCGCATCGATAATGCCTTGTCAAGAAGTTTTTTATCTCTTTTTCAAGTCTTTCGGCTTCCGCAAAACCCTTGCCAATCAAGGCTTTTGAGCTTTTTGCAGTTGCCGTATCTCTCGGTGACTTGTATTATGATACAGGATACGGATTGACTTGTCAACACTTTTATATGATTTTTTTAGAATATGCATAAAAAATACCACCGCAGGTAAATCATGCCTGCGATGGCATTTTCCAGAGTCTTTCGAGCTTACCAGATGGCCTTCATCAAAGCGCGATAATTCTCGTTGAGGTAGCCAATCATTACGTCGAACATGGCGTAGAGCATATTGCCGAGTTCCTTGGAATCCTCATCCGGCGTCAGCAGGCAGATGTCAAGAATCAAAGAACCTTCTTTATCGAAGTAAAGCTTGAAGGGCTTGTATTTGAAATTCTGTTCATTGGCCAATTCAAGCACGGCCTTTTCATTCTCTGCCGTACGGCAGCGCGGCGAAATCTGCACGCGAATCATCGAAAATACGCTGTGGTCCAGAAGTACCAGCATCGGCAGGCGCTGGCCATCTACCTCGACATGGGAACGGAACGCCGTCGTCTGTTCCGGATCGTCGGGAAGGGTTTCTACCTCAAATGCTTCAATCTTTTTTTCTTTCAGGAAATCCTGAAAGATCTGGGCTTTCTTTGTCATTTCTGCCATAATTAATCCTTCCTCTCATTGACATAGAAAAAGTGGTATGGGTGAAAACAAGACCGATAAGACATGCGTCCTGCCAATCTGTTCAATTTATTGACTAATTTCGACGCAACGTTCCCATCCTCCTGCTTTTTCGCCAAATTCTGAGAAAGGCCTATGGCTCAGCTCATTTGCTCGGTGCTTCAAGAGCCTGCCATGCATCGTTGGCACGCTCAACGTAGAGAGCCTGTACGGCCTTGTTTTCGCCGATGCCGTGGATGTACGGCGTGACGGTATAGCCGGCCTTCTCGAGGATGGATTTGTGGGAATCCGGGTCCGAACCTGCCATATCGTTGTTGGCATGGTCGCCGGCCACCATCATCATCGGCATCAGCGTCACATTCTTGATGCCATTGGCTTTGAGTTTCGGCATGACAGTCTCAAGAGACGGCCAGCCCTCAACGGTGTAGACGTATACATTCTTGTAGCCGAGCTCGTCGATCTTGGCCTGAATGACGGAATAATACGCGTTCGATACCTGCGGCGTGCCATGTGCCATGATGAGGATGGCATCATGTTTGCCCTGCTTCGGGAACTGCGTGGCAAGAGCCTTGATGGTCTCCGTCACATCATCCGGCTGCTCGGCCTGTCCCTGCCAGTACATGAGCGAAGTACCAAGCGTCATCTTCTTGAACTGATTCTTGTAGTTCTGATAAACGCCCATGTCGTAATTGTACTCCATGCCCGGGATGACATCGAGGGAAACGAGCGCCACGCGGCTGTAGCCTTCTGCCTTGAGCTGGTCCAGTGCTTCCTCCGGCGTCGGGAACTTGATGCCCTCGTTCTTGGCGACGCGGTCGATGATGATATGGGACGTATAAGCCGTCACGACCTTGACGCCGGGATGCGCAGCCTTGATTGCGTTGACCGTTGCATCGATGGTCTTCATGCGCGTATCCTTGAACGTCGTGCCAAACGTCATGACCACAATGGCATCTTTATTCTGCAGGTTGGCCAGGTCCTTGTTCTCATTCGTCAGGACACCGATTTCCGAAGCCGTCTTCAGAGCCATCGTCGCATTCTTGACTTCCGGGTTCAGCTGATATGCAGCTTCTGCAGCCGGATTGTAAAAGCCGGCTACTGCCGTGCAGAAAAGACCTGCTGCCAGTAATTTTTCCCATTTCTTCATCGAAATTCCTCCCTGTCAAATCCTTGAAAAACATATAAAAAGAGGTCCTTTTGCGTATGCAAAAAGACCTCTTATATCCATTGCTGTCATGCCATCGATATAAAATCGCCTTCCCATCGCTCGCAGGTATAACGGTGATTTTCGGACAGGCAGTTCTCCTGGCTTGGTTCATCGCTTCTCTGCGCCTTCCCGGGTTTCCCCAGTGACATTCTTGCAGATTCGCTCCCCTTACAGTGGCGGGACCGCGCCGGCCTTCAACCGGCTTCTCTTTTCAGCCGCCCGCAGGCGGCACCTGTTCCCTCATATGCAGTTTTCAGTATAACTGTTTACTATGATAGGATAAACCCATCAAGGGATAGTTGTCAACCCATATTACAGAGAATCATCTTCCGTAGCACGCAGTCGTCTGTTGATGGAAGACAATCCTTTGTAAATCGTGTTGATATCGATATCATCACTGCGAGTCTCCATATACTTCTCCAGCTTGCGCTTCACGCGCTGCAGAGCATTGTCGATGGACTTGACATGACGTCCGAGATCCTCGGCAATCTCCTGATAGGACTTGCCATCCAGGTAGCTCATAAGCACCTTCCATTCCAGATCGGAAAGGATCTCTTCCATCTTGGCTTCGATATCCGCAAATTCCTCCTGACTGATGACGAGTTCTTCGGGGTCCGACACCTTGGCCCCCGATATGACATCGAGCAGGGTACGGTCCGAATCCTCATCGTAAATCGGTTTATTCAGGGAAACATAGGAATTCAGCGGAATGTGTTTCTGTCGGGTCGCGGTCTTGATAGCCGTGATGATCTGACGCGTCACGCAAAGCTCCGCAAAGGCCCGGAACGAGGAGAGCTTGTCATTGCGGAAGTCGCGAATGGCCTTGTAAAAGCCGATCATGCCTTCCTGAATGATGTCTTCCCGATCCGCGCCGATGAGAAAATACGAGCGTGCCTTGGCCCGGACAAAATTCCGGTACTTGTTGATCAGATAATCCAGTGCGACCTTGTTGTTGTTTTCTTTGATGTCCAGGAGGATCTCTTCATCGGTAAGATGCTCGTACCCGCGGTACATCTCCTCCATGTCATCCGTGTCTGCTTCTGCTCCCATCGCACCTTCTCCTTTACAAACACGACGTTTAATATTTATGCATTGTCTCTCAACAGTGAGATTATACCCCTTTTTTCCATCGTGCGTCAAGGCACGGCATCAGCCGCGCTTCGCAAGTCTCTGGCGCATGGACTCATACATGAGGATGGAGCCGGCGACCGATGCATTGAGTGAATTGATATGACCGACCATCGGCATGCTCACGATGAAATCGCAGGCCTCCTTTGTAAGGCGGCTCATCCCCTTCCCCTCGCTGCCGACCACCAGCACCAGCGGCCCCGTGAGATCCGCTTCATAATACGCCTTCTCGTCATCCATATCGGCACCTGCCACCCAGAAGCCCTTTTCCTTGAGAGCCTTCAGCGTCTGCGCGACGTTGCCGATGCGCGCCACCGGCACGTATTCGACTGCGCCAGCCGAAGTCTTGGCCACTGTGGCATTCAGTGAAACACTGCGGCGCTTCGGAATGAGAATGCCGTGCACGCCGGTCGCATCGGCCGTGCGCAGCAGGGCGCCGAGATTGTGCGGGTCCTCCAGCTCATCGAGGAGAACGAGAAACGGCGGTTCTCCCTTTTCCTCCGCTGCATTCAGGATGTCCTCAAGCTCCGCATAGGGAACGGGCGCTACATAAGCCAGTACGCCCTGATGGCGATGACCGCACGCCAGGGATTCAATCTTGGCACGCTCCACATTCTGCACGACAACGCCGCGCTCCCTGGCCATGGCCAGGATTTCCGCAATGGACCCTTCCCGGTCGCCATTGGCGACGAGGATCCTGTTGATGCCGCGTCCTGACTTGAGTGCTTCTGTCACGGCGTTGCGCCCTACGAGCACATCATCCGGCAGCTCCCGCGCCGGTTCCTCATGGCGCTCACGGCGTTCGGGGCGCGAAGCGGAATGCTCGCGCGTCTTCCGGAACGGCAGCTGCTTGTCCCGTTTTTCCCACTTCTTGCTGTTCTCTTTATTTTTTCGTTCCATATTCAATCCTTTTCCCGCAGCTTGAGCATCTCCTGGAGCCTGCCGCAGGTCATCTCACCTTCCGGGCAGCGGCCCGTATTGACACAGCTGGCCCCGGCATTGAAGAAGAGCGTCGGCGCCACCTTCTTGACCTCCGCCAGCATCTTATATGCCATCTCGCGGATCTCCCACTGCGCGCGGTTGCAGCAGCGCAGATTGAAGAAATGCATCAGGCTGCGCGCATTCATCGTCACGAGGATCTTGGTTTCCGTTGCATTCGCGAGCACGTAGCGGGCATCCTCCTTCGGGACCCCCATCTCCGTCAGTTCATCGTAGACGGCGCGAATCTCTTCCATCAGGGCCTCATAACGGGCCTTGGCAGCGGGCTTTTCCGCGATGCTCGGCGGCGTGATGTACTGAAAACCATGTGCCGCCACATAGCGCTGCGACTGCTGGTCGTAGCTTGCAATGCGATGGCGTACAAGCTGATGCGTGAGCACGCGCGAAACACCTTCGATGCCGAAGGTGAACGATGCGTGCTCCAGCGTCGAGCCATGACCAATGCGCACCATCTTGCGCACCATCTCGCGCACCTTGTTGTCATCCAGACGTTCGGAGAGTTCCTCCGCACCGCTGGCGGAATAGCAAAGGCGGGCCGCCATGGCCACGACGCGTTCCGGTTCCGGCGTATAGTCCAAAAGTTTCACTTTGATCATCGGTGAAATTTCCCTCCTGTCATCCAGCATGGCTCTGCCATCATGATTCCTGTGGCAGATGGCGTTCCTGTATCGACTTCATCATGGCCCGGCTGATCACCTGGAAGGACGCCTCACAGATTTCTTCGAGGCGCTCTTCCCTGCCGGCGAGGAAGAGGCTGCCAATCAGGGCTTCAAAGCCCGTACTCGCATGGTATTCGGCCACACTTGCGCTGCGCGGCGCATGGCTCTTGGCATTGCGTCCGCGGCGATAGATGCCTTTCTCCTCTTCCGTCAGCATCGCCTCAATGCCCTGATAGGCTCTGGCCTGCCAGACAGCCGAGACGATCTGCGCGCTGAACGTGTGCAGGGCCTGGACCTGCGCCTGCTCGAACGAGAGCAGACGCGTGCGCACGAACAAATGGAAATACGCATCACCGACATAGGCGAGCACGAGGGGATGAATGGCCCTCGGGTCCTTTTCGGCGTATCGTTCCACGATACCGCCCTCGCCATCCGGCTGGAACATCATGTCTACCAGCTGCTTGAATCGTGAAAACTTCATGCCTTTTTCCACCGTACCCCGTTCGGCGTATCTTCGAGGACGACACCTGCCGCCTTGAGCTCGTCGCGAATTTTGTCAGCCAGTGCCCAGTTCTTCTCCTTGCGCGCATCCTGACGGAGCGCGATGATGATCTCCATGAGCTTGTCTGCGAAGCCATCGTCCCTGGCTGCTTCCTGCTGCTCGAAAATACCGATGATGCCGGCCATTTCCATATAGGCCGCACGGACCTTGGCAAAATTCTCCGCATCGAACGCCTTGCCGCCGTTCGTCACGTCCTGGTAATAGATATTGATTTCCTTTGACAGCGCGAACATCTGGCTGATGGCCAGTGCCGTGTTGAAGTCATCGTCCATGGCCTCATAGAAATTCTTCAGCAGTTCCGCTGCCGTACCTGCAAGCTCTGCTGCCGTATCCGAATTGCCCTCTTTCTTTGCGAGCTCATCGATGTATGCCTTCGTGTTGGCCAGACGGCCAAGGCTCGTCTGAGCTTCCTTGAGGCGTTCATCCGAGAAATCGAGCGGGCTGCGGTAATGCGTCTGCAGGATGAAGAAGCGAATCACTTCGCCCGGATATTCCTTGAGGATGTCCTTGACCGTAAAGAAATTGTTCTTGGACTTCGACATCTTCTCGTTGTGAATGGTGATGAACCCGTTGTGGAGCCAGTACCGGGCAAAGCTGTGGTCGTCGCCGATGCATGCCTGGGACTGCGCGATCTCATTCTCATGATGTGGGAAGATCAGGTCGCTGCCGCCGCCGTGGAAGTCGAATTTCTCGCCGAGGTACTTGAGCGACATCGTGCTGCACTCGATGTGCCAGCCGGGGCGCCCCTTGCCCCAGGGACTGTCCCAGGACGGCTCGCCCGGCTTTGCCGATTTCCAGAGGGCGAAATCCATCGGATGATGCTTGCGCGTATCGACTTCGATGCGGGCGCCTGCCTTCATATCCTCAAGATCGCGGCCGCTGAGCTTGCCGTACCCTGCAAACTTCTCCACACTGTAGAAGACATCGCCATCCACGACATAGGCATAGCCCTTGTCGATGAGCTTCTGGACCATGGCGATAATCTCCGGCATCGTCTCGCTGACACGCGGGTAGACATCGGCATGGCGCACATTGAGGGCATCCATGGCCTCGAAATACGCCTTGATGTAGCGGTCCGAGATATCCTTCCACGTCACGCCTTCTTTGTTGGCGGCAGCGATGATCTTGTCATCGACATCCGTGAAATTCTGGATGTAATGGACCTTGTACCCTTTTTTCGCGAAATAGCGGCGGATGACATCCCACGTCACAAACGGGCGGGCATTGCCGATATGCGGATGGTTGTACGGCGTGACGCCGCAGCAGTAGATGCTGACTTCCCCCGGCTTGAGCGGCTTGAATTCCTCTTTCTGGCGGGTCATCGTATTGTAGACTTTAAGCATTTTTATGGTTCTCCTCCATTCTTTCCTCGAGTGCCCTGACTTTCTTCTCCAGCATCTGAATCTGGCGCATCATGCACTCGCGTGCTTCCTCATCCGGATCCGGCAGCATGTCATGGTCGAGGTCGACATCGAGTTCTTCCTCGATATCCGTGATATTATCCTCGGGTTCTACGAGATGATGCGTGTCGCGCACGGCCTGCCGAAGTTCCTCAGCTGTACGGACGCGTCTGCCGTGCATGACGACGATGCGCCCCGGGATGCCGACTACCGTCGCATAGGCCGGCACCGGCTTCAATACGACGGAGCCGGCGCCAATCTTGGCGTGATCGCCGACCGTGAACGAACCGAGCACCTTGGCACCCGACGCCACGACCACATTGTTTCCGATGGTCGGATGGCGCTTGCCCTTCTCCTTGCCCGTGCCGCCGAGCGTCACGCCCTGATAGAGCGTAACATTCTTGCCGATCTCAGCCGTCTCGCCAATGACGATGCCCGTGCCGTGATCGATGAAAAGGCCTTCGCCGATTGTCGCGCCGGGATGAATCTCAATGCCCGTCAGAAAGCGGCCGAGATTCGAGATCATGCGCGGGATTAAGATCCAGCCGCGCTTGTACAGCGCATGCGAAATGCGGTGGAGCCAGATAGCATGAAGGCCGGAATAACAGAAAAGGACTTCCAGCACGCTGCGAGCTGCCGGATCACGCTCAAAAACAACACGGATATCCTTGCGGAGCCGCGAAAAGAAACTCATGGACGTCCCTCCTAAACACATACACAACACACATCAAAGGCCCCACATCTCATCAGAGACGCGGGGCCGTGGTTCCACTCTGTTTAAGGGACAAGCGTCCCTTCACTCAAGAATGTAACGCATTCCTGCGGCCATGCCTACGTTCTTCGTTCAGCACGGCAGCTCCCGGGTGCAATTCCATCCGCTTGCTCATAGCCTGCTCACACCAGATGCCGGCCTCTCTGCATGAACGCCCGGATGTACTCTCCCGTTCCCAGCTTTTCCTTATATAGGGCCTATTCTATCACAGGTTCTCGATTCCCGCAACCGCATAAGCCGAAATGCCCTGCTCTGCACCCGTGAACCCCAGGCGTTCCTCCGTCGTGGCCTTGACATTGACCTGATCCAGATTCACCCCCAGGATCTGCGCGATGTTGGCATTCATCTGCGGGATGAAATCCTTCATCTTGGGCTTCTGCGCCACGATCGTCGCATCGACATTGCCCACGCGGTAGCCGGATTCATGCAGGAGTTCTGCGACCCGCGCGAGGAGTTTCCGGCTGTCTGCGCCCTCGTAGCGGGGATCCGTATCGGGGAAATGCCGTCCGATGTCGCCGAGCGCCGCCGCACCGAGCAGGGCGTCAGCCACGGCATGCAGCAGGACATCGGCATCCGAATGCCCCAGAAGTCCCAGCGTATGCGGGATCTCCACCCCGCCGATGATGAGTTTGCGTCCCTCGACGAGGCGATGGACATCGTACCCCATACCGAAGCGTATCATATCTACGAAATCTCCTTTCCCTAGCGATTCCCTGCCAGATGCTCCGCAGCCTTCTTTGCCGCCTTGCGCAGGGAATCCCGTATACCGCCGTGCTCATGGCGCAGAAGTGCTTCCGCGATGATGAGGTCCTCCGGCGTCGTGATCTTGATATTGCGATACGAATCCATGACGACGTGCACCGGCGTGCCGTAATGCTCGACCAGCGAGGCGTCGTCCGTACCCAGAAATCCATCCCGTTCGGCCTGCTCATTGGCTGCGATGAGAAGGTCGCGATGGAAGCCCTGCGGCGTCTGGACACTCCAGAGCGTGGAACGGTCGGGCGTCGCCGTCACGATGCCGTCCGCAACAATCTTGACGGTATTCTTTTCAGGGACCGCGGCAATTGCCGCGCCGTGCTCTCTGGCCGCCGCGATAACGGCCTCGATGGTTTCCCGCGTCACGAGCGGGCGCGCCGCATCGTGAACGAGCACGACATCTGCTTCCGGCGCAGACTGCCGCAGACCGTTCCAGATGGAATACTGGCGCTCCGTGCCGCCCGCCACGACCTTGAGGGGCTTGAGTCCCGGCACGCGGGAAAGACGGCGGCGCACGACCGCCACCTCATCCTTGCCCGTCACCACGACGAGCTCTTTTACGGCCGGCACCACAGAAAACTGGCGCAGCGTGCGCAGCAGAATGGATTCTCCCATGAGTTCGAGAAAGACCTTGTTGAGCCCTGCCTGCATGCGCTTGCCCTGGCCTGCAGCAGGAAAGATAGCGCTGACCATTCCCACTTGGACTGCCTCCCTTCACACATGAGCCGGCTTGGCAAAGATCATGCGGCCCGCTGCCGTCTGCAGCGCCGACGTGACCTCCACCTGGATGGTTTCGTTCATGTGACGGTGTCCGTTCTCGATGACGATCATCGTGCCGTCGTCGAGATATGCCACGCCCTGACCGGGCTCCTTGCCCGACTTGACCACGGTAACGCGCATCGTCTCCCCGGGGATGACGACAGGCTTCACGGCATTGGAGAGCTCGTTGATGTTGAGCACCGGCACGCCGCGCAGCTGCGCCACCTTATTGAGATTGAAATCATTCGTGATAATCTTGCCGCCAACCTGCTGGCCGAGGCGCACGAGCTTGGAATCCACCTCAGCGATATCGTCAAAATCGACATTCGTGATCTCGACCTTGACTTTCGTACCTTGACGGATGCGCTGCAGGATGTCGAGGCCACGGCGCCCGCGCGTGCGCTTGAGTACATCGGCGGAATCCGCAATATGCTGAAGCTCCTCGAGCACGAAGACGGGGATGAGCAGCGTGCCCTCGATAAAGCCCGTATCACAGATATCCGCAATGCGCCCATCGATGATGACGCTCGTATCGAGCAGCTTATAGAGCTTATCCGCAGCCGGTGCTTTTCCACCTGCCGGCACCCCCGCCACAGGCTGATTCCCGCCAGTCTTGTCGGCCTGATTCTTGGCCTCCCTGGCCCGGCTGAGTTCCTTCATGAAGCGCGGAATGAAGTCAAACAGACCGGCAAGCTCCTCGCGCTTCTTGATGGTGACATGGATGCCGAGATAACCGAACACGATGCTGAAAATCACGGGAATGTAATCGCCGACCACCGGAATCTTGGCAAAGGAATAACCTAATAAATTCGCAATGATGAGTCCGATTGAAAGTCCGATAGCACCAGCGATGACATCGTGAATGGGCATCTTGCCGAGCTGTGTCTCCACCCAGATCGAGAATTTCTTGAGCCGGCGTATGAGATACGGCGAGAGGAAAAAACCAATCAAGCCGCCGAGAATGGCGCCGAGCAGGATGCACAGCAGACTGGCCATCGTGATTTTAATGGCCCCCATGTCCATCTTCAGGATTTCCGTACTGATATACAGGGTAAGCAATGGGCTGGCAAGGTCCAGCAGCGCTCCACCGGCAATGGCCAGGAAGAGCGTGATGAAAAAACGTAAAACACGGTCCAGCATGTGCTTCACCTCCTTAAAAAAATAAATAAAAAAAGAAAAGTCCGAACAGAATCAGTATACTCTACTCTGCTCAGACTTGTCAAAAAAGAGCGCTGCCATCAAAAAGCTTACGAAGCATATGCGTTATGCGACAAAACCGTGTCCATCCAGCTCTCTACTTCTTGCGGGCTCTTATCGCAGGCAAATACCAGCTCACTGACGAGGATCTGCTTGGCCAGGTCCATCAGGCGCCGCTCTCCCGAAGAGACGCGGCGGCGCCGGTCCTGCAGGATAAGATTGCGTGCCACAGCGGCAACATCACAGATATCGCCGCTCTTCATGCGGTCCAGATTGGTATGGAATCTCTTGTTCCAGCTTCCTTGCGGGCGTTCCGGCTTGGCTCCGAGCACGTCCCGTACCTTGTCCACTTCACCCTTCGGGATGATGTCCCTCAGGCCGATATGGTCGGCATTGTCCGTTGGGATCATGACCTTCATGTTTCCCATCGGCATCTTGAGGACATAGTAGGACTTGCCTTCGCCCAGGACTTCACAATTCTCGATTCCGGAAATCACACCGGCTCCGTGCATCGGATATACGACTTTATCACCTATCTGTAACAAAAATACACCCCCTGCATGCCAACCAACTCATAGAAAACCCGAATTACATTTTCATTATATCACAGTTACCATCTTTTTTCAAAGAAATAAAAATTTAATTTTATCACATTCGTATCTCATAGTCAACATGCGAACAACAGATCTTCCGACACCGCATGGATACGATTTTAGTCTGGCTTCCGCATGTGTTTAGACAGGGTTTAGCTTGGCACCGTATACTGAAATCAATCAAGACAGGCAGGGCTTCAACAGAGAGCCCCGCTCCATCACCAATCATTCATCCTATTATCCCAAAGGAGGAATTCATCATGGAATTATCCGCAAAATACAAATCCTGGGGCAAAAAAACCGCCATTGTCGCCGTCGTACTCGCTGCACTAGGAGGAGCAGGCGCCTGGTACCATCACAGTCAGGAACAGGCTGCACACCAGCAGCAGCAGGCAGCCAGGGTGGCACTCATAGAAGCACAGGCCTCGCAGCGCTCCCTCTCCCTGATTGACGAGGCTGCCGTGCGTTCCATCACGGCCGAGGCCATCGGACAGGAAGAAACCAGCATCACCTTCCGCCAGATTTCCCTGCAGAATGCCGCTGACCGCGACAAGAAAGACGGCGAGCGTGACAAAAAACGCGAAGATCGCAAGGATAAAGGCAGGGGCGCACGCGCGGAGAAACAGGCGCCTCCTCAGGGACAGCCACAGAATCAGCCTGCACCTGCCGCCAATGCGCCCCAGCCGGATCAGGCGCCAGGACAGCCGGGCGATATGGCTGCGCCCAGTGACCGACTTGGCCGCGCGCCGGGTGAAGGCCGCGATTTCCGTCCCGTCTACCATGTCAAATGCAAGGTTGGCGAAGCAAAATATCAGGTCGATATCGACGCCGTTACCGGACGCGTACTCCACGCTTCCGCCTGACGATAAAGAACCCCATAATCCCATACTCCCCCTCTCCCAAAACAAAAAGGGAATGAGCCCCGTTGCTCATTCCCTTTTTGCGTGCTGTATTTTCTTTAGAGGCGACGGAACCGGTAGCCGACGCCGCGCACCGTTTCCAGATACTTTGGATGCGCCGGGTCATCCTCGATCTTCTCGCGGATGCGGTTGATGTGCACCATGACCGTGGCCGAATCCCCCATGGCCTCACAGCCCCAAACCTTCTCAAACAGCGTTTCCCGGCTGAAGATGATGTCAGGATTCTCAGCAAGAAACGACAGGACTTCAAACTCCCGCCGCGTGAACGGGATTTCCTTCCCGCGCAGCAGGACCCGGTAGGCATCCTGCTGGATCTCAAGGTCACCGCAGCGGATGACATGCACATGCGGCCGGCTGCTGGCGATGATGCTCTCAAACCGCCTGATGTGCGATTTGACCCGGGCCACGAGCTCATTGGGATTGAAGGGCTTCATGATGTAATCATCGGCCCCGGCACCGAGGCCCTTCAAGATATCGACTTCTTCCTGACGTGCCGTCACCATGAGCACGGGCGTCTCCTTCTTGCGGCGCAGTTCCTGGCAGATGGCAAAGCCATCCAGCCCCGGCAGCATGATATCGAGCAGAATCAGAGCGTAGTCGCCCTGCAAAGCCATCGAGAGCCCCTTGCGCCCGTCGGACGAACGCTCCGTGGCAAAGCCGTTGGCCTGGAGATAATCCTGCTCAATCTCGGCAATCTTATCGTCATCTTCCACGATCAAGATGGTTTTCATCAAATGCTCCGTCTCCCTTCTGTTTCCCGTTTATCGCATCCGGCACCAGAGGCAGGTGCAGCGCAATGGTCAGCCCGCCGCCGGGCGTCAGCTGCGCTTCAGCACGGCCCTGCATGCCCGAAAGGATTTCCTTCACGATGGCAAGCCCCAGCCCGCTGCCGTCGGCCACGCGCGAACGGGCCTGATCCGCGCGGTAGAAGCTGTCAAACAGGCGTGGAAGCTTCGAAGGATCGACACCCACACCATAGTCCTGCCAAAAGAGCAGAATTCCTTGTCCTTCTCTCGCTAAGCGGATATCGATGACCGGCTCCTTTTGCCCGCTGTATTTCCGGCTGTTGGAAAGCAGGTTGTCGAGGACCCGCTGGAACTGCAGCGGATCGAGCATGACCTGCGCCTGCTGCGTCCCCGCCTGCGGCAGCAGCTTGAAATGCACCCGCTGCGTGCCGAGATCCACGCTTTGCAGATAATGTGTCAGGTACGCGTACAGACAGGTCTTCTCGAGATGGAATTCCATGCGGCCAAGATCCAGCTTGGAAAACAGGAACAGATTATTGACGAGATGCTCCAGCAGGAGCACGCTGTCATAAATCATCGCCAGGTAATGCTCCCGCTTCTCTTCCGTACGGGCGATGCCGTCCCGCAGGCCGCTTACATAGCCCCGGATGGCCGTTAAGGGCGTCCTCAGGTCATGTGAAATGCCCGCGATGAATTCCTTGCGGTTCTCTTCGTAATGGAGCCGTTCCTGCCGCGCCTGGCAAAGCGCCTGACGCATGCGCTCGAAGCCGGAGCAGGCCTGCCCGACCTCATCGTGCGTCTTTACCGTCAGCGCATGGTCGAATTCACCGCGCCGGATGGCGGCAGAGGCCTCGACGAGCTGCGCCAGGGGACGCAGGACCTGGCGGTCGAGCACGCGCGAAAGATAGCGTCCGAGCGCCAGGATCAGCAAGGTCAGCACGAGCAGCGCAAAGAACAGGGCATATTCAAGGACCTGCTTCATGGGCACGGCAGCCTCCGGCGGCGCCGGCCTGGCCGCAATCCTGCCGTAGGCCAGCACCATCACATCGCCGCGGCGGGCAGCGTAACGCAGGGCAAAGACATCCTCGGTCCACAATTCGGCCGACCGGCTCGGTCCCACCCGCTGCGTAATCTGCTGGTCCAGGAAGCCGGGATTGCTGCCAGGCGTCACATACACGGCGCTGCCGTTGCGCAGCACGGCCAGCTGCGCGCCGTGCTCTTCGAAACGGCGGCAGTCGGCCAGCAGATCCTTGAGTGCTTCGTCGTCCTTCCCGCTCTTCTTACCTGCCTTATCCACCTGATTCCGCAAATCACTGGCAAGATACTGCACGGTCAGCGAAGGGCCACGCTCCGGCCAGAAAAGTGAGAGCGGGCCGAGGTGATCGGCATCGGCAAGGTGCAGCAGTGCGAGCAGCACGGAACCGATGGCCAGCAGCGCACCGAGCGGCACGATGACCATGAGCAGATTCGCTGCCCAAAGCCGCTTGCGCAGGGAAATGTCACGCAGTCTCATAGCAAATCCTTTCTCTTTATGCATCCTGTTCCTGCAGGAATCAAAAGAAAAAGCAGGATACCGGCCGATCCTGCTTCCTGTCTCACTCTGCTTTTGTCGCCCGCATGAAAAGCTGCGTCAGCTGTTCCTTCGGGTCCTTATGCTGATGGATGATGGCATCCACCGTCGCACAGATGGGCAGTTCCACATGGAATTCCCGTGAAAGCTCCAGCAGGGCTTCCACCGTATAGACGCCCTCCGCCAGCTTCGTGAACGGCTTGCCCGTGATGAGGTCTTCCCCGAAGCGGCGGTTGTTGCTGTGCGGCGAGAACAGCGTCGCTTCGTAATCACCGAGATGCGACAAGCCGTACACCGTCATGCGGTCGCCGCCCATCGCCTCGATGAGGCGCGAAAGCTCATGCGTGCCGCGGGCCATCAGCGCGCCCTTGAGGCTGCCGTAGCCAAAGCCGTCGAGCATGCCGGCGGCCAGCCCGATGACGTTCTTGGAGGCAGCGCCGATCTCCGTGCCCAGGAGATCCTCGCCATAGTAGAAGCGGATCAGCGGACTCGAGAACGTTGTGACGAGATCCTTCGTCAGCTGCATCTCGCGGGCAGCGATGACCATGCAGTTCGGGATGCCCCGCACGAAATCCTGCACGTGTCCGGGCCCGACCCAGACCGCCACGCGCATGGCGGTGCCGAGCTCCTCGTAAAAGACCGTCGTGAGGCGCTTGCCCGTGCCGATCTCAAGCCCCTTCATGCAGAGCACAAAGCGCTTCTTTGCAAGATCCAGCCCCAGCGCAGCGAGCTGCCGGCAGAACGAGCGCAGCTGCTGGGAGCTGATGGAAATGATGATGGTATCGGCATGCGATACGGCTGCCATGAGATCATACGTCAGGGCGACCTCCTGCGGCAGCGTCAGGTATTCATTCTGACGTGTTTCAGAAAGCGCCTGCAGGTGCACAGACCCCTCGCGTCCCCAGAGCATGACCTCGTGTCCAATCTTATGGGCATACCAGGCATGGAACGTTCCCCAACGGCCGCAGCCAAGCACGGAAATATTCATCACGACACCTCCACTTTTGCACCCGTTATATCACGCACGACTTCGCCGGCAATGATCAGGCCGACCACTGATGGCACAAACGAAATACTGCCCGGAACAGCCCGGCGCATATCACAGTTGCGCGCGCTGCCCGGCGGACAGATGCAGTTCTTGCCGCAGCCGCTCTGCTTCACGACAAGCGGCTTTTCCCGGGAATAGACGACCTTGAGCTTCCGCACACGGTTTTCCTTGAGCTTTTTGCGCATGACACGCGCGAGCGGATCGACACTCGTCTTATAGATATCCGTGACCTCGAATTTTGTCGGGTCCAGCTTGTTGCCCGCGCCCATGCTGCAGATGATGGGGATGCCGCGGTCGCGGCACTGCAGGACCAGATTGATCTTGCCCGTCACCGTATCGATGGCATCGACGACGTAGTCGTAATGCTGCTGGAAAAAGTCCGCCGCATGATCCGGCAGATAAAACGAATCGATCGTATCGACGACGGCCTGTGGATTGATATCAAGGATCCTCGCCTTCATCGTCTCCGTCTTCTTCTTGCCAACCGTCCTGGACGTCGCATGAATCTGACGGTTGATGTTCGTCAGGCAGATGAGATCGTTGTCGATGAGGACGAGATGTCCGACACCAGCACGTGCAAGTCCCTCCGCCACGAACGAGCCGACGCCGCCCACACCGAAAATCGCCACGGTGCTGTTTGCCAGCTTCTTCATTCCTTCTTCTCCCAGCAGCAGCTCCGTGCGGGAAAACCGGCCTAATTTATTCAAGATTCCATTTCCTTTCTGCTATGATTCACTTTTTCTGCGAGTCTTCGGGACTGCCGTCTTCCTTCGTCAGGCGGAAGGCCGGGATGGCAAATGCTCCGGCAGGCCGCGCAGGCTGCGTCTTTGCCTGCATGAAGCCCGGCGTCTCAAGCGAGAACGCATTCTTCTTGACCTTGCTCTCGGGCACCTTGACCTCCGGCGTCTTCATCACCACACTGTCGGCAAAATCCGTTGCGATGATGGTCGCCCGCACGTCGCCGCCGAGCGAATCATCGATAACCGTACCAAGGATGATGTTGACCTCGGGATCCGTGTGTTCGTAAATGTAACGCGTGGCCTCATCGACATCGTAAAGGCTCAGCGTCTTGTCTCCTGTCAGATTGAGGATGATGCCGCGCGCTCCTTCGAGGCTCTTGCTGATGAGCGGGCTGTCAACAGCCTGCTGGACGGCCTCCACGGCACTGCGCGCACTGCGGCCGATGCCGAGAAGCGCATCGCTGCTCTCGCTCTGGCGGAAAATCGTCGTAACATCGGCAAAATCGACGTTGATGACACCCGTCGTCAGGATGAGTTCGGCGATGCAGTTGATGGCCTGCAGCAGGATGTTGTCGGCGCACTCAAAGGCCTTGACCAGCGTCATATGACGGTTCTCCGGCAGTTTGAGCAAATTGTCGTTCGCCACGAGAATCAGGGCGTCCATCTGCGACTGCATCTTGATGAGCCCTTCATTGGCCAGACGTTTCTTGCGGCTGCCCTCGAAGCTGAACGGCTGCGTCACGACGCCCACCGACAGCAGCCCGAGGTCGCGGGCGACACGCGCCACCACGGGAGCCGCGCCCGTGCCCGTGCCGCCGCCGAGTCCGGCGGTGATGAAGATGAGGTCCGCGCCGCTCATGGCATCGCGGATCTTGCCTTCCGCTTCCTTGGCTGCCTGCTCGCCGACAGCGATGTTGCCGCCCGTGCCGCGTCCCTTCGTCAGATCCTCGCCAATCTGCAGCGTATCCACGCCTGCATCGGCAGCCTGTGCCAGCTGCTTGGCATCGGTATTGATGGCGATGAGATCGATATCGAGCTCCTTGTGACGGCCCATGCGCATGAGGACGCTGTTGCCGCCGCCGCCTACGCCAAATACCTTGATCTTCACTTTCGGCTTTATGATTGCTGTTTCGTCTGCTGCCATGCGCCTCTACCCCTCTCATAATCCAGTCTTGTCATGATGTAATTCGCCATGGAAAAAAGATTTTCCTCCCTGTCTGCGCAATCCCCTACTTATTATAAAGAGCAGGGCTGACAGGGCAGCTCTGCTCTCGCGAATCATTTACTTTTCTTCATCGCATCTCAGTGAAAGAGAAGCACAGCCAGGCAGGCCAGGACAATCTTCAAGCTATCCAGCTTCACCTAAAAACACTTCCTTGTACATTCTTCATTCCAAACGGACAAATGCATTGTCCGTAACAATTTGACAAGTACGATTATACAATGAAGCGGGAGATTTTTCAAGCAGAACGATGCGTCTTGGCGAGGACAGGTCCAAGCTGCGTGACAATCATGCCCGAAAGCATCAGCAGACAGCCGAGGACCTGCAGCGGCGCCATCGTCTCGCCGAGGATCAGCCAGCTCGAAACGGCTCCGAACACGGCCTCAAAGCTCATGATGATGGCCGCCTGACTCGGCTCCGCGTACTTCTGTCCCACGATCTGCAGCGTGAAGGCCACACCGGCCGACATGACGCCGCCGTAGAAAATCGCAAACCAGGCATCGGCGAAAGCCATTGGCGTCGCCGTTTCAAAACACAGGGCACAGATTACGCTGCCCAGCGTGCAAACACCGATCTGCGTCGTCGAGAGTTCAATGGGATCCACGAGACAGGCGAAACGATCGATGAAGAGGATGTGCGCCGTCCAGAAGAGCGCGCTGATGAAGACCAGCATATCGCCGAAGCTCAGATCCATCGAGCCGTGGATGGAAAGGTAATAGAGGCCGACCAGTGCCAGGACGGCACCAATCCAGTTCTCGATGCGGATCCGGCTGCCGAGGAAGGCCGCACCAATCGGCACGAAGATGATGTAAAGTGCCGTGATGAACGCCGTCTTGCCGGCCGTCGTATAGAGCATGGCAACCTGCTGGAAAGACGTCGCCAGGAACATGATGCAGCCGGCCCCGAGCCCGGCTTTCCAGCCGGGATGATACGTGCCCGCGCGCCTGGCTGCCTGCCGCGGGCCGCGCCATACAAACCACAGGCCGGCCAGGAACAGGAAGCCGAGCGCGTAGCGCGCCGCTGCGTACGAAAACGGCCCCAGGCCATCCATGCCCACCATCTGCGCCACGAACGTCGTGCCCCAGATGAATGCTGCCAGCAGCAGCATAAAGTTGCCGCGTACATGCATGATACCGCCTCCTTGCACAAAACAATTAAATAAACTATCAAAAACTGTATCTTTATTCTAACATGGATGTGTCCGCTCAGCAAGGACGCATCCGTCAAAAAAAGACACGCAGGAACATTGCGCGTCTTCAACGGGAAAGGCAAATCAGGCCAGGCCTGTCGCCATATAGAACAGGATACAGAGGAACGGCACGAAGAACTTGAGGCCCATGACGACGGCAATATCGTAATACGAGTCGTGATGGGTAAGCCCGCAGATGGCGAGCAGCGTTACGAGCGCGCCGCAGTGAGGAACCGGATCGATGCCGACAGAAGCAATGGCCGTGATGCGGTGCAGGACCTCCAACGGGATGCCGGCTGCCTGCGCCATGGCCGCCCACTGATCGCCGAGCATCGAGAGCGCGATGGTCAGGCCGCCCGAAGCCGATCCCGTGATACCGGCCATGATGTTCGTCGTGATGACGGCCGAGAGCAGCGGGCCAAAGGAATCAGCAATGCCGATGAGCATCTGCGTGACCGGCACGAACCCCGGCAAGCTCGTGAGGACGCAGCCGAAAGCATAGCCGGAGGCCACGTTGAGGACAGCCGTAGCCGAAGAAACGGCCGCGTAGTTGATTGGTGCGAGGAAGCCGTCCATGACGATGAAGCGCTTGCGTCCGATGAACGCCGCCACAAAACTGCTGATGATGAGCGCGACGCTGATGGACCAGATGGCCGAAACCTTACCGACATTGGCCGCAATCAAGCTGAGCTTGAGCGGCAGAAACACCTCGAGTGCATCCTCTGCCCAGTGGAATCCCCAGTCCCAATGGAACGGGTTCGACAGGATGATGTTGATGCCGATGACCATCGCGAGCGGCAGCAGCGCCCAGTACCACGGGATGCGGATCTTGGGTTTCGGCTTGATGCGGCTGCCCTCTACATGGCGGCCATAGCCTTCGCCCCTGGCCTTGAGCTGTTTCGCGCGGTGCGTGACCCAGCCCCAGCCGATGAGCAGGAACAGCAGCGAGGCAAACAAGCCGATGATTGGCGCCGACCAGGTGCTCGTCGAGAAATACGAGGACGGGATGATGTTCTGGATCTGCGGGGTACCCGGCAGGGAAACCATGGCAAAGGAAAAGATACCGGCCCAGAGCGTCGCGGGCAGCAGACGCTTCGGGATGTCCGCCTTGCGGAACACCACGGCGCCGAAGGGATACATGACGAAGGCGACAACGAAGACCGACAGGCCGCCGTACGTCAGCGCACCGCAGCCGAGCAGCACCGCGAGGACCGCGCGCTTCTCACCGAGCACCTCCACAATCTTGGCCGCCACGGAAGAAGCCAGGCCGCCCTTTTCCATCAGGCGGGCGAAGACCGCACCGAACAGGAAGATCGGGTAATACGTCTTGGTGTATTCGGCCAGGCGTGTCATGTACAGCTCACTGTAGACGGGCAGCACGCCAAAGACGCTGGCCAGTGCAGCCAGACCGGCAAAAAATGGTGCGATCAGGATGATGGACCAGCCGCGGTATGCGAAGTACATCAAGCCGATGAGCGCTGCTGCAATACATAATGCTTCTAACAGACAAATCGTCTCCTTTCCTTCCCTGCTCCACGCAGACATAAAAAAAGCCGCCGGATAACAGCTTCAGCCGGCAGCTCCGGGAGTATCATGATGCAATCCGGCACAGGACCGGATGACAACGGCTGAAAAAGATGACGCTGACTACGGGAGCCAGCGCCACAGCGGCAAGCCTGCCGCCAAAAAACAGAACTGAATGAAACTGTATGAGCAATGCTTTCTCCCTGCCAGAGGCGGGAAGAAAAACCTTTCGCCAAAAAAAGCCCTTCCTGCGCCGCGCGCGGGAAGAGCTTGCCTGTTCTGACATCCGGTATGCCCTGTCCAGGACATGCCGCAAAATCCCCATCCCCATCACTCGCAGGTCTAACGGTGATTGTCAATCAGGCAGTTCTCCTGGCTCCAGGTCATTGCTCCTCTGCGCCTTCCCAGGGTTTCCCCCAGTGACATATATACAGATTCACTCGCTGCTACAGTGGCGGGACCGCTCCGGACTATACCGGACTTCCCTATTAAGTCTTTCGACACCTGATCCAACCTTATGTAATTCGCGAGAATCAACTCACGACATTTATTATATTATTGTTTATTTTTATTGTCAATCTGTAAAATAAAAATTCACCGATAAAAGAATAGTCAACTACCCGCGACTGAAGCCGCGAGCTTGAGGGAATCTTTCGATACCTCAATTTGCTTAG
>CABJCJ010000039.1 GCA_902364065.1 Veillonellaceae bacterium SB90
TGCCGGTTAAGCGAAGGCTCCGCGTCAGCGGGGTCTTTTTTGTGCCCTTTCTGCAGATTGATGATTCGTCAGAGGCTCGAAAAATTTTAGATAAAAATCCTTGACAAGTATCGCGTTTATCTATATAATAATGACCTGTGAGTGACACAGAACGATATCTAGTTTAATTGCAGCAGTGAATCTGATCCTCACGTTTGGTTCACTAGCTCAGTTGGCAGAGCACCTGACTTTTAATCAGGGTGTCCCGGGTTCGAATCCCGGGTGAGCCACCAATTATAGATATTCTTTTTTATGGCCCGGTAGTTTAGTTGGTTAGAATGCCGCCCTGTCACGGCGGAGGTCATGGGTTCAAGTCCCATTCGGGTCGCCACTTTTGCCTCGGTAGCTCAGTCGGTAGAGCAGGGGACTGAAAATCCCCGTGTCAGTGGTTCGATTCCGCTCTGAGGCACCACTTGACATCATGCCCGCATCGCGGGCTTTTTTCATATCAGACATGAACTGAGAGGGAGTAGCTCTTAGGGCACAAGTCAACATACTGGCAATTGCCTGGCTTGTGAATTGGCGTGCCTGTCTTCATGGGCAAGGTCAAAGCGAGACTTTCGGTACAGGATTTCCTGTGCCGGAGTCTCGCTTTTTTACTATATATGTGTATATACCTTTGATCGTATTGGCTCATATCTAGGAGGGTGTTTATGGAAGCATTCTGGTCCGTTTTTCTTGTGGTCTTCTTGGCGGAGATGGGAGATAAGACGCAGTTCCTCGTCATGGCATTTGCGGCAAAATATGATTGGCGCCGCGTCTTTGCCGGCATGTTCTGCGGCATTCTGGTCGTACACAGCCTGGCTGTGGGCGTCGGACGTCTCGTGGGCGATCTCGTGCCGCAGGATATCATGGCCCTGATTGCGGCCGTCCTGTTCCTGGGATTCGGCATATGGACCTTGGGCAGCAAGGATGACGACGAGGAGGAGGCGCATGATTCACGCTTTGGCCCGTTCCTCACGGTGGCGCTGACCTTCATTGTCGGTGAGATGGGGGATAAGACGCAGTTTGCCGCGATGATGATGGCCGCGCAGTATGATTCCTGGGTTCAGGTCCTGTGCGGTGCCGTGGCTGGTATGGTGCTGGCGGACAGCATGGGCATCCTCGTGGGGACTTTCCTGCATCGCCGTCTGCCGGACGCATTCCTGCGCTATCTGTCCGGCGGCATCTTTTTGCTGTTCGGCCTTGTCGGCCTTTGGAATGCGGTCTTCCGTTAATTCTTCCCTTGTTTTTTTCATGAATCTATTGCATAATAGCTTTAGCAAACGGGTGTATCCCGTAGTATGGATTGTTTCAGAAAGGAAGATCTTGCAAGCATGGAACAGTTTTCGACGATGTTCTTGGATTTCATTGCTTCTTGGGGATATGTGGCGATTGCCGTGCTGATGGCGGCGGAGAATGCCTGCATCCCTGTGCCGAGTGAACTCATCCTCGGTTTTTCCGGCTACCTGATCTTTGCCGGACAGATGACCTTTACGGGGGCATTGACGGCCGGCATGATTGGCGGTATGGCTGGTTCCATCTTTGCCTATCTCGTTGGTCATTACGGCGGGCGTGCCTTTGTGGACCGTTATGGCCATTATTTCTTCATCAAGGAATCGCACGTGGATACCGCACAGAACTGGTTTGATAAATACGGCCTCAAGGCGGTCTTCTTCAGCCGCATGCTGCCGGTTATCCGCACGTTCATTTCTCTGCCGGCAGGCTTTGCCCATGTCGACATGAAGAAATTCCTGATCCTGACCTTCGCAGGCGCTCTGCCCTGGACGGCACTGATCCTCTATGCCGGCATGATGCTCGGTGAAAGCTGGAAGATTCTGACGCAGATTGGCCATGAGGCCAGCATCGTCTTCGTCGTCGTGGCGGCACTTGTTGTGGCGGTCCTCTATATTCGTCATAAGCGAAAAAAAAGCGCGCGTGAGAGCGTGGATGCCGATTGATACAAAAAAAGCCATTCCTTTTGACGGGAATGGTTTTTTTATGTCTTAACGCAGCCAGAAGAACAAGATGGGAAAGATGATGGGCAGGAAGGCGCCTGTCGTGATGACGAAGGAGGAGACGGCGAGGTCAGTCGTCAGATGGTAGAGGCGCGATGTGAGGACAGCGTTGATGGCTGTCGGACAGAAGGCGGAGACGAGAAGTGTTCCCTGGACGACGGGATCATCGACGAACAGGGCGATGAGGATGCTGAAGATGAAAGGGGTGATCACGAAGCGCAGTGCGGTCAGTGAGCGCACCTTCTTTTCATAGCGGCGGACCTGCCGGAAGTCGATGAGGAAACCGACGGGCAGCATGGCAATCCAGGCTGCGATGTGGACAAGCCCCTGGAAGACGGGGCCGAGTGCGTCTGGACGGGCGATGCCGCAGGCATTGAGCAGCAGGCCGGCAGCCATGCCGACGAGGCTCAGCTGATTGAGCGAGAAGAAGAGCTCGCAGAAGCTGTGGAACCGGTTGGTCTTGCGGACGGCGTGTGTGTGCTTCATGTAGCAGTACTGGGCCATCGGGAAGATGACGAGCACGAGCAGGATGTTTTGACAGGTACCGATGAGCTGAGTGTAGGCGAAGCCTTCCTCCGCGTAGAGGATGAAGGCGCAGACGCCGCCGAGCGTACCGATATTGGCGAGCATGGCACTTGCGACGTAAGCACCGCGGTCCAGCCAGCTCGTGAAGCCGCGGGCAAAGCAGAAGCTGCCGATGGCTCCAGGAATCAGGATGAGCAGGAAGCCGAAGACCGGTACGGTCAGGAGGCTCCACGAGATCGGAAGCACCCAGAAGCTCAGCAATGAGAGGATGGTGTAGATGCAGATGACGTTGAAACGAATGAGCTTGTTGATGGCTTCGCCGGATACAAGCTGGCGCTGATGCAGGAAATAGCCAACGGCCAAGGGCGCAATCAGGTCGGTTACGACGAAAATCAGGCGCAGGTTTGCGTTATCCATGCGGTCACTTCTTTCTGTATGGATGCATGTTGATTTTGCGATGGTTCGTTGGCTAAATCCTATCACTTTTGAGGGTTCCTGTAAATCTGTGATAGAATAATACGTATGAGTGAGGAGGGATATTTTGCGGAATTTATTGCTTGGCTCATTTTTCCTGTCGCTGGCCGGCAGCATCTGGGGCGGCATGTTCATTGCCGTACGGCTGTCGATTTTCGTCATTCCGCCGGTTCCACTGGTGTGGATGCGTTACGGCACGGCACTCATTGCTCTCGTGGTCATGATGCTGGTGATGCGGTCTTCGTGGTACATTGCGCCGCAAGACCGCAAGCTGTTGCTGTTATCCGCGTTCCTCGGGCAGACGCTCTCCATCGTGACGCAGGAAACGGGCACGATGCTGACCTCGGCGCAGACGGGCTCGGTCATCACGGCTGCAACGCCGGCGTTCATGGTGGTCTTCGGCTGCTGGCTGCTGCATGAGCGCCTGAACTTGGGGCGCGTGCTCTCAGTCGTGCTCGCGACGATCGGTGTGCTCTTCATCGTCTTTGATCCCGACAATATCCAGGTCAATGCGCTCGGCGGACTCTTCCTTTTCATTGCAGCCGTGACCTGGGCGCTCATGTCGGTCATCCTGAAGTTCCTCTCACGGTATTCCGTCATCACCGTGACGTTCTACAGCGTGCTTATCGCCTTCGTGCTGCTCACGCCGTATTCGCTGTACTGGCTCTTCACGGCAGCCGATATCCCCGCCATGGCGGAGCCATCGGTATGGGGATCGGTGCTTTACCTGGGGTTCATTTCGACGACGGCGGGCTTCAGCCTCTGGAACAAGGGCCTGACGTATATGGATGCTTCGATCGGCGGGCTCTTCATGTTCTTCCAGCCGATTGTCGGCACGCTGCTCGGCTGGCTGCTGCTCGATGAGCCGGTCACCTTCTATTTCTGGGCAGGCTTCCTGCTCATCGCCATCGGCGTTGTGCTGGCCATGCGGGGCGGCAATACGACGGCCGAGGAGAAAATCGCCAGGAGCCGGGAGAAATTGCCGGGTAGCCACAAGTAATGCTTGCATTTACCCTTGCTCCGTGGTATAATTTTTTAGTCGCTGGAAATGCGGCAGAATAACTCTGCTCCTCAGCAGATGGGGAGCCAAAGACCAAAGAGGGAGGTGATTTCGTGAGAAAGTACGAAGTCATATTTATCGTGAAGCCGATGGAAGAAGAGGCAACGAACGCTGTCATCGAGAAGTTCAGCAACCTCATCCAGAACAACGGTGGTACGATTGACAAAGAAGATCGTTGGGGCAAGAAGCGTCTTGCTTATGAGATCAAAGACTGCGCAGAGGGTTTCTACTGCCTGTTCGACATTACGTGCGAGCCTGCATGTGTTGCTGAGTGCGACCGCGTCATGAAGATTACGGATGAGATCCTGAAGCACATGATCGTCAAATCCGAAGAAGAATAATGATGGGGGAAACGCAGGTTTCCTTATGAAAGTACACCGCAAGGTGTCAGGGAGGGAAAACCATGAATAAGGCAATTCTGATTGGACGTCTGACCCGTGATCCTGAGGTTCGTTATACGCAGTCTGGTGTGGCTGTCTGCACGTTTACGCTGGCTGTCGATCGTCGCTTCGCTCGCAAGGATGCCAATGATGGCCAGCCCACGGCGGATTTCATTCCGATCGTGACGTGGCGTAAGCTTGCTGAAATTTGTGGCAACAATCTGGTCAAAGGCCGCCGCATCGGCGTCGAAGGCCGTATCCAGGTCAGAAGCTATGATGCACAGGACGGTTCGAAACGCTATGTAACGGAAATCATAGCGGATGAGGTGGAATTCCTCGATTCGAAGAATTCTGTTTCGCAGCCGGGTGAGTACGGTGCTCCGGCATCAGCTCCTGCTGCACATCCGCAGCAGTCTGGCAATGCAGGTTCCTTTGGCTCGTCTATCCCTGATGAAGAAATCCCATTTTAAGACAGGAGGGGAATTACTTTGATGAGACGTGACAGAGGCAGAAGACCTCGTAGAAAGGTCTGCTCGTTCTGCGTAGACAAGGTTGATCATATCGACTATAAAGACGTTGCAAAACTGCGCCGCTTCGTAACGGAGCGCGGCAAGATTTTACCGCGTCGTATCTCCGGCAACTGCGCTAAGCATCAGCGTCAGGTGACGGTCGCTATTAAGCGTGCACGCAATATCGCATTGCTGCCGTTTACTGCAGAATAAGATCATAGGCGCTGTACTTTGGTACAGCGCTTTTTTGTTTATCATGTTAGGAGGATCATCATGCGCCGACGCCTTGAGGATGCGATGACGATGCTTACGGATCCGCGTCATTTCAAACTGCGGTTATTCATTGAAGGCAATATCATCGGCATTGCAACGGGATTTGTCATAGCGCTCTTCCGTTTCCTGCTGGAATGCTCGGAAAAGACACTGCCGCGCCTGTATGCCTGGCTGTCGCAGCATCCCCTGTGGACGCCCTTGTGGTTTCTCGTGCTGGCCGGCATCGGCTATGTCCTCTACTGCATCGTCAAACGGGACGGCATGACTTCAGGGTCCGGCATCCCGCAGATCAAGGGCATCCTGCTGGGCCGCATGGATATGAACTGGGCCAGAGTGCTGGTCCTGAAATTCATCGGCGCCGTGCTCGGCATCGGCGCCGGGCTTTCGCTGGGACGCGAGGGCCCGAGCGTCCAGCTCGGCGCCTGCCTGGGGCAGGGCCTCGGACGCCTTACGCACCGTTCCTATGCGGAAAGTCACTATCTCCTGACGGCCGGTGCCGGTGCCGGCCTTGCAGCAGCCTTCAATGCGCCGCTGGCGGGCGTGGTCTTCTGCCTCGAGGAACTCACGAAGAACTTTTCATCCTTCGTGCTCATGGGGGCTGTGGCGGCAGCCGTGACGGCGACGACCGTGACGCAGTATTTCTTCGGCATGGAACCGGTATTTCACATGGGGGTCGTGCCCGTCATCGATACGGGCAGCATGTACCTGCTGCTGATTGCACTCGGCGCCTTTGTCGGTGCACTCGGCCTGCTCTTCAATCCGTTCCTGAGCGGTGCGCAGAACGCTTATGCGAGGATGCCGCTGCCTGCCTTCTGGAAACCCGTGGTGCCGCTCTTTGCGGCCGGCCTGCTGGGCTTTGTGCTGCCGCAGGTACTCGGGGGCGGCAGTCCGCTGGTCGACTCCCTCGTCGTTACGGATTATCCGCTGACCTTCCTGCTGATCCTGCTGGCCGGCAAGTTCCTGTTCACGATGCTCTGCTTTGGTTCCGGCGTGCCGGGCGGCATCTTCCTGCCCATGCTGGTCCTCGGCTCCCTCGGGGGTGCCGTTTTTGCCAAGGCGGCGATTGCCCTCGGCGTTCTGCCGGCGCCGTTTGCCGTCAACTGCATTGTCTTTGGCATGGCAGCGTATTTTTCATCCGTCGTCAAGTCGCCGATTACCGGCAGTATCCTGATCATGGAGATGACGGGGTCCTTCGAGCACATGCTGGCGCTCATCATCGTCTCGATGACGGCCTATCTCGTATCGGACCTCACGGGCGGGCAGCCGGTCTACGACATGCTGCTGGCAAGGAGCCTGGCCGTGCGCGAGAAGATCAAGCGGCGCATCCGCCGCAAACGCATTCTGCTCGAGCTTCCCGTGGGCATGGGCAGTCAGCTTGCGGGCGCTGCCATCGGACAGGTTGCGTGGCCGGCAGGGGCTCTGATCGTCAATGTGCGCCGCGGCGGCGAGGAACTTTCGCCAGCAGGGCAGCTGCACTTGCAGGACGGCGATTATCTCTACATCCTGACGGATGAACGCGATACCTGGCAGCTCCAGGGATTGGCCCGCGAGAGAGTAATAGATAAACAAAATCAATGACAGATTTCAAGGTGATTGTTAGAGTTGGTTTACACGCACTTTTGGCGAGGTTGAGCAGATTCTTGGGGAAGACACTTGATAAATTTTGTCATATCTAGTAAAATAATCGTACAATAAGATGAAACAATAAAACTGGTGCTTATAGGAGTGGTAAGTATGTTTTTGGAAGAACGTCAGGATATTATTTTGAGCATGCTGGCTCGTGACGGCAAGGTCCGTGTGCGCGACCTCAGCGAGAAGTTCAAGGTCACCGAGGACTGCATCCGCAAGGATCTCGGTGCACTCGAAAAGAAGGGCAAGCTCAAGCGCACGTACGGCGGCGCTGTACGCATCCGTGAGAACAGCCATATGGTCGAGGTAAGCAAGCATCGCAATACGGATGTCGAGGCGAAGCAGCGCATCGCACAGGCAGCGGTCAAGCTGATCCATGAGAAGGATATGGTCTTCCTCGATATCTCGACGAGCAATCTGGCCATCGCGGAACTCCTCGTCAAGATGGAGCTTGAGGTCACGGTCGTCACGAACATGATCGACATTCTCGTCGTGCTCGCGCGCAATCCGAAGATCCGCGTGGTCTTTGCCGGCGGCAAGATCAACAAGAGCCGCGATGGCTTCTGGGGCGGCATGACGCTCGATTTCATCTCGCGCCTCAAGCCGGATATCGCCTTTGTCGGCGCTGTCGGTGTCGATGTCAAGGAGAACAGCGTCTCGACATATGATATTGACGATGGCATCAACAAGGCTGCCATCATCCGCCACAGCAAGAAGGCGTATGTCGTTGCCGAGGCCCGCAAGCTCAGCACGGACGGCAACTACAATTACACGACGCTCGATACGCTGTCCGGCCTCATCACCGATTCGGAACCGGCTCAGGATATCCGTGAGGCGGCTGATTCCTACGGGGTGGAGATCATCCTGCCATGAGTTTGCGTTTTCCCAATCGGTTGAGCTGGCACAATCTATATAGGGGAATCCTGAAAGGACTGAAGGTATATGCTTTTTACCTGGCAGTCCTTTCCGTTTTCCGGCTCCTTTTCCTGTTTGTGCTGCGTTCTTATATGGGCACGGGAACCGCGGCGCCTGATATTGAACTGGCACTCTGGCGCGGCTTCCGCCTGAGCATGCAGACGGCCGGCTGCCTTGCACTCGTGAGCTTTGTGCCGGGCTTCTTGCTGCGGTTCGTGTACCCGCGCTGGGAGAACCGCGTCGTCCTCGGCATCAATGCCGTGCTGCTCGCATTGCTCTCCATCCTCTATGTGGCGAGTTTCCCGTTTTACCGTCAGTTCCATGCGAACTTCAATCAGATGATCTTCACAGGAGCCAATGACGATCTCTACGCGCTCTTCATTACGATGGTGCAGCAGTATGCGCTGCCCGTGCGGCTGGCGGGAGCACTGCTGCTCGCATGGGTGCTCTGGCGCGGCCTCAAGGCACTGCTCGCCTGCTGCCGGCTGGAAGACTTCGTGGAAGCGATGGTATGGCCGCGCTGGGCGCGTTATCTCGGCCGCCTGGCCTTCCTCTATGTGACATATCTGGCTGTTCTGCTCGGCATCTTTGGCGGCAGTCTCGGCTGGCAGACGGCTGTAGACTGGGAGAATGCCGGCGTCACCAAGGATGATTTCCTCAACGAAGCCATCCTCGACAACCCGCAGGCGCTTTACCGCGCCTACAATCTCAACAGCCGCATGCTGGCCTGCAACGGGCTCGATTTCACGACGGATGACATCCGCACGCTGGCAGCCTGGCTCTCGCACCGTCAGCCCGATACGGATGATCTCGATGCCTATCTGCAGAAGTCTGCACAGGGACCGGCGGCCGATAAGCCGAAACAGGTCTTTGTCATTCTTTCCGAAAGCTTTGCGAACTGGCCTCTGCTGGACAAATACCAGGGCATCCCGATTTCGCACGGCATGCGCAGCCTGATAGCCGAGGATGATACGGATTACTGCCCGACCTTTTTGCCGAACGGGGCCAGTACGGTTTCGGCCGTCACTGGCGTCGTGACCGGCTTTGCCGATGCCAATCTCTATCTGACGACGATGCCGGAGGCCTTTGCGGCCCCGTATCCGACGGCCAGTGCGCCGCAGATGCAGAAGCTCGGCTATACGACAAATTTCTGGTATGCGGGACCGGCCACCTGGGAGCGCATCGGTGCGTTCACGCAGGCGCAGGGCTTTGAGCATTTCTACAGCCGCGGCGATTTCGGCGATGTGCCAGGCAGTGTCTGGGGCTGCGAGGACGAGGTCCTCTATGAGAAGGTGCTTGAGGGCCTGGACCCGGAGCAGCCGAGCTTCAATGTCCTGCTCAATGCCTCGAATCATTCGCCGTACGATCTGGATCTTGAGGCCAAGGGCTTCGATAAGGAGGCCGTGCGCGCCGCACTGCCGCCGGAGCATCAGCAGGACGAGGAGCTCCTGAAGGAACTCGGTCATTACTGGTATGCCGACCGCGAGCTCGCAAAGTTTGTCAGGGCTGTCAAGGAAAAATGCCCCGACAGCCTCATCGTCATCGTCGGCGATCACGGCGACCGCTATAACCTCGATAAGACGCCGACGACGTACGAGCGCTATGGCATCCCGTTCATCATCACGGGCAAGGGCATCCATAAGGGCACGCTGCTGCCGGATGCCGCCGGCAGCCAGATCGACATCATGCCGACAATCTTTGAGCTCATCGCGCCCAAGGGCTTCTCCTATATGTCGCTGGGCTCCAGCCTGACACGCACGAACCGTCAGGGCGTGAATTACGGCTTCTGGATCACGCGCACGGCCATCGGCAAGGCGGACACGGTTCCGCTGGTCCCTGAGCCGGTGTCGGAGGGAGAAGAGCCGGTCATCGATGAGGATGCGATGCAGAATTACATCAATGCCATCCGGAGCATTTCGTGGTGGCGGGCGAAGTACGGCCCCATCCTCGATGCGAGCAGGCTCGAGGACCGCTGAGCCTGTGTGAAGATAAGAAGGATGAATTTATGATAAGCATTACGAAATGCGAGCTTTGCCCGCGTCGCTGCGGTGTGGAACGCACAAAACAGGCTGGTTTCTGCGGTGCGGGCAGCAGGGCGCGCGTGGCCCTGGTTTCTCTGCATAAATGGGAGGAGCCGTGCCTGACGGGCTCGGACGGGCGCGGCGCCGGTACGGTGTTTTTTTCATACTGCAACCTGCGCTGCTGCTTCTGCCAGAATCATGAGATCTCTCATGAGGGGCGGGGCATCGAGGTTACGGATGAGCGGCTGGCGGAAATTTTTCTCGAGCAGCAGGCACGCGGCGCCGCGACGCTCGATCTCGTGACGCCCACGCATTATGTGCCCGAGATCCTGCACGCGCTTGAGCTGGCACGGGCAAAAGGCTTTCATCTGCCCGTCGTCTATAATTCCGGTGCCTATGAGACGCAGGAGACGATTGAGGCCCTGCACGGCCAGGTCGATGTTTTTCTGCCGGATCTCAAGTATGCCGATGAGGCGAGTGCGCGCGAGTATTCCCTGGCGCCCGATTACTTTGCCGTTGCCACGCAGGCCATTGCGGCAATGTATGAGCAGGTCGGCCCCCTGCAGTTCGCTGCTGACGGACAGCTCAAGCGGGGCGTCATCATCCGTCATCTTGTGCTGCCGGGGCATCGCCATGAGAGCATGCGCGTGCTCGATTGGATCCATGAGACGTTTGGTGACAAGGTGCAGATCTCGCTGATGAATCAGTATACGCCGATGTACCGGGCGGCGGAGCATAAGGGCATGGGACGCCGCTTGACGACGTTTGAATATCAGTCCGTCGTTGACCATGCGCTGGAACTCGGCATTACGCACTGCTACGTGCAGCAGGGCCGGACGGCCGATACGAAGTTTGTGCCGCATTTCGACGGCAGCGGAGTGCGGGCGGAATAGATGGTGTGCAGAAAAGGCGCTGCGGCGTGTATTCTGGCTTCGTCGTTCCGTTAAATGTGACCCAGGTTTCTTTACGGATAGAAGGGAGTTCGCCGCCTGCCGCGGCGTTCTGACATCGGGGCCTGTCGATTCCTGGGGTGTTGGGGCCCAGCCCTGCGGGCAATCACTGTGCTCCTGCAGGCTGAATTAAAAGGGAAAAAATGCATTTAGCAGGATGACGCCGTGGAGCGTTGCACGGGCACCACCTCCTTGCCTGCGATTTGTGCTGGGATATTGTTCCTACGAAAAAGAAGCTATGACAAAATGAGGATTTACTCTGTCATAGCTTCTTTTGTTGTCCTTACTGTTCCGGATTGCCGTTCGGGTCGGTTGTCAGCGGGTACTGGCCGAGCATGGTGGTCAGGGTGTCCCGTGTGAAGCGGTAGGTATTGCTCGTGAAGTCCTGGCCGGGGTCGTAACGCTCTGAGGGGGCGTTCAGAAGGCCGCAGATGGTGTCGTAGAGCATGTCGTTGGTAAAGTAGCGGTCACGGTGTGCGCGCATGGCATTGGCACGGCGCGGCAGGACGCTCTGGTAATCCGGCGACATGTAGATCCACATCGGGATGCGGACCATATCGAAGCTGAAGACGTCCGGATTGTGCGAAATCGTCAGGTTTTCTCCGTGGTCGGAGAAGTAGACCATGGCCTTGAGGTTGAGGTTTTTCTGCGCGTAGTCGAAAACCTGTGAGAGGATGTAATCCGTATAGAGAATGCTGTTGGCGTAGGATGCCGCGGAGGTCATGCTGGACGAGCCGTCGTCGGCCTGGAAGGTGTTGAAGGTTTCCGGATAACGGTTATTGTAATAGATGTGGCTGCCCATGATGTGCAGGACGATGAAGTTGTTCTTGGTCGGATCGACCTGTGCGAGATACGGCAGCAGGGTTTCATCGTATTTATCTGAGAAGTTGTAGGAGTCATCCGTCCATTCCGCATGGTCGG
The DNA here is from genome assembly GCA_902364065.1 of Veillonellaceae bacterium SB90. GTDB lineage: Bacteria > Bacillota > Negativicutes > Selenomonadales > Selenomonadaceae > Mitsuokella. Next base: position 11,694 of record CABJCJ010000039.1, read on the forward strand.
CCGTCTTGGCGACGAGCGTGATGGCACTGTCGTACTGGCCGTAGCGGCCCTGGTTGCTGAACCAGTAGGTCTCGTAGCCGGATTTCTTGGCGACGTCGAGGATCGAGGCGGATTCGAAGAATTCCTTGTCGTTGTACTGGCTCTGTTCCGTCAGGGCGCGCTGCAGGGTCGGGACGGTCTGCGTCCAGGAAGAGTAGGCATTCCGGAAGAAGACGAAGTTCGGGTCTGCGGCCTTCTGGCTCTGCCAGGGCGTATCGTCGTATTCGTAGTCATTTGTGTAGACCTTCATGTAATTGCGCGAGGCCGATTCGCCGATGACGACGATGACGGTGCCGGGGGCCTTGGCGGCCAGCGTCTGCGTGCCCTCGATATGCATGCTGTTCAGGCGCTCGTCATGGCCGATGCTGTACGTCTGGGTCTGCGTCACGTAGCTGTCGACATCCTTCCAGAGATCCGCAATCGAGGTCTGCGGCAGGTACCAGTAAAGGGAGCCGAGCATCGATACCGTCAGGAGTGCGATGGCACCCATGCGGCCGGCCGTCGTATCCTCAGCCAGCAGACGGCGCGCAAAGGCCATGTGGCCGCGCCAGCAGGCGTAGAGGAAGAGGGCGAGACAGAGGATGATGATGGAGGCCGGCAGGATGCCGACGTTCGATTCGATGAAATCGATACTCTCGCGCCAGTTCGTCAGGTAGAGTGCCATCAGGGAAGCCGGCGACAGGCAGTGCCAGACAATGCAGTAGTAGGCAAACTGGATGAAGGGGATGACGATGCCGATGAGGTTCAGGAGTGCCATGAAGGCGGCGACAATCTTCTCGTGACCCAGGCGGAACAGAGCGGCCTCCAGCGCCGTCAGCAGGATGAATTCCGATGTGCCGACGATGAAGTCGAAACAGATCTTGGACATGTACCAGTCCTGGCTGTACGTCCAGGTGTAGAGCAGCGGAAAGGCTGCACACCAGAGCAGGCCCGTGAAGAGATTCGGCAGCGTTGCCCAGGAAAAAAGCGGCACGCGCGTGCCGTATTGGATCAGCACGAGTGCCAGCATGACGGGAACGAAGATCGGTATGAAGTAATCCGCTCCCATATCCTGGCCGATGTCAATGTAAAAAGCGATCAGGCAGATGTAGTAGATGCCCGCGGCCGTCAGCCAGCGGATCAGACGATCCTGCCTTTCCGTAGAGTCTAGCATGTTGTTCTTCCCTCGGTTCTGAAAAAATATCCATTAAATGATAGAATATCCGCTAAAAGTGATTGGCGGCCTCATCTCGTGCCGCAAAATGGAAATAAAAATCCCGTCTTATTTTACTTGATATCCTGTCTTTCGTCAATTTGCCGGAGGTTAGAAGAAAACGGGCAGGAGCGCTTGAAAGGCGGCCATAATGGAGTATCTCTGTCCGTTAGGAGAATTTTTCCGATTGCCAGATGCGGGCATCTCTGCTACAATATATACCTGTCACAATGAATCAAAACACAATATGTAGGGGAGGCGGGGTGACGCTGCACAAGATGAGCGATATGGTGCGGCGTCTGATGAACTATGAATTTAAAAACCGTAACCAAACGTTCTGGCCACACCGTGCCGTATAATCGCGAAAAGATTTTCAACGCCATTGCCGGTGCCAATGTGGACGGCGGCAGCACGATGACGGAAAAGGATATCGACGAGGTGACGAGCCAGGTTGAATGGGATATCAAGGACCGTGACAACGTCAGCGTCGAGGAGATCCAGGATATCGTCGAGCAGGAGCTCATGAAGTACGATTTCTACGATATCGCGAAGAAGTACATCACATACCGCCAGAAACATGCGGAACGCCGCGCGGCGCAGAAGCATCTGATGGAGGCGTATCGCGACATCTTCTTTGCCGATGCCGTCGATTCGGACCTCAAGCGCGACAATGCCAACATCAATACGGATGCCTCCATGGGCATCATGCTGAAGCTCGGTGCCGAGGGTGCAAAGCATTTCGTCGACAATTACGTGCTCGATGAAGAATTTGCCGAAGCAGACCGCGAGAACTACATCCACATCCACGATAAGGATTTCTCGCTGATCACGTTCAACTGCTGCCAGATCGATCTGCTGAAACTTTTCCATGGCGGTTTTTCCACGGGCCATGGTTTCCTGCGCGAGCCGAATTCCATTCGTGCCTATGCATCGCTTGCCTGCATCGCCATCCAGTCGAATCAGAACGACATGTTCGGCGGCCAGAGTATCAACGCGTTCGACTATGCCATGGCCGAAGGCGTCAAGAAATCCTTCCGCAAGGCCGTGCTCGATGAGGCGCACAAGGCGATGATCTATCGCTTCGGTGCGGCGCAGTTCGGCAAGGGCTCGGATTTCAAGCAGAAGTTTGCCGCTGCGCTCGACATGGCAAAATGCCATTATACGGAGAATGACGACGATCCAAAGGCACGCGAGAGCGTCGAGACGATCGTCAGGGCCCTGGAGAGCGTCCTGGTCGATGAATACCATAAGCCGACCACGGAGACGAGTCTCGATGCCGGCAACATCTACCACCTTTCCTGCGAGGATGTCGTGGAAGAGACGCATCAGGCCATGGAGGCACTCATCCACAACTTCAATACGCTGCACAGCCGCGCCGGCGCGCAGGTGCCGTTCAGCTCCATCAACTATGGCCTTGATACGTCGCCGGAAGGCCGTCTCGTCATCAGCGAGGTCCTCAATGCCATCTGGGCGGGTCTTGGCAACGGTGAGACGCCGATCTTCCCGATCTCGGTCTTCCAGCTCAAGGCCGGCATCAATTACAATCCGTCGGACCCGAATTACGATCTCTTCCTCAAAGCCTGCAAGGTCAGTGCCAAGCGCCTCTTCCCGAATTTCGTCAATATCGACGCGCCGTACAACCTGCAGTATTACAAGCCGGGCAATTACAACAGTGCCGTTGCCACGATGGGCTGCCGCACGCGCGTCATGAGCAACGTCAACGGCCCGGAGGAATCCGGTTCCCGCGGCAACTTCTCCTTCACGACCATCAACCTGCCGAAGCTGGCACTCGAGGCCAAGGGCGATCTCGACAAGTTCTGGCAGCTCTATGATCACTATATCCAGCTCAGTCATGATTACCTGCTGGAGCGCCTGCACGTCATCGAGCAGAAGCATGTCTACAATTACCCGTTCCTCATGGGACAGGGCGTCTGGATGGACAGCGAGAAGCTCAAGCCGACGGACTCCATCAAGGAAGTGCTCAAGCATGCTTCGTATTCCATCGGCTTCTGCGGCCTGGCGGAATGCCTCAAGGCCCTTACGGGTAAGCATCATGGCGAGAGCGAGGAAGCGCAGCAGCTCGGCCTCAAGATCGTCGGCCATATGCGCGAGATGACGGACCGCTATACGGAAGAAGAACACCGCAACTGGTCGACGTTTGGCACGCCGGCTGAGAGCACGGCTGGTCAGTTCCAGCGTGCAAACCGCAAGAAGTACGGCATCATCCCGGGCGTCACGGACCGTGAGTACATGACCAACTCCAGTCATGTGCCGGTTTATTATCCCATCAAAGCCATCGACAAGATCCGCATCGAGGCGCCGTATCATGCGCTTGAGAATGCCGGCCACATCGCCTACATCGAGATGGATGGCGATCCGTCGAAGAATGTCAAGGCTTTCGAGGCCATCGTGCGTGCCATGCATGATGCGAACATGGGCTACTTCTCCATCAATCATCCGGTTGACCGCGATCCGGTCTGCGGCTACACCGGCATCATCGAGAATGAGTGCCCGCACTGCCACCGCAAGGAAATTGAGAAGGGTCATCTGCGCATCAAACGCATGAAAGCCTGAAAATGCAACATGTAAACTTGTAACTCTCTGCTGCTTGTTGTACAATGGTTGTACCATAAGGATAAGAACTTGGGAGGGTACAAGATGAAAACAATCCATACCGAAAAAGCACCTGCTGCCGTAGGACCGTACAGCCAGGCCATCCGCACGCGCGGTACCGTCTATCTTTCCGGACAGATTGCCATCGATCCGGCCGCCGGCAAGATTGTCGCCACGACCATCGAGGAACAGGCAGAACAGTGCTGCCGCAATATCGAGGCCGTGCTCGCCGCGGCTGATACGGATATGGAGCATGTCGTGAAGACGACGTGCTTCCTCGCGGATATCGCGGATTTCAAGGCCTTCAATGAAGTCTATGCCAAGCACTTCGTCAGCAAGCCGGCACGCAGCTGCGTGGCCGTCAAGGATCTGCCCGCAGGTGCCCTGTGTGAGATCGAGGCCATTGCCATCCGCTGAACGGCCGTTCCTTGCAAGGTGTGATACCAGCAGCCTGCATCCACTGCGATGCAGGCTGCTTTTTAGTGACTTTTTTCATAATGAGATGAAAAAGAACAAATTGTACAATAAATCTTATATTAAGATAAAATTTACATGAAAAAAGCATGAAGTATGTTTTGTTCCATGACAATCGTGCTATACTGTTGAACAGAAAGAACTGGCCAGTTCTACAAAATCAACAAACATATATTTGTGCTTATACATTATGTCATGATAGGGAAGAGGGTTTTGTTATGAGAAAAAAGGTACTCGTCGCAACGCTGACGGCTCTGGCGACGGCCGCTTCGATGGCAAGTGCTGCTCCGCAGACCTCCTGGGAGCAGGGTGAATGGCAGCTGGATCTCGGTGCCTGGGCACCGAAGGCAAAGTTTGCCAGCAATGAGAGCAGCTCCAAGTGGAACTTCAATGGCGGCCTCGGGTATGCCCTGACGGATCGTCTGGCTCTGCGCTATGATTACCATGGTCTGAAGACGAAGCTGGACGATTTCAAGACGGCCGGCGATGAGCATGAGGTCAACCTCATGTACAGCCTGGGTAAGAACGTGGCTCTGTTCGGCGGCTGGAACCGCATCAACAATGATTTCGACGGTACGGTCAAGAATGCCGATGTCGTCAACAACGTCGCACAGTTCGGTGTCGCGACGAAGTTTGACCTTGCCAAGAACCTGGCCTTCTATGCAGACGGCGCGCTCGGCACGAAGAAGACGTCGCTGTGGGAAGCAGGCCTTGCTTACACGATCAACAAGGATTGGGACATCAATGCAGGCTATCGTTATGTTGACACGAAGCTCAACGACGATAATAACATCAAGTACCGTGGCTTCCTCGTTGGCCTAAGCTATCGCTTCGGCGGCCATAAGGCAGCTCCAGCCCCGGTTTCGGCACCTGTCATCGAGGAGCCGGTCGCACCGGTTGTTGAGACGCCGGCACCGGCACATGTCTACAACGACTATTATCTCGACAGTATCCACTTCGCTTCGGATCAGGATACGCCGCTGGCTTCCGATGCTGACAAGCTCGCGAACTTCGTGGCCGTTGCCAAGGCACATCCGGATTCCACGTTCAAACTCGTGGGCAACACGGATTCCGATGCTTCGCAGGAGTACAACGAAGATCTGTCGAAGCGCCGCGTTGACAATGTGGCCAAGTATGCAACTGACAACGGTGTCAGCAGCAGCCGCATGAGCCTTGACTACAAAGGCGAGAACAACCCGGTATCCACGAACGCAACGGATCAGGGCAAAGCCGATAACCGCCGCGTTGATATCTGGGAGCATAAATAATTCCTTCACGACAAATAATGAGAGGGGCTGTGAAATAACAGATCCCCAAAAACAAGAGGGCCG
>CABJCJ010000040.1 GCA_902364065.1 Veillonellaceae bacterium SB90
TGCCGGTTAAGCGAAGGCTCCGCGTCAGCGGGGTCTTTTTTTGTACATGTATATATGTTTTTGCTGTCTGTTATGCTACAATGAAAACGATCTTTTTTTATAAATCCGTAAAGGGGATGTATTTATGATTGAGGAATTCAAGAAATTTATTATGCGGGGCAATGTCCTCGATATGGCTGTCGGTATCATAATCGGTGCGGCGTTTGGCAAGATCGTCACTTCGTTTGTCAATGATATCCTGATGCCGCCCATCGGCCTGCTGCTCGGACGTGTTGACTTTTCGAATCTCTTCCTGAACCTTTCCAGCACGCCCGCTGCTACCCTTTCAGAAGCACGCGACGCCGGCCTGCCGGTCATTGCATACGGCTCTTTCCTCAATGCCGTCGTCGACTTCCTGATCGTGGCTTTCGCCATCTTCCTGCTCATCAAGCAGGTCAATCGCCTGATGCCAAAAAAAGAGGCAAAGGCCGCACGCCTTTGCCCCTATTGCCGTCAGGAAATCGCAGATGACGCCACGCGCTGCCCGCATTGTACCTCAGAGCTCCCTGCTGCAGCGAAGGAATGATACTTCAAAGGACGCCGCTGCTGTCGGTCATGGCTAAGTATTTGGCGGGAATCGCTTCGTCGAGACGATAAATAATCGTAATAGGCTGAGACCCGCGATGGCTGACAATATGCGCCGTACCAAGGAACGCATAGTTTTCCGTATGTCCAAAAGCATTTTTCTTGTTTTCACGGACGAAGAGCAGTATGATAGTTCCGTTTTTATTCTGCTGGATGTATCGCTGGCCTGTAGGTGACTGCTCGGAGGTCGTGCTCTGTGACTGCCAATGGAAAAGATGGCTATTGATGGAATAATCCTCATAACGCGTGGTATCAGAAAATTCGTTGCTGCTCTTATTCAAGGTGACGAGAAAGACGTCTGTAGGCTGCGTGACAATGCTGCTGTTTTTTGCGTGCAGGTATTTTACACCTTCTCGCACGCTTGACGGCTTTTCCAAACCGAGACCGGCAAAAATCTGGTCGCGCGAATAATGACAATGGACTTCTAACGGGCAGAGGTAAGGAACCTCTGCTCGTTTTGTTATTGTGCCGATGTGCTGATACTGGTAGTCCAAGAGCTCCAACAGTTCTTTCTTGAGCGGTGTAATTTGGTTCAGCTGTGTGATGGCTTCCTGGGGCGTGTGCATGCCAGCTGCTTGGTAATCCTTACTCCAGATTGTGAATTGCCACATGCGCAAATACTGTGCAGTTAAGTCAGGATCCTGCGGAGCAGAATTCGTAAACGACGCCTGCAAGAATTGGAGCCAATGCGGGGCGTCGATTCCCAGTATGCGAGGGAATGCTTTTTTCATCAGAGTTTCTTCTTCACTGACGGGAAAATCCTCTATGATGCCAGCTTTTGCGCAGAGCCGTGCATAGCTGCGATTTCCATTATAAAATACCTGTGGTGAGAGCTGCGCCGCCTGCAGGAAGTCAGCGAGCCCCGGTATGATATGATTGTTGACGGTATAGAGCTCTCTGATGAGTTCCCGATAGTAATCGTTTTTGCTCAGGCGTTTGCGGATATTCTCCAGTATGTATTTTTGTGCGATTTCTTCGAGTTGTATGGAGCATCCCTTTGGAACGTGTGGAAAACCTGTCTGTATCTCTTGACGGATTTTCACGGGCTGGTCATGTCCGAGCAGTGCCTGCAGGCGGCTTCCAAAATCGTAACTGCGGTTGGATTGTGCAACGAAATCGAGTACCGTCAGACAGTCCTTACCGGGAGCGAGGCGTAATCCACGCCCCAGCTGCTGCAGGAATACCGTAATGCTGTTGGTTGGTCGCAGAAAGAGAACCGTATTTACGGCGGGAATGTCGACGCCTTCATTGAAAAGATCGACAACGAACAAGAAAGTCAGGCGGCCGGTCTCAAGATCCTGACAGGCACGCAGGCGTTCTGCATTTGGCGTCTCACTATCCAGGGCGCGCGCTTGTATTTCATGCGCATTGAAATAAGCTGCCATGAAATGCGCATGTTTTTTGCTGACGCAGAACCCTAGGCCCTTCACATCGCGGATATCGGCAGTGTACTGGTCGACACTTTGCAGGATGGCTTTGGCGCGTTTTTGGGCTGGGAGGCTTTCCAGGACATAGAGATTGTTCAGGGCATTCGTATCGTATTGCCCATGTATCCATTTTACTGTGCTGAGGTCAATGGGGTCTTCTACGCCGAAGTAATGGAACGGGCATAGCAGACGTCGTTCAATAGCATCGGGCAGCCGGATTTCCGCTGCAATGCGATGGTCGAAATAGGCGAGGATATCCTTGCCGTCCATGCGTTCTGGAGTGGCTGTCAGCCCTAGCAGGATCTTGGGCGTGAAATAGTTTAACAATCTTTGGTAGGACGCAGCTGCCGCATGGTGGAATTCATCGACGATGATCATGTCATAATAAGAAGGGGATAGTCTATCCCATAAATGGCAGCTATTGAATGTCTGGATGGACATAAAGAGATAGGCAGGATTTTCGGCATGGCTGCTGCCGACGGACAGTTCACCGAATGCAGGGTCGTGCAGGACTTGTTGAAAACAGGACCGGCTTTGTCGCAGGATTTCTTCCCGATGAGCGATGAAAAGCAGATGGGGTCTGTTTTGACGGCCTTGTGCGAAGCACCGGTAATCAAAGGCTGCGATAGCCGTCTTGCCGGTTCCCGTAGCGGCGACAATGAGATTACGCCAATGATGGCGCTGCTGGCGTTCGACCTGCAGGGCATCGAGGATGGCCTGTTGATACGGATAGGGCCGCAACGTGAAATGATACAGCTGGTCTTGGCTGGCTGTCATATCACGGTTTTTCGCATGGTCAATTGCCTGACGAAGCTGCTGGAATTCATCTGTGCTGCCGGCATAGAGTTCGAAATCATCGGCATGCCAATACGTCTCAAAGGTTGCGGTCATTTTTTCAAGGATTCCTGGCAGATCCTGCTGAGTTACCTTCATGTTCCATTCCAGTCCATCGGCAATTGCGGCATGAGAGAGGTTGGATGATCCAACGTAGGCCGTGGAGTATCCACTTTCGCGATGAAAGATATAAGCCTTGGCGTGCAGGCGAGTTTCCTTGACATTGTAGGAAATCCGTATACGGGTATTTGGCAGCTCGGCCAGCCTCTGAATTGCTTTTGGATCGGTTGCCCCCATATAAGTAGTCGTGATGATGCGAAGCTGGCCGCCGCGCGCGGTGAATTTCCGCAGCTGAGGCAGGATCAAGGTCAGGCCGGAGAATCGTATGAAGGAAACCAGGAAATCGATCCGGTCACTTGAGGCGATTTCGCGGCTCAGCTCGGTTACGAGAGATATATCCTTATGGCTGTTTGTAAACAAGAAGGAACGGGAAAGAGAGGTCATTGGATGTTCGATGGTATGGTCACGCAGCTGGTTTTGACGATTCAGGAGCTGCATCAGCAGAAACTTCCGCCGTGTAACGATATGGTCGGTGCCAAGTTCTGTATGGCGCTTTGCGAGGAGGTCAATCAGTTCATTTACAAGCTGCATTTCATCGCTGAGGGCATCGTCTTCTTCATGATCGGCGATATCCTTGAGGCAGCATTGTACCAGCTTTTTGATGTAATGAGACAGGTAAGGAACAGCATCCTGAGAATCCATCTCCTCGATATGTGCCCATATTTTCTCGTCCTGTATGGCCGCCTGCAGTTCCCGGTCAAATCCCTTGGAAATGATTTTTTCATAGATGCCGTCTGCCAGTTTCTGCTGCTTCATATTTTCGACCCTCCTGTTGTATGTGCTGTTTTCATTATATCATGAAAAGAAATACAGTATATACCAAGAGGCGTAGTTCATGTGTTTATGAGGCTTAAACGGTGCTGAAGGATGTTCCACAAGGTTATCCACATGATTTTCGTTGACAATATGGAAAAAAGATGAAGGATACCGTCATTTTCCAGAAAATAATCGGAGTTATCCACAATATCCACAGATAAGCTTGTGCACAATGTGGATAACTCTGCGAAGAAATCGTGCTTGCATAATGGATACAGATGGTTAGAATATAAATATATGAGCTTACAGATAGGGGGATCTTTATGGAAAAATTGACACTGGAAAAGGCTCGTGAAATCCTGAAGGAACATACGACAGAGGAACATCTCTTTACGCATGCCGCAGCCGTCAGTGCAGCCATGGGCGCAATGGCCCGTCATTTTGGCAAAGATGAGGAGCATTGGCGTGCGATTGGCTATCTGCATGATGTGGATTATGAGGCGTATCCCGATGAGCACTGTCACCATGTGCGGGAGTTCCTCGAGCCGGAAGGAGTTCCCGAGGCGGATATCCTTGCCATCATTTCGCATGGCTACGGCATCACGACGGAGGAGCGGGAACCGCAGACTTCCTTGGAAAAGAGTCTGTTCACGGTGGATGAGCTGACCGGCATCATCCAGGCGTATGCACTGATGCGTCCGGAAAAGATGGAGGGCATGGCCGTCAAGAGCCTCAAGAAGAAATTCAAGGATAAGCGTTTTGCCGCGAAATGCAACCGTGAGATCATCAAGCGCGGCTTTTCGATGCTGGGCATGGAGCCGGGCGAGGTCATGCAGTGCTGCATCGAGGGGATGCAGGAGCATCACGAAGAATTGGGCTTGTAAGTTCGTCATACAGGAATGGAGCAGCCGCCAGCAGATCATACTGGTGCGGCTGCTCCATTTTCTTGTCTTATGGTATTTTATCGTTCCTGACGTCCGGCTCCGGGGCCGTCGGCGGCGACGGCAACATCGGTTTCGGCAAAGGTCTTCATATTGTTCAGCATATCGATGGAGGCCTTGAGGATGGATGTGCCGAGGCTGGCCAGCAGGCCGCCGGGAATCTTCAAGTCGAGCTGCAGGAGTTCCGGCTGGACGGGCAGCAGGTAAGGCCGTACATCCGGGCAGAGCTTGGCCGTATAGCGGGCTGCCAGGCAGGTGGTTTCATCATCGAGCAGGATCAGGCTGGAATTGCGTGCGGAGGCCAGGATGGCACCCATCAGGGCAGAAATCGTGTTCCGGTACATGGCGGGGACATGCTGCAGGAACGTATCTTCCGCATAGCGCAGGCTGCCGTCGGGCAGCAGCAGAGCCTGGTGAAGATCGGCGGCCATGGTCCCGAATGGTGCGTCGGGGTCAATTTCGGTCGTGGCCAGGCCGACGATGGCGCGGAAGCCGCTCATCTCTTCCCCGCATTCGCGTCCAAAATTGAAAGCGGCGGCAGGGGAAGCAGATGGGTAAAGATGGGCGAGCCGGACGCGGAAGTCTGCGTGGTCGGCGAAGGCCTGGGTGAGCTTCATCTGCATGGCATTTGATTTTTGCCCCGTGAAGCAAAGCAGGCCGAGATCTCCTGATATGATGGTCGGCCGTTCGTCGCGGTCGATGCCGGCGTATTCCACGGCAATCTGTTCGAGTGCACCGAGGCTGTAGATGGGTTTGGCCAGATTGTCGATGCGGCGCTGGCAGCGCTCCATGGACGGCCGGTCGAGCGGCATGATGGTGTGAAAGTAAAAGTCAAAGGTCTTATCCGTAAGATGCGGGTTTTCTGCCCCCATATGGCGATGTTCGAACGGAGGCTCTTCCTCGAGGTCATCGCTTTCATCGATTGACTGCCAGGCGCAGAGGGCCGCGTTCAGCAGATCCGAAGCGATGGCTGAGCCGCCGGTTTCTCCGAGCCGCAGGTCAAGGCGCAGAAACGGAGAAAGCCCAAGCTTTTGGAGCATATGGCGGTGTGAGCGTTCGGAGCCGAGGTGGGATGGCAGCAGATAGGCGGCAGAATCCGGCGCGAGGGCCTGGGCAATGAGCGCTGCAGCGCTGGAATTGGCGCCATCGAGGATCACGGTGCAGCGATGTGCTGCGGCACCGAGGATAAGACCGGCAATGCAGCCAAATTCAAAGCCGCCTACCTTGGCGAGGACATCGAGGCCATCGTTGTCATCCGGCTGATTGACCGCGAGGCTCTGACGCACGATGCCGATCTTGTGTTGCAGGCGCTCGTCAGAGATATTCGTGCCGCGGCCAGTGGCCTGCTCGGCGGTCAGATGGCAGAAAACAGCAGCGATGGCCGCGCTGGCAGTCGTGTTGGCAATGCCCATCTCGCCGGGCAGGAAGCAGTTGTATCCTTTGGCGATAAGGTCGTTGGCAAGTCCGATGCCTGCCTCAATGGACGCTTCCGCCTGTTCCCGCGTCATGGCCGGCCCTTTGGCCATATCGGCCGTGCCCGGTGCAATGCGGCGGTCGATGAGTTCCGGGATATCATCCATGGGTACGGCAATGCCCATATTGACGACGAAGAGGTCGGAGTTGGCAAAATCCGCGAAGACATTGGCTGCGGCGCCGCGGCTGATGAGGTAGTTGCGCGTCATCTGAGCGGTCGTCTCGGGCGGATAGGCGCTGACGTCCTCGCAGGCGACACCGTGGTCGGCGCAGCAGATTACCGTTGCTTTTTGCGGGAGCTCCGGGTGCAGGCAGCCGCGCATATCGAGGTAGCGGCATAAGAGAGGCAGCAGCTTTCCGAGCTGCGGGGTATCGCCTTCGAGCAGGACCTGCAGCTTTTTCCTGACGGTGCTTGAGATTTCGGCGGATGGGGCCTGGATGGCCCGGATGGTGTCTTGCAGCAGACTCATGGACGTTCTCCTTTCGGGACTTGTTTTAGGGAAAGGCCGATGCGGCCGCGCTTCTCATCGACGCTGATGACCATGACCTTAAGCGTGTCGCCAATGGCGACGACCTCAAGGGGATGCCTGACGCGCCTGTGCGAAAGCTCAGAGATATGGATGAGGCCATCCTGATGCAGGCCGATATCGACAAAGGCGCCGAAGTCCGTGACGTTGCGCACGGTGCCGCGCAGGATGGTGCCGGGCTTGAGGTCGGAGAGCTTGACGATGGCCTGGCGCGTCAAAGGAGCGGGCAAATCCTCACGCGGATCGCGGCCGGGGCTTACGAGCGCATCGAGAATATCGTGGACCGTGGGCAATCCCGCCTCGAGCTCTTTGGCGAGTCGCATTTCGTCCTGTGGCTTCAGCATCTCTCGCTTCATCTTGATCAGCGGCAGCTTGTCCTTGTCCTTGAGGTCACTGAGGGCAAAGCCGAGCTTTTGCAGGAGTTCCTGCGCGAGCTGATAGGATTCGGGATGCACGGGGGTATCGTCAAGCGGCGATTTTCCCTCGTGGATGCGCAGGAAGCCGGCACATTGCGTGAAGGCTGCCGGACCGAGCCGCGGGACTTTGAGCAGCTGGCGGCGGCTCGTGAAGCGGCCGTTCTCGTCGCGGAAGGCCACGATGTTCTTTGCGGTGGTCGCATTGATGCCGGCCACATGGCGCAGCAGCGCAGGTGAAGCCGTGTTGAGGTCGACGCCGACATGGTTGACGGCGGCCTCAATCGTGGCGTCAAGTGTATGGGCGAGTTCCGTCTGGTTGACATCGTGCTGGTACTGGCCGACACCGATGGCCTGCGGGTCAATCTTGACGAGTTCGGCCAGCGGGTCCTGTACGCGCCGGGCAATGGAAACGGCGCCGCGGATGACGACGTCGTAATCAGGCAGCTCTTCCTTGGCCAGCTTGGAAGCCGAGTAGACGGAGGCGCCGGCTTCATTTGTGATGAGGTAGTGGACATCATGCAGTTCGTACTCGCGGATGAGTTCCGCGGCGAACTGCTCGGTTTCGTAAGAGGCCGTGCCGTTGCCGATGGAAAGCAGGGTCACGTGATGCGCGCGGATGGAGGCGAGCACCTTGCGCTTTGCCGCTTCATAGGCACCTTTGCTCTGTGTGATCTGCAGCACGCCGTAATCGAGCACGCGGCCCGTGGGATCGACGACGGCCATCTTGCAGCCGTTGCGGTAGCCGGGATCGAGCCCCATGACGGTGTGGCCGGCGAGCGGGGCCTGCAGCAGGAGCTGGCGCAGGTTGACGCCAAACAGATGGATGGCCTGTGCTTCAGCTTCCTCGGTGAGCTTGGCGCGCAGTTCGCGTTCCAGCGAAGGGAAGAGCAGGCGCTTGTACCCGTCTTCAATAGCGGCCTGCAGGGAATCATCCCAGATGGAGGGACGTTTGTGGACCTGCCGGTAAATCAGGCGGCAGTTTGCTTCAGCATCCGTTTTCAGCGCGACGTTCAGGCAGCCGAGCTTCTCGCCGCGATTGATGGCCAGCGTGCGATGCGCCGGCAGGTGAGAAAGCGGCTCCTCGTATGCTGCGTACATCTGGAAAACGGCAGCCTGTTCCTCCGGCGCCTTGGGAGAGGCTTTCGTCTCGATGACAGCCGTGCGCCAGAGATGTTCGCGCATGGTCTTGCGCAGGCTGGCATCTTCCATGATGGTTTCGGCGACGATATCCATGGCACCGGCCAGCGCGTCCTCCGCAGTGGCGACAGGACCGCCGTCCTGCACGAATGCGGCTGCTTTCTGGGCTGGCGTGCCCTTGCTGTCCATCTGGAGCAGCATCGCGTTGGCCAGTGGTTCGAGGCCGCGCTCGCGGGCCATCTGCGCGCGCGTGCGCTTTTTTTGCTTATAGGGCAGATAGAGGTCTTCCAGCTCCTGCAATTTTGTCGCCTGTTCAATGGAGGCGCGCAGCTCATCGGTGAGCTTGCCCTGCTCTTCGATGCGGCTTATGATTTCTTCCTGGCGCTTGCTGAGATTGCGCAGGTAGCCGAGGCGGTCTTCGAGTTGCCGGAGCTGTTCGTCTTCCAGTGAACCGGTGGCTTCCTTGCGGTAACGCGCGATGAAGGGGACGGTATTGCCAGCGTCCAGCAGTTCAATGGCGGCCCGCACCTGTTCGGGACGGATCTTGAGCTCTGCCGCAATGAGTTTATCGATTGCTTCTGTTTTTATGATGATACACCTCTTTCTATCGCTGGCTGGCGATGCAATTTGTGTCAATTATGACACGATACTGTCTCCATTATAGTATAGCTGGCATTTTTTTGCCATGTACGCCGTTGGTGAAGATTCCCTCTGGGCCGCGGGCAGGAAAATGGTGTATAATAAATACTGTCAGATTTTTTGCAGATGGTTTACAGAATAGCCGACTAAGATAGGGGAAACAGGACATGCAGGTAGTGGTACTCGCCAGCGGCAGCAAGGGCAATGCCGTGTACGTGGAGATGGATGGGACGAAACTGCTCATCGATGCAGGTATCAGCGCAACGCGCATCAAGAAGCGGTTGGCAGAAGAACAGGTCGATGTTTCGACACTCGACGGGATTCTCGTCACGCACGAACACCGTGATCACATCGCCGGACTGGCCACGCTGTCAAAATGGTACCGCCTGCCCATCTTTACGCGGCGCGGGACCATCGAGCACATGAGCTGCCGTCAGGCCATCCCCGATGACTGCTTTCATCCGATTGACGGGGCTTTCCGCCTCGGGGATTTGACAATCGATCCCTTCAGGATTCCGCACGATGCGGCGGATCCCGTCGGCTACCGCGTCATGGGCTCGCAAAACTGTACACTCGCCACAGACCTCGGTTTCGTCACCTCGAGCGTTCAGGCTGCGATTGACGGGGCTGATGTGCTGGTGCTCGAGGCCAATCATGATCCGGAGGTACTCAAGCACGGCGATTATCCCTGGGCGCTCAAGCGGCGCATCCTGTCGAATCGCGGCCATCTCGCCAACGCCGATGCCGCCTGGGCACTGGTCCGCATGAAGAAGCGGCCTGAGCATGTATTTTTGGCACATCTGTCGGAGAAGAACAATACGCCGGAACTGGCTTCCGAAACGGTGGCATCCATCCTGAAGCAGCAGGGCGTGTCCCTGGAGCTCAGCCTGACTGCTCAGGATGAGCCGGTGCGCCTGCACTGACGCGATCCGGGCAGATGATTATTTGGAGGATAAGAAAGCGGAGGATGATTCACATGAAGAATATCTTTGCGAACAGAAAGCATAAAAAAGCCGGTATTGCCATTGCAGCCATGCTGGCCATCTCGGCCGTGACCTTTACGGGCTGCTCAGCCGGCACGGCGAATAATTCGTCGTCTTCGGCCGCAGCGACGGAGGCGGCAAAGCCGGCAGCATCGGTTTCGACCGAGGGTCTCTCTGATGCCCGCAACACGCCGGTCGTCCGCGCAGCCAAGGCTGTCGGCCCCACGGTCGTCGGCATCACGAACAAGGCCGTGGCCCGCGACTGGTTCAATAATCCGGTGGAAACGGAAGGCGTCGGCTCCGGCGTCATTTTCCGCAGTGACGGCTACATCGTCACGAACAACCATGTCGTCAACGGCGCGAAGGAGCTCATCGTCTCGCTGCCGGGCGGCAAGACGCTCAAGGGCAAGCTGGTCGGTGCCGATGAACTCACCGACCTGGCCGTCGTCAAAGTGGATGCGACGGACCTGCCGGCTGCGACGTTCGGCGATTCCGACCAGATTGTCGTCGGTGAACCGGCCATTGCCATCGGCAATCCGCTGGGCCTTGAATTCCAGGGCAGCGTGACGAGTGGTGTCATCAGTGCGCTCAATCGTACGCTCGAGACGAGTGATACGCGTCTCAAGCTCATCCAGACGGATGCGGCCATCAACCCGGGCAATTCGGGCGGTGCGCTGGTCAACGCAGACGGCCAGGTCATCGGCATCAACAGCATCAAGGTCGCAGCGAGCGGCGTTGAGGGCATGGGCTTCGCCATCCCCATCAATACGGTGCAGGAAGTCATCAACGAGATCATGGATAAAGGCTACGTCGCCCATCCGTACCTCGGCATCTCGGTTTTCGATCCGCAGACGGCCGCACGCTACGGCTATCAGCTCAACATCGACAAGGGCGTTTACGTATTCAAGGTCGTCATCGGCGGCCCGAGCGACAAAGCCGGCCTGCAGCGCGGCGACATCATCCTCAAGCTCGATGGTGAGGATGTCAACAGTGTGACGGATCTGCGCTCCAAGGTCGCTTCCCACAAGGTCGGCGATACCGTCAAGGCGACGATCGACCGCAACGGCCATGAGCGTGAAGTCGATATCTCGCTCGAAGAGATGCCGCAGGACAATAAGTAAGGCGGCAGCAGTACATGAAGATCACGATTGTCTGTGCCGGCAAAATCAAAGAGAAGTATCTTTCCATGGGAATCGCAGAATTCCTCAAGCGCCTCAAGCCGTTTGCACAGGTTGAGATTCGGGAGATCCATGAGGAAAAGATGCCGGATGATCCGTCGCCGGCGGAAAAAGAGCAGACGCTCGCACGTGAGGGAGAGAAACTCCTGAAACTCGTGCCGCAGGGCAGCTACCTGTTCGTGCTCGATGTCTACGGCCGGGAGAAATCATCTGAAGAGCTGGCCGCTTCCATCGCACAGCTCGGCCTCAGCGGCCGCAGCAGCATCACGTTCCTGATCGGCGGAGCCTTCGGGCTGTCCGAGGAGGTCCGGAAGCGGGCGGATGAGCGCCTGAGCTTCTCGCCGATGACCTTTACGCATCAGATGGTACGTCTCCTGCTCGTCGAACAGATATACCGGGCATTCAAGATCAATCGCGGCGAGAAATATCACTGGTAAAGACCTGCAGGCTTCAGGATTTGCCGTCAAAACAGGAAAACGTCTCCGTACATCGTTCATGATGTGGAGACGTTTTCCTGTTTCTTTGCCGGAATGGTCGTTTCTGCGGGCGTTTTTTGTTATAATAAAAAATAGACCTTCTTATGATGGAACGGACTTCGCGGTCCAGAGATAAATCAAGGTGGTGACGATATGAGAGGCTTTTTATGGGGCATGTCAGTCTTGTCTTTTCTGATCGGATGCGCGTCGCTGGATGGCGCGGTGGAACAGGGGACACAGGGAGTCTTTTTGTATGCGGGCATGACGGCCGTCTGCATGGTGCTCAGCGTTGTGTTGGGGTATCGGGCCTGGCATTATCGCAGCGGCAGACAGAGATTCCAGGCAAAGCTGCCGCTCAAGGAGCTTTCGGATGATGAAGCCGAACTCGTGGCGGAGAGCTGGCAGAAGGCACTGACGGATTATGACCGCATTGAGAAGGCGAGCCAGACCATCCGTGATGGTGAACTGCGCCAGCAGCTCCTGACCATGCAGCAGATTGCGGCGAACCTGCTCACCTATCTCGAAAAGCATCCGCAGAGCATCTCTGCAGCCCGTCGCTTCATTGACACGTATCAGGACCGGGCGGCGTCCATGGCCGAGGAGTACCATGAACTCGAGAAGACGGGCCTCGATACGGATCAGGTCACCGAGACGAGGGAACACATCAAGGAAACCCTGTCTTCCTTCGATGAAGCTTATGAAAAGGAGTTTGAACGTGTCCTCGGGGAGAAGCTCCTCGACATGGATGCAGAGCTCTCGGTCCTGCAGAAGACGATGGAGGCCGATGGCATTCACAACGCGAGTGCCGGTGACGGACAGCCGGAAGCAAAAGAAGACGGGAGTCTTGTCAAAGGAATTATCGATGGCCTCAAGCCGATGACGGGCCGCCATGATCATGCCCCGGTGAACCGGGCTGGCCGCAAGCATCCGCGCCGCCGCGCATTCCGCGTGGCTGAGGAGCTGCCGGCTGTCATGCCGCAGGAGCTGCGCTCGGATGTCCTCAAGGAGAAGCTCATCATGAGCGCCCTGGCCATCTTCGGCGGTGCCATTGGCGCGCATAAGTTCTATCAGGGCAAGACGAAATGGGGAATCCTGTATCTCCTGTTCTGGTGGACGGCAATTCCCGGCATCGTGGGTATTTGTGAGGGCGTGCGCTATCTGTTTATGCCGATGGATCATTTTTATACTGAGTATTATCGTGGAAATGGACGGTGACTGTTATGATTAAACCGAATCCGGATTTGGCCGATCTCATGAAGATGCATAAGGACAAGCAGGCGGACGGGCAGCAAAAGGAAATCCCCGTACAGACTAAGCAGGAAATCGAAAAAGCGGTCGATACCCTGTCGCCGGAAGAGCGGGAAAAAGTACAGCAGATCAAGGATCACATCGATTTGACGAATACCGAATCCCTGCTGACGTATGGCGCGCCGGCACAGAAGAAGATAGCGGAGTTCTCCGACAGCGTGCTCGCGCAGGTCCGCACGAAGGACAGCGGCGAAGTCGGGCAGCTGCTCGGCAGCCTCGTGACGCAGGTTAAGGAATACGATGAGAAGAGTCAGGGCGGCTTTTTGCGCAAGGTGCCGCTTATCGGCAGTCTCGTCAACAAGACGGAGAACATCAAGGCCGGCTACGAGAAGCTCTCGGTGCAGGTCGAACGCATTGCGGGCAGCCTCGAACAGGCCAGACTCAAGATGATGAAGGATGTCGTGCTGTTCGACAAGCTTTACGATGAGAACTTCGCCTATTTCAAGGAACTGCAGCTCTACATCGAAGCCGGCGAGGAGAAGGTCCGGGAGATGCGTGAGGTGGAATTGCCGAAGCTTCATGAGCAGGCAGCAGCAGCCAATGACCCGATGGCCGTGCAGGTCGTCGCCGATTATGAGGCCAATGTCGACCGCTTTGAGAAGAAGATTCACGACCTCAAGATCAGCAAGACGATTGCCATTCAGACGGCGCCGCAGATCCGCCTGATCCAGAACAACGATAAGGCCCTCATCGACCGCGTACAGACGGCCATCTATTCGACGATTCCGCTCTGGAAGAATCAGCTTGTCATCGCCCTGGGCCTTTCGGCACAGCAGAAGGTGCTGCGCATGCAGCAGGCGGTCAACAACACGACGAATGAGCTCCTGAAGCGCAATGCGGAGCTTCTGCATCAGAACTCGGTAGAGACGGCTAAAGAAAACGAACGCAGCATCGTCGATATCGAGACGGTGCGCGAGGTCAATGAGAAACTCATCCAGACGATTGAGGATACCGTGCGGATCCAGCAGGAGGGCCGCGCCAAGCGTCAGGCTGCCGAACAGGAGCTCACGGCCATCGAAGGCAAATTGCGCGATACACTGCTGAAGAACAGCGGCCGCCAGACCAATCAATGAACCCGTGGAGAAGGATTAGACTTGGAGTGAACGAATGAGATGAAGAGGGATAGAAGGGGCAGGATACAAAAGCATATCCTGGGCATGGTCTATATACTGGGGGCGCTTTTTGGCGTCATGGTGCTCCGCTATGCCTGGCTCCAGCTGGTGCAGGGGGACAACCTGGCGCAGCGCATGCGCGAGCAGGTAGGCTCGGATTTTGCCATCCAGTCGCCGCGCGGCACCATCCTGGACCGCAACGGACGCGAGATGGCCGTGAGCGTCATGACGAAATCGCTGTATGTGGATCCCAACCATGTCAAAGACCCCGATGAGCTGGCAGCCAATCTGGCGCCGCTCATCAATATGCCGGAACAGGAGATCCTCGACGATATCAATGTCGGCGGCGGCTTCGTCTGGATCAAGCGCCGCATGGAGCATGACGAATACGAGCAGGTCCGCGCGATGATCCGGGAAAACAAATACACGGATTGCCTGGGCTTCCGCGACGAGGCTAAGCGCTACTATCCGAATGATATGCTGGCGGCCAATGTCATCGGCTTCGTGGGCACGGATGACAAGGGCCTTGACGGCATCGAGCAGGGCCTCGACAGCCTGCTCAAGGGCGAGGTCAAGGAGAAATTCCTGACGACCGACCGCCAGAACCGGCCAATCCTCGACTCCATCTTCTCGAGTCAGCGCAGCTATCAGGGGGAATACTGCAAGAGCGTCGAGCTGACGCTCGACAGCTCCATCCAGTTCATCGTCGAGCAGGAACTTGACCGGGCTATGGCAGAAAACAATCCGAAGGGCATCACCTGCGTGGTCATGGATCCCAAGACGGGAGAGATCCTGGCCATGGCTTCGCGTCCGTCGTACAACCCCAACCGCTTCTGGGACTATCAGCCGGAGGTCTGGAAGAACAAGGCTGTGTCCTTCATCTATGAGCCGGGCTCGACCTTCAAGTCCGTTGTTGCCGCAGCCGCGTTGCAGGAAAAGGTCGTATCGCCGAATCAGGTCTTCGTCGACCCCGGCTACGTCATGGTTTCCGGCCGCCGCATCCAGAACTGGAGCGGTACGAGCTTCGGCACGGTCACGTTCACCGATGTCGTCAAGCAGTCGCTGAACACGGGCTTTGCCCAGGTCGGCCTGCGCCTCGGCGCGCACAAGCTCACGGAATACGCCAAGCTGTTTGGCTTTGGCACGCCGACGGGCATCGAGCTGCCAGGCGAGGAGAGCGGCCTGCTCTTCAATCCCGATGATATGCGGGATTCCGATACGGCTACGATGTCCATCGGCCAAAGTATTGCCGTTACGCCGCTGCAGCTCATCACGGCCATGTCAGCCATCGCGAATGACGGCGTGCTGCTCAAGCCGCATATCGTCAAGACAATCACGAATGCCGACGGTTCGGTCTACGAGGAAAAGGGCACGACGGAAGTGCGCCGCACCATCGAGTCGGCCACGGATAAAACGCTCGTGGGCCTCCTGGAGCAGGTCGTCGCGAGCGGCGGCGGCAAGAAAGCTGCCGTCAAGGGCTACCGCATTGCCGGCAAGACCGGTACGGCGCAGAAGATCCGCCCGGATGGCACGGGCTACATGGACGGGCGTTACATCGCTTCGTTCTGCGGCTTTGCACCCGTAGAGGATCCGCGCGTTACGGTGCTTGTCATCATCGACGATCCGGGAACCGGCAATTACTACGGCGGACAGATCGCTGCGCCGGTGGCCAAGCGCATTTTCACGCAGCTCTTCCGCTACATGCACATCGAGCCTTCGAGCGATCCCTTTGCCGGGATGAACCAGAAGGCTGCCCAGACCAAGCCGAAGACAACGGCCACCTACACAGGTGAAGTGCCGGAAGGCAAGGTCGTCGTACCGGACTTTTCGGGCAAGAGCCTGCGGGAGGCGGCCCAGCTGGCATCGGAACGCGGCCTGAACTGTGACCCCGAGGGTTCCGGCTATGCCGTTTCGCAGAACATTCCCGCCAATACACTCGTGGATAAAGGCACGAGCGTAACCGTCACTTTCCAGTCGGGCGGCTGATGGCATCAGGCTTTGCCTGCGGGAGGTTCCAGCAGGTTCAGCAGAGCAGTTTTCACGACAGACGGTTCAATGGCATTCATGCAGGCATTTGTTTTATGCCTGCATTTTGTTTTGCAGCAGGCATGGCAGTCATTGGGGGTCAGGATGAAATGATGGCCTTTGGTCAGCGGTCCGTAGATATCGGGATGTGTCGGCCCCCAGAGTGAGAGTGTTGACAGCCCCACAGCCTCTGCAATGTACAGGGGGCCCGTATCGCCCGTCAGCAGCAGGTCGGCTTTGTGGAATACGCCGGCCAGCTGCAGGAGATTGGTCTTGCCGGCAAGTGAGAGCGACGGGCGGGAGCCCATGGCCCGCTGCGCCGTTTCAATATAGGGTGCGTCCGCCGGTGCGCCGGTGAAGACAATCTGGATGTCAGACGGCAGATCGCTCAGGGCCCTGCCAAAGTACTCCGGCGGCCAGTTCTTGTCCGGCCAGGTCGTGCGCACGTTGACGAGCAGCAGCGGCCGTGCGGGATCATGGCTCACGATGCCGTGCTTTGCAAGCAGTGTTTGCGCAAAATGTATCGCTTCTTCGGGCAGGTTCAGCACGAGTCCTGGCCTGAAGTCGCTTGCTTCGATGCCGAGAGGGCGGAGCGCCGTCATGTACCGCCGGATCTTGTGGCGGTCGGGGATGTCGGGGGCTATCTCCGTCATGAAGAGGAAATTGCCCTCATGGCGCTCATGGATGCCGATGCGGCGTGGGGCATGGCTCATATGCGTCAGCAGTCCTGAGAGGAAGAGCCCCTGGATGTCGAGCGCGATATCGAATGTGTATGGTGCCAGCAGCCGGCGTGCCTCCTTCAGCGTATGGTACAGTCTGCGGACATCCAGATGACGGGCCGCGTCATCAAAGGGACGGCGGTCCCAGACGAGCAGGCGGTCGATGTCGGGATTGCCTTCGAGCAGGAGGCTGGCCGGCGGACTGACGAGCCAGGTGATGTGGCAGCTCGGGCAGAGCC
Source organism: Veillonellaceae bacterium SB90 (assembly GCA_902364065.1). Lineage (GTDB taxonomy): Bacteria > Bacillota > Negativicutes > Selenomonadales > Selenomonadaceae > Mitsuokella. The sequence continues at coordinate 16,935 of CABJCJ010000040.1, forward strand.
GCTTGAGATTGTGGACGACGGACGTGGAGTGGAGCACGTCGCCGATGGCACTGAGCCGCACGATCAGGATACGTGCGTTCTTCGGAAGTTTTGATTCGTTCATGGGATAAGTCCTTTGCTGATTCTTAAAATATGTTACAATGAAAAATAGGCTTTCATTGCAGGATTTCTTTATCTTAATCTTACAGCAGTTTACAGCTTTTAAGCCGCTTGCTCATCGCCC
>CABJCJ010000041.1 GCA_902364065.1 Veillonellaceae bacterium SB90
TTTCACAAAGGCGCTATTTCCTAATTACAGGAATGCTCCTTATCTAAAACACACGCTTCAGCGCCCGCGCCGGCGGGACAGCCAGGCATTCATGGCCACCACGAACACCAGCGAAAAGATCACCAGACAGACGGCCCACTGGAAGGCCAGATCGTAATCATTGGCCTGCACGGCCGCGTAAATGGCCGTGGACATGGTCTGGGTCACGCCGGGGATATTGCCGGCGAACATGATCGTCGCGCCGAATTCCCCGAGCGCCCGGGTAAAGGACAGCACCACGCCCGCGAGGATGCCCTGCCGGGCATTCGGCAGCAGCACATGCCAGAAGATCCGCCACTCGGAAATCCCCAGGGTCCTGGCCGCATAGAGGATATTCTGGTCGAGCTGCTCAAAGGCGCCCCGCGCCGTCCGGTACATGAGCGGCAGGGACACGACGACGGCAGCGATTACCGTTGCCTTCCAGGTGAAGACCAGCGAGACATCGAACTGCAGCAGAAACTGCCCAATCGTGCTGCGCTTGCCGAAGGCCAGCAGCAGGAAGAAGCCGACCACCGTGGGCGGCAGCACCATGGGCAGCGTCAATATTGCATCGGCCACCCCCTGCCCGTGCCGCAGCCGCGTGACCCCGTAGGCCGCGCCGATGCCGGCAAAGAAGGTGATGAAGGTGGCGGCAAGGGCCGTCTGCAGCGTTACAATCAGAGGACTCCATTCCATAACACACCTCACCTTTCCAGGAGAATCAGCTGCTCAGGCGGGAAGTACAGATAAAGCTCCCGCCCCGCTACCGACTGCCAGAAATCCTTGTCGACCTCCCAGCGGATGGGCTTCCCCTGGCTCCCTGCCCGGCGCACCATGACCAGATACGAAAAGGTATCCTCGATGACCTTCATGACTTCCATCCGGAAGGTGTTCTCTCCCGGCCCCTGCCGGTACGCGAGGAAATGGGCGCGCAGGCCAACGTACTTCAGCCCCGCGGGCACATCATCCGCCGCCTTTAGGGAAAGATCCCACTCCTCCGCCCGCAGGGTCTTTTCCCCCTCGCGGCGGGCAGAGGAAACGTTCTTGCAGCCGGTCAAAAGCGTCGCCGCCAGCGTCTGCGGCTGATGGAAGAGCTCATGCCGGCCGCTCATGGCCTCAAGGTGTCCCCGGTTCATGACTCCGATACGGCTGGCCAGACGGTATACCTCATTGCGGTCATGCGAGACAAGGATGGCCGCATCGTCATAGCTTTGCAAAAGGTCCATGAGTTCAAGCTCCATCTGCCACTTGAGGAAGCTGTCGAGAGCCGAAAAGGGCTCATCGAGGAGCAGCAGTTCAGCCGCCGAGGACAGGACGCGGGCAAAGGCCGCCCGCTGCTGCTGCCCGCCGGAAAGCTCAGACGGATACGCATCCTCCAGCCCCTGAAGATCAAAGCGTTTCAGGCTGTCCTGCATCTTGGCCCTTTTTTCCGCCTCACTGCCCACCGCGCCAAACAGGATGTTCTCGGCAATGGTCATGTTGGGAAACAGGGCGTAATTCTGGAAGAGGTAGCCCACCCGGCGCCGCTGAGGCGGAAGATTGATGCCCGCCTTACTGTCAAAGAGCGTGCGCCTGTTCAGCACGATGCGCCCTTCATCCGGCCGCTCGATGCCCGCAATGCACTTGAGGGTCATGCTCTTGCCGCAGCCCGAGGCCCCCAAGAGCGCAAAGACTTCATTCTTGACCGCAAAATCCACGCTGAGTTCGTAGTCGCGCAGCCTCTTGCGGATGGAAACATCCAGTTCCATGTGTTCCTCCCTCGACTCTCCTACATCCAGCAAAAACAGGCAAGAAACCGGCCCTGCCGATTCCCTGCCCGTCCGTGCCGTGCTCACTTGCACGTAAAGCCATATTTCTCAAAGATCTTCTTGGCTGCATCCGAGGATGTGAAGGCGAGGAAGTCCTTGGCCTCGTCCGGATGCTTCGTCCCCTTGATAACGGCAGCGGGATAGATGACCGGCTTGTGCGAGCCCGCGGGGGCCTTGGCGGCCACCTTCACCTTATCGGAAACGGCCGCATCCGTGGCATAGACCACGCCGCAGTCAGCATCGCCCGTCTCCGTCCAGGACAGCACCTGACGCACATCGGAGCCGTAGACGGCCTTGGCCTTCACCTGATCCAGGATGCCGAGCTTCTTGAGGACTTCCTCCGTGTACTGCCCGACCGGGACGCCCTTGGGCTCGCCGAGCGCCACATGCTGGATGTCGCTGCGGGTCAGGTTCTCAAAGGACTTTATATCCTTGCCGCCCTCTTTCGGCACCACCAGTACCACTTCATTTTCCAGCAGGTCCTTGCGGGTGCCCTCAACGAGATTGCCGCTGTCCTGCAGGGCATTCATCTGCTTCTGGGCGGCCGAGTAGAAGAGATCCGTCTCTCCGCCGTTCTCGATGGCCTGCTGCAGTGCGCCGCTGCTGCCGAAATTGAACACGAGCTTGACACCGGGATGATCCTTTTCGTAGGTGTCGGCCAGCTCCTTCATCACATCCGTCAGGCTCGCGGCGGCAGCCACGTGCAGCTCCACCGGCTGCGCATCCTTCGCCGGAGCTTTGCCGCTTGCCGGCGCCGACGCCTGCTCCCCGCCGCAGCCCGCCATGAGCAGCATCAGGGCGGATACACACAGGACCAAAAACTTTTTCATACCAAAATCTCCTTTCCGCGTCTTGAGGTAAACACACGCAAAAAAGACTGCCCCTCCGTTATACGCGCAAGGGCAGCCCAAATCCCACAAGACAGGGGTGCACTTCGCTCCTTTTCAAACACGGAAGGCCCGGGGATTTCTCCCCAAACCCTGTGGACGCAATCGCGCCCAGGCTCAGCATCATGGCCAGGCTTTAGATGCTTTCGCTCGGAGGATGTTCTTTTTCGTATTACGTATTATTTTATTACGAAGCCCCGTTTTTGGCTGTGATTTTTGTTACACATAGCGGCAAACTTTATCCTTTGACATTATGGATGATCCGAATTCCTTATATACTATATCGAGTTCTCTATGATATACTAGTTACGTTGCTGCCTCTATGCCGGAAACGGAAAGGAGGTTTGCTTCGTGAGCATAGACGTTTTCTTGATGTCCGTTCTTGCTGGTGTCGTATCGTGTGCCATTTGGTACGGCATTCAGAAATGGTTAGAGCGGTAGCAGCAATACGTTCTAGCCTGTGTGCAGCCAGCTTGGCTTGTCTGAGCTGGCTGTTTTTATACAAAAAAGGCCCTAGGGGTGTGCCACCCTAGGGCCTTCGTCTACTTCCATAGACGTTTTCTTGATCAAGCTTAGTATATCATATTACATAGTCTGATGCAAAGTTTTTCTCGGTGAAAGATTTGCCCTTCAGTCAATAAACGTTTCGGTAGTATTTGGTTTTTAACGTGCGAACCATTGCGATATATCGTACCCTGCAGGCTTTATATTCGCCCTGTTCCAGATGCCTGAGGCACGGGGAAAGATACTGCCGCCAGATCTGCCGGTAGATGTCAGCAGCATGTGCCAGTCTGTCGATGCGGCTCACGATAGCCGGTGCGATTGCATAGTATTCGGCGATCAGGGCCTCCCCATCCGGCTGCTTCGTCAGCCAGTTGTCGCGGAACCGGCGGAACATCGTCAGCTCATAGCAGTCGTCGGGCTTGTCAAAGCTCTGACATACAGCCGTCGTGATAAAGCATCCCGAAGACTTCTTTTTCGTTTCAACATCCGTTTTGGCAGCGGGATTGGATAATTTTCCCTGCAGCCGTGCCAGGTTTTCTTTGGCAGTATCACTCCCCTGCTCCATTGCTTTTTGATACCATTTCATGGCTTCTTGATCATCCTGCTTCACACCCAGGCCATTCGCATACAAATTACCGATGCTGTTCAGGGCAAAAGCGTTGCCTTGCTCTGCTGCTTTTACGTACCAGCTCATGGCCTCTTCATAGTCTTGCTCTACGCCTTGACCATCGTAAAACAAATTGCCGATATTGTTTTGAGCCGCATCACTGCCCTGTTTTGCTGCTTTTTGATACCATTTCATGGCTTCTTTGCAGTCTTTTTTTACCCCGTGTCCATAATGATACAGATAACCGATATTATTTTGGGCAGCGGCATTGCCCTGCGCGGCGGCCTTCTGATACCACTTCATGGCCTCACCATAATCTTGTTTTACCCCTAGGCCCTGATCATACAAATACCCGATATCCTGTTGAGCAGGCGCATCGCCTTGAGCAGCGGCCTTTTGATACCACTTCATGGCTTCTTGATAATCTTGCTTCACTCCTCGGCCATTATAATACAAATTGCCAATGCTTTCTAAAGCAAAACCATTATCCTGAGCGGCTGCCTTCCGATACCATTTCATGGCTTCTTTGTAGTCTTGCTCTACTCCTTGCCCCCAATAATATAGATTGCCAATATTATTTTGAGCAGCAGTATTGCCTTGGGCGGCGGCCTTTTGATACCACTTCATGGCCTCTTGATAATCCCGTTCCACGCCTTGGCCCTGATCATACAGATAGCCAATCCAGTTTTGTGCAGCAGCATCGCCCTGGTCTGCTGCTTTTCGGTACCAGCTCATGGCTTTCGGATAATCTTGTTCCACGCCCCTTCCCCAATAATATAAAAGGCCAAGCCAATAGAAAGCAGAAGTGTCACCTTGGGCGGCAGCCTTCTGGTACCACTTCATGGCCTCTTTGTAGTCCTGCTTCACGCCACGACCATTATCGTACAGATAACCGATCCAGGTTTGAGAAGCAGCATTGCCTTGTCGTGCCGCTTTCTGGAACCACTTCATCGCCTCTTCATAATTTCGTTCGACGCCCCGCCCGTAATAGTACGAACAGCCGATATTATTTTGCGCGGCAGCGTCGCCCTGTTCTGCGGCCTTCCAGTACCACGTCGCGGCCTTTTTATTGTCTTGGGCCACGCCTTGTCCATGATCATACGCGTAACCAATCTGAAATTGAGCATCCGCATTGCCCTGGCCTGCCGCCTGCCAATACCAGCGGAACGCTTCCTGCTCATCCTTTTTAGCATCGATGCCCTGGCGATAGCGTTCCCCCAGCGCGAGCTGTGCTTCCAGCGAGCCCCGTGCTGCCGCTTTCTTGTAAAGTTGCAGGCCTTTGCGGATACTCTTCGGGACGCCCTGTCCCTCAAGATACATCTCGCCAAGCCGAAGCAGCTCTTTGACGGATTCGTCCGGCACGGCAAATTTCTCTGACCGTTCCTGCGGCCGTTCCTTTGTTTGCTTTCCTTTGTGGCCATGAGCATGAAGCTCGTCATAAAATACGCCGAATTCCTTATCCCACAGGAGGAAGGATTTCTTGTCGCCTTCGAACAGCCCGAATATCCGGTACGGACGATTCCCGGCGCAGATGTTCCTGGCGACATCCCGGTCGAGTTTCAGGCGGATGCTCGGCGACGTGAGCTTTTCTTTCACGTAAGCGAACGGCTTTACGGCAAAGGTCAGCAGCTGCGTGTGGATGTCGTAGCTGTTGCGGTCCGGCATACAGAGGCCCAGGGGAAGGACGGGCATCTTTTCCATGCGGTCCTGCAAATCGCGTTCCGTTTCATACGGAAATTTCTCCCAGCAGACGGGGTGCATGGGGATTTCTTCCGTGCCGTGCTTCAGTGCGATGGTGCTGTAATTGCAGTAGACTTTCTTGTCGAAAACGCGCAGGCCGCCCACGAGTTCATCGTCGACGACGTCATGACCCGTGATGTTCTCGGCATAAAAAGCACGGATATTGTTGGAGAAGTGGATCCTGTCGTTGCGGTCGATGTGGTGCAGCGGGAAGACGATCTTCGTGTAGCCGTCCTGCCGTCTGGCGTCGAGGATCGCGTAGCCCAGATGGACCTTCGGCATGGCGGCAATCCGCCTCGCATATTCTTCGTCCGTCTCAAATACGTCCTGCGTGAGTTCATCCGTTTCCTGGTTCTTTTCCATCTGGCGGGAAAAGTCCCCGTCGATCTGCAGGGGATCGATGCTGTTCGAGAAGATGTCCTGCGCCGCCCCCGCTGCAGCCGGGTTCCCGTCTTCCGATGCCTCATTGCTCAGGTACTGCTTCACCAGCCCCATATCGGAGGTCTCAAACGCCGCCAGTTCATAGCGGCGCTTTTTGAAAGAAATCGCATACCACAGGGTTATCTCAAACAGAGCATCCAGGCAGCTTTTTCTGTCCGCTGCCGCAATCTCATTTCCCTCATGGACGCCGAGATTCGAGACGCGCCGGACCTGATGGAACAGCCTGCTGCGCTTGGCATCGAGTATCCCCAGGTCGTTGAGCTCATTGATATTGCTGAACAGGTCCCGCTGCGTCGCCCCGAGGTCCTTGGCCATATGTTCAAGCGCCATTCTCGCCTTCAATAAAGCAGTATGGGCATCGGCCGTCTGGCCGGCTTCGTCACAAAGCGCAAAGAGCCCGGGGAAATTCCCCTGCAGAAACTGGAATCGGGATTCGGTCATTTTGTCACATCCTATCGCGTACATATTAATCAAATATTAATTCGACAAGTGCGTCGGATATCCTGCTTTCTGTCTTCGTTCCTGGGCGCTCCCCCACGCTCACGGCTCAGTCCATTTCTCTAAGATCTTGACACATGCTTAGCTTTGTATATTCTTGTCATTACAATGTAATTGCGATATAATATAAGCATGGAGGTGAATGATATGTCTACAGCTTTATTGCAGGTACGTGTCGACGAGGCTTTGAAGCATCGTGTCGACCAGAGATTGAAACGGATGGGCTTGACGACGAGCGGGGCCGTAAATCTGCTGCTCCATCAGATTGATATTCAGGGGAAAATCCCCTTTGATATCGTGGATCGTCCGAATGATTTGCATCAGGCCGTTCGTGACATCAATGACGGTGTCGGATTAAGCAAGGTGTATCATGATACGGATACACTCTATAAGGATTTGGGCATATGATGCTGGAGATTCAGTTCTACACGCAGTTCAAACGCGACGTCAAACGGGCTAAGAAGCGCCACATGGACATGTCGCTATTGAAGTACGTGATTGACAAGCTTCAAGCCTGTGAGCCGCTGGAAGAGAAATATCGCGATCATGCGCTCGGGGGTGAATATGCCGGCTTTCGAGAGTGCCATATCCAGCCAGACTGGCTGCTGGTATACAAAATCATAGAAGAACGGTTGATTTTAGTATTGGCCAGAACGGGTACACATAGCGATGTGTTTAAAGGCTATTAAATTAAAAAGGAGATGTCTTCATGGGCATCTCCTTTTGTGTTTAGGGGGAAAATGCTCTGGACCCTTTGGACCGTTAGCGGATAAAGACAGCAGAAAACGGAGCCTGCTCCTTAGAGCATCCTGTTAATTCTTTTGTTGTTCATTTAATATTTTTACTATATTACTTTGCGAAAGAGCATCGCCTTGGTTCGCAGCTTTCCGGTACCACGTTATAGCCTGTTCATAGTCTTGTTTCACACCTCGTCCATGATCATACGAGTAACCAATCCAATATTGTGCATCCATATTGCCCTGGTTTGCCGCCTGCAAATACCAGTGAAATGCCTCTTGCTCACTTTCTCTACACCAATGCCCTGGCAATAGCAATTACCTAAAGCGAGTTGTGCTTTCAGTGATCCTTTTTCTGCCGCTTTCTTATAGTTATGAATACTATTCGGATTCTGTTCGTTATAAAATACGCCGAGTTCCTTATCCCACAAAATGAAAGATGTCTTATCACCTTTCAGTTGCCCGAATATCCGCGGTATGGACGATTCCAGGTACAGATTTTCCTAGCGGCATCACGATTAAACTTCAATGTAATACTTGGAGACGTGAGTTTTTCTTTCACATAAGCAAACGGCTTTATGGCAAAGGTCAGCAGCTGCGTGTGGATATCGTAGCTGTTGCGGTCCGGCAGGCAGAGGCCCAGGGGCAGGACAGGCATCTTTTCAATACGGTCCTGCAAATCGCGTTCCGTTTCATACGGGAATTTCTCCCAGCAGACGGGGTGCATGGTGATTTCTTCCGTGCCGTGCTTCAGCGCGATGGTATTGTAATCGCAGTAGACCGTCTTGTCGAAAACGCGCAGGCCGCCCACGAGTTCATCGTCAACGACGTCGTGACCCGTGATGTCCTCAGCGTAGAAGACCCGGATATTGTTGGAAAAGTGGATTCTGTCGTTGCGGTCGACCTGCCTTCGTTTCCTCTGCGCGGCTGTTCCGGCAGGAAAAATGTGCTGGCTGTAGAATGTATGGAAAAGAGATACGTCGAACAAGCGGTGAAAGCAGGGATTATCTATGGAACTTCAGGAGCAGCAGGCGCACGCAATCGTGCAGGAAATCAACACGGTCCTGCCGCAGAAAATCAATCTGATGAACAAGGAAGGGATCATCATCGCGAGCACGGACCCGGAGCGCGTCCAGACCTTCCATGGCGCGGCGGCCCGCATTATAAGGGACAATCTCGATGAGCTGCGCATCTATCGGGATGACGAGTACCCCGGCGCGCGGCCCGGCACGAATTTCATGCTGCAGGTCGAGGGTGAGCCGATCGGCGTGCTCGGCATCACGGGGCCATATGAGAGCATCCTGCCGCTCGCGAATGTCATCCGCAAGATGACGGAGCTGCTCGTGCACGAGCAGGAGTATCAGCGCCTGCAGAACCATTTGCAGCAGCAGCGTCAGCTTTTCCTGCGCGAGCTCCTGGACCACAGCGAGACGTTTCTCTCCAAAGAGCAGATTGAACGCGGCCATATGCTCGACATCGACCTCAGCGTGCCGCGCCGCATCGTCGTGGCGGATTTTGAGGAGATACCGGACCCGGGCCGCGCGAATGATATCTTTTCGCAGCTTGAGATGGAGGCACAGCGCCTCGATGCGGCCTGCTGCACGCTCGCGACGAGCCAGATGATCGTATTCCTGACGGACATCCGCTCACAGGAGCAGCTGCGTGCCTTTGCCAGGAGGCTCCTGGCCTGTGCGCAGAGCCGTGGCGCCGAGCTCTGCCTCGGGCTGGACTCCCCTGCCGCCGACAACACGAAGCTCCGGCAGGCCTTCGAGCAGGCGCGCAAGGCCCTCTATTCGTGCCACCGCAAGGGGACGGTGCGCATCAAGGGGTACGATGAAATCAACATGGAGATTTTCGCCGACCTCATCCCGCTGACGGCCAAGCGCGAGTATGTCAGGAAGATTTTCCACGGCTATTCGCCGCTTGAGCTCGCCGACGTCATCCATACCCTGGAATGCTTTTTCGAGCATGACGGCTCGATCACGCAGACGGCCGCGGCGCTCTACATCCACAAGAACACGCTACAGCAGCATCTCAAAAAGATCGCGGCGCGCACGGGCTATGACCCGCGTTCGCTGCGCTGCAGCGCGGTGTTCTACGTCGTCCTCTACTTCTATCAGGATCTGCATCTCGCAGGCTTCCATGAAGACAGCTGACTGGACGGCAAAAAACAGAAAAGCACAGCAGACGCGCAGAACACCACCGAACACATCATCTTTCAATGGTACCATATACATAAATGTCACATAATATATGGTATCTGTACTATACAACCTCCTCGTTTTCACGTGCTATACTATATATGAAATTAATTATAGCATGCATACAATAAATGGTATGCGCATTGTTAAAGGAGGTTTTATCATGACAGGAATACCCCTTCTGATCACATTCTTCCTCGCCATTGTCCTAATGATTGTTGCGATTTCCAAATGGAAAATCCATCCGTTCCTTTCGCTGATGGGTACGTCGCTCCTGCTGGCCATCGTCGTGGGCCTGCCGCTCGCCAAGATCCCGGGCATCATCGGCGCCGGCTTCTCGGGCACGTTCGCAAGCATCGGTATCGTCATCATCCTCGGCGCCTTGATTGGCCTGATCCTTGAGCGCACGGGCGCGGCCATCCGGCTGGCCGATGTCGTCATCCGCTGCGTCGGTGAGAAGCACCCGCAGCTCGCGATGATGCTCATGGGCTGGATCGTCTCGATTCCGGTCTTCTGCGACAGCGGCTTCGTTATCCTGAACCCGATCCGCAAGGCCATCTGCAAGAAAATCAAGGGCATCAGCCCCGTCGGCATGGCCGTTGCCCTCTCGGGCGGCCTCTACACCTCGCACGTCTTCATCCCGCCGACGCCGGGCCCGATCGCCGCGGCCGGCTCCCTAGGCGTTGCCGACAATCTGGCGGCCGTCATCCTCGTCGGTGTCTGCGTCTCCATCCCGGCTTTGCTGGCCGTTTACTTCTTCTCGCTGCACATCGCCAAGAAAAACATCCCCGTCAAGGAAACGAGTGAGGAGGATGCAGCGGCCGAGAAGGATTACGATGAACTCGTCAAGAGCTTCGGCAAACTGCCGGGCGCAGCTTCTTCGTTCGCCCCGATTGTCGTCCCAATCCTGCTCATGGCACTCGGCTCCATCGTCACGATGGCCGGCATGCAGGGCGTCATGGCCACGGGCATCAAGTTCCTCGGCACGCCAATCATCGCACTGACGGTTGGCCTGTTCTTCGCCGTGTACCTTCTGGTCGCCACGGGCAAGATGAAGGATTTCTACGATGTCACGGATGAGACGATGAAGACCGTCGGCCCTATCCTCTTCATCACGGCCGCCGGCGGCGTGCTCGGCAAGGTCATCACGGCGGCGGGCTTCGTCGAATTCATGAAGGCCAACGCCGATTTCCTCGCGAGTGTCGGCATCTTCTTCCCGTTCTTGATCTCGGCTATCCTCAAGACAGCTCAGGGCTCCTCCACCGTCGCCATCACGACGACGGCCGGCATCATGGGCATGTTCTCCGATTCGGCTTCCATGATGACGGCGCTCGGCCTCAATACGGAAATGGCCGCGCTGCTCACGGTCATGGCCATCGGTGCCGGCGCCATGACGGTATCGCACGCCAACGACAGCTATTTCTGGGTCGTCACGAACTTCACGGGCATGGACCCGCAGGACGGCTACCGCACGCAGACGATGATGACGCTCGTCGTCGGCATTGTCTCGATGCTCGCCATCTTCCTGGCTTCCCTCATCCTGCTCTGATGTTTCGTCGGTGTTTTCAGGTTCGTTCCTGATTCCAAGGAGGGTTGTCTATGAATATCGTGATTTCGATTGATTCGTTCAAGGGCTGCATGTCCTCGATGGATTCCGGCAAGGTTCTGCAGCAGGCCATCCATGACGTTTACCCTGAAGACCATGTCCAGGTGTTCCCGCTGGCCGACGGCGGCGAGGGCACGGTCGACGCGATGACGCAGGGCCTGCACGGCCGCATCGTCGAAGTTCCCGTCACGGGGCCGCTCGGCACGAGAATCACGAGCCGCTACGGCTTTCTGCCGGATACGAAAACAGCAATCATCGAGATGGCCGATGCCTCGGGGCTCACGCTCGTACCGCCAGAGAAGCGCAACCCGCTTCACACGACGACGTTCGGTCTCGGCGAGCTGATTCTCGCGGCCATGGACCACGGCTGCCGTCACTTCATCATCGGCATCGGCGGCAGTGCGACGAACGACTGCGGCCTCGGCATGCTGACGGCGCTCGGCTTCCGCTTCCAAAAGGCCGACGGCAGTCCCGCGGGCATCATGGGCGGTGATCTCGCTGAGGTCGCGTCCCTCGATATGGCGCAGTCCGATGCCCGCCTCAAAGACTGCACGTTTGAGATTGCCTGCGACGTCACGAACCCGCTCTGCGGCGAAGAAGGCTGCTCGCGCGTGTTCGGCCCGCAGAAAGGCGCGACGGAAGCAATCATCCGGCGCATGGACGGCGACATCCACCGCTTTGCGGAACTTGCAGAGAAGCAAAGCGGCATCGAAGGCCAAAAGCTGCCCGGTGCCGGCGCGGCCGGCGGCCTGGGCTTTGCGTTCCACGTGTTCCTGCACGGTGCACTGACGCCAGGCGTCGACCTCATCCTTTCCGCCATCGGCATCGACAAGGCACTCGCCGAAGCGGACCTGCTCGTGACAGGCGAAGGCCGCATGGACCAGCAGACCGCCATGGGCAAGGCCCCGGCCGGCGTCGCCCAGCTCGCCAAGGCCTGCCAGCCCCGCTGCCTGACGGTGGCACTCTGCGGCTGCGCAACGCGCGAAGCTGAACGCGTCAATCAGCACGGCATCGACGCGTATTTCCCGATTCTGCACGCCCCCATGACGCTCGAGGAGGCCATGAGCCGCACGACCACCGAGCAGAATCTCCGCCAGACCATGCAGCAGGTCATGCACCTCATCCATGCCGGCAAACGAGCGTAAAAGCAAAAAATCACCAAAAGCAAAGGGAGGACCCCGTCAACCCAAACAGGTTGAGACGAGATCCTCCCTTTTTCTCATGCTCAAGAACTGCATCCATTTCACAAGCTTGACACCTTCTCCAGCAAGAGCAAAGACCGCAAGAACAGTTAACGCTGCCACACACCGCCCCAACGCAGATAGAACAGCAAAAATGGATCCAGGAATAAGAATTTCAGGTGTGTGAAGTTTAAGTCCGTTACTTTTGAGGATTGACGTGTACACTCTGGATGGTATGCAAGCCAAAAGCATGTGCAACACCCGTATTTAACCAATGCTGATTGTTTTCTTTCGGCTTTATGTCATCCAATCCATACGTCGCGCAGAATTTATTCTTGGGTGTAATCGGATTAACATATACATCCAGATTCCCCTTCTCTTTTTCTGTCCGTATAATCTCTAAATTCTGGTTCCAGGCATTCGCATAATCATTGATACCATCCCGTGCCGTAACATAAAAGATATGCATGCCCAAGCATAAACAAACGAGCAGCATAGCGCGACATTTACGTACGTTAACGGTGTCATTCCAATCATCATACAGCATACCAACGGAGATAATCATAAGAACGACGCATCCCAAGAATGTGCGGGTATAAATCCCCCCGACTACGCTCATGGCAACAGCCGATAGTACGCCAGATATCATGAATACAGAAGACAGGGATTTTTTGGCACTGCGTCCCAGAATAATCAACACAGCAAATAAGAGGATCAGCAACAAGGTTGAGTTGAAATCAAATAAAACGGAAATATTGTGAAAAACATTATGGACTATATGCAAGATGGATTTCGAATGCTTTTCTGCTGCAAACCGTGCGAAATTGCCAGGGGCGAGCCACAAAAGAAGCGTACCGATGACTAGCCCAATCAACCCAGACGTGGCAAAACGTGGTATACTGCCATATTTGTTACGATATATAACCATATAGCAGATTGCCAGAAAAATAAGTGACACGGACACGTTCTCATTTGCCCAGCCGGATAAGACAGCAAGGATAAACAACAGCATCAAGCTGGGAATCCTGTTCAATCCCTTTATTTCCTGATCAAAATATCTCCGCCAAAATGCAAGGTAAAGCAGCGGAATAATGCTCGCCCACATGTAGTTGGCCGTTCCGGATATCCATAAAATATCCTGTCCAAAGGCAGGCAGACAAGCAAACAACAGAAAATTAATCAGCAGGAATAAGGAAGGAGAAGACTTAAATTTTCCTGTGATATTGATATAAATCAAACCGGTAAATGCCAAATAACCAATTGTATTGACGATATCAAATACTCGTTTTGGAATGGATAAAAACAGATAGGCAAACAGCTCGCCCCATATACGTCCGCCCCAGGAAAAATAGAAGCCCCATATATGCTCAAAATACTGTTGGAAGGTATGAAGCTTCTTCGCGCCCTCACCCTTTAAAATGTCATCGACAACCCAAGGCGTAGGCCGATTGAGACGAAACATCAAAACAGCAATAACTACAATCAAGATGGCCATAATAACCACCTTGCATTTCTTATTTTGTGTGAATGAAAAAATATCATTCGCCAATGACTGAATTCGTTCAGAATATGTATGCAACAGATTTATCATCTTATTTTCGCGCCTCCTTCTGGTCAATCATAATTTTCCCATTATAATCTTTTACCAAATAGAGAGGGCGAAATTTGCTTTCATTGAATACCCGGCCCAGATACTCGCCGATGATTCCTAAGAAAAGCAGCTGCACGCCGCCGATGAACAGGATGACTGAGATCAGTGACGGATACCCCGCCACATCACCGCCATAAAGAAGCGTGCGCACGACGATATACACCATGTACAAGATGGCCACAAAGGCCAGGATACAACCGAGAAACGACGCCGCTCGGAGAGGTGCGATTGTAAAACTCGTAATGCCTTCAATCGCCAGATTCATGAGCTTCCAGTAATTCCACTTCGTCTTGCCAGCCGCACGTGCATCGCGGTCGAACAGAATCTCTTTCTTGTTGAAACCAATCCAGCTGAAAAGACCCTTTGTATAACGCTGCGACTCACGCATCAGACGCAGGGCATTGAGGCACTGCTTGTCGAGCAGGCGGAAATCGCCGACATCGGGCTGGATGGGGATATTCGTCAGATGCTGCAAAATGCGGTAAAACGCATGTGACGACCACTTCTTGAAGAATGTCTCCCCTGCGCGGCTGCGGCGTTTGGCACAGATATCATCATAGCCTTTTTCCCACCACGAAATCATCTCCGGGATGAGCGCCGGCGGGTCCTGCAAGTCCGCATCCATGATGACTGCCGCATCGCCCTGCAGGTAATCAATTCCTGCAATCATCGCGATTTCCTTGCCGAAGTTCCGGGACAAATTGATGTACGATACGCGTGCATCCTTCGCACGCAGTTCCCGCATGATGGCAAGTGTCCCATCACGGCTGCCGTCATTCACAAAGACAAACTCAAAATCGTAATCCGGAATCCCCCGAATCACTTCCGACGTCCGCGCATAGAACTGCCGCAGCACCGCTTCCTCATTGTAGCATGGCACCAGAATAGAAATCAGGTGTCTGTCTGTCTGTCTGTCTGTCTGTCTGTCTGTCTGTCTGTCCTGAGTGTACTGGTTTTCTGTCATCTGTCAATCCCCTCCCCCAAAATTCAAACATTATTTTCTCATTATAACATATTCTCGGAGAATTTTGATGCCATTTGCTTCTTACAAGTCTATAGACCTCTTCCGCCTCGCAAGCTTGGCACCTTCTCCAGGGATACCACTGGCATCCCGCGCTTATTTGGTATTCTTCTTGACGAGCCGAAAATATTCCCTGTGTGCACCACTCCCCTTCACGATGTACCCTTTTTTTAGCGAGCCTCGTTGACTTTCGATTTGATTAACTCATCCAAGAGCGCATCTTTGGACATATTCTGATAACTTTCCCAGGATTCTGGCAAGACGGTTTCCGTGTGAATATGGCAGGGATGCTCGTGAGCTTTCTTTGGCGGCAAGTGAGATGTGTCACGATACTCTCGCATATAGCTTCTCGCGGTTTCCGCACTGATGCCATAGATGGAAGCAGCCTCATAGCGAGTGAGTTCGTTGTGGTAGATTTTGCGGCCTATGTCCAGCCGCTCTTCCAGTGTGTATTTCATGGCAAACCTCCTGACTAAAAGGGAAAATGATTCAAAACGGACATTTCTTAGCATTTATGATACGCTTGTACATGTCCATTTTCTACCCCCATAGTGTCCAGTTTTAGTTTACCACTTCATTGGGCGTCCGCATTGTTTTAAGCCTTCCACTCTGGGGAAGGTGGCAGCCGAAGGCTGACAAAAGGGGCTGTTACAGTCCGTAGCATAGGGGCTCGATGAAAACAAGCACAAAAGTCGTGCGTTTCATGACGCTGCGCCATGTGTTTGATTTTCACCGAGCATTGAAGCCGATGCCTGCAGCACCCCCTATCGGCCCTTTGGGCCACTTTCCCCCAGGGGACAGCGTAAGCTCGCATCTGCCGCTCCTGACAATTCTTCATCCAATATGATATAATAAAACAAAAAGAAAGGGTGCCTGTACATGAAGCCGAAACGATCCTACAAAGATTCGCTTTTCCGCCACATCTTCAACGACAAGCGGCGGCTTGCCAACCTCTATGCAGCCTTGACCAGGCGAGATGTTTCGCCGAAGGACATCACGATCACAACATTGCGCGGCGTCTTCTTCAATGACATCAAGAACGATATCAGCTTCCGCATCGGGGACCGCGACATCATCCTCATGGAACATTAGAGCTCCTGGAACCCCAATATGCCGCTGCGCATGCTCTGGTACATCGCCAAGCTCTACAGCCGCCAGCTCAATTCCCTGGAACTCGTCTACCGCTCAAGCCTCATCCATATTCCCGCGCCGGAATTCTACGTCTTCTACAATGGCAGTCAGGATGAACCCGACTATCAGAAGCTCCGCCTTTCCAGCGCCTTCTCCCATGCGGCTGACTCCTTGGAACTTACTGTCAACTGCTACAACATCAACTACTCCACCCAAAATAAGCTTCTCGACTCCTGCTATGAACTGCGCTGTTACAGTATCTTCGTACAGAAAGTCCGTGACGGTATCCGGGACGGACTCGAGCTCAAAACTGCAATCTGTCAGGCCATCACCTATTGCAAGACACACGATATCCTGGCAGACTATTTCCAGAAAAATGAAAGTGAGGTGTTCGATATGGTCAACTTCAAATGGGATCAGAAACGCGCACTCGAAGTCGCAAAAGAAGACGGTATTGCCATCGGCGAAGCACGTGGTGAGGCACGCGGTGAAGCACGTGGTGAGCGCAAGGCCACCATGAAGATAGCGCTGTCTCTCTTAAAGAAGGGCCTTCCCGTTGGCGTCATCACCGATGCGACCAATCTCTCACTCGAAGAAATCCGCAAAATCGCCAAAGACAACGGCCTGGCCTTCTGACCGGTCCAATATGCTCCAGACGCAGAAAAACGAGATGCTTACCAACGGGCATCTCGTTTTTGACTTTCTGCAGCTGTGAAGCTCGTTAGGAAATATTATCTAGGTTGAAATCATCCTATTTTTACGATACAATAAAGAAAGAGGCTTTTAACAGTCAAGATAAAATTGTAAAATAATATAGATATCTTTGGTAAATTGCAAGTTGAAATTGAACAGAAATATAATCAAG
>CABJCJ010000042.1 GCA_902364065.1 Veillonellaceae bacterium SB90
TCCTGCCAACTCTCGTATCATCTTCTTCGCTTGATGCGCTCATTTTCCCTGAAGCTTGCAACTGAATACTGTGATGATTTGGACCTGATTCCAGAACCGATATCTGTGATGATTTCAAATGGATTTCCTTGTGCGTACAGATAGGTCCTCAGATTCTCTACTTGTCGTTCAAGATCATCCTTTTGCTTGCGGCTTGATACCCTGCAATATCCGATGACTTTTCTGGGTGCGAACTGAATCCCTGTCACAGCACATAATTGCTCTTCTGAATAGTAGCGGTAGCCATTCGTCGAAGTATGATGAGGATGAAGCCTGCCGCTTCTATCCCAGTTTCTGAGAGTTTGTGGGGTGACCCCGATGATCTTAGCAAATTTATTGATCGTATAGTATTTCAATGGTATCACCTCAATACCATTTTACCAATAAATTGACTTTCTATCAAGAGTATTTATAGTATTTTACAACTTAACTTCAACTGTTAGTTCCCTCCTGATACGGCAGCAGCGCTCTGTCTCCCTGGAAGCATTCCTCTCCCATCATTTCCGGCAGGTGAAGCAGGCGAAGGAACCGATCTGAGAGACCGTCACCTGCCGGTAGAGGAGCCGCAGTTTCTCCTGCAGGCTGGACAGGCTGTCAAAGGGCGGCGTGAAATAGCCCTGCTGGCTGCAGAACGTCCGGACGAAGAGATCCGTCACGGCGTTCTGTCCGCGAATGTAGACACAGCCGGTGAAAATTCCGTCCTTCCTCAGGACCCGGTGCGTCTCCCGGAAGGCCGCCGGCTTGTCGGGAAAGGCGTGGAAGCCGTTGATGGACAGCACGAGATCGAAGGACTCGTCCGCAAACGGCAGATTGCCAACGTCCCCAGCCAAGAACTTCAGCCGCGACAGATCCATGGCGAGCGCCCGTTCCCGTGCCTTTTGCAGCATCTCCTCCGAGAAGTCCAGGCAGGTGATATCCGCCCGCGGCAGATCGCGGAATACCGGAAGCGACAGCGCCCCGGTGCCGACGGGCACCTCCAGCAGCCTGCCGTCAAACCCGGCGGGAATCCCGTCAAAGGTCTGGCGGATGTATCGCTGGTAATTGGCTTCCGAAAAGCCCCAGAACACGCGCAGGGCCCAATGGCCGAGCAGGGAGCTGTTGGTCATCATGCCGTCATAGCGGGAAGACAACTTGCCGACACGCCGATAGGCCTGTCTCACTTTTACATAACGCTGCATGTACGTCCTCCTTTTATCGATCTTCATCTTTATCTACATTCATTTTACCCAATCCTTTACCCGTCTGACTGTAATTTTTCTCACAAAATTTTAGGAAAATAACAAATTCCTGCCGAAACAGTGATGTTTATCACATGAAAGAATATGGAACTAGGTTAAAATGATAAACAACATGAATTGCCATGATCATTTTTGAGGAGGGATTTTGGCGTGAGCAATATCTTCAAAAAACTCATGTACCTTGTTCCGAAAGAACATTCCGAAAGTGGGCATCAGCAGCTCAATGCCGGCGGACGCGACTGGGAAAACACCTACCGCGACCGCTGGTCCTTTGACAAATGCGTCCACTCCACCCACGGAGTCAACTGCACCGGCTCCTGCAGCTGGAACATCTACGTGAAGAACGGCCTCGTGGCCTGGGAGAACCAGATCCACGACTACCCGGAGACTTCGCCGGACATGCCGGACTTCGAGCCGCGCGGCTGCCCCCGCGGCGCTTCGTTCTCCTGGTATCTCTACAGCCCGCACCGCATCAAGTACCCGTACCTGCGCAGCGAGCTGGCGGAGCTCTGGCGCGAGGCCAAAAAGAACCACAAGACCGTGCTCGCGGCCTGGCAGAGCATCGCAAATGACCCGGCCAAGATGAAGCGCTACAAAGAGGCCCGCGGCATGGGCGGCTTCGTGCGCTCCACGTGGGAAGAAGCCTCGGAAATCGTGGCGGCTTCCATGATCCATTCGGCCGTCAAATACGGCCCGGACCGGAATTTCGGCTTCTCGGTCATCCCGGCCAAGTCGATGCTTTCTTATGCAGCCGGCCTGCGCTTCATGCAGCTCATGGGCGGCGCCGGACTGTCCTTCTACGACTGGTATGCCGACCTGCCGCCTGCAAGTCCGCAGGTCTGGGGCGACCAGACGGATGTGCCGGAGTCTTCGGACTGGTACAACGCGGGCTACATCATCACCTGGGGCTCCAATGTCCCCTTAACCCGCACCCCCGATGCCCACTTCCTGATCGAAGCGCGCTACAAGGGCACGAAGGTCGTCTCCATCGCCCCGGATTACGCGGAATCCACCACCGTGGCTGACACCTGGATCCCGCTGAAAGTCGGCAGCGATTCCGCCATGGCGATGGCCATGGGCCACGTCATCCTCAACGAATACTACTGGGGCGAACCGGCCAAATTCTTCGTGGACTATACGCGCAAGTACACGGACTTCCCCTTCCTGGTGCGCCTGGAGGCCGGCAGGGACGGCAAGTATCAGGCGACGCGCTTCCTGAACGGTAAGGACATGGGACGCAGCGACAAGCACGCCGATTTCAAGCATTACGTAATCGATGAAAAGACCGGCAAACTCGTGGTCCCCAACGGCACCATGGGCGACCGCTGGGACCGCAAGGCGAAGTGGAACCTCAAGGAAGAGGACAGCGACACGGGCGAAGCCATCATGCCGCAGCTCTCCGTTCTCAATTCCCGCGATGACGTCGTGGAGATTGAGCTGCCCTACTTCGGCAACGAGCGCGAAAATCGCACGCTCGTGCGCGCCGTGCCGGCCAAAAAGATCAAAACGGCCAAGGGCGATGTACTCGTGACGACCGTCTACGACCTGACCCTCGCCAACTATGCTGTTGACCGCGGCATCGGCGGCGAAGTGGCGAGCTCCTACGAGGACGATGTTCCCTACACGCCGAAATGGCAGGAGAAATACACGGGCGTCCCCATGGAGACGGTCATCCACACGGCGAGAGAGTTCGCGGACAACAGCCTCAAGACCAAGGGACGCACGATGGTCATCATGGGCGGCGGCATCAACCACTGGTTCCATGCCGATGTCGTCTACCGCACGATTCTCAACCTCCTGCTCTTCGTCGGTGCCGAGGGACGCAACGGCGGCGGCTGGGCTCACTACGTCGGCCAGGAGAAGCTGCGCCCCGCTGAGGGCTGGGCGCGCATCATGACGGGCCTCGACTGGAAGAAGCCGCCGCGCCTGCAGAACAGCACCTCCTTCTATTATTTCGCCACGGACCAGTGGCGCAGCGACGAAGTCGACGTGGCAGACCTGACGGCTGAGGGCGTAACGCCGCGCTACCGCCATGCCGGCGACTACAACGTGATGGCAGCCCGCCTCGGCTGGCTGCCGTCCTACCCCACCTTCAACAAGGGCGGCCAGCAGCTCCACGACGAAGCCAAAGCCGCCGGGGTCGATGTGAAGACGTACATCGTCAACAGCCTCAAGGACAAGAGCCTGCAGTTTGCCGCGGAAGACCCGGACAACCCCGCGAACTTCCCGCGCAACCTCTTCATCTGGCGCAACAACCTCATCGGTTCCTCCGCCAAGGGCCATGAATTCTTCCTCAAGTACCTGCTGGGCACGAAGAACAGCCTGTTCTCGGAAGAGGAATGCCCGAACCGCCCGCAGGAGATCAAATGGCGGGAGAAGGCGGAGCTCGAGCAGCTGGAAGGCGCAGCCAACGGCAAGCTCGACCTGCTCGTCGACCTCGATTTCCGCATGGCAAGCTCCGCTCTCTACGCCGACGTGGTCCTGCCGACCGCGACCTGGTACGAAAAGGACGACCTGTCCTCCACGGATATGCACCCCTTCGTGCATCCTTTCCAGGCAGCCGTCGATCCCCTCTGGGAAGCAAAGACCGACTGGGACATCTTCAAGACGCTGGCCAAGAAGGTATCGGAAGTGGCGAAGGAAGCGGATGTCAAGCCCTACCACGATGTCGTGGCCATGCCGATCCAGCACGACAGCGAAGGTGAAACCGCCCAGCCAGGCGGCAGAATCCGCGACTGGAGCAAGGGCGAGTGCGAGCCCATCCCGGGCAAGACCATGCCAGGCCTCATCGAAACCGAGCTTGACTTCACCAAGGTCTACGAGAAGTGGATTGCCCTGGGACCAGGCGTGTCGGAAAAGATGGGCAGCATGTCCATGACCTGGGATTCGAGCGATGATTACGCCGAGATCCGCAAGCGCAACGGCATCATCACGAACAAGGACTACCTGTCCTACGGCATGCCCTCGATCGAGGATGCCAAGCAGGCCGCGGACGCCGTCATGGGTCTTTCCACCACGACAAACGGCAAGGTTGCCGTCAAGGCCTGGAAAGCCCTCGAGAAGGAAACGGGCCTCGAGGATCTCGCGCGCCTGGCCAAGGACCGCGAGAGTGAGCGCTTTACCTTTGAAGAGATTGCGACACAGCCGCGCGAGACGATCACGTCGCCGACGTTTACCGGCAGCAACCAGAACCGCCGCTACACGCCTTTCACGACCAACGTCGAGGAAGCGCGTGCCCTTCCGCACCATCACGGGCCGCCAGTCCTTCTTCCTCGACCATGAGATGATGCACGAGATCGGCGAGACGATGGCCACCTACAAGCCCATCCTCGACTATCTGCCCATCAAGAACAAGCTCGGCGGCGTCAAGGAGATCACCTTGAAGTACCTGACCCCGCACAACAAGTGGAGCACGCACTCCATGTACTTTGACAGCCAGCAGCTGCTGACGCTCTTCCGCGGCGGCCAGACCGTCTGGTTCAACGAAAAGGATGCGGCTGACATCGGCGTCCGTGACAACGACTGGGTCGAGCTTTACAACCACAATGGCGTGGTCGTCTCAAGAGCCGTCGTTTCCCCGAGACTGCCGCGTGGTGTCGTCTACATGCACCATGCCCAGGACAATCACATCAACGTGCCCGGCAGCAAGATTTCCGGCACGCGCGGCGGCACGCACAACACCCCGACCCGCATCCACATGAAGCCAACCCATATGATCGGCGGCTACGGCCAGCTCAGCTACGGCTTCAACTATTACGGCCCAACGGGCAACCAGCGCGATATGTATGTCGTGGCAAGAAAGCTGGAGGAGGTAGATTGGCTTGAAGATTAAAGCACAGATTTCGATGGTCTTGAATCTTGACAAGTGCATTGGCTGCCATACGTGCTCCATCACCTGCAAGAATGTCTGGACCAACCGCCCAGGTGCGGAATACATGTATTTCAACAACGTGGAAACCAAGCCCGGCATCGGCTATCCCAAGAACTGGGAGAACCAGGAAAAATGGAAGGGCGGCTGGGAGCTCAAGAACGGCGAACTGCGCCTGTGCTCCGGCTCGAAGGTGGAGAGGCTTGCCAAGCTCTTCTACCACCCGGACCAGCCCGAAATGGATGATTACTACGAGCCCTGGACCTACGACTATGAGACGCTCATCAGTTCCAAGCGCAAGAATCATCAACCCGTGGCCCGCCCGCGTTCCCTGATCACCCAGAAGCGCATGGAGATCAAGTGGGGCCCGAACTGGGAGGATGATCTGGCCGACGGACAGTCCGCCCGCCAGGACTACAACCTGCAGAACATGGGCGGCGATATCGCCATGGAGTTCCACGATCTCTTCATGAAGTATCTCCCGCGCCTCTGCAATCACTGCCTGAACCCCGCCTGCGTGGCCGCCTGTCCGTCAGGCGCCATCTACAAGCGCGACGAGGACGGCGTGGTGCTCGTTTCGCAGGACGGCTGCCGCGGCTGGCGTCATTGCATCCCCGCCTGCCCGTACAAGAAGGTTTATTTCAACTGGCAGACCAACAAGGCCGAGAAGTGCATCTTCTGCTTCCCGCGCCTCGAGAGCGGCCTGCCCACGGTCTGCAGCGACACCTGCGTCGGACGTATGCGCTACATGGGCGTCCTGCTCTATGACATGGACAAGGTGAAGGCGGCTGCCTCCACGAAGAACAAGGGAGAAATCTACCAGAGCGTCCTCGATATCATCCAGGACCCGCACGATCCGGAAGTCATCGCGGCCGCGCGCCGGGAAGGCGTCCCCGAGAACTGGCTGGAAGCCGCGCAGAACTCCCCGGTCTACCATCTGATCAAGGAATGGCAGATCGCGCTGCCGCTTCACCCCGAGTACCGGACGCTGCCCATGGTCTGGTATGTGCCGCCTCTTTCGCCCATCACACGGCGGGTCGAGGCGGATGTGTACCTGCCCTCCATCGAGGAAATGCGCATTCCGCTCGCCTATCTGGCCGAGCTCTTTGCCGCCGGCAACACGGCAATCGTCTCGAAGATCCTCCAGCGCCTGCTGGATATGCGCTGCTTCATGCGCAGCCGCGAGACGGGCGAGAAGCTTTCCCGCAGCCTCGAATATTCGGACGAGACGTACCTTGCCATGTACCGGCTGCTGGCCATCGCCAAGTACAAGGAACGCTTCAATATCCCCACCGGCCTGCAGGGCGAGACACACGACAAACTAAGAGAACTGCAGGGAAGCTGCGGCTACCACTGTCCGGGAGGGTGCTGATGATGAACAAGACAAACGAATATCAGGATACATTGATCCTGGCCGCGTATCTCTTCGCCTACCCCGATGACGCCTGGTGGGCCGGGCTGCCGGAGTGCCGTCAGGCGCTCGGAGCCCTCGAGAACCGGCAGAACAAACAGGCCATGGTCGACCTGCTCGACTACATCGAAGCGATGGGCCACAAGGCGTATGAAGAGCTCTACGTGCGCACCTTCGAGTTTTCCAGCAACACCAATCTCTACCTGACCATGCACGACCGCACGGACTTCGGCAAGCAGGCCCGCGAGATGCTGGAATTCAAGACCCTGTTCCTCGCGAACGGCTTTGACCTTGACAAGGAGCTGCCGGATTTCCTGCCGGCCCTGCTGGAGCTCACGGCCAATATCCCGGAAGGGCAGGCCGGCAAGGTCCTCGCCATGGCCAGACCCAAGATCGAGCTTCTGCGCCAGCGGTTCCTCGAAGCCAGGCTCGCCCACACCTTCCTGCTGGACGTTGTCCTGACGGAAGCCGATGAACTGAAGGAGGCGACGGCATGAATACTTTTCTGTACGGCGTACTGCCCTATATCGCACTGACGATTTTCGTGGCCGGCACCATTGTCCGCTACACCGTATTTGAACGCAACTGGACGACGAAATCCAGCGAGTTCTTATCCAAGCACGACCTCAAATGGTCCGGCCCGATCTTCCACATCGGCCTTTTGATGGCCTTCGGCGGCCACTGCATCGGCATCCTCGTGCCGAAATTCGTCACGGAGGCGGCCGGCACGGATGAGCATATGTATCATCTCATCAGCCTGGCCGGCGGCCTGCCGGCTGCCGTGCTCTTCCTCGGCGGCTTCCTGCTGCTGATGAAGCGCCGCTTCGCCGGCAGCGCCCGCATGAAGGTGAACACGAGCGGCATGGACAAGGTCCTCTACCTCGTGCTGTTCCTCACCATCCTGTCGGGAACGCTCGGCACGCTCTCCAACATCCCCGGCGGCTTCGACTACCGCGAGTCCATCTCGCCGTGGTTCCGCTCCGTGCTGATGCTGCAGCCGGATACCAGCCTGATGACAGGGGTACCGCCCATCTTCCAATTTCATATGCTGATGTGGATGCTGACCGCCATCCTCTTCCCGTTCACCAGGCTCGTGCACTGTCTCAGTTTCCCCTTTGAATACCTCTTCCGCAGCAACATCATCTACCGAAAGAAGTGACGCATGACAAAAACAGCGGCAGCATCCTTCGTTGGATGCCACCGCTGTTTTTCTGGTTATGCCGGATCGTGCCAGGTCATTCGATGTTGCAGACCTCGCGGCCGCAGTTCTCGCACTGGATTTCCTTCTTGAGGTAATCAAGATTCTTGATGAAGAGCAGATGGCCGCGGTACTCGATGACGCCCGCTTTCTTGAGCTCACCGAGCATGCGGTTCAGGCTTTCCCGGGCCGTGGCGGAGTAATTGGCCAGTTCCTGGTTCGTCAGCGGCACGGGGATCAGCACGCCGCCGTCTTCGTCCCGGCCATAACTGTTGGCCAGGCGGATGAGCGTGGAGTACAGCGCCCCCTTCTTGCCGTAAAGCAGGAGGTCCCGGAATTTACTGTGCTGCTTGCGCATGTGGTTGCTGATGATCTTCAGGAGATTCACCGCCAGCTGCGGCCGCTTTTCCAGATAGCTCTGCAGCACGGGAAACTCGATGGCATAGACCTCGGAGGGGCATTGCGCGACGGCGTTGAAGATATAGGAGGGCTCCGCCTGAAAGAGCGGCAGCTCCCCGATGATGCTGCTGCGCGAGGCCAGCCTGAGGGAGAGGACCCGGCCGCTCGAGGCATACTTCGTGATGAAGATATGCCCGGACCTCACGATGTAAAAGTACTTGGCAGGGTCCCCCTCGTGAAACAGATATTCTCCATCATGGAGCGTGACGACTTTGCCAGGCAGTTCGTAGAGCTGCCGAACTAATGATTCCATATACATACCTCATTCCGTCCGACTCGCTTTTCTGTCACGATCGGAACTTGTCAATTCATCAATCAGACATACAGCAAAGGATCGGTGATAATAAAATGTCAAATTCTAATAAGAATTTCGCCGCTCTGGGCGAAAATCCTTCCCGCAAGGAAATCCTTGCGCATTGGGAGCCGGAAAATCCGACCTTCTGGGAAAAATACGGCAAGCGGATTGCCAACCAGAATCTCGCCGTTTCCACCTGGGCCCTGGTCTTGTCCTTCGTGGTCTGGACGCTCTGGGCCACCATTGCCGCCAAGCTGAACACCGCCGGCTTCCACTTCACGGATGAAGAACTCTTCACGCTCGCGTCCCTGCCGGGACTCGTGGGCGCGACCGGACGCCTGTTCTACACGTATCTGCCGGGCCTCATGGGCGGCAAGAACTCGACCCTGCTCACAACGGCCCTGCTGCTCCTGCCCATCATCGGACTCGGCCGCGCGCTGCAGGATACGAGCACGTCGTACGACACCTTCGTCCTGCTCGTGGCCTTCATCGGCATCGCCGGCGCGAACTTCTCCGCTTCCATGGCCAACATTGGCTTCTTCTTCCCGAAGGCCCACAAGGGGCTGGCGCTCGGCATCAATGCCGGCGTGGGCAATCTCGGCGTCTCGCTGATCTACCTGACGGCGCCGCTGCTGCTCGGCTGGAACCTTTCGGGGCTTTTCGGCGAGGGCCTGCCGACGGCGAACGGCTCCATGATCTACCTGCAGAACGTCTGCTACTTCTGGGCCGTGCCGACCGTCATCACGCTGGTCCTCATCTGGCTCTTCATGGATAATCTGCCGCTTCCGAAGCAGAGCCCCAAGAGCATGCTTTCCATCTTCGGCAACAAGCACACGTGGCTGATGTGCTGGATCTACACCTGCGGCTTCGGCTCGTTCATCGGCTTTTCCGCCGCGCTCGGCCTGCTCGTGGCCAAGGAGTTCCCCGATGTCTCCTTCTCCATGGCGGCATTTCTCGGACCCTTCATCGGCGCCGGCATACGCCCCGTGGGCGGCTGGCTGGCCGACAAGATCGGCAGCGGCTCGCGCGTGACGATCATCTCCCTCTTCGTGATGCTCGCGGCCAGCATCGTGACGCTGCTTGGCATTCAGTCCCACAACTTCACGATGTTCTTCAGCTCCTTCCTGCTGCTCTTCCTCACGACGGGCTTCATCAACGGCGCATCCTTCCGCATGATCCCGTACATCTTCAACAATCCGTTCCATTCGTCCCTCGTCACCGGCTTTACGGCTGCCATCGCCGCGTACGGCGCGTTCCTCATCCCGAAGATCTTCGGCTGGTCCTACAGCAGCTATCAGAGCGTGACGCCGGCCTTCTACATCCTCATTGCCTTCACCGTCAGCACGATCGTCATTACCTGGTACTTCTACGACAGGAAAAATTCCGGCATCCGCTGCTGAGACGACCAATCGGCTGACAATCTGCTGCTGATCTTCTGAGGAAGATTGGCAACGGCAAAAGAGCCGGGAAGCAAAGGACTCTTCAAGAGTTCCGCGCTTCCCGGCTCTTTTTGGTATCATGCATCCGAGATCCAGTCTGCAAACCTTGCCGTTCACGTCTCCTGCATCTTCAAGGAGCAGGCTCCGTCCTGACGGTTCTCCTTTCGTCAGGATATCAGGAATCGGCTGCTGCGATAAAGGTTCCGCTCTTGCCGCCTTCCTTGCGCTCCAGATGAATCTCCCGGATCTCCATGCGGCGGTCGAGCGCCTTGCACATGTCGTAGATGGTCAGCAGGGCCACGCTGACGGCGTGCAGGGCCTCCATCTCCACGCCGGTCTGGCCGCTCGTCTTCACGCAGGCCGTGGCCTTGACGGCCCGCTCCTCCGGCTGCAGGTCAAAATCCACGCTGCATTTGGAGAGAAAGAGGGGATGGCAAAGCGGGATCATGTCGCTCGTGCGCTTGGCGGCCATGATGCCTGCGAGCCGGGCCACGCCCAGCACATCCCCTTTCTTGGCCGTTCCCTCCGTGATGGCCCGGTAGACGTCTTCATTGACGAAGATCCTGCCGCTCGCCACGGCCGTGCGCTGGGTGACGGGCTTTTCGCCCACGTCCACCATGATGGCCTGGCCCTGTGCATCAAAATGATTGAGCTTGCCGCCCGTTTCCTGTTTCACGCGATTTCCTCCCATCAGGAAGAGGCAGAGCCTTGCTGCCTCCTCACTATCATCCAGATCAAACTGCCGCACGCCCGGCAGACTGCCGGGCGCAAAACCTTTGGCGAAGACAGCCGCCACGTCGTCTCCCGTCATGGGCTCCGCCCGGCCGCGCCAGAGGGAAAGCGCCGGACAGGTGCCGTGCGTGCGGCTCTCCGACAGCAGCAAATCGATGCCCTCCATCTTGGCGGCCACCTGCTCCAAAGAAGCACGTGCCGGCGTCTTTTGCATCAGCACCCAGCCGGCAGGCGAGACGACCGCCACGCCTGTGGCCCCGGCCCGTGTAAACCGCCAGCTGTCCTTCCCCTCCTGGTCCAGCTGGAAGCCGTGAGCGTCGCTCTTCACCACGCCGACTCGCAGGCCGTGCGCAAGGAGCCTTGGCAGCAGCCTTTCTATGAACGTGGTCTTGCCCGTGCCCGAAGCCGGGGCCACGATGGAGACGATCGGCACGCGCCTCGTTTCATTGGCGATGCGTCCGCGGGCCAGGCGCAGGTCGGCCGGCGTATTCACATTGAAGAACGCGGCTTCCTCATGCGCTACTGCCACGTCGAGATGCGGCGTCTGCTCGATGAGATGGCACAGGCGGTGCTCGCCACGCCGGAGGGCGGCCAGGCACGCCTCAGCGAACGACTGATGGTAGAAGGCCGCGAGCGGCTGGCGCCGGCCGCCCGCGACGGGCAGCACGGCCTGCGTTCCAAGCCGGCATGCTTCGCGCAGGGGCCGGACGGCCGCAAAGTCGAAGAAGGGCATATCGGAGGATAAAGCCAGCGCCCAGGGTGTCGCCATGCGGGAGAGCCCCGCGGCGAGGCCCGCCATGGGTCCCTGGCGCGGGACATCGTCGCGGCACAGAGAGGCCCCGTATTGTTCCGCCAGGGCCCGGAGCTCGGGCCCCTCTTCTTCCACGCACAGGATGATGGCAGGAAAGCGTTCAGCCCGGGCTTTTTGCAGGGTGCGTTCGAGGAGCCCCGTGCCGCCGAGCTGCAAAAAGCGCTTGTCGCGGCCCATGCGGGAGCTCAGGCCGCCCGCGATGAGCAGCAGCGTGACATCCGTAAGCGCGACATCCCGGCGGGCTGCGTCATCTGGGCAAAGTCCCTTCCGCGCCTTCCGTGCCTCCAGTGCCTTCAGATCCTTCATTTGCGCCCGCATTCGCCCGCCTCCCCGCGTAAGATGTCAATGCCGTGGCGCAGGGACGGCAGCACGAAGCCCAGGCATTCCTCCACGGCCTTGGCGCTGCCCGGCAGATTGACGATCAGCGTCCGCTTGCGGATGCCGGCAGCCGCCCGGCTCAGCATGGCGCGCGGCGTGATCCTCAGCGAGAGGGCCCGCATGGCCTCGGGAATGCCCGGCGCCAGCCGCTCGCATACGGCAAGCGTCGCTTCCGGCGTCACATCGCGCACGGAAAAGCCCGTACCGCCGGTGGTGACGACGAGTGCGATGCCCTCATCGGCAAATTCCTTCATCTGCTGGGCAATCTCGGCCTTCTCGTCGGGCACGATGACGCGGTGCAATACCGTATAGCCGGCCGCGCGCAGCATGGCCTCAGCCGTGTCGCCGCTCTTGTCCTCGCGCTCCCCGCGGGAGCCCTTGTCACTCGCGGTGATGATGGCCGCCTCAAGCGGCAGGGGGCCTGCCGCAAGCTCCAGCACGTCCCCTTTCCGGATCGTGCCGCCGTGGAGGACTCTGGCAAAGACGCCCTCGCGCGGCATGATGCAGTCGCCCACCTGCTTGAAGATCTCGCAGTGGCTGTGGCATTTCTTGCCGATCTGCGTGATCTCGAAGAAGACCTGCCCGCAGCGCAGCCTCGTACCGACGGGCAGCTCCTTGAAGCGGAAGCCGTCCGCCACGACATTCTCGCCGAAGGCCCCGAGCTTTACCTGCGCGCCGCGGCGGCGGAACTCCTCGATCTCCTCGAGCCCCAGGAAGCTTATCTGCCGGTGCCAGTTCCCCGCATGGGCATCCCCCTCGATGCCGTACTCCGTGATGAAGCGCGCCTCTTCCACGGCATGCTTCTGCGTGCCGCGCTTCTCGCTGATGCAAATTGCCTTGATTTCGCCCATTCTCGTTTATCCTCCTACCTGATACATGTAACGGCTGTCCTGTTTCCCGCCTGCCTCCAGAAAATGATGCTCGGCCGGCTTGTTGTAAATGGCCTGGGAGAGCGCCTCCATGAGCGCCCTGTCATCGGCACCCGTCCGCAGCAGCTCCCTTGCGTCGAGCCCCGTGCCCGCGTGGAGGCAGAGTTTCAGGAAGCCCTCCGCCGTGAGCCTTATCCGGTTGCAGGTCTGGCAGAACTTATGACCCATGGCGTCGATGAAGCCAAGCTGCCCCACAAAGCCGGCGGGCTGCACGTACTCCGCCGGCCCCCGCAGGCTTTTCTCCTGCCGGACCTGTGAAAACGCGCCAAACGCCTCCTGGAGCCTCCTGCGCACCTCGTCCATCGGCATGCCCCGAAGACCCGCCTCATAGGCACAGCCGACGGGCATCAGCTCGATGTAGCGCACCTTCAGCGGCTTTTCTCTGGCAAGCTCCGCCAGCTTCAGCACATCGTCCTCATTGACGCCGAGCAGGGGCACGCAGTTGAGCTTCGTATCCCGGAAGCCCGCCTCCTCAAGGGCCCTGAGCCCTTCTTCCACCCGGCCGAGCAGGGGGCGGCGCGTCAAAAACGAGAACGTCTCCTCGTCGAGCGAATCCAGGCTCACATTGACAAAGTCCAGCCCCGCGGCGCGCAGATCTTCTGCCATCTCCGGCAGGAGCACTCCGTTCGTGGTCAGGGAAATGACCTCGATGCCCTTCACCCGGCGAATCTCCCGGATGAGGTCCAGGATGCCCTTGCGCACCAGGGGCTCGCCGCCGGTCAGCCGCACCTTGCGCACGCCGAGCGCCGCAAGGGCCCGGACGATTCGCAGGATCTCATCGAAGCGCAGGATGTCCTCATGGCACATCTTCCTTACGCCCTGCTCCGGCATGCAGTAACGGCAGCGGAGATTGCAGCGGTCGGTCACGGAGATCCGCACGTATTCGATTGTTCGTTGAAAACGGTCCTGCATCCTTATCCTCCATCTCCTTAAAGCAATACGACGTCCACCTCGGCACCCTTCTCCAGCTTCCCGGTGCCGGGCGGAATATCCACGAAGGCGTTGCAGCCCGCCGCCGAAAAGAGCGACCCGGAAGCGTGCTGCTCCGGCAGGCGCACCCTGCCCTCCTCGTAAAAGGCCCGGACGAAGCGGCGTCCCCGGCTCTCCTTGGGGAACGCGTCCAAAAGGACGGCCCTGCGTCGCGGCAGGGAAGTCTCCTTCCGGCCGGCCAGCTTCGCCAAAAGCGGGCGGGCAATGAGCTCGAAGGTGGCATAGGCGGCAAAGGGATTGCCGGAGAGCGCCAGCCCCATGGCCGCTTTCAGCCGGTAGCCGATGGCAGGATACCCCGGCTTCATCTGCACGCCCCGGAAGAGCCGCTCGGCGCCCATGTATGTCACCACGTCGTGCATGATGTCTTTCTTGCCGACGGAAACGCCGCCCGTCGTCAGCAGGAGGTCCGCCCACGCGGATTTTTCGGCCAGGCGCCTGGCCGCGGGCTCTGCCTCGTCCGGGACGACACCCATCACATCGACGTCACAGCCCAGTTCCCGAAGCCTGCCGAATGCGAGGAAGAGGTTGCTGTTGTAGATCTTGCCCGGGGTGAGCGGCGTGCCCGGCATCACGAGCTCGTCGCCGGTGCTGGCCACGGCCACGCGCGGCCGCCGCCAGACGGGCACGCTCGCCACGCCCTGGCTGGCCAGCACGGCGAGCCTGGCGGCCGTGAGCGTTTCGCCTGCCGCCACGAGCACGGCCCCGCGGCGGATATCCTCGCCGGCGAAGCAGTAATTCTCATGATGGCGCAGCGGATAGGGAATCAGCACCTCTTCGCCTGCCAGTTGCACATCCTCCTGACGGATCACGGCATCCGTGCCCTGCGGCATGGCACCGCCCGTCATGATGCGGACCGCCTCACCGGGATGCACGCGGTCCGCGTAGAAATCGCCGGCGCATTCCTCCCCTGCAAGCCTCATCCTTGCTGGCTTTGCTGCGGTGGCTCCCGCCGTGTCAGCTGCGATGAGCGCGTAGCCGTCAAGAGGCGAGCGGTCAAAGGGCGGATTGTCAAAGGAAGCCCGTATGTCCTCCGCCACGATCCTTCCGAGTGCCTCCGTCAGGGGCACCGCTTCTTTCTGCGGCTGCGGACTGTGCCGCAGCAGCAGCTCCACCGCCTGCTCAAGCGTAATGTCTTCCATGACCACACCTCACTTTCCGAAACTGCAGAAGGGATAATGACAGGGCTTGCAGCCCATGCAGAGACCCCCGACGCCCAAGCGGTCGAGATCGTTTTTCGGGATGTCCTCTCCCGTCAGCAGCCGCGGCAGCACCAGATCGAAGATCGTGGCCGGACTGTACATCACGCAGCCCGGCAGGCCGGCGATCGGCACGCGCCGGCCTTCCTTCTCCCAATAGGCCAGCAGGAACATGGCGCCGGGCAGCACCGGCACCCCGTACGTCACCACGCGGCTCGCGGCGGCCCGGATGGCCGCGGGCGTCCGGTCGTCCGGATCCACGCTCATGCCGCCCGTGCAGAGCACCATATCCATGCCGAGTGCCAGGAGCTCCTCAATCTTCGCCTGCGTGTGCTCCATCACATCATCGGAGAGGCGGTGCTCATCGATCTGCAGGCCGAAGGCCTTCAGCTTGGCGGCGATGACCGGCGTGAACGTATCCTTGATGCGGCCCGCGAAGACCTCGGTGCCGGTCGTGACCACGCCGACCTTCATCTTCCGGTACGGGCGAAGCTCCATGAGCGGTTTATCTCCGGCCAGCTTTCGCACCGCCTCCATCTTCTCCTTGTCGATGACGAGCGGGATCACGCGCATGCCCGCGAGCTTCGTGCCCTTCTTCACGGGGAAATGCTGGGGAATGGTGGCAATGGCGATATCGCCGATTCCGTTGATGGCCGCGAGACGCTCCTCATCCACATGGAAAACGCCGTCATGCTGAGCCGTCAGCTCGATCTTGCCCTCCTTGGGCTCTGAGGCGGCC
Organism: Veillonellaceae bacterium SB90; assembly: GCA_902364065.1. Classification (GTDB taxonomy): domain Bacteria; phylum Bacillota; class Negativicutes; order Selenomonadales; family Selenomonadaceae; genus Mitsuokella. The sequence goes on from CABJCJ010000042.1 coordinate 15,723, forward strand.
ATGCCCTGGTTCTGCGTGAGCTGGCGCAGGATCTCCGCGCCTTCGTCCTCATGGAGTTTCGTGCCGTCATTTTCCCAGACGAAGATGTGGTCTTTGCCCATGGAGAGGAGGACCGGTATATCCTCTTCCTGTATCACGTGCCCCTTGCGGAAACGCGCATCCTTCGTCACGCCCCGGATGATCTGGGTCAGGTCATGACAGAGCACCTTGCCGACAGCCTCTTCCACCCGTATCTCTTTCATAAAAAATCTCTCCCTATATAATCTTCATTAATCTCTTGAATGCTCC
>CABJCJ010000043.1 GCA_902364065.1 Veillonellaceae bacterium SB90
CCAGAGCAAACCACCAGTTTAACTGGTGGTTTTGATTTTGCCATACCTGTCGTTTTTGACAGGGACATAGGTCCTGATTTTTGGTAAGCTATACTTGGGTAACAGGAGAAGACAACCTCAGCAGTTACCAGATGGATTTTGCTTGCAAAATCAAAAAATTTTAAGTGTAGTAAACGATAACATTTATCCGATACTATTGAAGTTTTGAACACCAGATATTATAATAATATTCAGAAAGATATTCTGGAACTACTTGCGTTTATGCGGGACAGCACCGTTTCTGAATCATCGCAATCTTCTGAAAAGGTGGCATGTCTGATAACAAAAAAGAAAGAGGGGAACCATCATGACACGCAAGATAAGAAGAACATGGCATCGCAAAACGGCTGCTCTCGCAGCGACCATGATGGCCATGTCGTTCGGTGGTATGGCGTATGCCATGCCGCAGGGCGAAACAATCCGCTCGGGTCATGGCGAAATCACGCGCCAGGACAAAGAGATGACGGTAAACCAGGATACGAAGCACCTCGCCATTGACTGGAAGGGCTTCGATATCAACAACGATGAACGCGTTCGCTTTAACCAGCCGGACGCTGCTTCGATTGCACTCAACCGCGTGACCGGTGACGCAAAGACGTTCATTGACGGCAGCCTCACAGCCAATGGACAGGTATTCGTCATCAATCCCAATGGCGTCCTGTTCGGTCAGAACGCTTCCGTTGACGTTGGTTCGCTCGTGGCCTCCACTGCACGGGTGAGCGACAGCCAGATGGAAGCCTTCGGCAATGGCGACGGCACGCTCAATCTGGAGCTCGCTGACGATTCCACGGCGAAAGTCATCAATGAAGGTACGATCCGCGCCGAAGGCGGCCTCGTGGCACTGCATGCAGCGGCCGTCGAGAACAGCGGCACGATCGCGAACGAAGGCGGCAAGATTGCTCTGGCCGCAGCAAAGAATATCAACCTGTCTGCCGATACGGCGGGCAAGCTTAACTTTACGGTTGACGGCACGCTCGCGAAAGCCAGCACGCTCAACAGCGGCGTCCTGAAAGCCGACGGCGGCTACATCGTCATGACGGCAAAGCAGGCCGGCGACGTGATGAGCACGGTCGTCAACAATACAGGTACGATTGAGGCGAAGACGCTGCGCCAGAACGAGAAGGGCGAGATCCTGCTCGACGGCGGCGAAAGCGGCATCGTTGAGATCAGTGGCACGATTGATGCATCCGGCATGGAGGCCGGGCAGAGTGCAGGCCAGATCAAGGCCATCGGTGCGGAAACGCACGTCAAAGACGGGGCAGCGTTGCTGGCCCGCGGTACAGTCGACGGCGGTCTGATTGAAACGTCGGGCGACTACCTCGAGATTGGTGATACAGTCAACATCGACGCAGCCGGTGAAACCGGCAAGGCCGGCGAATGGCTGCTCGATCCGCTTGAGGTCGTAATCTCGAATTCGCAGCCGAGTGGCAGTAGTTCTGTCACGAATGGCAATACGGATGGCAGCTATAACAGCAGCAATGATGCATCCGGCACGGCCAGCCGCAACAAGACCACGTGGGTCAACAGCAACACCGTTAATCGTTTGTTGAATAAGGGCACGGCTGTTTCGGTACAGGCAACGGATGCCAATAAGGTCGCGTCCATCACATTGGATTCGGCCATCAATAAGACGAGTGGCGCAGATACGTCCCTGACGCTTGAGGCACAGCGCAACATCACGGTCAACGCGGGAATCATGTCGACTTCTGGTGCGCTGGATGTCAATCTCCATTCGGATACGGATGGCGATGGCCTCGGCGCTGTCCTCATCAACGCCGATATCGCGACGAATGGCGGTACGTTCACATCTGGCAGCGGCACGAAGATCAAGTCCGGCTCGGTCGGCACGTACTTCGGCAATCAGGGTAAGATGGGCGACCGCACCATCAATACGAATGGCGGCGCCATCAACCTCTACGGCGACGTGGCGATTGGCCTGAATGGCGGTACGCTGACGCTTGACACGCAGAAAGGTGATAGTGCAAGCGGTGCAGTTACGATTACCGGCACAGTCGACTCCGGCAACTCCTACAAGCGCGTAGCGTCTGGCCTGGAAGGCTGGGAGGACTTCGTCAAGTCTTATTATGATGAGGTCATGAGGACAGTACCAACGTATACTCTTAAAAGCGGGGCTAAGACGTCTAGAGCGAGTGAATCTTCTCCTAGATATATTTTGTATTCTGATGGTACGGTATCTCGGATTACCAGCGGACGAGGATATAAAGAGAGTGATCTTCAGGCGACAGGAAAAACGATTACTCTGTCATCGTATGATGAGCTGAGCGCTTCGCAGAAGAGCAATCTTTCGTCGTATCTTGCCGCACAGTCGATTACTTGGAACGGTGCCAAGGCCATGGCTCAGGGCGCGACGGAAGGCACGAACCATACGGGCGATACGTATCTCGCTACAATCACGACGGCTCTTGAGAACTCGCTGGCCAGCCCGCCAGAGGAGTATCAGCTGATCGTTGGCGGCCGCGGCAGTGGCAATGCGACGAGGTTGAATCCCAATCCAGCAGATCCGGAATATCCGGACGGTTATTACTGGGTCACTAGCCCAGAAGGCATGGCCAACAACGGCAAAGGCACGAAGTTTGCCTACAACGATGGTTCGGCCGTTGACAACTACTACGTCAAGTGGAACTATAGCTATTCGCAGGACACTAAGCAAAAAGAAAAAGAGCCGAACAACTCTGGCCCGATGGTCTCGATTGGCTTCGGTACGGCGTCCAACTGGGACGATGTCGTGGAGGGTGCCGGAACAATCCGTGGTTTCGTCCAGGAAAAGAACCTGGAGCATTCGGGCCTCGTCATCAATGCCGGCGATTCGCAAGTCGACATTGCTGGTAACATCGGTAACTCAGTTGCCCTGAAGAATGTCGAGATCAACGCTGGCGATGTTGCGATTGGCAGCGGCGCTCACTACACGGGCATTGTTCATGCGGACGAAGGCGTCAGCATCACGGGCAAGAACGTCACAGTCGGCGACCGCATCACGGCTGACACCATGGGCGTCGATATCCAGGCTACGGGCAACATCAATGTCGATGGCATCACGGCTCACGAAAAGATCAACTTGATGACGACGGGGGAGAGCGGCGCAATCGTACTGAATCACACCCATAATGATGGTGCATTGATTACTAAGTCGACGGATAACGATGCTGTTATCATCGACGCACGCGGCACGGATGGTTCCTTCCAGAACCTGACTACGGCAGAAAAAGCCATCACGACCGGCGAAGGCGGCAACTGGAAAGTCTACTCCGCATCGCCAGACCGCGACACGTTCGGTACGAACCTCAACAGCGAGACGACGGCCCGCTGGCACGCCAGCTCGACTGGCGGCAACGGTCTCGACACGTATGCTGAGACGGAAAATACGAACAAGTACATCTTCCAGGTACAGCCGACTTTGACCGTTACGGCTGATAATAAGACCAAGGTCTATGGTGAAACCGTTGACCTGACGGCTCAGGAAAAAGCCGAATTCATCGGCAAAGATGGCAACCCGCACGATGTTACGGGCTATACGGACGCGTTCCAGGAAGTTTCCGAAGGCGGCAGCATCATGGACCGCTACAGCGGCAGCTACAAGCTGTCCAGTGCTGGTCAGGCCGCGTCGGCTACGCGTACAAATGGTGATCGTCGGGCCGATGATAAAGAATTTGCTATCTATGACATCAATGTCGAGAATCAGTCGCTTCAGGGCTTGGAAGGCTACGGTGTTGCAACACTTAACAAAGGTGAGTTGGAAATCACGCGTCGTACCGTTGTCCTGAACGGCAGTGCATCTCAGACCTATGGCGATGCTACGCTCAAGGATAAGAACGTCTATGCTGAAACGGGTACAGCAGGTCAGGGCCTTACCAATGGTGATGAGCTTGATACGTCTGGTATCGAGTATACCATCAGCGACAGTGGCAACTATGCGGCCAGCAAGAATGCTCATGTGAATGGTGTTACCGCTGACGCCGGTACCTACAACGATGAGCTCCTGTTCAGCAACGTTCACTTCACCAACAACGCCGATGCCAACTACACCGTTACTGGCAATGGTGATATCACGGTCGACCCATACACCATTAAGAAGGATGATCTCGTCATCAATGGTGAACCGCTCTACACGACGGTCTATGGCACGAAGAAAGACCCGGGCACGGCAAGGTTCGCAGGTGTTAATGGCGATGCCGCGATGGATCTCGCCATCACCGCGACAGATGCCTTGACGGGGAATGATACAGGCCGCCTCACGAATGATGCCGGTGATCACTACTACACGGTCGTCACCCTCAACGATGCACAGTCCAAGAACTATCGGTTTGAAGGCGGCGAAACGTCGAAGCGGTTTAACGATACGGCAAGCATTACGAAAGCAGACCTTACGGTCGAGGTTGGGGATGTCTGGACGACTTACGGTACGCCGTTTAACAAGGATGCATATGACTATTCGGTCACGAACCCAACCAATGGAGATAGTGCAGACAAGCTGAAAGCAGCGATTGGCGATCTCGTATACACGAACCAAGGTATCGGCGAGAACGGCAAGGCTACGAAGGACGTCGGCCACTACGACCTGCTTGGTGCAACGAATTCGGTGCTCAACAACTACAATATCCATGTTGAGAAGGGCGATGCAGAAGTCAGGCCGCTTGATGTACAGAACAATTTGAACGAGTACTTCACGAATGCTACGTACACCACGAAGTATGGCGAACGTGATGAATTCGGCAATGCAACCTTTAAGGATGTAAATGGCAATGGCGAGAAGACGCTGAAGATTATTGGTTCCAGTGCATTGACGGGCGACCGGACTGGCCGCATTACGAAATCGGTCGGTGACAACTACAATACGATTGTATCGCTGGAAGGTTTCACGGCTCAGGATCTCATCAACTATGGCCTGACTGGCTTGACGCAGCTGACCTTTAACGATAGCGCCAGCGTCACGAGGGCAGACCTTACGGTTAAGGTGGGAAATGTCTGGACGACTTACGGTACGCCGTTTAACAAGGATGCATATGACTATTCGGTCACGAACCCAACCAATGGAGATAGTGCAGACAAGCTGAAAGCAGCGATTGGCGATCTCGATTACACGAACGAAGGTATCGGCGAGAACGGCAAGGCTACGAAGGACGTCGGCCACTACGACCTGCTTGGTGCAACGAATTCGGTGCTCAACAACTACAACATCCATGTTGAGAAGGGCGATGCAGAAGTCAGGCCGCTTGATGTACAGAACAATTTGAACGAGTACTTCACGAATGCTACGTACACCACGAAGTATGGCGAACGTGATGAATTCGGCAATGCAACCTTTAAGGATGTAAATGGCAATGGCGAGAAGACGCTGAAGATTATTGGTTCCAGTGCATTGACGGGCGACCGGACTGGCCGCATTACGAAATCGGTCGGTGACAACTACAATACGATTGTATCGCTGGAAGGTTTCACGGCTCAGGATCTCATCAACTATGGCCTGACTGGCTTGACGCAGCTGACCTTTAACGATAGCGCCAGCGTCACGAGGGCAGACCTTACGGTTAAGGTGGGAAATGTCTGGACGACTTACGGTACGCCGTTTAACAAGGATGCATATGACTATTCGGTCACGAACCCAACCAATGGAGATAGTGCAGACAAGCTGAAAGCAGCGATTGGCGATCTCGATTACACGAACGAAGGTATCGGCGAGAACGGCAAGGCTACGAAGGACGTCGGCCACTACGACCTGCTTGGTGCAACGAATTCGGTGCTCAACAATTACAACATCCATGTTGAGAAGGGCGATGCAGAAGTCAAGCCGTACACGATTACCAAGGACGATATCGTCAATCTTGATGGCTCGCCGCTCTACACGACGAAGTATGGTCAGCAAGATCCATTTGGCAAGGCCACCTTTACGGGGGTCAATGGCGATGGCATGTATGAACTGGCAATCACGGATTCCAGTGCATTGACAGGAGCCAGCGAAGGTCAGGTCACTTACGATGTTGGCGACAAGGTTTATAACACGACCATCAAACTCAGCGATGCAATGAATGGCAACTACCAGTTCGCAGACGGCGCAAAGAGCGCAACCTTCGATAACACGGCAAGTGTCACGCCGGCTGAACTCAAGCTCACGACGGATGACATTGTGACGGAGTATGGCACAATCGAATTGGCGAACACCAAAGTAGAAGGCTTTACGAATGGCGATGAGATGCCAGACGCTGGTTTCATCTTTGACTATGGTGAGTACAATGATTATGGTGGAGCTTACTTGAACAACAACACTAAGACGAACAATGTCAAGCAGAGGGCAGATGGTACCTTTGAAGCGTATGATCCGTTCGAGACGACCATCAAATTGGAGTCGCGGCCAGATTTCCTCAATAACTACACGATTACCAGCAATAAGGCAACGGCTACCATCACGCCGAAGGATGTCACGTTCTTCGTCACGGGTACGGGCAAAACGACGAGCGATGTCACCTATACGGAAAATCCGCTTGTTGACTCGCAGCTCGCTTATGGCGAACGTGTCAATACCCTCTACACGCTGGATCAGGACCTTGGCAACAACCAGTACAGCATCCTGACCTACATCGATGGGCAGAAAGTTACGACTGGCGATGTCATCGGCAACTATCGCTTCAACTACGAAGGACTGGCCACCATTACGCCGGATGAACCGAATCCGCCGACGAAACCCGATATCGATCACAACAACCCGTCGAATATCGATGGTACGGCTTCCTGGACGAACAGCATGGGCAACCATGGTATCCCGGGCGTCGACCGCGTCGCAGGCTTGGCGAGCGCCGAACTGCCATTCTTCAAAGTACAGAATGGCGAAGTCAGCCAGTATGGCACCTACAGCGTAGCAACGGATCCGGACAAAGTAACCCTTGAGGCTACGGGCAAACGCCTGCCGGAACCGAACCAGCCGAAGACGCAGTACCGCGAATACACGAAGGAACTGACGACAGCTGCTGGTACGGGCACGTTCCGCATGATCTATGATGGCTCGACCTTCCGCATCAAACCGGTTGGCATGATGGCCAAGAACGTGATTGCAAGCGGCGACGCTACGCAGAACGTTGAGCTTTACGCTCAGGCACTCCATGCCGGTTTCAACGAGATGGGTATCCTCCTCGAAGACCTCGACGGCGTCTATGTCCACTTCGATGAAAACGAATGAGCCAGGTAAAACTGAATAGGGTTCCCCGGGTATAAATCACCCGTAAGCGGGCATGGCCGCGAGCGAAGCCTCGCGTATCGATGGAGACATGCAAAGGGGCACAGGCTCGATGCTCGGCACGTAGTGTGGAGACGAAGTGCTCAAAGTCGAAATCAGCAGCCAACCCTGCAACTGGGCAGGCTGTCAGGAATTTCCTGACAACCTGCTCTTTTTTTGAAAATTACTGTCGGTATAAAAAGAACTTATTATTCATAACAATTAAATTTTCTTGAATAAACGATTAGAAATTAGTATAATATACCCTAAAAGGAACATGTGGGCTCAAGACATGATGTTCTGTATTTTTCTTAGGAGGGGAACCCGAGATGGAACGTAAAATGAAACGGGCATGGCAGCGCAAGACGGCAGCTGTGGCGGCCGCTATGCTGACCATGTCGTTCGGTAGTATCACGCATGCCATGCCGCAGGGCGATATTGTCCGCTCCGGTGAGGCGACAATCCAGAGAAGCGATGACAATAAAAATATGGAAATCAATCAGAGCACGAAGCGTGTCGCGATTGATTGGAAGAATTTTGATATTGCGAATGACGAACGCGTCAATTTCCGTCAGCCGGATGCGCAGTCCATTGCGCTCAATCGCGTGACGGGCGATGCGAAGTCCGTTATCGATGGCCAGCTCACGGGCAATGGCCAGGTGTTTGTCGTCAATCCGAACGGTGTGCTGTTCGGCCAGAATGCCAGTGTCGATGTTGGCAGCCTTGTGGCCTCTACGGCCAGGGTCAGCGATGCGGCGATGGCAGGTTTCGGCACGAGTACGGGCGATGTTTCGCTTGCTGCCGATGATGCGAACACCAGTGCCTCGGTCATCAACGAAGGCCAGATCAAGGCTGAGGGCGGTCTCGTTGCCTTGCATGCGGCTTCCGTTGCGAACAATGGCACGATCACAAATGAGGGTGGCAGGATTGCCCTGGCTGCGGCCAAGACGATTACCTTGTCTGCCGATACGGCCGGCAAAATCAATTTCGATGTTGACGGCAAGCTCGCGAAGGCCAGCACGCTCAACACCGGCGTGCTGCGTGCTGACGGCGGCTACGTCGTCATGACGGCAAAGCAGGCCGGCGATGTCATGAGTACCGTCGTCAACAACACGGGTACGATTGAAGCCAAGACCCTGCGTCAGAACGAGAAGGGCGAGATCCTGCTCGACGGCGGCAATAACGGTGTCGTTGAGGTGAGCGGCACCATCGACGCATCGGGCCTCGAGAACAATCAGAGCGCCGGCAGCATCAAGGTCATCGGCAACACCACGACGGTCCATGATGGAACCAATCTCTTAGCCCGCGGCACCATTGACGGCGGCAAGATCGAAACGTCCGGCGACGTGTTGAATCTGGGCAGCAACCTCAATATCGACGCGAAGGGCATCAACGGCAGCCGCGGCGAGTGGCTGCTCGATCCGTTAGCCGTATATATTTCTGATGATGATCCTACGCAAGGTCTTGATTCGTCTATTGAAACTAAGACACTGTCGGATTCTGAGGTTACTAGTAATACACGTGTAGCTTATAATGACCCCGGAGCTAAAGGAACTAATACATCGGCTACTGATATAGCTGTGACTTGGATTAAAGGAAGCCTGGTTAATACGCTTTTAAATGCAGGAACCGATGTAACAATCCAAGCAGCGGCAGCAAATGGAGTTGCAAATATTATTTTGAATTCTGAAATCAATCCGACTGTTGGAGATGATGAAGCTACCTTTACACTAGAGGCTAATCGAAACATAACGATTAATAAGCCTATTGATGCACAGGCCAGTGGTGGTAAGCTAAATGTAATTTTGAATTCTAATACGAATAATGACGGTGTTGGTGCTGTCATCATCAATGCAGATATTAATACGAATGGTGGATTTTTTACATCTGCTAGTGGTGGCGTCTCAGGTAATCCTGTGAAATTTACAGGGAATGGGAAAAAGGGTTATGGCTATGGTACTTATACTGGCCAAGCTGATCATACCGCTGGTACGATAGGTACATATTTTGGAAATCTTAATGCACAAGGAGAGTCTGGTGCGCTTGGAAATCGCTCTATCATTACAAAAGGTGGAGCTGTAACGTTAAATGGTGAAGTGGCTATTGGTTTAAATGGTGGTACTCTTAATATTGATACCAATGATGCAACAGCTAAAACTAGTGGGGCTGTCACCGTTACAGGATTGATCAATTCAGGTAATAGCTATACTTCTTATATAGAAGGTGGTGCAGCCTTAACTAATTTATTTAAATCTTTGACTGATCCTAAAGATACAAACAGTCCGTATTATTATCTGACCAATAATATTGTTCCCGCATATAAATTTATTGGCGTGAACTATGTTCGAGAAACGGACGAAAATGGCAACGCTAAAAGAGATAGTAGTGGAAATTATATATACAAGAAAGATAGTAATGGAAATTATATATATACATATGATCCTTACACATTTGCAAACGGTGAAATATATTATAATTTTCATACGATTACTGCATCCGGTAAATCCACAAAAAAAACAAGCGATACGGAGATAAACTCTCAGCATACTAGATGGTATACATCTGTATCTGATGGTACTGGTAAGGGATATCGAGCATTTATTATGGAGAAAGGCTCGATGTCTTTTCAAGATTATCTGTATTACTTGAAAGTATCTATAGCTAATTTTTCTGGGAGTACAAATCCTGCCGATTATACAGATGCACAGAAATTAGCGATTATTGAAGAGTTGATGATAAATAATTGGTTTGTTGCAGCCGATTTAGCAAAAGGAAATACGGGAGGCGGATCTGCCGCTGGAGATACCTATTTAGCTACTATTACAACTCGACTAGAAAATTCTCTTACTGCTCCAGATTATCAGCTGCCACTTTATGTAGGCGGCCGTGGCTCTGGAATTCGTGGCAAAAACAATGATTTAAAGAATAATCCTTATAATGATATGCCTGTAGACCCTACTTATCAGTCAGGTTTTTATTGGGTAACCGGACCTGAGGGAGAAGCAAATAACAATACGGGAATCCTTTTCTATGATATGAGGAAATCTCAATATAATGGAAGTAATAAGACGGATACAAAAGGATCTGAGGCATATGGTTTTTCGAACTGGTCTAGTGATAATGCTAAAAGTCATTGGCAGCCGGATGATAGTTCTCCTTTTTTGACTGTTGGATATGGTGGCACAGGTATGTGGGATGATGCTTCTATTGAAGGCGGATCTACGGTTGGTTTTGTTCAGGAAAAGAATTTGGCGCATTCTAATCTGAATATCCAGGCTGGCAGTGGAATCGTTAAATTGCAGGGGAATATTGGTGGCTCTGAGAAACTTGACACGGTAACTATTCATACAACGGGAAATGTAACAATAGGTGGTTCAAGCGCTACAGATTACAATATGGGCACAATCAACACGGACCATGGTATCGACATCACAGGTGCTGATGTAACGATTGGTGGTCGCATGACGTCGGGATCTACAACGAATTCTGGCAATACAAATGCTACCGATAATATCACAACCAATGCTACAGGCGATATTACCGTTCATGGCATCACGTCGAGTGGCAAGACTGATGCAAATGGTGGCTTGCTTAACGGCGGCAAGATTTCGTTGACCTCGACGAAAAGCAACGGCATCATCACGTTGACAACCACGACCAATAAAGAAAAGAAAGACGATGCCTTGGGAGATGACGGCACATTAACCGCGGCTAGTGGAGCAAATGACGCTGTTGTTATTGATGCACAGGGAACGAGCGGTTCGTTTGTCAACGCTACGTCACAAGCTGCCAAGAATGCTATTACCACTGGTACGGGTGGCAGCTGGAAAATCTACTCGGCCTCGCCGGATCTTGACACATTTGGCACCAACTTAAACAGCGGCACCGATGCAATGTGGACGAGCAAATCCAATCAGAATACGGTAACCACTGTCAATGCGGCAGGTGTGACACTGTCTTCATATGCTACAACTGAAGCAGCTGACGAAAATGCCAGTGGCAAATATATTTTCCAAACAACGCCGACCATTACAATAAGCGCTGATAATTATACGAAAGTATATGGTGATACTTCCGGTACAAATACGACGATATCACAAGCTGACGAAGAGCTGACTTCTGAGAATATGTATAATGACTTGAACTATCGCGAAGAATATACGAAGTCGGATGGTAAAACACCGGTTAATGTAAGTTCTTTTAGCAACGCTTTCCAGGAGAAAGATCTTAAAAGTTATATTGATGGCACGGTAACAGTATCTAGCAGGGGGTCAGCCGCAGATGCAACGCGTACCAATGGTGATACCGCCGGTACAGATAAAAATAAATCCATTTATAATGTCGATGTAAATATTGATGCTGTAGGACTGAATGGACATCTGTTGAAAAAAGAAAACGGGACGCTTATCATTACGCCTAAAGCTTTGACTGTTTCTGGCACGGGTGAACAGACGTATGGCAATAGCACAATCACCAAATGGACCGATACAACCACCGGCACACTTTTCGGTGCCAAGGTTTCGTACGATAATTTAACGGGCAAAACACCGACTATTAAGACAGACAGCAGTTATGATAAGAATCGGAAGACCAATCATCCGAATGGCTCTACTGCGGATGCAAGCGATACCGTTTATCAAGATGCTCTGGACAGCAGCAATTTCTCGAACATCAAGATTTCAGATGCTGCTGGCAATGATATGAGTGCCAACTATACGGTTACGACAACAGGTGATCTGAAGGTAAATAAAGCGGACATCACATTGAATCTTAATGATGTCAAGACTACTTATGGTAAAGCTTTTGATACGAATGGATATGGATATGATCATAACAATATCCCGGTACTGAATGGCGATGATGTATCAGTTATTACCGATAACCTGCAGAATAAAGACTTGAAGTATACCAATACAGGTGATGGTACAAATGGCAGAACAACACAGGATGCTGGCAGGGATTATAAACTCAAGGCTGATGACACATCACTAGGCAACTACAACATTCACTTTAATGATGGTGATTCGGTTATTGAGAAAGCGAAACTCTCTATTACAACGCCGGATATCACGACGGAGTATGGTACGGTGACGCCGGGAAGCGGTTCGTCCCTTACTGGCCTGACGAATGGCGATGAGAACGATACGACGGGCCTTGTCTACGATTATACGTATGGTAATGGTTATCTTGATAATGATACCCGTACGAATAACTTGGGTGACTATACGGTCACGACCGATGTTTCGGGCAAGGACTATCTCAAGAATTATGAGATTACGCCGGGCAAATCGAACCTCCATATTGATCCGAAGGATGTTTATGTCCGCGTCTATGGCAAGGGCAATACGACGCAGGATATCACGTATGTGGACCCCGATATCGACAGCAAACTCTCTTATGGTGACCATGCAACGTGGACGCCGAATCTGGGAGATCAGACGGGTGAGTTCACGTATGATGTCATCACGGACATCAACGGTCATCCGTTCAAGCCAGGCGAATCCGAGGTCATCGGCAACTATCGCTTCCATTATGATGGCGTGGCTGTCGTTTCGCCGAGCAAGCCGGATATTGATCCCCCGGTCGTGCCGCCAGTTGTGCCGGGCAATGGCGGCTATACGCTGCCGACGAACCCGCAGACGCCTTCGGAGAAGGAAAGCGGCACAGTCGAGAAAGACTGGGGGACGCGTGATGAGGGCCCGGGGATTGACCGCGAGCGCCACATCATCAAAGTCCAGCTGCCGTTCTTCAAGATCGATGACGGCAAGATGACGAACTATGGTACCTACGACGTCAAGTCCCAGGCAGCCAAGGTCGATATCTCCCCGACGGGCAAGCGCCTGCCGGAGCCGAATCAGCCGAAGACGCAGTATCGTGAGTACACGAAAGACATTACGACGAGCACCGGCACGGGCGAATTCCGCCTGATCTACAACGGCTCGACATTCCACGTTATGCCGCTCAACGCTGCTGCACGCACGATGATGCAGACCGGCGACGAAAAGCATAACGTCGACCTCTTTGCTCAAGCGCTGCATATCGGTTTCAGCGAGATGGGCATTCTCCCCGCCGATCTCGACGGCGTATATGCCAACTTCCAGGATATCGCCGCAGACGCACAGAACAACAGCAAATAATTGCCCAGGGCAAAGCCTCAGGACCTCCGAACAACAACTTCGGAGGTCCTTTTTGTGCTGTCCCTTTGGGGAAAGTGGCCCGAAGGGCCGAAAGGGGAAGCTGCAGGCAAGGAAGGCAGCGGCAGGTGAAAGATGGCTTGAGTACGCAAATGAGGATGGTTTACATCGGGCGAGGCTGGCAATAAGAGCAGATGCCCCTTCAGTCGCTGACGCGACAGCTTCCCCGGAGGGGACGCCGCGCGCATCCGTTGCTTGCGCGACGGTTCCGGGAGAATGCTGTCCCCTTTGGGGAAAGTGGCCCGAAGGGGCGAAAGGGGAAGCTGCAGGCAAGGGAGACAACGGTAGGTGAACGATGATTTGAACAGGCGAATGGGTTGGTTTACATCGGGCGAGGCTGGCAATAAGAGCAGATGCCCCTTCAGTCGCTGACGCGACAGCTTCCCCGGAGGGGACGCCGCGCGCATCCGTTGCTAACGCGAGATTCCTCGGTGGAGGCTGACTGCGCATCTGTGGTTGACACAACAGAATTTCCGAGGGAACGCCACGCGCATCCGTTGCTTGCGTGACGGTTCCGGGAGAATGCTGTCCCCTTTTGGGAAAGTGGCCCGAAGGGCCGAAAGGGGAAACTGCAGGCAAGGGGGGGGTAGAGAAAGGTGAAAGACGGCTTGAGTATGCAAATGAGGATGGTTTACATCGGGCGAGGCCGGCAATAAGAGCAGTTGCCCCTTCAGTCGCTGGCGCGACAGCTTCCCCAGAGGGGACGCCACGCACATCCGTTGCTGACGTGACAAACTCCTCAGAGGGGCTGACTGCGCATCTGTGGTTGACACAACAGGCTTCCGAGGGGGGCGCCACGCGCATCCGTTGCTTGCGCGACGGTTCCGGGAGAATGCTGTCCCCTTTGGGGAAAGTGGCCCGGAGGGCCGAAAGGGGAAGCTGCAGATAATGCCATGGAGGATGACTGAAAATCGAACTGTGAATCTGCAAATGATGGTTTCATGATACAATAGGAATACATATAACTTTATAAGGCTTTTACGACAAGGGGGATAGCGATGACTTGTTTGCGGAAAGATTTGCTTACAAAGGCTAGGACACTTCGTCGCGAGATGACGAAAGAGGAACGTCATTTGTGGTATGATTTTCTTTGTCAGTATCCAGTTCGTTTTCGACGTCAGCGGCCGATACTGGAATATATTGTAGATTTTTATTGTCCAAAAGTTCAGCTAGGGGTGGAACTTGACGGCGAACAGCATGCTTCAGGAACTCAATTAGAGTACGACATGGAGCGGACACATCGTTTGAGTAAAATGGGAATTTTTATTTTGCGGTTTACAAATCGTGAAGTTTGGCAAAATTTTTCTGGTGTTTGTCAAGCGATTGATCGGACTGTCAAAGATAGGTTGTGTTCGCGACTGCCAGAAGGGAATGTACATATTTAATGGGATGGTTTACATCGGGCGAGGCCGGCAATAAGAGCAGATGCCCCTTCAGTCGCTGACGCGACAGCTTCCCCGTAGGGGACGCCCCGCACATCCGTCGCTTGCGCGATGGTTTCGGAAGAATGCTGTCCCCTTTGGGGAAAGTGGCCCGGAGGGCCGA
>CABJCJ010000044.1 GCA_902364065.1 Veillonellaceae bacterium SB90
CTAAAAATAAATCAGTGTTTTAGTAACTGCGAAGTTTGAGTCAATAACTAACAGTGTTTTTAATAGTTAACTGCCGCATAGGCAGCTTAGAAATATGAGTTACCCCAGAGGTACGATGTAGAGACGTTAACTGCCGCATAGGCAGCTTAGAAATTCTTGAGGCCGATTATGTGAATGGGTGTATTTGTTAACTGCCGCATAGGCAGCTTAGAAAAAGAGATCCGATTGGCATAGAGAGCCCCCATGGTTAACTGCCGCATAGGCAGCTTAGAAAATTATCATCATATTATATTAGTATATTATGCTTGTTAACTGCCGCATAGGCAGCTTAGAAAGCGCTTCGGGCGAATGAGGTAAATCTTATCTGGTTAACTGCCGCATAGGCAGCTTAGAAAATTGGGATGTCGGCGCAAACCTTTGTGACCGTGTTAACTGCCGCATAGGCAGCTTAGAAATATTCCGTAAATCAAGGTGAACATGCCACAAAGTTAACTGCCGCATAGGCAGCTTAGAAAGTCACGCTTCGCATTGCTCTCGTTGATTTCCTGTTAACTGCCGCATAGGCAGCTTAGAAATTTATCTGTCGTGCTACCATGTACGTAACTACGTTAACTGCCGCATAGGCAGCTTAGAAAATGATATTCATCTTGTTGAGCAACCGGATGATGTTAACTGCCGCATAGGCAGCTTAGAAAATCTCGCTTCGCATTGCTCTCGTTGATTTCCTTGTTAACTGCCGCATAGGCAGCTTAGAAAAAGAAGAAGGTAGCTTATCTCCTGTGGGGTAAGTTAACTGCCGCATAGGCAGCTTAGAAAATACTAAAATAGTCCGTCACAATGTCGCGGGCGTTAACTGCCGCATAGGCAGCTTAGAAATGCACACAGAACGGCACAGTCGGCAATGATTTGTTAACTGCCGCATAGGCAGCTTAGAAATCAAAAGAAAGGATACCATATGATGACAGCAAGTTAACTGCCGCATAGGCAGCTTAGAAATGGAGCTGATCCTATATGGCAAATCGAATACGGTTAACTGCCGCATAGGCAGCTTAGAAAATAACACCCGTGCCCACGGAATGGGCAACAGGGTTAACTGCCGCATAGGCAGCTTAGAAATGTTTGCCGTTTTGCCAGACATTGAAAGACGAGTTAACTGCCGCATAGGCAGCTTAGAAAGTCGAATATGGTCTGAAATACGGTGTGTACTAGTTAACTGCCGCATAGGCAGCTTAGAAAAAAAGCTCACGCGACGGGCATTGCAGGCAATGGTTAACTGCCGCATAGGCAGCTTAGAAAGAAAAATATTTAGCCATTTTTAACTTCCTTTCGTTAACTGCCGCATAGGCAGCTTAGAAAAAAAGTATCCATAAGCCCGACGCGATAATACAGTTAACTGCCGCATAGGCAGCTTAGAAATCTTGCTGACTTGTAATCATCAGATTACTAATGTTAACTGCCGCATAGGCAGCTTAGAAAGACAAGATTCTTTTTTATATCTTTGCTATATCGTTAACTGCCGCATAGGCAGCTTAGAAATTGCCAAGCACCTCATTTTGCCAGGCACGTATGTTAACTGCCGCATAGGCAGCTTAGAAAAGGACGGTCATCGCGATGCGCGTATCATAGTGTAAGCGCTAAATTATCCGGTGTATAATCTGCCAGCCTGATGGCTAAAATTTTCGTCATCACTGAAATGCGCATCAAAAAGCGCTGCTGTGCGAGCAAGGAAATTTGGATGGTTCATTTGCAGTTTCACTGGATTGTCTCATTCCATGGCAGGACGTCGTCGAGGTACTCGGGATGCTGCTGGATGTCGGCGTTTGGCAGGTGCTCGAAGAGGTATTGGAACGGATTCAGGCCGTTGGCCTTGGCTCCTTTCAGAGAGTCGCTGAACAACCAGTTCTTGCGCCCCTTCTCTTTGTGGACCTGTACGGGTGTCTCATCTGCATGGATGACATCCTGCTCGAGGAGGTCCTGCTGCAGTCGCGAGACGAGCGGCATGGCCGGCTTCTCGATGGAGAAATGCTCTTCCTTGCGGCAAGCGAGGCACTGGAAGGATTTGCGGCAGTAGTCGATGACCTTAATCTTGGCGGGGATGAACTCAATTTCCGTGCGGAGCTTCTCTTTGGCCATGGACGTCAGGGCTGTGCCGCAACGCCTGTAGACGTGCGGGCATCTCAATGCACGGTTCGGGCGCATTTTTCTTCGCCTCGACTCCGCCTCGTTGAAAAAGTCCATCTGCTCGTTTGCAGTCTCCAATCCGCTTCGTCTTTTCCGTGCGGGACCCATATACCATCTTCTGCAGCCGGGCAATCTGGGCCTTGAGCATCTGGACTTCCGTCTTTAGGGTGAGCCCTTCCGTGAGCTAGTGAAGCTGCTGTTCCGAGATCTCCAGCACGTCCTTGGGCTCATCCGGCTATTGGTACTTGCCATTTTCGAGGCGCTTGCAGAGCAGCAGAAAATCCGTCTTATCCCAGAGCGGCCCCTTGATACGGTCCTTGCGACGGCCGCAGAACAAGAAAAGCGCCGGCTGGTGCGGGTCCAGATGGAACCGCGAGACAACCAAGGCGGCAAGCCCGTCGATGGACTTCCGCATGTCCGTATGGCCACAGGCCAGATAGATGTGCTCCGCCGTGAGTTCTCGGATTAGCATGATGAGAACACATCCCTTAGGATACAGAGAGTCTGCCGCAAAAGCTCTGGTGGCGTATCTTTTGTTACCGTGATGCGTGTTGTCCCACAGAAAATCTCCAACGCTGGCTGTGGTGACTGTGGTGGCTGCGCTGATTGAGAGGACGGCTTTGTGCACTTCAATGAAACGAAGTGAACCCCTTCTTGCAATGTGGATTCGGGTGGCTCGGGCAGTGCTGGAGTTGATTCAGCAGGTGGCTCGAGCGTCTCAGCGCAACCTCCTCCGGTATTGCCGGAGTCTTTGGGGTACTCGTCTCGTGCTCACCTTTTGACGGCTTTATTGGTTCGGATGAAGGAGACAACGTCTCCACCACATCCGTATATTGCGCCTTACTTGCCAGCAGCTCCTTTTGGATGACATTCTGCCAGTAGTAGAACGTTTTGCAGTTGATTTCGGCACGGCGGCAGTATGCCATGCCGGAAAGGCCGCTGGCTCGCTGCTCCATGATGATCTGCGTCCACCGCGGCACATACCGCCGCTTCTGAGGATTACCGAATTTCCCGATTTTCCCGGATTTCCCGAGATTCCTGAATTTCCTATATGTCCTCATATTACCAAATTCCTCGGCGCATGCCTTGAGACATTCATGTGAGACCATTATCCCACAAGGCGGAGGGGGGAGTATATACACTGTATTATTTAGCGCTTACTAAGCTCGCTCCGCAGTGCCTCGTATGTCATCCTACCCACTTGTGTTGTGGCGGGCGGCCTCGCGCCATGTGCGCCCTTGATCAGCAAAAAGACCCGTTACCATTTTCATGGCAACCGCTCGCGATAGCCGCATAAACTCGGAGGAGTGCGACAGATGGTCAAGCGTAATCCGGATAAGCCTTGGGTCATTCGTCTTGCCGACTCGCATGACACAATCTGCTTGGCGATTTCCAGGAGCGAACGCCGGAACTCTGCTTCTATACGCGCTTTAGGCTCCCATAAATCCGCTCGTGACATATCCTTCCTCCTACTCGTGACATATCCTTCCTCCTATTTTGGGCATAAGAAAACCGCCTGCACATTGTACAAGCGGTTATAAACCAGGAACGCTATCTTTGATACCCTTGGCCATTCTCATAGCTCTCTGCATCATACTGTTTTCATTCAGGTACTCAAGGCCTTGAAGTGTCAACCGCGGTCGCCCTTTGCTGATCAAGAAATTTCCTGTGGCATCGGTATCAACTGCAATCCCCTCAATCAGTTCTGCTTTGACCAGCATACGGAGGATAGAATACAAACGGTATTGGCTTATCCCGAGAGTTTCGGCTGAAATCATGCGCTCGTCGAACTCCTCTGAATCCATACTGGCTTCCAAAGCTTTCAGTATTCGGTATATGATGCGGACGTTGTCCATGTCATTTTACCTTCTTTCCTGCCCTGTAGGCAGCCCGTGCCTCATTGAGGCTCATACGATTTGCGCCACTCTTATCCGGGTGACGAATCTGATAATCATCATTTTCCCAATAGCAGATAGGGCAGATATCGAAATTGTCCCGTTCATCAAATTCGCTTTTGCCACATACCGGGCACTTAACCTTTTCCGCCACGTTCGATATCCTCCTTACACATATTTATGTAATATGATTCGCCATCTATCGGCTTAAACATAGTGCGAAACCC
Organism: Veillonellaceae bacterium SB90; assembly: GCA_902364065.1. Lineage (GTDB taxonomy): Bacteria > Bacillota > Negativicutes > Selenomonadales > Selenomonadaceae > Mitsuokella. The sequence goes on from CABJCJ010000044.1 coordinate 4,304, forward strand.
TTTTGTTATGGATGCTTTTACAAAATCATTAGTTTTTCGGTCATATCTGATAATGATGCCATCTTTGTCGATATGGCCGAGTATGTCACCACCAACAGGCATTTCAGCCAGTTGCACAGCTCGTGCAACATATTGCCCGATCGTAAAGTCAGGATATTCATCTCGGTGCGTCCTTCCGTTTTTCCAATGATTCATGAGCTTTTGTTTATTGGCAAAGCCTCGCACCCATAATCGGTTCACACCTTTTGGGCTTAGTTCTACACTACCATGTTCATTGCTTTTTGTCGAGCCCTTATTCCCACCCTTTCCAAACTTTCCATCTGACCGGCGTGGGTGGTTCTCTTCATTCCAAGGCCTTCGGTCTTCTGTCCTCTTCGGCTCCGGCTCTTTATCCTTCATCGCCTCCTGAAAACCCTTTGTGGATTCTTGGCCGCCTTCCTAGGGCCCACCGTTTTCATCCTCGTTATCATCTTCGCTTGGATGGGCTCCGGAGCTACAGTGAGCCCCGTACTCGCGGGGATGATTCCCTGCAGGTTGGAGAATTCTACAAGATCCTCGAGGGACGGCGGACAGCGGAGAAACGCAGCGACGAGAAGTGGGCTTATTTCCTCTCGTGGCTCGTTAATGTGCAGCTTGAGCATCCCATCATGATGGAGGAAATCCTCGTGCTGCTCTATCCGGAGGTAAAGGAGCAGATGGAGGAGCGCAAGAGGAAGCAGCGAGAAGAGGATGAGGCCATCTTGCGCAAAGAGTTTGGATTGGATTAAAAAAAGACCGCCATCAGGCGGACTCGTCGGAATCAAGATAAGCTTGCAGGAAATCTTTGTAGGTTGTCTTATCCGCGACGGCGATAAAGGATCCGTAATAGCGGACGGTGATGCGGAACGTATAGAACTGGCGTACTTTCAAGCCGGCGATTGCGGCAAATGAGATAGCGCCGACGAGACTGAAGCAAAGAAGGCCGAAAGCCAAGGCGGGAAGTGTGCGCAGCCAGCTGAGCCCGTAGTCGGTGCAATGGGAAATTTCCTCGTAATCCAGGACAGATACCCTGTTAACGGCGATAGGAGGACGCCCCGTGGCAACCAAGGTGTTGCCAAAAAGCTTGTACTCGGGAGAAATATCGCCCAAAATGATACGGAATGACATAGAACCACCCCTTTTTTATTATAGCATGATGAACATGTTAGGAGGCAGAGAATTTAAATAAAATCAGCGATTTGCAAATCCTGATTGGTGCAGATGTTGCTTGGCAGTTTCCAGAAGCTGGCAATCGTGGTCGGAGGTGCTTCCGACTTGGGTGAGCTGATTTTAAGTGCCGCGCAGGCTGGAGATGCAGTATAAAAAATAAGCCCCGCACTGCGGAGCTCAGAGCTTTTTGAAAAGTCCGTACAAAAAGCCAAGCGCGCCGGAAAGGCACGTAGCAAAGATGGTAAGAAGAAGGAATGCACATATAAGCCCGAAAAGAACTGTCATGATGACCACCTTCCTGAATGTTCTTGATACTTATATTATACCAGAAAAGGAGGAGTTGCGGTGGCAGCAGCCTCAAGCGGCCGCCCGACAGTATGTGCAGACTGTCACAAGCTTGCATGCATAGATGCAGGCGGACAATTTGTCAGAGAACCAGTACCATGCGGCTGTAGCTGGTGAGCCCCCGCACTCGCGGGGATGATCCTTCATGGGTGCGTGGACTGAAACAAGTCGTTTCGGTGATCCCAGTGAGCCTTGAAGGATTGCACTGGTTTAAAAACTATATGCCTCATACCTTCAGGCATATCTGTATATTATCAAGGAGGCTGATATATCATGACATTTTACGAAGCATTTGACGCATATAACGAAAAATTTCCAGATGGATTTCCTACTATACCATTACTAAATAGAGGAGAGGCTTGGTGTATTAATGTGATTGAGCAATGCCTTCATGCAGGAAAAGACGTATACGAAATGGTATACATCGAAGATGATCCTAATATAGAATATTGAATAGAAGCACTTTGCAAATCATGCAAGGTGCTTTTTCTCAGCTGGCTTACCGGTTATTCGCATCGTTAGCATCGGCTTTTACTGGAGGTTCCTGTCCTCCCTGGCCGCCGGACTCGCCGGTATCGGCAAAGCGCTGGAGATTAAAATGCAGCATATTATCCTGGTTCTCCATTGTATATTCCTCTTTTCTTTAAAATTGGGCATAAGAAAAGCATCTCGCTTTTGCTTGGTGCTTGTACTAGGTATTTTATTATTACCAGTCAAGAAGACGTAAGTTCATCCATCTTTTTGATGAGAGAATCCATGATCCTACGCCACTATTCTTTCTTCTTTATGGCATCCGGAGTCTCGGGCTTAAAAGGTAAATTGATTGTTTGCTACAGTCGAGAACCCGGAAGATGTTTGCCTGTCGGCGATATGCATGGACAAGAAAAATCCCTCCGCTTGCTTGGCAGGATGATGAAAAATCCTGATAAGCAAACGGAGGGACTTTCTCTATAGCTTGTTACTGCTGGCAGCGCGGGAAGGTCAGGGTGAAGCGGGTACCGCGGCCTACCTCACTTTCGGCTTTGATTTGGCCGCCGAATAGCTCGACGAGGAACTTGACGAGCGAGAGGCCGATGCCGTTGCCGCCGGACTTGCGGGCGCGGGCCTTGTCGACGCGGTAGAAGCGGTCGAAGATGCGCGGCAGGTCTGCGGCGGCGATGCCGATGCCGTTATCCTCGACGCACAGGTTGACTGACGCATCTGTGCCTGCGGCGCGGACCGTGATCGTGCCGCCTTCTGGCGTGTACTTGATGGCGTTCTCGATGAGGTTATGGACAATCTGTCCGCAGAGCTCGGGAGTTGCGAGCATGAAGAGCGGGTTTTCCGTTCCTTCAATGATGAGCTGCTGATTTTTGGCCTCTGCCGCATCGAGGAGGGCCTGGCCTTCCTGCCGTGCGACGGCTGCGAGGTCAACGGGCACCTGCACGAGCTGCTTGCGGCACGTTTCGTCGCTGAGGCGCGCGAGCTGCAGCAGGCTTTTCATGAGGCGGCTCATGCGCTGTGCTTCGCGGTAGATGATGCCGGCGAAATGGTGGCTGGCATCGGGGTCCTTGAAGTCATCGTCGAGCAGGGTTTCGGCAAAGCCTGAGATTGAAGTCAGGGGCGTTGCAAGTTCGTGGGCGGCATTGCTGACAAATTCCGCCTGCCGGTCGTTGATTTCCTGCAGCATCGAGATGTCGTGGAAGACGGCGAGCACGAGTTTCTGATCGTTTTCCTCGGGGAAGGGCGCGAGGAAGACCTGGAAGGTGTAATGCTCGCCATCATCGCGGTCGGTGTGGAACGTGATGGTCTGAGAGCGGTCCTCGCGGCTGACGACCTGAGCCGTTTCCGAGAGCTGGGCATTGCCGATGACGTGGATGCTGTGGCGCTGCAGGCAGCCCGGCGACAGATGGAAGATGGCTTCGGCCTGCGGGTTGGCGTCGACGATATTGCCGCGCGCGTCGATGAGCATGATGGCGTTGTCGATGTTGTCGAGCGTCAGCGCGAGCTTATGGGCTTCGGCCTGGGATTCTTGGATTTTCTTGGCCAGATTCTCGGTCAGGTGGTTGATGGTCTGCACGAGGGTATCGAATTCATCGCCGCTGTGCCAGCGCAGGCGTTTGTCGAGATTGCCGGCCGCAATCGCCATGGCATCCTGCGAAAGCAGCATGATGGGCCGGACCTGCCGGTGGGCCAGCCAGACGGAAATCAGGAAGGAGATGCTGAGCGCGAGAAAGAGACCCCAGATGATGACCTGGAAGATCGTGTGGTAGGAGTGTTCCATCGGCGAGAGCGAATTGGCCGTGCGGATGATGCCGGTCAGCTGCCCGTCGTGCCGGATGGGGACGGCGACGTACATGAGGTTTTCGTGCAGCGTTGCGCTTTCGCGCACGGCGACACCGTAGTCAGAGGTCAGTGCGGCCTGGACTTCCTCGCGCGCAAAATGATTGTCGAGGCGGTCGGCCGTCTGAGCCGTGTCACCGAGCACGTTGCCCTCGGCGTCCATGACGGTGATGCGCAGTCCCGTCTCGTTGTGCAGGCGTTCCAGCGTGTCATCGAGCGCGTCGCTGCGGACGTAGAAGGTTGGTTCAAGTGCGACTTCGATGATTTTTGCGTTGCGGATGAGGGCCGTGCGCTCGTTTTCGAGTGTGTAGTCGTGGAAGTAGTGGAGCAGGAAGGCTCCGAGCAAGGCGAAGGACGCAAAGATGATGAGCAAAAAGGATGTTACGAGCCGGCGCGTGATTTTTGAACGAAACATAAACATTTCCCCTGACTGCAGAGTTGATTCGACGCCTTTATTATATCATATTTATTTGTGATGTCTGGCAAGAGTCCTTGCACAGTCAATGTATGTCAAAAATAAGAAAACAAGAAGGATTTTGCGTATCTGCGTAGAATTAAAAATAATAAATCCATTGTGGTGGTGACATAATCCGCACCGCGGCTTGCTGTATAAGGATTCGAGCAACATATAGAAATTTTTCGATTGACAAAACTGAGCGTTTTGCCATCCGCCCCGCAAAAGCCCGTTTCTCCATTGTCGCGCAACGGATTCCACCGACAGGATTTGAAACCAACATCCCCGACAGGGGACGGAAACGGATAATTCATTTCTTCACAGTAATAATTATTCCAAATTTGAAACCAACATCCCCGACAGGGGACGGAAACGTGCTCGCCACGATAAGTAATGACGTGCTTCACGTATTTGAAACCAACATCCCCGACAGGGGACGGAAACAATCAGGATGGAACTGCTGCTTCTGATGCAGATAAAAAATTTATTTGAAACCAACATCCCCGACAGGGGACGGAAACGGCGTAAAAGCGTACACATATACGCATTGTGCCAAAACGTATTTGAAACCAACATCCCCGACAGGGGACGGAAACCTGCTTCAAGATTTTCCGCGCTTGACGCGTTACTGTTTTAAATTTGAAACCAACATCCCCGACAGAGGACGGAAACCTCTTCGTCTTCATCGTCTTCGTCTGTGCTAATACCATAATTTGAAACCAACATCCCCGACAGGGGACGGAAACTTCTACACGGCTAAGCAGGAACGTCTGCTAGACGAATGATTTGAAACCAACATCCCCGACAGGGGACGGAAACCTGTTCTTTTATTGTCTTAATTATATCAACTCATTTAATATTTGAAACCAACATCCCCGACAGGGGACGGAAACTAAAATGTCTGGCAAAAACGTGCCTATCAACACGGGGCCAAATTTGAAACCAACATCCCCGACAGGGGACGGAAACAAAGTCGACCCATGACGATTGTGAATTATAGGCGAATCCATTTGAAACCAACATCCCCGACAGGGGACGGAAACAAGCCGCGTTCTTTTAAATACGGCTGTACTGCATGTACAATTTGAAACCAACATCCCCGACAGGGGACGGAAACTCATGACCGCAGCTATAAGTAATCGTGACTTTCATTTCAGATTTGAAACCAACATCCCCGACAGGGGACGGAAACGCAGGTCGCAGAACTTGCCTCGCGCAACGACAAGTAATTTGAAACCAACATCCCCGACAGGGGACGGAAACTTAACTGAAAAATAACTTCTGTAGCATTAGCCAGTGATGTTATTTGAAACCAACATCCCCGACAGGGGACGGAAACTCCCTGCACACTCAATGCCTTATCCATGTCGCCAGTCGTGAAATTTGAAACCAACATCCCCGACAGGGGACGGAAACGCAATGAGAATAAACAAAAGATGCATTGTATCCGTCATATTATTTGAAACCAACATCCCCGACAGGGGACGGAAACTGTTACCGTCTCCTATAATGATGTGGTCAATAACAGGGATAATTTGAAACCAACATCCCCGACAGGGGACGGAAACAGTCCTGCTTTCTTGATTGCATAATCAAGCTCCAGTGCGATTTGAAACCAACATCCCCGACAGGGGACGGAAACTTCTTCCATCGGCATTACAATGTTTTTCATGACATTTGAAACCAACATCCCCGACAGGGGACGGAAACTGTACTTTTCAGCTGCTTCCTGCGCTTCCGCTCTTGTGTAATTTGAAACCAACATCCCCGACAGGGGACGGAAACATTTCAACGTCCTGTAAATAATCTGCATCGGAAACGTAATTTGAAATCAACATCCCCGACAGGGGACGGAAACGCCCCGCATGATAAACGAACCCTTTTCTTTCTCATAAATTTGAAACCAACATCCCCGACAGGGGACGGAATAATAGAAGGGAGGTCTTGCAATGAGTTTTGTTTATATCACAGAAGATGGCGCCTTTATCCGTAAGCGCGGGGGCAGCTTTATCGTGGGGCAGAACGATCAGGAGCTTATGGAGATCCCCGAAGCAGTGCTTGATGGATTGGTCATCATCGATTCCGTGCAAGTATCTTCTCGGGCGATGGTTGAGTTTCTTCGTTTGGGAATCCCCGTGACCTGGCTTTCACGGCGAGGTGCCTTCTTTGGCCGCCTGGAATCTACACGTCATGTCAATGTCTTTCGTCAGGAAAAACAGGTCTTGCAGCGTGGCGGGCCATTTTATCTGGCCTTGGCCAAGAAATGTATTGCAGCGAAAATTCATAATCAACTGACGATTTTACGGCGCTATAATCGTTATACAGAGTCATCTGATGTGCAAGACGGCATACGTCAAATCATCGCTAACAGCCGCCATATTGATACGGCAGGAACCAATGAGGAATTGATGGGGTATGAGGGCATCGTTGCCAGACAGTATTTCCAGGCATTGGGGAAAATTGTTCCCAAGGATTTTGCCTTTGCCAAGAGAAGCAAACGTCCGCCCAAGGATCCATTCAATGCGATGCTCAGCCTGGGCTATACCTTGCTGATGTATGAAGTTTATACGGCTTTGAGCAATGAAGGACTCCATCCTTATTTTGGCTTTCTTCATTCATTGAAAAATCATCATCCGGCACTCGCTTCAGATTTGATGGAAGAATGGCGGGCTGTGATTGTAGACTCGATGGTATTGTCACTGGTTAATCATCATGAAATCCGGCTGGATCACTTTGAGAAGGCTGCTTATGATGAGCAGGAACAAGGCACTTTCCTGACGCGGGAGGGACGTGCCATTTTTTTACGCGCGTATGAGAAAAAGATGCGGACGAAAAATCAATATGTGGAGGGTGTTCATTCCTATCGCCACAGCATTGCGCATCAGATTTCCCAATACGCCCAGGCATTGATGGCGGAGAATGCCGATATGTATGAGCCGATATTCCTGCGCTGAGGTGAAAGAAATGGACTATGAAGAAGCGGAACTCATTGCAGAAGACGAACGCCATTATATTGTTCTGGTGATTTATGATATCGTCGAGAACAAACGGCGAAGCAAGATGGTCAAGTGCTTGGAAAAGTACGGGACACGTGTGCAGAAATCCGCCTTTGAGGCTTTCCTGACAAAACGGAAATACGAGGCTCTTGTGCAGGAAACGCAGCGCCTGATTGATGAGCGGACGGATTCATTGCGGATTTATCTGTTGGCGAATCACACGATGGTGCGTTCCTGGGGAGCGGAAACGAAGCAGATTGCCGATGTCATCATATTTTAAGGATTTTGCAGGATATTTTGAATTCTTGCAGAATGAACATATATATACAATTTATTGCGAGCAGGGAGATGCGAAAGGGGATGACTGGATGGCGACAGATTTATCGGATCGTGTAGAGCGGGCGGCACTGCTTCATGATGTCGGCAAGCTTGTCTTGCGGGCTAATCCAGAACGGAAAACACATTCTGTCGTAGGACGGGATTTTTTGGCGCGATTTGCAGAACCCGAAGATGCAGATATCCTGCGCGCCGTTCGTCATCATCATGGCAGTGATTTAAAGCAGATCCAGGATCCGGCGGATATCAGTTATCTGATTTATGAAGCGGATAACCTGGCGGCCGGCAGCGACCGGCGTTCCGTAGAAGATGGAAGCAATGGCTTTTCCGTACAGATGCCGCTCATGAGTATCTTCAATGTGTTTGGTGATCAGGCGGGACATCAGGCTTTTTATCTTCGCTCGCTGCGCGAGGATGCGGCGGTCCAGTATCCGCAGCCCCGTGATGCCGTCCGTGCCGATATCAGCGCCTATCAGAATTTATACCGCGATCTGGAAGCGAATTTCCTGCGCAAATCGCCATTCCATATGGAAGCGGATGAACTGCTGCGGGTGTTGGAGGCTGTTCTCAGTTATGTGCCTTCGAGTACGGCCCTTGGTGAGGCCGGGGACATCTCCCTTTACGATCATTTGCGGCTGACTGCTGCCTATGCCACGGCGATGTATGGATACTTTGAAGCGCATAGTATCAAGGATTATCGTGCGGCGGTGACTGGGGCTGCGGGGAAATCCTGTCGTGCAACGAATATGTACCTTTTGGTGTCAGGTGATATTTCCGGCATCCAGCAATTCATTTACACGATCCCATCCAAAGGGGCATTGAAAGGGCTGCGCGGCCGTTCGGTCTATTTGGAAATCCTTTTGGAGCATGTGGTGGATGAGATCCTTCAGGCATGTCATCTTTCCCGCAGTTCCCTGCTTTATACGGGTGGGGGACAGTTTTATCTGCTCTTGGCGAATACATCAGAGACGATTGCAGTGCTGCAACGCGTGAGTGAACAGATTAACGATTGGATGATTGCGCATTTTTCGCAGCGCCTTTATCTGGCCCTTGCCTGGACTCCCTGCAGTGCGAATGAATTCCTGGGGGAAGGGACGCGTCAGGCCTTTCGCCGCGTGAATGAAATCTTGTCCGACAGGAAAGTGAACCGTTATTCATGCGGCCAGTTGCAGCAGCTTTTTTCACCGACCAGCCCCTGTAATAAGACACAGGATGCTGCCCGGGAATGTGCAATCTGTCATACTTCTGTCAGCCGGCTGCAGCCGTATCCGGCTAATCCAGAAATTGAGGTATGTCCGCTTTGCGCAGGCCTTTATTCATTTGGAGAACGTGTCCTGGACAAGGATATCCTCTGTGTCTCTGAGACGGCATCGGCTGGTGCTGTCCCGCTTCCGGGACTGAACCGTGCTGCCTATCTTTCGGCCGAATCTCTTGCTGATGTCCAAAAGGGAATGGTTCCCTTGGAACGTCTTTATGTCAAGAACAACAGCAGTTTACAGCTTTTAAGCCGCTTGCTCATCGCCCC
>CABJCJ010000045.1:0-7544 GCA_902364065.1 Veillonellaceae bacterium SB90
AACTGGGGGTTTTGTCATGCCTAATCGGCGCACAAGAAAAAGGCCCTGTATGCGTTTGACATACAGGGCCCGTGCGACTCGTATTCTCTTATTTTACAACGGTTTTCGTCTTTTGCTCGCTCTGTGCCAGCTGCTTCGGCTCCGGCTTCTCATCCTCGGCGACAGCCGATTTGAACGCGAGGACGCTCTTGCCCAAGATCATATTTACTGGGCATCATCCAGCAGGAAATCGACAATATTGATATTGCGTATGCCATCGAAATCTTTGATATAGGTACGATCCATCGTCAAAATGACCTTTTCATACTGATCCCGGATTTTCCGAAGCGGTTCCAATTCGCGTTCTCGTGTTTTTTCATCCAGAATACTTGCCGAAACCTGATAGTAGATTTTCTGATCCGGCTTGGATGCAATGAAGTCTACCTCCAGGGTTCCCAGTTTACCTACACCGACCTCATACCCGCGCCGCAGCAACTCGAGATACACAACATTTTCCAAGACATGACCATAATCTCCGCCATGAAATCCGAGCAGCGCATTGCGCAGCCCAGTATCAACGATATAGTACTTTTCCATGGTCTTCAGATACAATTTCCCTTTTATGTCGTAACGGCTGGCACGATAAAAAATAAATGCATTCTCGAGCATCTTTAGATAATTATCAACGGTCAATGCCGAGGTCTTGCGCCCCTTGCTGGTCAAGTAGCCACTGATCTTGCTGGTTGATACCGGGTTGCCAACGTTATCTGCCAAGAAACGCACGATATGCTCCAAAAGGGCCGGGTCACGGACGGCATTGCGTTGTATGACATCTTTCATCAGGACCGTATTATAAATGCCACTCAAAACCATTTGGACGGTATCAATATGTTGCGGAATACCAGGGATGACTGGCAGACTGCCAAACTGGAGGTAACGTTGAAAGGTCATATCTGTTTGCTGACGTTCTGCTTCAGGCAAAAAATCAAGGTATTCTCGGAAGGAGAGCGGATAGACTTCAATCAATGCGTAACGTCCCGACAACAGGGTAGCAATCTCAGAGGATAAAAGCTTGGCATTGGAACCCGTCAGATAAATATCGGCTATTCCTTTGGCAAAAATGGAGTTGATGGCGCGTTCCCAGTGGTCAACGAGCTGAATCTCATCCAGCATCAAATAAACATGTGACTGCCCATGCATTTGCTCTTGCAAAAAAGTGTACAACTGACGATAATCTTTGATCTCATCGAAACGCATCCATTCAAAATTCAGATGAATGATTTGATTGGCCGCCACGCCGTCTTGTTTCAAACTTTCCTCCAATAAATCGAGCAAGGTTGATTTGCCGACACGACGCATTCCGGTCAATACTTTGATAAGTGGCTGATCTTTTAGCAAAAGTAATTTTCTTAAGTATAAATTTCTTTTTACCATATTTCATCACCTTTTATAAGTATAACATAAAAAATAACTTAATATTTAAGTTTTTATATTATACTTATAAAATTTTTATAAAATAAGGCCTGTGCACAACATAACTGTCGTACACAGACCTTATTGTCATTCACCAAACTTAGAAATGGTATGCCATATAGACATTGCCGCCGAGGCCTTTATGCTGGCCGGCATATGCCTGCATGCTGAGATTGACCTCCCAGGGATTTTCCTGGTTGGATTCGAGCTTCCAGCCGGCTTCTGCCATCAGGCTGCTGCCGCCGATATCGGCTTTGCGGATGGGAGCGCTGAGGCCGGCTGCGGAAACCGTGCCGTTGCTTTCCCCGTCGAACTCATAATCCCAGGCCAGACCGTAGTAGTAATTGTTCCAGCCCGACCGGTTGTTCACGCGCGCACCGATGCGCAGCAGGCTGCTGTTCATCCCATCCAGCTGGTAGTTTGCTTCTCCAGCGCGGAACGAATCGCCGCCGACATGCGTGTAAAAATACTTGCCGTACACATCGAGATCACGCGCGGCGCGCTGCGTGCCGCCCAGGCTCGTGCTTTCCACCTTGTCCGTCAAATCAAAGATGTGTCCAAAGCCCACATGGCCACTCCAGTAATTGCTGCTGGTGTTGTAGCCATAGGCACTGCCGTCGCTGCTGTGAAGGACGGAATCCGCATTGTTCTTCAAGTTGCCGAAGTGCAGGGAACCTTCCACATAGTTCTTGTTCCTGGCCATGTATTTTGCCATCAGGCCGCCGCCATTGTAGTGCGCGTCGCCGCTACCCGTATAGCCGGCACCATCCACACTGTAGTGGCCCTTGCCATATTCATAGAATAGGCCATAGGAGAAATCCCCGTCTTTCGTGGCCGCTTCATTGCCGATGCCAACGAGGCCATTCCACGTGTACGTCTTGCTCTCGCTGCCCGTATCGTACGTGTTCTTGCTGCCACCCAGGCTGGCAAACGTGAATACACCACCTTCCTGACCGTTGAAATTCGTCAGCACGCTGTCCAGGCGGTCACGACCTGCTGCCAGGACGCCGAGGCCCGCTTCATTGGCGATCAAGGCATTATGCGTCTGCTTCGAGGTATCAACTTTGATTTCCGTGCCATTCTTTTTCTGGACCGTATCCATCGTGTAGATGACATTGCCGTTCGCATCGAGAGAGGCAACGCCCATACCTTCGAGGGCATTGCTGATATTCCACTTGCCCTGCTTCGTCGTCAGATTGCCGGCCTCCAGGGTCTTATTGCCCTGCGTATCCAGGAGCGTCATGGAGTAATCCCCGGCCTTGGTGATATTCTCCAACGATTTTGCCGTAAAGCCGATATTCTCCGTATGTACCTTGGTATTGGCAAGGTCAAACTTCCGGCTGTCCGCGAGAGTCAGGACCGTGCCGTCCGTCTGCCAGTCGATAGTCTTGTAGGTGATATCCTCCAGGGAACAAAGGCCATAGGATAAAATATTGTTGTCCGACAGGGAAAGCCCTGCCTTGCCAGTGACTTCCACCCCGCCGTCAGCATACGTCTGAGTCAGCGTCTGCTGGTATTTATCCTTTCCAGATTCATACAGCTTGTCCAGCCCCTTCACCGTAGCGGCTCCAGAAGCATCGATGAGCACATCGTCTTTGAGGACCTGTCCTCCATCTGCAGAAGCGAAATGGTCCAGATTCAGCGTCACATTATCCGGCAGGCTCACTGTATCTGTCACCGTCAGAGCCGGCTGGGAGGGGTCTACGTTGTAGAAAGCAATCTTGTCGAAGTTGTAGATGCCCCGAACCTTGCTTCCATGCCAGTCAGCCGCTTTGCCGGTAATGGTGTTTTTCCCTTCCTTATCCGTGGTCATTTCTTCCAAATAGCCCACGTTCAGTGTATTGCCGCTGTGGGTGATCTCCTTGGTATCATCCCCCGAAGCATCCTGCTTCATATCAACGCCCGTACTCCAGCCATACAGATTGGTCTTGCTCAAATCCATACTGCCACTCAGGTTGATTCTGTTGTCCTGGGCCTTGATACCGTATTCTCCAAGGCTTCCGCCCACTGCCTGGATGGATTCTCCTATCTCTTTATATCCATCCTCCTTCAGGAAATCAATCAGTGAAGTATCTGTTTGCGAAAGGGTATTCAATGCAGCCCCTGCCAGATTCAGCACATTACCTGAAACGATTCCTCCATATAAGACACTGCCGCCAATCATGTAGCCAGTAACAGTGCCACTGACCGTGACCATATTATTGAGAACGGAGTCGGCCATATAACCGCCGCCGATGATGGCTGCCGTCACCACAGCATCTTTCCCGATGGTGACCGTCTCCTGGTTGACGTTGCTTTCTCCATAACCGCCAAGAATATACTGCGTGCCCTCGATCTTCCCTCCGGTAATGGCAACATGATTGTTCGAAACATCTTTGCCTACTGCACCAACCAGCATATTGGCATGGGAAATTTGACCGCCGGTGATATCCACTCGATTCCCATTGCCCTGGCCCTCATGAAAAGAAGAATATCCGCCGCTAATCATTTTATCAGCATCATGGGAATCAGTGGATGAAAAAGTTACAATAGCATTGCCCCCTATGGCTACGGTATTATTGTTGGCTGAAGTTCCTGCCATTCCTCCTGTGATAAAAGCTGTATTCAAAGTACCATCGGTTATGGAAACCTGATTCTCGTTGGCTGTCCCGGTACCATCTGAATATCCACCAACTACATACTGATTGCCCATAATGGATGCGCTGCCGGAAACAGAAAGGATATTACGGGAGGCATTCCCAGCCTCAGCATATCCGCCTGCAATCTCCCTATTATTTTCCAGTTTTCCACCTGTAATGGATACTTTGTTATCCACAACGTTATCTGACAGGGCACCAACAAGGAAGTCGGCTCCCTTAATGGTTCCACCGCTGATGCTCACCTGATTCCTCTCGGCTGTACTTGAATCCGCATCAGAATATCCGCCAAAAATCCCGTATGCACCAGGATGTCCTGAGGTAAGTGTAATGTCCGCACTGCCCCCGATGGATACCTTGTTATCGTTGGCAACTGAATTAGAAAGGCCTCCAAAAATAGAATCAGAAGCAAACGTCCCGCCGGTGATGGTTACCTGGTTTTCGTTGGCTTTGTGAGCTGCAGATTGATGTGCACTTTGAGGGTAAGCCATTCCCCCATAGATTCCCCCAATTTCCTGGGCTCCACTACTGGTGAACGTCACCTGATTGCCGGTGGCATCCCCATTCTCAGCATATCCGCCGGCTGCATACTGAGTATCGCTAACGGACGTGCTACCGGAAACAGAAAGGGTATTATCGGATGCATTCCCATTCTCAGCATATCCGCCGGCTGCATACTGAGTATCGCCAACGGATGTGCTGCCGGAAACAGAAAGGGTATTATCGGATGCACTTCCGTTTTTTGCTTGCCCGCCGGCGATTTCCTTATTATTTTCCAGATTTCCACCTGTAATGGATACCTGGTTGTGCTCAACATGATCAGCGCAGGCTCCGGCAATCAATTCAGCACCCGTAACGGAGCCGCCGCTGAGAACCACCCGGTTTCCCTTGGCTGTACTTAGTGAACTTGGTATACTTGATGATTTTTCAACATATCCACCATAGATGCCATTTCCATCCAATCTGCTAAAATCAATGTCTGCCGTACCCCCGATGGATACCGTGTTATTGTTGACGACTGAATTGGAATAGCCCCCTAAGATGTTGTCGGAATTAAAAAACGTCCCGCTAGTGATGGTTACCTGATTCTCGTTGGCTTGTTGAAGTACCTGTTGAGAGAAGCCCGCTCCTCCAAAAAGAGATGAAATTTGATGAGTTCCACTGCTGCTGAACGTCACCTGATTGCCGATGGCATCCCCATTCTCAGCATATCCGCCCCCTACTATTCCGTCCGCAGCTTGAATGGATGCGCTGCCGGAAACAGAAAGAGTATTATGGGAGGCACTTCCACTCGTTGTAGCTCCACCACAAATCTGTTCTCCTGTTTGATCGCTGTCAATGGTTACCTGCTGCCCGGTCACATCCGCAGCCCAAGCCGGTACCGTGCCGGCAAGCAGGGAAGCTACCACGGCTAACGTCAATTTTTTCCCGCAAATTCTTCTCATGGCTATAATCTCCTATTTTTAACGCTCTTTGCTCAACTCATCATCAGAACTGGAAATTCAGGCCGGCTTCCAGCGACCAGCTATGTTCGATCTTTGGACCGAAGGATTTCTCACAATTGACAAATGCATAGGCATCCTGGTTGAGATGCGTCGTGAGGCCGAGGCCCACATCGTACCAGCTGCCGTCATTATGACCCGTAACGTTCATGCAGCCCGTCATGTCGCTGGCCGAAACATCCTGATTGCCGAGGAACTCATGCAGGAAGTCCGCATTGATGTAGAACGTCGTCTTCTCGCCAAGATCCTGTCCGAGGCGGAAGCCGAGGCGGCTGATGAAGCTGTCCGTACCGGACAGATGGACGCGCGTTCCCTGTGTCGTGCGGTAATCGGCGCTGCCCAGATACGTGTACTGAGCCTGTGCCTGCGGTTCGATGTACCAGGAAGAAGAGAGCGGCATCTTGCGGCCGTATTCAAAGCTCAGCGAATACGCATCATTGTGGTAATCGCCCTGCACCGGCATGCCGCTCTCCGGCAGCAGCGTGAATTTATTGAACAGGCGGCCGTATTTGGCGACGATGTCCGTGTAATGACCTTTATTGCCCAGACGGGTATCGTAGAACCAGGCACCATAGCGCTTCGTGTCACTGCTGCCATTGAGTTCTTTGTAGTTCGCACTGCCGTTCATCCAGTCAAGTGCCGCACCCTGGATGTGTTTGCCAAAGTTCGTTTCGTTCCGCGTCCAGTCATAGCCGACTTCT
Organism: Veillonellaceae bacterium SB90; assembly: GCA_902364065.1. Classification (GTDB taxonomy): domain Bacteria; phylum Bacillota; class Negativicutes; order Selenomonadales; family Selenomonadaceae; genus Mitsuokella. Next base: position 6,292 of record CABJCJ010000045.1, read on the forward strand.
ACCATCGTATTCTTAGCATCATACAGGCCCGTACGCCCCAGCTGATCATGGCGGATTCTAGCCCACGTGCCGTCGCCGTCCGCGCTGTAGCGGGCTTCGCCGAGGCGCTTGTTGAGCGTATCGGTATAAATTTCAGAAATGGCATTCATGTAGTCCAGATGAATGGCCTTCTTGATAACCTTGCCGCTGTCCGAAGGCGTGACCACCGCTTCATCCACGAACCAGTTGGTCCCTTCCTTCACCGGGTTTTCGATGGTCTCGGTCTTCAGGTATTCCGGCAGGAGATTGCCATCTGCATCGGTGGTCTTCTTCCTGGCCATGGCATCCGTCATGATCTTTTCCTGATTCGGGACTTCCTTGGTAAACCCTTTACCAGAAAAAGTCGCCGTTACATAGTCGTTGCCGGGCTTGTAGGTGCCTACGCCGTTTTTGCCCCCGTTGAATTTCTCATTGGCCGCGGTATCTTCCGGGTTGAACTTCTCGTTCTTCACTTTCAGAGTAACATTGTTGATGCCCTGATCCTTGGCCAAGCTCACATCGAATTTGGCGGCCGGATCCCGTTTGTAATCATCCCCGCCGGTGGTGGCAAAGCGGATGCCTTTCAACTCTTCCACTTTGGTATCAGGCTGGAGGTAGGCCTGGATGTGCTGGACCCCGGACTGGCTCAGGTCCCTTACATAGAGCATATCGGATTTGGCCGCATCCTTGGAAAAGTCCATGAGGAAGGTGCCGCCCTCCCCAGTGAGCTTGCCGATGGAAACGGACACCCCGTGTCCCTTCCGGGTATCCACCAGCCCCCCATGGTTGAAGTCCAGAGAGGTGAGGAAGCTCTTGCCCCGGGTCTGCCATTTGCTGCCGGGGTCCATGGTCAGGTTGATGGTACCAGCATTCAAGCGGGGGACGCCGTACATGGCATAAGCCGTATCTGCCTGATTTTTCCAACCGTACAGATGGCCCAGCGCGGATTTATTCATATCGGAAGACACATCCACCTGGCGGGGAGTCAGCTGCCCGGCAGCGTCAAAATCCGCATAATCATCGGCCTGGCCTTCAAAATAGCTGCCATCCTGGAGATGGAGATTCACGCTGCCTCCATCTTTGGCATAGACATCCCCATACAGTTTCAGATGTCCAGCCAGGTTGATGCTCCCATATTGACGGTCTTTGATGGTTTGAATGGTTGTCTCCAACCCTTTTAGATAAGCTTCTGCATATTCTTTTTGACCCTCGTTTATGTCAGGATCATCCAATTG
>CABJCJ010000045.1:7554-12235 GCA_902364065.1 Veillonellaceae bacterium SB90
AGGATCATCCAATTGACTTTTATAATATTGATAGTATGCTTCATCAATACGCAGCTGATTCCCTGCGTCTGCGATCACATTGCCATTGATGGTATAATTCCCATCGGGATTATTGAAATTAATCTTTCCCAACATGGGTCCTGCAATGGCGAACTGCTTGAGATTTGCAGCCTGGTAATCCGGGACAGAGGCGGTATACAACCCGGCATACGCATTTTCTTTCCCTGTCATGTTGATATCCGCATTCTCCACATTGACCACACCCACGCCGCCATAGAGACCTACGGACAAATCCCCGCCATGGATATCCGAAATTTCCAGATCATGGAAATCCGTGTGGCTGTCATCCATGTCAAATCCAGAAACTCCATACAGGACAGTCCCCACAGCTGACCCTTTGGCGGAAGAAATGTTCCGGATCTGGGTTTTCCCGGTGACCACAAAGGGGAGATCTTTGCTCTGTTCAGGATTGTCATAGTTCGTCAGACTCAGGAGGTTCCCCAGCCCAAAAGCAAGGGTCCCATCCGGGCTGTCCGTTGTATTGGCAACGTTCTCAACGGTCACATTGGTCTTACCCTCCTCTGTATAGGGAGACAGGTCAACAGTCCCCAGTAAAGCGCCATACAGCGAAATCGCCGTATCGGTAGTCACTCCATCCACATGGAGCCAATCCGTTTTCAGATGGTTCTGCTCCATTTTGTGATTGTCATAATCTTCCACCTGTTCCGAGAATAGGCCATGGAAAGAACTTGCCTGGCTGTCTTTACTGAAAGTAAGCCCGCTGATGGAAATAGTCGGGGCAGCCAAGGTGGAGCTTTGTAAATATACGCCCTCGGTTGAAATCAAGGAAGACTTAACGGTAAGGTTGGAAATCTGGATGCCTTTTTTCCCTTCCAAAGTAGAACGGTAGAGCATTACGGGATCATCGGCTACAGGATGGCTGCTGCCATCCAGGGAAACTTGATCCGCTGTGACAGTGCTCTTTTCCATGTTCAGTTCTTCCTGTAATGTCCAGTCTCCTTTGGTCAGGGTCTTATCCTGGATATGCTCCGCATATACCGGCAGACTCGTACCCAGTGTCAGGGCCAGTAAAATGGCCATTGTCAGTTTTTTATTCATCCGTCCTGCATGTTTCATGATATCCCCGCAATCTCCTTTACATCATTATCTGTGAAAGGAGCACACCAAAAGAAGCCAGAGAAGCTGTCGTGAATCCATACAAGACAGCAGTTTCTGGCTTCTGAATCAATGACCTGGAATCCCCGTTCATGTCGTACGCTCCTTACAAACACACCCAAAGCGCAAAAAGGTTTCCATTAGCAATGCGATGGTCTTATGCAATTACGAATGGTCCTCTCTTGCTACTCTCCTTCCCAGACGCTTGCTCATATCCCCAAACCTAAATCGTGTCACTAACTTCGTTTTCTTTTCGTTGCGAAGATTATAACATTTATCAAAAAAAAAAAAAAACAGTGCTAAAAATTGGTTCTTTCTTATCCACAGGAATTAATATACTTTTAAACTAACTTTAATCCATTTTTCTTTGTTTTTCTAAGAAATACGCATATAAAGGACGTTGACCCCCTGCCCATAAGGCTTCCTGGCTTCTCGAATCCTTGAAAAATAAATATCACAGCGCGATTATCCTTTCATAAAGAACATTTATGTATCTTTATATGTCCACTTGTAACATACATAAAAAAAAGACCCTGTATGCGTTTGACATACAGGGCCCGTGCGGCTCGTATTCTCTTATTTTACAACGGTTTCCGTCTTCTGCTTGCTCTGTGCCAGCTGCTTCGGCTCCGGCTTCTCATCCTCGGCGACAGCCGATTTGAACTCGCGGACGCTCTTGCCCAGGGATTTGCCGACCAGGGGCAATTTGCCCGGGCCGAAGACCAAGAGGCCGATGCCCAGGATCAGCAAGAGTTTCGGTACCGTAAGACCCATTAACATAGTGATTTCCTCCATCCAGCGAAACACGTAACACGACTCATTTCTGACATTATATCACGAATGGAAGGTATTGAAAAATACGCGTTGCCTATTGCTCGTATAGGGATTATCTATGCCGCCGGCTCACGCATCGAGGCAGGCCGTAATGCGCGCGATGGCTTCCGGCAGCACGGAGGCTTCCATGCCGGAATAGTTGAGCACGAAGATGTGGTCGGCAGCGGGAGCCTTACCCGCATAGTAGTCGCGCAGCGGCCGCATGCGAATGCCGTGTGCGGCAAAGTCCTGTTCGAGCTGCTCGTCGCTCTTTTTCGTGTGGAAGCGCAGCAGGAAATGCAGGCCGGAGCCGCGTTCGAGGATGTCGGCGCGCGTGAGCAGGCCGCCCGCTTTCATGGCTTTGAGCAGGGCTTCGCGGCGCTTGCGGTAGCTGTTGCGCATGCGGTTGATGTGCTTCTCGAAGTAGCCGTCTTGGATGAAGCGCGCGAGCGTGTACTGCTCGAAGTTCGAGACGGTGCAGCTGTAGAAGCCAAGCTTTTCCTCAAAGTCCCGGACAAGGCGTTCCGGCAGTACCATGTAGCTGATGCGGATAGTCGGCGTCAGCGTCTTGGAAAAGGTGTTCATGTAGATGACGCGGCCGCTGACATCGATGCCCATCATGGTCGGTATGGGGCGTCCCGTCAGGCGGAATTCGCTGTCGTAATCGTCCTCGATGATATAGCGTCCGGGCGCGGCGCTGGCCCAGCCCAGGAGCTCGTAACGGCGGCTGATGGGCGTGATGCAGCCCGTCGGAAAGTGATGTGACGGGCTGATGTGGAGCACATCGACGGCCTTTGCCTGCAGATCCGGCAGCGAGATTCCTTCTTCCTCCATATCGACGGGCACACAGTCGACGCCGTGGCGATGGTAGACCTTGCGGATCTTGTCGTAGCCGGGATTCTCGACGCCGAAACATTTCCCGCGTCCAAAAAGCTGCACGAGCAGGCCGTAGAGGTATTCGGTGCCGGCGCCGATGACTATCTGACCGGGCGTCACGTCAAGGCCGCGGAAGCTGCGCAGATGACCGGCGATGGTCGCCCGGAGGCTCAGGATGCCCATGCCGGGCGAACGCTCGAGCAGGGCTTCCGGCTGCCCGGCGATGACCTGCCGCAGCAGGCGCGTCCAGGTCTTGAACGGGAAGTCCGCAGGCGGCAGGCTGTTGGCCGTGAAGTCCGCGAGGTATCTCGGTCGCGGCGCTTCCCGCTCAGCGGCAGGCTCTGCCTTTCGCAGACTCTCCTGCGGCACGCCCATGACCCTGGCCACGAAAAAGCCTTTTTTCGGGACGGACTGACAATATCCTTCGGCCACCAACTGACCATATGCCCCTTCTACGGTGATCACGCTGATGCCGAGCTGGCGCGCGAGGCTGCGCTTCGACGGCAGCTTCTCTCCCGCCCGCAGACGACCCGCGAGGATGTCGCCGCGGATGCAGCGGTAAAGGTGCTCATAGAGGGATTCGCCCTCCAGGTGTTCAAATGAATAGGTCAGCATGACGGCTCCAATCTGATACTAGTTATTTATCACATTTTGAGTATTTCTATAAGGTCAACTTCAGTATATACTATCTTTCAGATGGACACAAGTCCTATTATTGTCAACACACTTGACAAAGAAAGAAGGAATCATCATGACATCGTATGCATCAAAATCGTCCTGGACGACCCGGCAGCTCTGCCTCGCGGCGGCCATGACAGCGGTCGTCTTTCTCGCCACGTTCGTGCCGCGCATCCCCATCCCGCTTGGCTACGCGCATCTCGGTGACGCCGCGATCTTCCTCATGGTCCTGTTCATCGGACGCAGAGAGATGCTGTTTGCCGCCTGCTTCGGCTCGGCGCTCTCCGACCTGCTCGGCGGCTTCCCGCTCTGGATCGTGCCGACGCTCGTCATCAAATTCTTCATGGCCGACATCGCCTGGCGCTTCATCCGGCCTGACCGTGAGGAAGTGGCTTCGCTGCCCCGCATGACGGTTGGCTTTCTCGCAGGCTCCCTCTGGATGGCTGTGGCCTATACGCTTTTCGGCGCGCTGCTTTACGACAGCCTCGCAGCAGGACTTGCCTCCGCGCCGGGTCTCATCGCCGAAGGGCTGCTCAACACGGCTGTCGCCGTCGTCGCAGCCGGGCTGCTCCAGAAGGCTCTGCCGCACCGCTGAGTGATATCGGCTGGCCAAGCCCCGGTATTTTATGTCTTACCTGCCCTGCTCGAGTTTCAGCAGGGCTTCTTTCATCGGCAGGCCCCAGGCGTAGCCCGTGAGGCTGCCGTCGCTGCCGATGACGCGATGGCACGGCACGATGATGCTGAGCGGATTGGCTCCGACGGCGCCGCCGACGGCATGGTATGCCTTTGGCTTCCCGATGGCCTCGGCGAGCTGCTTATACGTCGTCGTACGGCCGTATGGCACCTTCACGAGTTCCTGCCAGACGCGCAGACGAAACGGCGTCCCCTTGAAGCGGTACGGCACGGTAAAGGCCCGGCGCTTGCCGGCCAGGTATTCCGCAAGCTCCCGCGCGGCCTGGTCCGTCAGCTCCGTGCGCTCGCCGCCGGCCTCGGCCGCATCTTCCTTCACGACGTCGATGGCAATGATGGCCGCATCCTCCTCCACGATGCGGAAGAGCCCAAACGGGCCCGGATAATAGGCAGTATTCATGAGTATCATCTCTCCCTATATAATCTTCATTAATCTCTTGAATGCTCC
>CABJCJ010000046.1 GCA_902364065.1 Veillonellaceae bacterium SB90
GAGGCTGTGGACAAAATGATTTTACATTTTGTCACAGCCCCATTTTTTTGCCTTCTCCGCGCACGGTCGCGAAGCACAGGATGCCTTCCGGCTTCAGCACACAGCTAAATGCGAAAAGGCGGGAATGAGGGAGCAACATTGCGCGAAGTCGGCTGGCTAAAGGGATTTTTTCCTTTTTAATGAACCCCGACGAATGTACGAAACGCGCGCTGCTTGAACGACGCACATTCGTCAGGAAGCTAGAGAGGAAAAAATCCCTTCTTAACGCCAGGCGCCAACGCTCCACTTATGCTCCCTCGTTCCCTCCATGCCAGCAACGCTGAGCCTACATCTCGGAACAAAGCCTTCCCCGCACAGCGGTGGATGAGGTCAACAGCCATTACGCAAAGCCGTTTGCCGTGACGGGCTCTGCCTGGTGGAGGCGGCCCTGCTCGAAACGGCGCTCGAGTTCGTAGAGAAAGTGCGTCACGGCCAGGAGGTCGGCGCTGCCGCCGGGGCTGATCCAGCGCTTTGTGAAATCCTCGTCGAGCGCGCGGATGGCTCGGCAGCCCGCTTCCGTGTGCATCCCGTCGAGCATCGCGACGTTGCGCGCGGCCTGCTGGGCGTAGCGCAGCGCCGCCATATCGTGACGGCCGAGGATATTTGTGTCCATATTGCTGCCGATGAGCGCGAGCAGCGTATCACAGAGCGCGTCATTCACGCAAAAGCCCTCCTCGCGGCGGCGGCGGTAGACTGGCATGGCGAAGAGCCGGACCGTGGCAAAGCCACTTTCCGCCTCGCCTCGTACCCCCGTCACGCCGTAGCGCAGGAACATGGCCTCGCCCTTCGTGCGCTCCTCTGCGGGCTTTTCCTCCACATGCGCGTAGGCCGCAGCCGTCAGGCCCTCACACATCTCGGCCACGAGTATGCAGAGATGGTCCGTCGTCAGCGCTTCGCCGCGCTTCATGGCCCAGCCGGCCGCTCCTGCAAGCAGGCCGAGGCTAAAAATCATGCCCTTGTGGGTGTTGATGCCGTTTGTTGCCGCAAACATGCGCCGCTCCGCCACGATGCCGGCGGCCTGCAGATACGGCAGCAGCGAGGCGGCGGCTTCCGCCGCATGGTCGGCGCCGATGCGCGCGAATTCATCGAAGCTGCGGCGCAGTGCCGTGGCCGACGAAAGGAACGTAAAGAAATCCATATCACGGTGGGCGCCATTCGTCGCGCGGTCCACCAGTCCCGGCTTCGGCGTCGCCGAAACCTCACACAGCATGGCTTCATGAGCCAGATCACCGATTGCGGAAATCTGCATATCTTCAACCTTCCCTTCCTGAACCATATCCTCTGCTCCTCCTGACAGCCGATGACAATATGCGCTTTACCTGTGTCTGCCTCTCAAGCATACCATATCCGCCGGCCGCCTGCACCCTTATGCAAGGAAAGCGGCCGCCGGCACATGCCGGCAGACCGCCCCCTGAAGGTTAGAATGTATCGTTTTTCCTCAACGCTCAAAGCTGCAGCGGCTTGATCTTGCGGATGACATCGAGGATCGTGCCGTCGCGTGCCTCGAGGACAGCGATGACCTTGTCTTCCCACTCGAGATCGTCCGGCGTGCCGACAAGGCTGTACGCCTTCTCCTGCAGGGCTTCGATCGTCGTATGCTCAATGCCTGCTTTGTCGAGGCACTCGATGAGATCCTGGCGGCGCGGGTTGACGGCAATGCCGTAATCCGTGACGAGGACATCGACGCAGTCGCCCGGCGTCGTGACCGTGACGACCTTCTTGCAGACCGTAGCCATGCGGCCGCGGACGAGCGGCGTGACGATGATGCAGCACTTGCTGCCTTCAGCCGTATCCGGATGTCCGCCTGGCGCACCGCGCAGCACGCCGTCCGAGCCCGTCAGGACGTTGACGTTGAAGTCCGTATCGATTTCAAGAGCAGCGAGCACGACGAAGTCGAGCTTGTTGACGTAGGCGCCCTTGTTGGCCGCGCTGGCGTATTCGCTCGTCGAAATCTCGAGATGCTTGTCTGGATGCTCTTCGAGATGCTTGATGGCCTTCATGTCGAAATCCTGCGTATCGAGCAGCTTGCCGACAAGACCCTTGTCCATGAGGTCGCAGATGTTGCCGCCCATGCCGCCGAGCGCGAAGCCCATCTTGATGTTCTGCTCAACCATGTACTCCTCGAGGAAGCGGTTGACGGCGAGCGACGGGCCGCCGACGCCCGTCTGGAAGGAGAACCCGTCCTTGAAGTACGGCGTCGAAGCGATGACCTTGGCACAGTTCTCAGCCATCATGAGGTTGCGCGGATCCTGGGTGATGCGCGCTTCCTTCGTGCCGATCTTCGTCGGATCGCCGATGGCGTCGACGACGACGACAGCATCGACATCGATGGAGCTGATCGGCGACGGCATGTTCGGGAACGGAACGAGCGTATCCGTCACGACGACAACATGGTCGGCATAATGGGAGTCTGCCACAGCATAGCCCATGGCACCGCAGTTGTGCTTGCCGCCCGTGCCCTTGGCATTGCCGTAATCATCCGACGTGGAAGCGGCGATGAAGGAAATGTCGATGTGGAGCTCACCCGTCTCGATGGCGCGCGGACGACCGCCGTGGCTGCGGATGATGGCCGGCGTCTTGAGCTTGCCGGCCGAAATGACTTCACCGATGCGGCCGCGAACGCCTGAGGACTGGATGCCGATGATCTTGCCCTGCTCGATGTAGTCAGCCAAAAGATCCTGTGCGCTGCCGAGCGACGTCGTGGCAACCGTCAGGTCCTTGAGGCCCATGTCCTCGATGAGGACTTTCATGACCATGCTCGTCACATAGTCGCCGTTGCGGAAGGCATGGTGGAACGAAACCGTCATGCCGTCATGGGCGCCGCATTTCTCGCAGGCTTCACGGATGGAAGCCACGACCTTGCTCTCCTGCGGCTTCTCGTGGCGGATCGTCACGGGGCCGGCTTTCTTAAACGGCTTGCCGTCCATATGATATTTGCCCTGGTAGACTTCTTTGCCGTCCTTCAGGAGCTCATCAGGAATATCTCTTCCTACTGCGTTGATCATTTCTGCTCCTCCTTATAAATCGCCGTGATAGACACCGCAAGCCTTCGCGAGTGCGATGACGCGGCTGGCATCCTTGATGAAGGCGATATCGACCATCTTGCCGTTGACCGTGTAAACGCCGACGCCAAGCTTCGACTGCTCCTCATACGTGCGTACGTACGTCTCAGCCGTGGCGATTTCCTTCGGCGTCGGAGCGAGCGTCTGATGAACAAAGGCAATCTGGCGCGGGTTGATGAGGCTCTTGCCGTCAAAGCCCATGTCGTGTATCATGCGGACTTCATTCTCGAACCCTTCTTCATCATCGAGGTTCGTGAAGACCGTATCGAAGCACTGGACGCCTGCGGCGCGGGCCGACATGACGATGAGGTTGCGCGCCGTGTTGAGTTCGATGCCGCCTGGTACGTAATGCGTGTGCATGCTGCGATGGAAATCACCGGCCGAAAGGGCAATGCCGAACAGGCGGTCCGAAGCAGAAGCGATCTCATAGGCATTGAGCACGCCCTTCGGGCTCTCGAGTGCGGCCATAATGAGCGTGCGGCCTTCCTCGACGCCGAATTCCTTCTCGGCTGCGAGCACGTGCTCCTCTACCTTCTTGACATCCTCGGCGCTCTCGCACGTCGGGATGCGCACGCCGTCAGCGCCGCCGGCGACGCAGACGCGGATATCCTCTTCCCAGTGCGGCGTATCGAGGCCGTTGATGCGGACGATGACTTCCGTGTCACCGTAATCAATGGTCTTCAGGGCATGATAGAGCGAGAAGCGGGCGGAATCCTTCTGGTTCTCGGCTACGGCATCCTCAAGGTCGAGCATGATCGTATCGACGCCATAGATGTAGGCATCTTTGATGAGGCCCGGCTTCTGGGCATTCATGAACATCATCGTACGGCGCAGGCGGAAGCGCTCAGGTCTTGGACGTGGAATCATTTGATGACACCTCCCCACGGAATATTCTTGGCGGACATATCGTTGCTGCGGAATACCGCGCATTCTACACGTGCTTTGAGCGTGCAGTCAAGGGCACCCTTATCCACGACTTTGACGCGTGCATTCTTGACGCCAAGACCTTCCAGGACGGACAGGACCGTTGCCTTGATCTGACGGCCATACTGGTTCATGACGCTGGATTCCAGCGTGAGCTCGATCCCATTGGTGCCAGGCATAACCGTTACCTGAGCATCACTGGATTCCAGCGTGCCAGCGATTGCAGCCTTCTGGATTTCCATAATATCGCTCCTTTGCAAAACACCTAAGTATTGTCTGATTACTCTTTTATTAAAACGCGAAACCATTCCTTTGTAAAATGTCTCTTTTTTATACTTATCCATTCCATATATGCATGATAAAGTAGAAAAGAAAGGCTATTTACAACTTCTCCATTCTTTTATACCATAACGATAGAGAATGATATTCCCGAGGATGCCGATAAAATCTTACTGCATAATCACAGGCTATGGACGTTATCCCTATCATAATTTATAGTAGGATCATGCGGCAAAACCAGAAATGTATCGTCAGATCGTCAGAAAGGAATGATTGATTTGGATGAACAGGATTTCCACCTCTTGCAGGTCCTGAGCCGCACGCGCAACATCACGCATGCCGCCGACGAATTATACATCACGCAGTCCTCCGTCTCGAAGCGCATCCGCCAGATGGAAAAGGAGCTCGGCCTGACGCTGATGCTGCGCTCCCGACAGGGCGTCCAGTTTACGCCGGCCGGCGAGATCGTCCTGCAGCATGTCCGAAACGTCCTGCAGGAGCTCGACACCATGAAGCAGGAGCTCAGCCTCCAGACCGGGCGCATCGCCGGCACCCTGCGCGCCGGCATCTCCATCAACTACGCCATGTACCGGCTGCCGGACGAGCTCGCCGACTACAACGAGCGCTATCCGGCCGTCACCACGCAGATCACAACAGCCAACAGCCAGCACGTCTACTCGATGCTTTTGGCCAATCAAATCAACGTCGGCATCCTGCGCGGCGAGTACAGCGAATGGCGCGGCGAGCGCATCCTGCTCGCGCGCGAGCATATCTGCGCCATCACGAGCCTGCAGGACAAGGACACGCCGCTCTCGGGCCTGCCGCAGGTCTCCCGCCCGGCCGACGACGACATGGAGCGCATGCTGGCCCAGTGGATGCGTGAGAATCATCTGCAGTCATCGCCCAACCGCATCTCCGTCAACAGCACGGCTACCTGCATGGCCATGGTGGAGCGCGGCCTCGGCTGGGGCATCGTGCCGGAGATCTGCCTCGGCAATTTCCACGGTTGCGTCCGCCCGCTCTACTTCGCGAACGGCGAGCCCCTGACGCGCTCCACCTTCATCATGTACACGAAGCAGGCGCTGGAGCTGCCGCAGGTCCGCGTCTTCATCCAGCTCATCCGCGAGCACAACAAACTGAGACAAGAGAAACGGGAGGACACCTGATATGAGTGAAGTAACCAAGATTTTCCCCAGCGATACGCGCGCCATTAAGGAAGTCTCCGCCCTGCTCGAGCAGGAAGGCATCCGCCTCGACCGCAACCTCGACTACATCAGTGCCATCCGCGACGACGACTACCACATCATCGCGACGGGCAGCATGTTCCACAACACCCTGCGCTGCTTCGCCGTCGACCACCGCCACCGCGGCGAAGGGCTCTTGAACACCATCGTCAGCCATCTCATGGAACAGCAGCTCCTGCGCGGCAACCTCGAGGTCTTCCTCTACACGAAGCCGGCTTCCGCCCGCTTCTTCCACGACCTCGGCTTCTACGAGATCGCGCGCGTCGAAGGACGCCTCGTCTTCATGGAGAACCAGCCGCAGGGCTTTTCCCGCTGCCTGCAGCGCTTCCAGGACGAAACGGCAGCTTTCCTTAAAAACAGGAAACAAACGCTCGACGGCAGCAGCCGGACAGCCGCCATCGTCATGAACGCCAACCCCTTCACGCTCGGGCACCGCAGCCTCATCGAGCGGGCCAGCCGCGAAAATGATCTCGTCCATCTCTTCCTCGTCAGCGAGGACGCCAGTCTCTTCCCCTTCGCCGTCCGCCGGAAGCTCGTCACGGCCGGCATCGCGGAATTCCCGAACGTCTGCCTGCACGCAAGCGGCCCTTACATCATCAGCAACGCCACCTTCCCGAGCTACTTCCTGCCCGACGACGACACTGCGAGCATCGGCCATGCCGAACTCGACCTCACGCTGTTCGGCAAAATCGCCGCGGCGCTCGGCATCCGCCGCCGCTACGTCGGCGAGGAACCCTTCAGCCAGGTCACGGATCGTTACAATCAGGTCATGCGCGAAAAGCTGCCGGCGCTCGGCATCGAGTGCTGCGTCGTGCCGCGCCTGGCCGTGAACGGACGTGCCGTCAGCGCCTCCGATGTGCGCCAGTGCATAAAAGACGGCGAATGGGAGCACCTCCAGACACTTGTACCCCCCGCCACGTATGACTGGCTCAAGAGCGGGGATGCCGCCGGCGTGCGCCGCCGCATCGCCGCCACGCCGGACGTACGCCACCATTAACGTGTAGCGAATCACGAGAAAGGAGTCTTATCCATGCTCAACGGAACACATGTCGAACTGCCCGCGATGCTCATGGCCCGCGAGGCACGCGCTGCTGCCCAGGAGGCCTGCCGTCACGCGCATCCCGGCTGCGCGCTCATCTCCTTCGGCCTCAACATCCCCGGCCCCGTCAAGACGAATGATGACCTGCGCCGGCTCTTTGACGACGGCCTTTCATCCATCGAAGCATGCCTGAACAAACTGGAGTTTCCTGTAGTCCAGAAGCTCGAGCACCACGCGTCGACCGGCGACGAAGCCATCCTCGCCGTCGACGGGGATGCCAATGCCATCAAGGCTGCCGCCACAAAGCTCGAGGAAACGCATCCGCTCGGACGCCTCTTCGACATCGACGTGCTCGACGAGTCGGGGAACAAGCTTTCCCGTGCCGTGCCGCGCCGCTGCCTGCTCTGCGGCGAGCAGGCCCAGGTATGCGCCCGCAGCCGCCGTCATTCCGTAGAGGATTTGACCAATCGCATAAACGAGATGCTTTTGGAATACCTTCAACGATAACATCTGTATAATAACACGTTTCCATTCCATCAGGGAATGATATGGTACGAAAAATCTGACTTTTACAAAGCATTCCGATTATGGTAGAAATAAATTACATAAATCCTATCATGTTTCATATTTAAGGGAGTGGAAAAAGGAATGTCTACATCACCCAAACAAGGACTCTGGTGGAGAGCACTCGTCACCATCCTCGTGGCAGCCATGGGCTGGATTATCCCGGTCCCCGAGGGGCTGACACTCAACGCCTGGTATCTGTTCTCTATCTTCCTCGGCACCGTCGTCGGTTTCATCCTCCAGCCAATCGAGCTTGGCACCGTCGCCCTCATCGCCCTCGTGGCCTGCGCCCTGTCGGGAGCCATGACCTTCAAGCAGGTTCTTTCCGCCTTCAGCGGCAACACCGTATGGCTGATCGTCTCGGCCTTCCTGCTGGCCCGCGCCTTCATCATCACGGGCCTTGGCCGCCGCATCGCCTACATCGCCATGCGCGCCTTCGGCGACAGCAGCCTGAAGCTGGCTTACTCGATAAGCTTCTCGGAAATGATCATCGCACCGGCCATCCCGTCGAACTCCGCACGTGCCGGCGGCCTGATCTTCCCGATTGTCCAGAGCCTTGCCGATGCATTTGGCTCGGATCCTGAAAAGAGCCCGCGCAAGATCGGCGCATTCCTTACGGTCAGCGTCTTCCAGCTCGACCTCGTCATTTCCGCCATGTTCCTCACGGCTATGGTCGGCAACCCGATTGCCGTCGAACTGGCCAACCGCATCCTCGGCATCGAGATTACCTGGATCGACTGGTTCGTAGCCGCATCCGTTCCTGGTATCGTTTGCTTCCTTATCATCCCCTACTTCATCTACAAGGTTTACCCGCCGGAAATCAAGCATACGCCGGAAGCCAAGCAACTCGCCGATGCAGAGCTTGAAAAGATGGGCCCGATGTCCCGCAGCGAGAAAGTCCTCGCCGGCGTTTTCGTCCTGCTGCTCGTCCTCTGGGCTACGGCCAGCATCACGCATCTCAACGCGACGCTCATAGCCTTCGTCGGCCTCTGCATCCTGCTCGTCTGCCGCGTCATCAAATGGAGCGACGTCACGGGCGAGAAGAACGCATGGAACACCCTCGTATGGGTTGGTGGCGTCATTGTCATGAGTGATTACCTCAACCGCCTCGGGTTCATCCCCTGGTTCGCCAAGATCCTCGAGAACCAGATGGTCGGTGTCGGCATGATCGCAGCCGTTGCGCTTTCCTTCATCATCTACCTCTACAGCCACTACTTCTTCGCCAGCATGAGTGCTCACGTCACGAGCATGTATGCCGCCCTCATCACGCTCGGTGCGGCAGCCGGCGCTCCCCCGTTCGTCTCCGCGTTCGTCGTCGCCATGGCATCGAACATCTGCGGCTGCCTGACGCACTTCGGCACAGGCCCGGCTCCTGTCTACTTCGGTGCCGGCTACGTCCCGCAGAAGACCTGGTGGATGATCGGCTTCGCCATCTCTCTGATCCACATCGTCGTCTGGCTCGGTATCGGCGGCGTCTGGTGGGCGTTCCTCGGTTACTGGTAAGCTTCATCCAAACAGCACAGTCAAATGCAAAAGCCGTCGCGGCAAAACCGCGGCGGCTTTTTTTACGTCCTGCTGATGTCAGCTGATGTTATTTGATGAAGCCCACCTGGCTGGCGATCGCCTCGTAGACCTTGTCCCTGCGCTCGTTGAAGATGGCCTTGTTCTCCTCGAACAAGTTGCGGCCGTGCGTGTCGATGGAGACGATGAGCGGACCGAACTCCTTGACCTTGCAAGTCCAGAGCGTTTCCGGCATGCCGAGGTCCTTCCAGTTGGCCGAGAGGATCTTCTCGACGCAGGTGGCCGCCACGACGGCACAGCCTGCCGGAAACACGCAGTGCAGGGCCTTGTGATCGCGGCAGCCGCGCATCGTGCCGTCGCCCATGCCGCCCTTGCCGATGATCAGGCGTACACCCGTCTCCTTGATGAAGGCTTCCTCGAATTTTTCCATGCGCATCGAGGTCGTCGGGCCCACCGTCACCATCTCATACGAGTCCCCGCCAAGCGGGCGGATGATGGGGCCGGCGTGCAGGATGGCACCGTTCCTGACATCAACGGGCAGCTTGCGTCCCTCCTCGATGACGCGGCGGTGTGCCACATCGCGGCAGGTCGTGAGCTCGCCCGTCAGGTAAATGACATCCCCGACGTTGATATCCTCAAGATCTTCTGCGCTGATTGGCGTCGTGAGTACTTTCTTGGCCATCAGAAATCCACCTCCGAATGCGAATCGATTCTGTAATTGAGCTCCTTGTCGAAAACGATGTGACCGCGGCGATGCGACCAGCAGCCCACATTGACCGCGACGCCGATGACCGACGGATGGCGTGCGCTGTTCTCGATGTTGACGCCGAGCACAGAATTCTTGCCGCGCAGGCCCTGCGGGCCAAGGCCGATGGCATTGATGCCGTCCTCGAGGAGCTGTTCCATCTTCGCCGCTTTCGGGTTCTCATTGTGCGAGCCGATGCGGCGCATGAGGGCCTTCTTCGACTGCAGCGCCGCAACCTCGACCGAGGTGCCGATGCCGACGCCGACGAGCAGCGGCGGGCAGGCATTGAGGCCGTAGCTCGTCATCACATCGAGCACGAATTTCGTGACGCCCTCATAGCCCTCACCGGGCATCAGGACCTTGGCATGGCCCGGCAGCGAGCAGCCGCCGCCCGCCATGTACGTGTAGATCTCGCAGTCGTCGCGCCCCGGCACGATATCCCAGAACAGGGACGGAATGCCCTTGGCCACGTTCCTGCCCGTGTTGTACTCGTCAAACGTCTCGACGGCGTTGTGGCGCAGCGGCGCATCCTTCGTCGCCTGCACGACGGCCTCGCGCAGCAGTGCGGGCAGCTGTGCCATATACGGGAACGCCGAGCCGCAGTTGATGAAGAACTGGATGGCGCCCGTGTCCTGACAGCTCGGACGATTGAGCTTCATCGCCAGCTCCTGATTCTTCTCCATCGTCTGATAAATGGCCTTCGCGAGCGGCTCTTCCTCCTGTGCGGCCAGTTCGGCAATCTTCGCGCGCACATCATCCGGCAGTCGCTTGCCCGTAAAGGCCAGGAACTTCGCCATGACATCGGTCATATGCGTGACAGCATCTTCTCGTAACATATGCTCATCCTCTCCTATCCTGATTGGCTCTCAATCATCATGAATCGTACGGTCCTGCGGAAGATTTCCGCTTCCCGCTTGTTGATTTTATTATAGTCCGGCACTTAGTATAAGTCGAATACAAATATTTTTATAAATAGCATAATCTTTTCCCTATACAGTAGGATAAAAAAATACCGGCCACCTGAGGATGACCGGTAAAAGAGGTGAGAAAATGATTCTATTCGGCTCAGACGAGGCCCTGAGCCAGCATGACCTCGGCCACGCGCAGGAAGGCCGTTATATTGGCACCGGCGACGAGGTCGTCGGGGTCTGCATACTGTTCAGCATTGCGGCGGGCATTCTCATAAATATTCTTCATGATCGCCTTGAGGCGGCCATCGACCTCCTCAAATGTCCACTGCAGGCGCTCGGAATTCTGCGCCATCTCCAGCGCTGAAACGGCCACACCGCCCGCATTGGCCGCCTTGGCCGGAGCGAAGAGCACTTTGTGCTGCTGGAAATACGCGATGGCATCGAGCGTCGACGGCATGTTCGCGCCTTCGCCGACGGCCGTCACGCCATTGGCGACGAGTGCCTTCGCGCTCTCGAGATTGATCTCGCCCTGCGTCGCACACGGCAGCGCCACATCGCACGGCACCGTCCAGACGCCGCGGCAGCCCTCGTGATACGCAGCCTTGGGATGCGTATCGACATACTCCCTGATGCGGCCGCGGCGCACCTGCTTGATTTCCTTGACGGCCGCAAGGTCGATGCCGTCGGGATCGTAGACGTAGCCGTTGGAATCCGAGCACGTCACGACTTTCGCGCCGTACTCCTGTGCCTTCTCGATGGCGTACGTCGCCACATTGCCGGAGCCCGAGACGACGAGCACCTTGTCCTTGAGGCTGATGCCCTTGGCATCGAGCATGTTCTTGACGAAGTACAGGAGGCCGTAGCCCGTCGCTTCCGTGCGGGCAAGCGAACCCCAGTAATCGACACGCTTGCCCGTGAGCACGCCGGCGTCGTAGCGGTCGCGGATGCGCTTGTACTGGCCATACAGATAACCGATCTCGCGGCCGCCCACGCCGATATCGCCGGCCGGCACATCGACATCGGGGCCGATATGACGGTAGAGCTCCGTCATGAAGCTCTGGCAGAAGTGCATGACTTCGTTGTCGCTGCGCCCATGCGGATCAAAATCCGAGCCGCCCTTGGCGCCGCCGATGGGCAGCCCCGTCAGGGCGTTCTTGTAGACCTGCTCGAATGCCAGGAACTTCAGCACATCGAGCGTGACGCTCGGATGGAAGCGCAGGCCGCCCTTGTATGGTCCTATGGCACTTGACATCTGTACGCGGTAGCCGCGGTTGATCTGGATGCGTCCCTGATCATCCTGCCAGGGAACGCGGAACGAAATCGTGCGCTCCGGCTCCACCATGCGCTCGAGGATCTTCTGTTCGCGGTACTCCGGATGATTCTCGAGTACCGGCACGATGCTCGAGAATACCTCGGACACCGTATCGTGGAACAGCTTCTGCTCCGGATCTTTCTGCTCGATGCTCGCGAGGACATCGGCCACATACTGTTTCATATCGGACAAAATAACCCCTTCCTTCCGTAGTCTGCCCTTTTCCTGTCTGTTTTCCATACATGCTGCACGTTTACAATATTACAACTGCAAACCTTACAAAATCAGTATACTATACTCCTGTCGTAAAGTATATATGATTAAAAAAAGAAGTATTATTCACTTTATTCGTGAAAATATCCGACGGATAAACGAATAAACGGAGCGGGAATGCCGTCAGATATACAAAATATCACGCGGGGATGTGCCTGTTGGTTCAATTAAAATGCGGCCAGGAATCTTCTCACTTCAGTCTGGAGAGGAATGGCCGCAACGGTAGTCACTTGGAATACTGAT
>CABJCJ010000047.1 GCA_902364065.1 Veillonellaceae bacterium SB90
CTATGCGATTTTATTGTGCTTCAAAAAGCTGTAAACTGCTGCTGCATAAGCTAAAACGAGATACTACTCTCCTACAGATCTTCCCCATACGTGCTTTCTTCATATTAACCGACATTAATAAAGTACACAAGCACGTATACTCAGACTATCCTGCAGAATAGCATATACCAGAACAAATAGATGCCAAAGTTCAGAAAGATATATCCCCTGATGAACGTATACATAATAAGAAAATAATACCCAGTATGACAACTATCTACAATAATTATAACAACGAATCATACGAACATTTCCCTATTTCTTCTCATTGTCATTATATCAATCTCTCTAGCTTTGTAATTCTGAAGAATTACAAATTTATCCTTTTCACATAATGAATATGCCTGAATATCTCTAACAGATACTCGTAACGATCTTCCTATAGTTGGTGTTCCACTATCAACAAGAAATCTTAAAAATTCTTCTTTCAGTAAAATTGACCTTATTATTTCCAACTGCCTTATTAGTCTTTCCTGATAATCTAATGTATTTTTTAAAACAATACATAAACCAGCATACGGAACTGTATTCGCCGGAATAAGATGTATATGTATTTTTTTCGTAACAACATTTGACATAATAAGTTTGGGCTGAGAAACAATCTCTAATGCTTGACGACGCCCAAATTCATACCAACCTATATTTTTCTGCAAGCTACGATTCATCAACTCTTCTTTATGAGATAATAAATAATGATAGGTATTCGGATATTTATTTTTAAGTTCTTCTTCTGGGATTGGAATAACTTTATATTTTTCATATTGATAAGGAAATATCACTCGCATATTTTTCTGCAAAGCAATGGATTTAGGACTAATAGCAGGCAATGTAATATTTTTTTCTACTTTAAATCCATTTATATAATAAAAGTCATCATCCTGTCGTTCAGGAGAAAATATAAAAATACCATTACTCAAGGTTGCAATGCTATTAGTCACATGAATGATATCACCTAATGTAAGTGAATCAGTATTGCTATTAGTCTTAGCTTTAGATATTTCGGTTGGTAAACTCCCCATAATAAAATTTTTTTTACTAAATTGTCGTGTTATACCTATTTTCTCCTTAGTCAAGCTAATCACCTCTATCGGCACGGTGTTCTGATAAACAATACTTATTGGAGTACACATAACCTGTCCAAAAACATTCATAGAGCGAAAGTCAACAATTTCTTTCAGATGATTACTGAGCATTCTACGTATGGTTTCTGCAAATTTATTCGTCAATAAACCATATGGCACAAGATAAACTAGCTTTCCCAACGGCTTTAAACAAGCTAATGATCGTTCAATAAAGGCATAATAATAATCAAATCTTCCTTTTTCACAAGAACGAAAATGTTTTTTTAAATAGATCCTCTCCTCCTCTTTCAAGTCGTGATAAGTAATATATGGTGGATTTCCTACAATGAAATCTACTTGCTCGATAGGATCCTTTAAAAAATCACGATTTCTTAAATCCCAATCAACATTATTTATCCCATATTGCTGCACCAACTTATTTAATCGATCACGGCAAATCCTAATGCAAGATAAATCTATTTCATATCCGATAATATCTCTTGTCAAACCTACTTTTATTGTCTCTAAAGGAACATTATTTTTTAACCCATCATGAATATAGCGACGTACAATCTCATACAAAATATTTCCTTGGCCAAATGAATTTTCCAATATTTTTTTACCAATCAGATTAGCTTGATATGTTGCTTGATCCAGCAATCGGCTAACATATGGAGTCGGTGTTTGTATTTGATACTTTGTGTAAGATTCTTTCATCAACGCACCTGCTTCTTATACCTTTCTTCTATTGCAGCATCTATTAAGAAATCTTTGTATTCAATCAGTATTTTCATGATAATATCAAATGTTAAAGAAAAATCATCATATACAAGTTCTGTTTTCTCGCCATGTACAATTTTATGGCGATTGGACAATAAACTAAAATCAATATAATTTGCTTTAGTTCTAAATATATCCGTTTCAAGTCCCAATGTCAGTAATAACTCTTTTAGTATCTCTGTACTTGGGTTAGAATGTGTATCTACAATTGATTTTTTCTTGATATGAAAAATCTCTGTTGATAATGCCTCATATTCTTTGAGAATCCTTGCTTGTACACTGTATTTAGAAGTTTTTGCACATTCTTCTATCAATGAATGTATCTTCATTACAGAAAACACTTCTTGTAAATCCTTATAACAGATATTTTGATTAGCAACAAAAGAAAGATAGTCATAGGATGCATCTTTTATAAAGCCTTCAAAATGTGCGCACAATAAGGCTATTCCAGCTCGAATCAACGTGATACGAGCATCATCGCCTCTATCGATCAATATTTTTAAGTTTACCATCTCTTGTTTTCTCCAAGCCAGATGTTTATCTAATGCATCCTCTAGATTTTCTACCGTTTTAATCTTCATGATCTGAAAAATACTTCCTTCCAAAAGCAATCAATTGTTTCATTCTCGAAACTGGACGAGTTCCTCTCTTAATTGCCCTGCAGTATTCATCTTGTTCGTACATAGCTTCTATCTTTTTTTTCAAAGCTGTTTTATGTGAGCCATAATACAGGATTTCTTTTGTAAGTCCAGCAATAATAGCTTCATACGCACCGACCAGTACAGCCCCGGAGTGTTTTTTCTTATTAGCATCATACTTTTTAAAGCTAGACTCGCTCAATATCTCTGCTAAGAGAGAAAATACCTCTTGAAAAATTTTTTTATCTTCATCAAAATCAACTTGATGAGTATCGATGAGTTTGAGAACTTCATTCGTAAGCATCGTATTGTAATTCTCAGAATCACTCACATTACTCAAAGATGAATACTTTAATACAAAGTATTTTACGACCAATTCAATATATCCTTGCTCTTTCTCATCTTTTTCAGTAAGGGGTAATGTCTGATGAAAGACTTCTTCTTCACTTAATTGTTTAAAAGCTTGATATATTCTTTCATTCTTTATAATTAAAACACAGTTTCGTATTTCTTGAGGACTCAAATGACTTCCTCCTGTATTCAATCGTTGGAACATTTCATACTCTGCAAAATCGTCACTGCTCTGATCTATAATGATAATAGGTAGTTTCGCCCTCTTAATTAAACGTCTTTGAGGTTCAGTCAAAGAATTAGCTGCATCCTTGGATGACCAGACTTTATTTTTTAATTCTTTTAAGAATTTAGTGGCAACTAACGGTTCTGGTTTAGCGGTATTATCCTCGTCTTCATCTTCATCGGCCTTGTGAATATGTAAAATGCCCATAAATTTAAAAATTGTGGATAAGCGCTGTAACCCATCAATCAGATTCCACTTTCCTTCACTATCTTGATATACATAAATAGGAGGAACAGGAATACCTAGCAGAATAGATTCGATCAAAGCAGATTGTTGTGCAATATCCCACCGAAATAAGCGTTGATAGATAGGATTGATATTCAAATCGCCATCTCGATAAAGATTAGTTAATTCACCTATCGACATAGGATAACTATCTGTCTTTATCTGTTTCCGCATCTTATCAATTTCATTTTGTAAATTTGAATTATTCATAATTATCCATCCTTTTTTTACAACAGCGCTGGCTAAATATTCTAATCTATACGATTTAAGAAACAGCTATAAAATCGTAAATAAAAATAACACATAATTCTCTATGCTATAATAGCCTTTACAATGAACTACCTATGCAATGAAAAGTCTATGTGTATCTACGTATATTTTATACTATTCGAATGCAAAAAGATACCCCTTTTTCTTAATGGCAAATAATCTGGTGTATTTTCTCCTTCTTTTCCATCCTCCACTGTCAGGCGATTTTCCGGCGATAGAAACATCCCATCACGTATATAAGGAAGGAAACGGACAAGACAACCAAAACACGCAGGACTGATGCCATGCCAGCAGACGAGCTCTGCCAGACAGGCCCTGCAATCCAATCCAGATGATGAACCAAGAAAATCAAGAGTGTGTGCATGCCGATAAATTGGAACACATAGCGGACCCGGGCGTTTGCCACAAGTGCTTTGCAGAGGCAGCAAACCGCATACGAACCGCAGACCGCCTCGATGACCGAACAGATTGTCCAAGGATAGCTGCGTGTTGCCATTTCGATATACATAGGCGCGTTCAGGCAAATCATCCAAATGATGACAGCCGCCATGAAACATGACTGCTCATGACGCTCCAGCCAATCCGCATAGTTTCTCCACAGCATACCGACGTAAATAAAAAGCATGGCCATAAACGTAACGTCCATATTTTGTGGCAGCCATTTGCCTTTCAATCCCAACGCCATGCCGAAAAGACCGACGCCGACAAAAATGTATCCTGTTTTCTTGCCAGGGAATAACAGGTGAACCCCATCCATGAACACCTTGGCCCAGAATAACGAGAACAAGAACCAAAGTGCTCCCAGTCCCGGATGTGCGTGCACGCCGACCCCAGACGCCCACCAGAGAGCATCTCCCATGCGCTTCGTAATCATCCACAAAGCGGAAACCGTATGCTGATCCTGCAGCAGCCACCGCGCAAAAATGCCGCTTACCGAAACGATAAGCGAGGGATAAATCAAATGCCGGACCAGCTTTTTGACGCGCTGGACAAACGCAGGAAAATCACCGGCCAGCCGGAATGTATATCCCGACAGGATGAAAAATAGCGGCATATGAAATGAAAAAATAACGTTCCTCGTTGCACCGCCGAATTTTACCGTATGACCAATGATGACCAGCAGGATTGCCACCCCTTTTGCCACATCAATCCAAGCAATCCGCTTCGGATTAATGCCGAAGATGCTTGTCTGTCTGTCTGTCTGTCTGTCTGTCTGTCTGTCTGTCCTGAGTGTACTTGTTTTCATTCATCTGTCAATCCCTTTCCCTAAAATCAAACATTATTTTTTCATTATAACATATTCCTCAGGAAAACATAAAGGGACTTGAGATATGCCCAATGTCCCTACAACTGCAACCGTATATCCCTGTTCTCTTTCCTAAACAAATCGTTTGAAGATTTTCTGGACTTTACTCTTTTCATCCGCATTCATCGCCAGGAAATAAACCATCACACCATACAGCAGGGTGTATCCCACAATCTTGAGAAAGAACACGAACTTCCCATCTCCCGGCGTATAGGCATTGATTCCATAGCCGAGCAAAAGACAAAGGCCAATCGAAACGGAGGCCTTGCCAATCTGCTTCCAGAAAGCCGGGATATCGAGACCAATGTACCGATGATAGAAACAATTCATCACGAGGCCATTCCCCATCAGCATGGAAAAGCCCGTAGCCACGGCACAGCCGAGCCCCCCGAAATGCATGCCAAGCGGAATGGCCAGTAAAAGATTCAATACCCCCGTCAGAAAATAAATCTTCGCGCGAAAATCATACCGGTTCATCGCCTGCAGGATGGCCAGTCCAATATTCTGGATAAGGTCAATGGTAAACGGCAGGATAATGAGGATGGTAATCCAGTAAGCATCTTCGAACCCGCTGCCCGCCCAGAGGGCGATGAACTGACGTCCGAAGATGATGAAGCCCGTGGCCACCAGAGCCAGCAGATAATACTGCCAGCGGCCAATCTGGATGAACAGCGCCGAAAGCTCCTGCAGCGGGCGCCGCTTGGCCACGAGTTCTGTAATGTGCGGCAGATAAACACCCGAGATGGCTGTAGAAAGTGCCATATAGTTCATGTAGATCAGCGACGCGATGGAATAAACAGCCACTGCCCCCGTCCCCTGCACGATGCCCAGGATGATCTGGTTTGTCTTCCAGAAGACCTGGTCAATGAGGCTGACAAAAAAGACACTGAGCGCCAGTTTCTTGAAATCATGGAACAACGCCTGATTCCAGTAATGAAAGCGGATCGTGACATGCAGGCGCGCAAAGCAGTAATACATGCGCGCGAGAATCAAGGCCACGTTCAAGGCCGTCTGGGCAACGGCAACGGCCATCGCCGTCGGGACTTTCTGGAGAATGAGGATGACGAGGAATGGCTGCAGGATTAGCTGCACCGTTTCGAGTCCCTTCAGGAACAGGAACTTCTCATGCGCATTGATGACCGAACGGAACACCATCGTCGAAAGGCTCACGGCGATATTGAACAGCAGCAGTAAGAACATTTGCCGTGCTTCCGCAAGCTCCCCCGCCGTCATACTGGCTTCAAAAATCGCATCGAGATTCCAGTAGCAAACGAACCCGACCAACAAAGACAGCAATGTCGCCGCTCCATACCCATAGAGCGAGATCGCCAGGATATTCTCCATGCCCTCCTTGTCCTGCAGGGCCTTGTACTTCGTATAGAAGCGCGTCACCGCAGCCGTCAGGCCGAAGTCCATGATGCTGAAATACGCAATCAGGGAACCAATCAGCTGGTAGAGCCCGTATTCCTCTTTCCCGATAAAATGCAGCAGGATAGGAACATAGAGAAAGCCCACGACCGCATGGAGTGCAATATTCAGATAGCTGAGTAAGATACCGATTTTACGTTCATTCATTGTCTTGATTCATTTTCTCCGGCATAATAAATGCATAGCCGATTCCGATTAAGATCCAGTAACAACAGGTTATGCCCAAACTATCTCCCAATCCAGAAGCCATAATTCCAGCCAGGGATAGAAAGAGGAAAATAGCTTCTTCCTTTTGCGCATGATTATAGAGAGATGGCCGCATCCTTTTTATAAGTTGCCCAAAGAGATAAAGCGAAGGAAATAAATAAATCAGCAATCCCAAAAGCCCGGTTTCGGCAAAGCGCGTATAATATTCGCCCAAGGAAGGAAAACCAGACTTCATGATCCCTTTCTCCTTCTGATTATGAATCCACATCTGAATTTCACTACCAGCAAAAGCTTCCTGCGGCAGATAATCTGGGATATATGCATTCCGTAAATTCTTGCCTATCCCCAGGAGAGGATAATCCTGCCCAATTGCCATATTAGCCTTCAAGATAGAATACCGCGACAAATTGCTCCGCTGTGTCCCGCTCGTGATAGATCCTAAATTATCCTCGATATAAAGTGCCACTTTCGGCGAACCTTCTGTACCATATCCCATTGATTTTTCTGCGTTCAAATTAGGACTTCCCGGCATAAAACTCATCGCATATGTCGTTGCGCCAAAAGTCAATACCGTAATGACAAGAATCAAGGCCGTATTTTTTAAAAAAGCCTTTTCACGCTGCCAGACTGTGACGCCGATAAGCAAAACAAGTTCTCCCCAGAACAGGGCATTTGCCGTACGAGCTTTAGTAAAAAATAATTCAGACGTAAAGATTAATAACAAGAAAATAAATCCCAACTTCTTTTGCCAGGTATGAGTTTTCAACATCGCATACCAAAGCCATGGCATGGCAAAAGCTGAATAAATTCCAAAATACGATGGTTCTGCAAACAATGACCGCAATTGGTTATTCCACAGAAGCGGAGGCCACCAGGTTCCATTCGATTTAATTTCATGAACAATCGGATTGAGCTTCACTAAAGCTGCTTGTGCTACAGGACTGCCACTTAAATAAAAAATATCCAAGATACCATAAAGCGAAACGAGTACAACCGCACAAACAGTAGCTTTCTGCAAAATACTGATGCCCCTATGAGCATCTTTTTTAAACCAATGATATATCAGCAAAGGCACACCAAAAAACCAAACGCATTCCAAAGCAAAGCCCTTTATCAGGCGTGCCATGATCCAAAGCTTCAGTAAAGTCACTTCTGACATAGGAATTCCCACCTGCTGTATCTTTTGATATACGGCGGGTAATTTTTCAATCTGGTCGACAGGCCCTGCAAGGATTGCATCATAATACGGATAAATGAGCAGGCCATGAAAAAAAGAGATAAGAACAACACCAACATATATGGCAATATACCAGATAAATTTTTTATTTGTCTCTGTTAAGGAAAAGCTATCCTTTGCTTTTTTATAATTCCAAGCATAATAAGCAAAAGCAATCAAAAGAGGATATATACTTAAATTTTTGCCCATAAATGCACCAATGAAGTTAAGCTGCAAAAATCTAGGTATCTGAGTAAAAATAGCAAAAAAGACAACAAAGAAAAATAGCCTATCTCGCAAAACAGCAGACATACAGTACTCCTTTTCAACCGTTTAAAATTTTCTACAACACGACTAAATCAGAGGGATCCGAATCCACCAAAGGATAAATTATTGCTTCAAATACGCATAAATACATAAATAATAAAAATCCATGCATACAATTCTCCAGACCAGAAAATCCTGTCGATAGATTCCTAATCACCGTTAACTACATCATTATATCATAGATTGTTCGAAAAATATTCTTTTCTGGAAAATTTGCGCTGGATTCCTGCGGATATTTTCTCATTCAACCTGTGTATAACATTGTGGATTATCTGTGTATATCCTGTTGATAATTTGTGGATAAAAAACAAACCAGATCAGGATGCAGCTACAAATGCGGTTCAGGTTGCGATTCAAAACATCGTCCATCATGATCCGCTTGAAACGGGCAAACGCTTATGGCTCAAGGCCTCCCGTGTCCTCTATACAAAGACAAAGAAAAAGAGAAAAATAAAACCATCATAGTACGTAGCGCATCGCCGAAGCTCCTGGAAAACCAGGAATCCAGGATCATGGCAGCCAATAAACGGGTGTAAACTAAAAACCAAAATTTTCGTTTAGGAAAAATATTTTGTTCTATTTTGTCTTTCACCGGTTGACAAATCCTGGAAAACTCGATAATATCTTATACAAGACGAGCAAACAATACTTCGTTGTTGTTTGATTGTGGATTTTCATAATCTTTGTTTTATTTTTTTTAAAAGGGAGGATGATTTCCATGCTTTTTGTACACATCACACAGTATCCAACCAGCTCACAGCAGGCTTGTCGTTCGTCCTGCTGTGAGCCGCAATGAGCAAGCATGGCGGCTGGATTCCTGAAACGGTGTATTTCTACAAACAGCAGACAATGCGGCCGCTTTCCACAAAAGCTCAAGCACTCTGGCATTACCTGATGTATCGGGCCAACAACGTCCATTGGACCTTCCCCATCATCCTGCGTCTCGGTGAAATCGCTGCTGCCTGTGATTTCTCCATTGCTTCAGCCCAACGAGCACGCGAGGAACTCGCCAAAAATTATTACCTGGTCTATGAGTCGCGCGGCGGCAGCCGGTCGGCCGCTTACACGGTGCTCAGCAATATATATCCCGGCCAAGCCGTACAAGCAAGCGATCCGCCCAAAGAGGAACTCGGCCTGGAAAAATTCAATCCCGCTGCCGCGTTCTTTTCCCTGGCCGACATCCATGATCAGGAACTGTACGACAACGACGAAAGGAGTTCTCATGACACAGACAAGCCAGCTGACAAACGGCATGTGCCACACGTACGAAAAATTGCCCTCGACAAAAGCCAAGAAGCTGTACGCCGCTCTCGCAAAAAGAAACGGCGGCGTCGTACCTGAATACAGGCTGCGCGATGATACTGGGCTGTCACACGGCTCCTTCATCGCCGCCCGCCAGGAGCTGCGCCGGCTGGGACTCATCGAGCTCAGCCATGTGAACCGCCGTGCCTGCTACAGGCTGGTCGATCCTGATGAACTGGAAAACAGACTGTTAGGAGGGAATTCCGTGAACATTTTCCTGAATCCCGGTCACGCACCGGGTGGCCGCCCCGATCCCGGTGCCGTCAACAAAGAACTCGGGCTCGTGGAGGCAGATCTCACGGCCAAGATTACAGCCGTCTGCCGGCGCTATCTCATTGGCAACGGCCATGAGGTCAAGGTGCTGCAGAGCCACAACCTCATGGGAGAAGCCCCGGGCTATCCCAATGTCGTCATCACGGCCAACGAATGGTATGCGGATTTCTTCCTCTCCATCCATGTCAATGCCGGCGGAGGACGCGGCTGTGAAACCTACTGCTACGACATTGACTCGGCCGGCGGCAAACTTGCCGTCAGCATCCAGAAAAATCTTGTCGCCAACATCCGTGCGCTCGATCCGACTTTCCCGGACCGCGGCATCAAGGAGGATCCGAATCTCGCCGTACTGCGCGGCACGCGCATGCCCGCCATCCTCGTCGAAACGGCCTTCATCGATAACCAGGATGACGCCTGGCTGCTCCAGCACTACCCGGACATCTTCGCACACGGCATCGCATCCGGCGTCGAAGAAGCCCTCCAGCCCACCTTCGTTCATTAAATAGGATAAAGGCGTCCCCTCTGGGGAAGCAGTCAGCGCAGCTGACTGAAGGAGTATCCTGCGTACAATAACATACTTATTCAATGTAAACCATACTCTGGAATTCGCATTTCATTGAATAACAAAGCAAATACCAGCAAGTTCCCCTATCGGCCCTACGGGCCACTTTCCCCCAAGGGGACAGCTTTCGTAAAGGCGTCCCCTTCGGGGAAGCTGTCAGCGCAGCTGACTGAAGGGGTACCTGCGTACAATAACATACTTATTCAATGTAAACCATACTCTGGAATTCACATTTCATCAATTAAAAAAGCAAATACCAGCAAGTTCCCCTATCGGCCCTTTGGGCCACTTCCCCCGAAAGGGGAAGCTCTAAAAAAGGGCTTCCTTTTGACATGTCAACTCCGTATAATGAAATCAAGGCAAGGTTTTCCCTCCCACGAAAACCTCCCAACCTGCTTTCCTGCGGCTTGTCCGCTGGAATACGGCTGTCCGCTGCATGCCCCAGCGGCCGGCAGCCGGGGCTCTATACCAACTGTCCATGTATTGGGACTCGAAAGTCCCGCGAAAGGAGGATGCCTTATGGCAACGCAGCGCATCGACGTCACCACGACTCTTAAGATCAAGGTTGAGAACGGCGCAACCGCCACGGGCGCGACGAAGTACGCAACACGCACGGTCAGCAACATCAACCCGGAGATCACCGACGAGGACATGCTCGCCATCGGCGAGGAGTTCGCCGCTCTGCAGACGCATGCGGTCGGCGACATCCAGCGCTCCGAGGTCTCGACGCTCGTCAACAACGCCTGACCCCGCGCGTGCATCCCTTGCCAGCCTCCCCGGAAAGGGACGCACGCAAAATGAGGCTGCTCCCCAGCAGCCTTCATCCCATTCCCGCCACAACCTGAAGCCACCCCCGAATCCTTGAAAGGAGGAACTCCCCATGAAACGTACCCTTGAAATCACCTTCGCTCTCGACGACGCCAAGACGAAAGCCATCTCGCTCCTCGACCCGCGCGAAGACCTGACGCGCGAAGAGGCTCAGAAATGGGCCGATAACGTCATCGCCAAGAAGGCCATCGTCGTCAAAGGCGCGCTGCCGACGGCGTTCCAGAAAGCCATCGTGCGCACGGTAGAGGAAGAGGAGCTCGCCTGACGCCAGGCCGGCCCGTTCTCGCCCTGCACCTTCCCCACCAATCACCCAATCTTCCCTGATCCCAGCCTGCAGCGCCAACGCCAGCCACGTCCCGGCCCATCCCGAACGACCTGACAGGAGGATGCCAGATGGAACAGAATCTCCTGACCGCGATTTCTTCCGTAGGCTTCCCGATCGTCGTGACGCTCTATCTCCTGACGAGCTTCCAGCGCTCCATGGACCGTTTCACGGCCGAGCTCAGCGAACTCGTCAAAGAGCTCCAGCGCCACACCTTCCACTGACAAAACAGTAACAACTACCCGAAGAATCGCCAAAGCCCCTGCGAACAAACTCGCAGGGGCTTTTCCGATGCTCAACAAATTGTAAGGCATTTTTACACTTCAGACGAACCAGATATGACAAGTTCACCCTTTAACACGCCATCACGCCGCTCCATCTGGATTGCTCGATGCGAAATGACGAGCTCTT
>CABJCJ010000048.1:0-7001 GCA_902364065.1 Veillonellaceae bacterium SB90
CCCTCGATGGAAACACCGCGCACATCGCTGCCATTGGCCAGTTTCAAGAAAGCTCGTTCCGAAATACACATAAAAAAGCCTCTTTTCTTATTTGTTGCGATTACTCATTGGACTCATGTCTTTTTTCTTCATCGTTACAGGGACATATACGGACGTTGATACCACTTTTCTGGTATTTGCGCAAAAGTCTAGCATCGATCTTATCATCTGTCAGAAGAACATCTATCTTTTCTGCTGGCAGAAAACTAGAGGACGATACGCGCTCCAGTTTGGAAGAATCCAGCATGGCTACAATATGCTTGCATCGTTCCAACATGCATTTTTTCAATTCAACTTCATAAATATCGAAGTCTGTCAGCCCTTCTTTCTCTGTAAAGCCATTGGCTGAAACAAATGCAATATCGACATTGAGATGATTCAAAATATCTGCGCCGATTACCCCTTCCACAAAGCCGGATGTTTTGCTGACAAACCCGCCAATGATAACGGTATCCACATTAGGTGCATCCTTAAGATGAAACATTGTATAGATACCATTTGTTACTACCAAAAGCTTATTGAACGGCAATAACTTTTTAGCTAAGGTCAAAGTTGTGGAGCTGGCATCCAACAGTATGCACTGATTATCACGGATATAAGATAATGCAACATTTGCAATTGCTTCCTTTTGCATCTTATGCTGCATTTCACGGCGCTGAAAACGAAAATGATTTGATTCGATATAATCAGGAATCAATACAGCCTCTGATTTTGAACTCTTTTGCTCAACTATTCTGGCTGCACCGCCATGAACCTTCTGGATAAGCCCCTGTCGCGCCATATAATTCAGGTCATTCCGCACAGTCGAAGGCGATGCCCCGAGCAAATCGCAAAGTTCCGTTGTCTTGACAGATCCTTTTTCCATCACAATCTGCTGTATCTTTTCTCTACGGTTTATCGCAAACATAACGTATCCTTTCCAATCTTAGCGGGAAGTTATATAGATTCACACAGAAAATCTATCTTTCTTGATTATTCTACAATAGCTTATCCGAAAAAGGAAGCCAAAAAACGATAAACAACAAAAAAGGAAGGACTATCGCCATATTCAGCGAGTTCCTTCCTCTTTACCGGATTTATCCTTCTGTCGATAAACGCTTCAGGCAGGAACGTATCAATGTATTGAATGGTCCTGCATTCCATGCACTCCGTCCGACAAAAAGTCCATCAATAGAGTCCTGGGCAATGAGCGGTTCCGCATTTTGAGGATTAACGCTGCCACCATACAAGACAGGGATACGGTTGCCAAGTTCACCAAAAAGATCTACTAAGCAAGCTTTGATGACACGATGCTTTTCTTCTGCATACTCGACACTGGCAGGTTTGCCATTGACACCGATTGCCCACACTGGCTCATATGCCACGCGAATTTTGGGCTCACCCTCCAGCAGTTGCTCTGCCATGGCGCTTGTAATACCGTGGAAGCCGGCAATCAGCTGTGTACGCAGCACTTCATCACTTAAGCCATATTCTTTTTCTTCTTCCGTTTCGCCAATGCACAGCAGGGCATCCAGATGATGCTGAATGGCACAGAGCACTTTTTTATTCTCTTCCTGGTCCGTTTCACGGAAAACATGACGCCGTTCCGAATGGCCGATCATGACCATATCCAGCCCCAGTTCATTCAACATCAGCGGACTGATTTCACCCGTAAACTGACCCTGCTCTTCCCATCCCATATTCTGGGCTCCCAGGCGCACCAACGACCGGTTTTCGATTTTTACTGCATCCGGCAGGGAGGTATAGGAAGGAATTACAAAGAGCTCGATCTTGCTGCGGTCCAAATCCTTGGTCAGTTCTGTCAGTTCATTCAGATACGATACAGTATCCTGGATGTTTTTATACATCTTGAGATTGGTCCCAAAATATACTTTATCCATATCTGCCACCTGCCTTAACGTGCATTATCGTATTCGTTAATCGCGTCTACTTTCTTGCCAGAACGCTCGTTATACGTATACTCGCAGGAGAGATAGGCCTCAATCAGATCTTTAGCCAGCATATTGCCCGTCACCTGGCAGCCCAGCGTGATGATATTGCAATCGTTGCTCAGGCAGGCACGCTTGGCGGAATAGATATTGGTAATATTAGCAGCGCGAATGCCTTTTACTTTATTGGCGGCCAGCATGACGCCCAACCCCGTGCCACAGAACAGGATACCGCGATCAAAGTGGCCGGCTGCCACTTCCTCGCCAACTTTAGTTGCTACATGGGCATAGACTACATCTTCACTGCCAAAATCAACAACTTCATGACCAAGTCCTTTTACAAACTCTTTCATTTCCTGTTTGAATGCCTCTGCATTCGGATCGCATCCCATAGCAATCTTCATAATATCATAGCCTTTCTTGTTTGCGTTCATTACTGGATTATGCAAGTTCAGCAGTTTTTTTATCTGGCTTCTTCTGCTTTTCAGCCCGTTTACTGCGGCTGCGGCCAAGATTGATGGCAATCATCTGATAGATGCTGCCAAATTTCGTGCCGAAGCTCTCCTTCGGGAAAATCAAGGCCTCGCCACCATCAACGTAAAGAATGATGGTCTTGGGAGCAACAGCAGCTCTCTCCACCTCTTCCCAGGCATAAAGCCGCGTGTTCTCGCCGCGTTCCACCTGTACGCCTTCCCCATCCACGAATGTGCAATGCATGGTCTGGCGCCACATATCATCTTTCATTGCCCGGCGAGCTTTCCACTTCAGCTGCAAGGGCGTTGCTGCCAGGAAAATAACAGAGCTGACAAAAAAGAAGGCAAGTCCTTTCCCATCGGAATATCCCATCCAATATGAGTAAACACCCAGAATGAAGATGGCAAAGCCGAGAATATTCGTCAAAAAACCACTCAGCTTTGAATACGCATGATAAAGAAAGAAGTCATATACGAGTTCCTCACGGAGCGTCACATCTATCGTTTCCCGCTCAGCGCAGGAAATCCTGTTTTCAACTGCTGCTTCCTGCATAATCAATTCTCACTTTCCAGCTGCCAGACGTACAGCTTTATCATGGGCCCAGCCGCCAGGACCGTAAATACCCATCTGATGATTCATCATATACTTATCAAAGGCTGCCGTAATGAACGGGCAGAGCGCCAGCGTGATAATCGATGCCGTCGCGCACTGTGCCGTAGCCGTAGCAACTTCCGGCAGATAAGTCGGATCAGCTTCACCAACAGCAGCCGGCGTCATTGCGGAGTTCAATGCCGTCGTACCAATAGCAGCACCCATGGCGTTGCGCTCTTTGCGCGGCAGCAGAAGGTTGATAACGAAGAAGAACAGAACTGCCGTAGCAGCGCTGAGGAGGCCGAGGACAAGGCCGCTGGCACCAGCCGTAAGGATGGTAGCAAGATCCGTCTTGGCACCGATGGAAATCGTCATGAAGAACGTAACAATCGGCTGTGCAACTTTGCAGGTCTTACGGAAATCGAGGTCCAGGTTGCCCCAGACAAAGCCTATCAGGAGCGGAATCAATACAGCTACCAGGGTAGCAAGCGGAATATTTGCCAAGCCGGTTGCACCGAGAGCCACCAGCGTGAAGAACGGACCATCATTCAAGGACAGGATGGAAATAGCACCCGTATCGGTCGCATTACCAAACTGAGAGGAAAGAGATATGTACAGCGAACCATTGGAGTTCGTGATCGCCGCAATAAATACGAACGGCGCAATGCCCAGGAAGCCTTCTGGACCGCACAGTTTGCCGACCAAGACGCCAATCAACACGCCGAGCAGGAATTTGACACCTGTCATAATGCAGCCTTTGTAAAGAGGCATACCAACCTGCTTGATATCGATCATAGAGCCGCAAACGATGAGGAAGAAGCCCATCATGCAGGCATTACCATTATAAAATAGTGCTGTTACATAACCACCGATTTGGAAAAACTGCGGGAAAAGTGTTGCAATCACAACGGCGATAACCAAGGGGATGATAACCAGTCCGCCTGGCATATCTGACATCTTTTGCAGAATAGGGATATTCAATCTGCCTTTATCCTTTTTTTCTTCTGCCATTACTGTACGCCTCCTAGTAATGAATAATACTTTTCACGGTTTTCATCAGATTCCGATAAGCAACTGCTTATGCTTTGCGAGATGCTTCGAGCATCAGACGGTCAACGATTTCGATTGCCGAGGAATTCGTACCGGTCAGGCCGCCTTTACCGACAATCGGCATGCCGCCATATTCGCCGATTAAACGGCCGATATCCGTCTGTGGGATGACATAATCCAAAACCTCCAGACATTCAACGCCGAGCATGGCGCAAACGTTGACCATCGTATCGCCGCCGGTCGCATAGATACCAGCAATCTTATCCCGTGAAACTCTTGCCATGATACGGGAAATAATCATGCCCAGACCAGCATTGATCTGATTGGCTGCCGTCCCCTGCTCATAACCGTATTTCCTGTCTTCCTCATCGAGATTCAGCAGGATGCCATGCAACGCCGTTTCAAACAAGATGGAACGAGGCTGTTCATACTGTTCCAGCAGGATGCAGGCTGCATCAACAGCACGATTGACCTCATCCACCGCTGTGCGACCGCCTTCGATGAGAAGTTTCGGATCAACAGGAATCCTCACGTTGCGTTCATCACTCGTCAGAACTTCCATCTGTTTCTTCGTCACCGACGTGGCACTGCCGGCAGCAATCAACACCGTACGATTTTCAACAGGAGGACCAGCTGGGATATTGGGCTTCTCTTCTTGGATAAGACCTCTTACATAAGCAAGTTTCGAAGTAAAGGGACCCGGATCAACAGCCAGGACATTCCAACCGAGTGCAACACAAGCTTTAGCAATCTCCGTTACATCATCAATGCTGATTGCATCGACGACAATAACGCGGCATCCTTCTTTTCTCTTCTTGTCCAGTGCCGTGAGAATCGCTTTTTCGCCATTCAGCACATCTTCCAATTCTACCAGACCGACACGATGTGCAGTTTGCGCTGCTAAAAGACGCGGTACATAATTTTCCGTAACCGGCGTCCGTACATCCTGAGCAACCGGCGTGCGAATCAGAGCCGTACCGTCAATAACGGAGTAACCGCCTACGACAATGCGCCGCGACTGCGGCATGGCCGGTACGACTACCGCAACGGAATCCTCACCGATTTCATCCAGCATGGAGTCAATCTCAAAGCCGATGCCGCCGCGCAGCGTCGTATCAATGCGCTTCGTAAAGTAGCGAACCCCCATCTTCTTCATGGCAACAGTCGCATCATGTACAAAGCCCTGAGCTTTGCCTTTCGGCAGAGCGCGACTGTTCGTACTGATGACGATAGCATCCAGCTTCAGGTCCCGTTCTTCACGAAGAGCTGCTTCTGCAGAGAAATACGCAACCGTCTTCGCTCCCGAACGTGCCAGCAGCACGCCGGTCGTTGTTGCACCAGTCAAATCATCTGCAACTACACCAATAAGTGGCATGTCATGTCCCCCTTTTCCATACACATGCATAAAACAGCAAACAACTTATTCCATTACTTCTTATTGCTCCGTTCGTGTTTGAGAACGGCATATTCCGCACAAACTTTTGTCGATTCAATCAGGCTGACGCAATTGGCAATGCCTTTGCCGGCAATATCGAAAGCCGTACCATGATCCACCGAGCCACGAATGAAGGGCAGGCCCCAGGTAATCGTTACAGCCTTCTCAAAGTCCAGCGTCTTGCAGGCGATATGCCCCTGATCGTGATACATCGAGAGAATGGCGTTGAACTTGCCGGATTTGCCAATGTTGAAGATGGAATCTGCAGGGATAGGACCAACCGCATCAATACCCTCAGCCTGTGCAGCTTTAACGGCCGGAATAATCTCATCAATCTCCTCACGTCCGAACAGGCCATTGTCGCCATTATGCGGATTGATACCAGCTACCGCGATAACCGGACGCTCAATGCCAACACCTTTCAGTTCTTTATTGATATTCCGGATGAAATCAAGCACAACATCCTTCGTTGCAAAATGTACAGCATCAATCAGTGACAAGTGGCGGCTGACAAAGAATACTCTGAGCTTATGGCAGGAGAACATCGTCAGTGCATACGGCGAATGCGTGGCATGCTGATAAATTTCCGTATGTCCCGGCTCTTTCACACCGATCAGCTTAATCGCCTGCTTGTTGATTGGCGACGTCGAAACGGCATCTACCTTGCCGGCCATACCCAGTTCAATCGATTTCATAATCCAATCGATAGCCATCTGACCAGCCAGCTTCTGTACCTTGCCCCATTCGATAGAAGCATCATCATACGGTCCCGTTTCCAGGATATCGATTGTGCCGAGCTCATATTTGGCTTCTGCCGGATCAGATATCTTATTGATTTTAATATCTTTCTTCAGGACATCCGCCGCACGCTGAAGAATATACGCACTGCCAATAACAAAAGGCTTGCAGCAATCTGCGATTTCCTGACTCAGCATCGTACCAACAACAATTTCCGGTCCGATACCGGCTGGATCACCCATTGTAATTGCCATAACCGGTTTAAAATCTGACTGCATTTAACCCACCCCTTCATGAAACGACTATCATATCTTATTCTTTTCCGCACGCTTTCGCAATGCTTTGTTATCGTTTTCAATCTTATATTATCATATAAGATTATAGTTGTCTAGTTTTTATTGCTTATATTTACGCTTTATAATTTTATTTTGTTGTTTATTATCGTTATTGCAAAAAACAACTCGTATAGATGGTATAAACATAAAAAGAAAGGACATCCCGGGAAGGATATCCTTTCTTTGTGGAATCGATTATTTTGTCGAGTCCATACCATGCCACAGACTATCAGCTGCAGAGCACGCTCGTATCGAGGCTCGTAAAGCCGGCGAGGAGTTTTTCCACCTCTTTGACGATCTCGGCCACGCCGCCGCGCTTGCGGCTCTCGACGTTGAGCGGCATCTGCGGGTCATGCAGCGACATGCGCAGGAGTGCCCAGCCGTTCGGGAACACGAGGCGCACGCCTTCAT
>CABJCJ010000048.1:7011-8141 GCA_902364065.1 Veillonellaceae bacterium SB90
ACGAGGCGCACGCCTTCATACGACGGCTTGGCGATGCGGATGCCTGCTTTTTCCGCGCGCTGCTCAAAGGTATCGAGCACGCCCTGGCCATAGGCGCGGAAGTCCTCCTCGCCCATGATCTTCATGCGGTACTCCTTGCTCTCGACCGGCTCGCCGAGCTTCTTGATGAGTGCACCGAGGTCACGGCCCTGTGCCTTGGCCTTCGTCGCCGCAATCAGGAGCTTGACGGCCAGGTAAGCGCCATCGTCGAGGTAATAGTTCTCGGAAAGTGCGCCGTGGCCGCTCGTCTCGATGGCCAGCGGCGAAACGACACCAGCCTTGTTCTGGCGGATGCACTCGTCGATGACATTCTTGTAGCCGCGTTTGTAGCGCAGATGCTTGAGTCCGAGCTCATCCTGCAGGAATTCCGTCAGCTCATCGCTCGTCACGGAATCCGTGATGATCGTGCTGCCCGGATAATCCGGTGCGAGGATGGCGGCCATCATGGCGATCAGGGCATTGCGGCTGATTTCCTTGCCATTCTTGAGGACGGCGCTCATGCGGTCCACATCCGTATCGAAGATGAAGCCGAGATCTGCATGCGCATCGAGAACCGCTTTCTGGATGGCGGCCATGGCCTGCTTGTTCTCCGGATTCGGGATGTGATTCGGGAAATGGCCGTCCGGCTCGAGGAAGACGCTGCCCGACGTGTCGGCACCGAGGCGGCCGAGAACCTGCGTCGCGAAGAAGCCGCCCGCGCCGTTGCCGGCGTCGACGAC
This sequence comes from Veillonellaceae bacterium SB90, assembly GCA_902364065.1. Lineage (GTDB taxonomy): Bacteria > Bacillota > Negativicutes > Selenomonadales > Selenomonadaceae > Mitsuokella. Next base: position 7,770 of record CABJCJ010000048.1, read on the forward strand.
GATATGCATGCCCTTGAGCGGCGTATCGCCCATGTTGAGCGCTGCACGGATCTTCTTGCGCAGATGATGGCAGTAACGGTCAATGAGATTGTATTTCTGCACCTTCGTCAGGTCGCCCTTTTGCTCAGGGAAGCGGGCTGCCGCCTCGAGGATTGCGATGATATCCTCATGCTCGACGCCGCCGTCCTTCGTGAAGAACTTCAGTCCGTTGCGGTTGAACGGCAGATGGCTGGCCGTGATCATGATGGAGCCATCCATCTTCGTCTCCGGGAAAACAATGGACATGAACATCGAAGGCGTCGAAGCCAGACCGCAGTCCACCGTGACGGCGCCGGCTGCCGTCAGCGCCTCCAGCACGGCATTCTTCAGCAT
>CABJCJ010000049.1 GCA_902364065.1 Veillonellaceae bacterium SB90
GCCTTATCTTATGAGGGATTCAGGTGTGCGAAGTTTGAGTTATTGATATATAATTTCTAAGCTGCCTATGCGGCAGTTAACCTGTGCAGCCCCGACAAGATCCCAGCCGGTCGTTTCTAAGCTGCCTATGCGGCAGTTAACTTCGAGGCGCGTATCACAGATCCGACCGGAGCTTTCTAAGCTGCCTATGCGGCAGTTAACGATGTGATCGCCTGTGATCGTGCCGGTAAAACTTTCTAAGCTGCCTATGCGGCAGTTAACCTGCAAGTTTCCTACCATTATAGAGACAAAAATTTCTAAGCTGCCTATGCGGCAGTTAACTCCTCGACTTCCTTCGACGCATCTTTCAAGCCTTTCTAAGCTGCCTATGCGGCAGTTAACATGGGTGCTTTGTGTTTCACAATCACCCGTCTTTTCTAAGCTGCCTATGCGGCAGTTAACAGATCCCGCTCGACCGAGATCTTGGTATCGATTTTCTAAGCTGCCTATGCGGCAGTTAACGCCGCAGTCATCCAAGCTGAGAGTCAGGCGACTTTCTAAGCTGCCTATGCGGCAGTTAACATGCGGTCGGACTCGTTCGGCAAGCAGTCTGCTTTTCTAAGCTGCCTATGCGGCAGTTAACAAGACGATTGTTAAGCGTGTTTCGGTTCAGTTTTTCTAAGCTGCCTATGCGGCAGTTAACTTTCCCGATTTTACATTCGGGATCAAAAGGGATTTCTAAGCTGCCTATGCGGCAGTTAACTAGCGGCGACAACGGTTCGTTAAACTTAAATTTTTCTAAGCTGCCTATGCGGCAGTTAACGAGTTGAGCAAGAAAAGCCTGCCCCACTTCAATTTCTAAGCTGCCTATGCGGCAGTTAACCCACGTGCCATCCGCGTTGTCGCTGCGCTCGTTTTCTAAGCTGCCTATGCGGCAGTTAACTTTTTACTGGTAAATGCAATCGGAAAAGCCACATTTCTAAGCTGCCTATGCGGCAGTTAACTCTGAAAGCAGGGAAAGTAGACTGTGCTCTATTTTCTAAGCTGCCTATGCGGCAGTTAACAAGTATGGTATGACTATGCAGCAATGCGACAATTTCTAAGCTGCCTATGCGGCAGTTAACCAGAGTTGCGGCAAGAGCGGCAGCCATACGACTTTCTAAGCTGCCTATGCGGCAGTTAACTTTGTCGCGGGCGGCTTTGCGCTTTGCAAGCATTTCTAAGCTGCCTATGCGGCAGTTAACCGAGAAAACCGAAGAACAGTACATGCCAGCAAATTTCTAAGCTGCCTATGCGGCAGTTAACTCGTACAGCGACGATAAAGACATCGAGCGAAATTTCTAAGCTGCCTATGCGGCAGTTAACAAGTATCTGCTTTGCAGAAAGCCGTGCAGGGTTTTCTAAGCTGCCTATGCGGCAGTTAACTATTCATTAACGGTCGCGCAGCCGTCCGCATTTTTCTAAGCTGCCTATGCGGCAGTTAACTCCATCCGACGTGGATCAACATCAACGGGGACGTTTCTAAGCTGCCTATGCGGCAGTTAACGCGGGGCGTTCAACACCCTTCTGTCGGCCATTTTTCTAAGCTGCCTATGCGGCAGTTAACTCTTTTTCCTTTCTCTGAAAATAGAATAAGCATTTCTAAGCTGCCTATGCGGCAGTTAACCTTGCGCGGTGAGACGCCGGAACTCGGCATTTTTTCTAAGCTGCCTATGCGGCAGTTAACAATGTAGGCCGAATCGAAGAAGTAGAGATTTCTTTCTAAGCTGCCTATGCGGCAGTTAACCTGCAATGGCACGTACTCTATGACGCTTTTGCTTTCTAAGCTGCCTATGCGGCAGTTAACTCGGGGAATTGCCTAATGTAAAAGGCACTTTTTTTCTAAGCTGCCTATGCGGCAGTTAACCATCCCCTAATACCATGCTCCTCACGCTTTCTTTTCTAAGCTGCCTATGCGGCAGTTAACGAAAATGCAAAAAAGATGCAGGAAATCCAGACTTTCTAAGCTGCCTATGCGGCAGTTAACAAGATCATGCTCGGTATCGGCGCGCGGCTCTCTTTCTAAGCTGCCTATGCGGCAGTTAACTAACAGTGACGGCGAAGAAGGTATAACAGTATTTTCTAAGCTGCCTATGCGGCAGTTAACGATTGACAACCACGTTTACTACCGGGTCAATTTTTCTAAGCTGCCTATGCGGCAGTTAACATCCTTTCTTCATTCGATTGCTGTACGCCCGATTTCTAAGCTGCCTATGCGGCAGTTAACTCACGGCACCACCTCCCAGTCATTGGCAAAGATTTCTAAGCTGCCTATGCGGCAGTTAACTCACGGCACCACCTCCCAGTCATTGGCAAAGATTTCTAAGCTGCCTATGCGGCAGTTAACTCACGGCACCACCTCCCAGTCATTGGCAAAGATTTCTAAGCTGCCTATGCGGCAGTTAACGGCTTTCTTCTTTGCTTATTCTTCGGTTTTCTTTTCTAAGCTGCCTATGCGGCAGTTAACTCATAATCACCGAAACGGTAACCATGCTCATATTTCTAAGCTGCCTATGCGGCAGTTAACGCACTGGCCGCAATGCGCGTCGTCCAGACATTTTTCTAAGCTGCCTATGCGGCAGTTAACTTAAGAAAATCATGCAGCTCGTCGAGGCGGGCTTTCTAAGCTGCCTATGCGGCAGTTAACGGGGATGCAATGTACATCTCAGCCAAGCAGCCTTTCTAAGCTGCCTATGCGGCAGTTAACTGTCCGAGGCTATGGGTGAGCCCCGCACCCGCTTTCTAAGCTGCCTATGCGGCAGTTAACCCAATATCGTGAGGCGGACGGCACCGTCTACAATTTCTAAGCTGCCTATGCGGCAGTTAACCTCATCCTCGCCATTCAGCGAATTTGACTGCATTTCTAAGCTGCCTATGCGGCAGTTAACCGCCTCAAGGAGACGCTCGAGCAGCTCACAGATTTCTAAGCTGCCTATGCGGCAGTTAACCTCAATCTGCTCTATTGCGGCGGCTATGGTCCTTTCTAAGCTGCCTATGCGGCAGTTAACATCCCGCTCAATGACCATACGCTCAAATCCATGTTTCTAAGCTGCCTATGCGGCAGTTAACCTGTCCTGCAGCTTGACTTTATACGAGTCGCCTTTCTAAGCTGCCTATGCGGCAGTTAACTAAGCCGGCCGGAAACTCGAGTGTAACCTCGATTTCTAAGCTGCCTATGCGGCAGTTAACAAATGGTGCCGCCGCGCGAGGGCGGCAAATTCTTTCTAAGCTGCCTATGCGGCAGTTAACCAGATACAGACTCAAGCCCTTCTTTCAGCAGCCTTTCTAAGCTGCCTATGCGGCAGTTAACACAAAGGCGGGAAATTCCGAATCCGCGAGAACTTTCTAAGCTGCCTATGCGGCAGTTAACTGCAAGCGTATGACGGCACTCATGTGGCGTATTTTCTAAGCTGCCTATGCGGCAGTTAACATTGCAAGGGATACCGCGTGAGTGCAGGTATCTTTCTAAGCTGCCTATGCGGCAGTTAACAAGGTATCACGGTCGTCGCTACCGGCCTTGCTTTTCTAAGCTGCCTATGCGGCAGTTAACCTGGCCGTCATGATCGCGAAATATGCGATGAATTTCTAAGCTGCCTATGCGGCAGTTAACTGACCTCGCTGATCTCGGGCGCAGTCACGGCATTTCTAAGCTGCCTATGCGGCAGTTAACTACAATGGGGAAACATGTCAGTGAATAGTGGCTTTCTAAGCTGCCTATGCGGCAGTTAACTACGATAACGGATATTAAACCCACTTAAAGAATTTCTAAGCTGCCTATGCGGCAGTTAACGATCTGTCCCTGTCGGCGTTACATTGATCGCTTTTCTAAGCTGCCTATGCGGCAGTTAACGAACTGACAGCACAGGCAAAGCAGTTGCAGAATTTCTAAGCTGCCTATGCGGCAGTTAACCAATATACCTAAACGGAATAGTCAAACTATTATTTCTAAGCTGCCTATGCGGCAGTTAACGCAGAAGAGAAATGCGGATACCTTTGGAATCTTTTCTAAGCTGCCTATGCGGCAGTTAACCGAGAGTACAGAGAGCAACACAGTATGAGTATTTTCTAAGCTGCCTATGCGGCAGTTAACTCCCTTCGGCCAGGACTGCCAGTCCATGTATTTTTCTAAGCTGCCTATGCGGCAGTTAACAGGTCAAATGGTGAAAAGGTCGTGATGCTCATTTTCTAAGCTGCCTATGCGGCAGTTAACGACAGGCGGCCATAGTTTTCCGTCAGCTGGATTTTCTAAGCTGCCTATGCGGCAGTTAACACATTGCGGAATATGGACAAGCTATTTACAGATTTCTAAGCTGCCTATGCGGCAGTTAACATCTCATGGGCGAGGATGAACGGCAGCATGTGTTTCTAAGCTGCCTATGCGGCAGTTAACCTCTTCGATGCGCTCCTCGGTCGTCTGCTCAATTTCTAAGCTGCCTATGCGGCAGTTAACAGGCGGCGACGTCCTGCGCGGGAAAGCCAACTTTTCTAAGCTGCCTATGCGGCAGTTAACACGGCGCGGGTATTGGATTTATAAAGCATATATTTCTAAGCTGCCTATGCGGCAGTTAACAGTAATCTCCTGCGTGAATATCCTTATTCTGCCTAAGCTCGCAGTTATTTACCCTTATTTAACCAAAGTTTTAGGTTCTTGTCAAAGCCCTTGCTTCACAAGGCCTGCCAGCAACGGAAAAATTTTGGGTCAAAAGTCAGGGACCGATGTTTCAGTACTGAACCCATATGCAGAAAATCCCTTGAAGGGCTGCTCAACTGCTTCTTTTTTTTGGATGAACAGGCTAAAACGATGATGGTTGGTCATACTCTCCAATTGGATATACGGATATTGAACCTTATGAGTAAGTGCCGGGAAAAGCTTTTGGGCTTCTTCTATCGACATATCATGCCGTTTTGCATAGCGTCTAGCTTTTCGCATCGCTGTGGCCTCTGGCTGATAGCGGCTGTACGTCACGAAGCCTTTGCAGGCCCTGACGGGGACTGGACGGATGGTCTTGATTTTCACATAATCTGGTGTAAAGCGCTTCAATGCCTCAGTCAGATTCAAATGCTGCAAATCGGATTCTTCTGGAGCAAGCAAACGAAGTTGATGGCCGAGTGTCGGATGCTCATCGGAATACTTGGGAAAAGCTACTCCACATCGGATAATCCCCTGTTCATCCTTGCTGTTGACTAATGCCAAATGAATCTGACGGTAGACTTTAGACCAAAGGAAAGAAGCGGATATGTCTTCTGTCGGCTGCAATATAACATCTTGGAAGAACCACATGCCAATCATTCCTTTCCGCTTGCACCAAATACTCCGCCACGAATCAGCATAGCCATTACGTAATGTGCAGCTTCCGGGCTATCAAAATCAGCACCTAGTGAATATTTATCAAATAGCGTATAAAAATCGCATTTATCTTTGGGATTGCGGAACGCTTTGCCAAGATTCGTCACAGTACCATATGGTTCTACAGAAATCGGGCCCACACCATCCTCCGTTTCATATGCGTTATACCAGGTATCAATCGTGCGAATCGCATTGCCGAGTTTCTGAGAATGCATTGCCGCCGTGCTGTTCACTTCATACAAGACTTTGCTCTTCTTGCCTTTCCCTTTGTCAAGGATAAGTTCTTCACTTGGATAAACTTCCTGTCCCTTGCCAATCTTGGCAAAAGCCGTAATTTCCAACAGCAGGTACGGAATCTTGCCAGCCAATGCCGATTCAATCTGTTCAGCTAATGTTTCGACCGTTGCATCACTGTTGTCAAAGTCCTGCAGAGAATAATCGTACGAATGGAACAGCCACTGCTTATCGGCAGCTTTTACCTGTACTTCCAGGTCTTCTGCACCGACGCGATTCCGCCAGAGGAAACGCGCATTCGCAAGATTCAGCGCATACCGTTTAGCTAACTCACAAAAACCATACTGCTCCGCATAGCGATGTCCCATCTCCAGGATTTTTGCTTTATGTTTCGCAACATTACAAGCTGCGGGAATAGCTGCTCCCGGCAGGATTTTCATCGTAAACGTGACCTTCAGCGTATCCTGATTCATTGACAACGATGCCGCATCAACAGTCTGCAGATTAGGTTTCTCTACTTCTGCATTGAGCTTTGCAGGGTCATTGGCCACAGCTGCCTTCAAGCGGTTGGAAATCGTACCCCGGACGGATTTCTCGCGCAGAGGAAGGGAGGTCGCTTTACCCTGACGATCATCCCAGGTCGTCCCATACATCAAACCATCTGAGAGAACGATTTTTTTCTCAAAAGATAATACTGTTGCTAAGCCCTTCGCACTTGACTTTGCCATAATTAATCCTCCCTATATAATCTTCATTAATCTCTTGAATGCTCCGTTT
>CABJCJ010000050.1 GCA_902364065.1 Veillonellaceae bacterium SB90
GACAACTTGTGCAGGAAGTCCCTGCGGATGTTTGCGATGCGTTCATGCACACGAGCAACGCGAACACGCGCCTTATCTCGGTTCATGGACTTCGGCAATTTGCGGGAAAGGCGGCGTTGCTCTCGGCAGAGCTTGCGTTGGAGCTTCTTCAGCGGGCGTGGGGATTGCGTCACGTTGCCGTCGCTGTCCGAGCAGAATGCCCTTAACCCTACGTCGATACCAATCTGCTTACCACCGTTCGGACGGAGCAAGGATTCTTTTTCCGTTTCAACGCAAAGGGAAATGAAGTATTTCCCTGACGCCGCACGACGGACCGTGGCATTCAGGATCCTGCCCCCGAACTCCCGACTCTGCTTGATTTTCACAAAGCCGACCTTCGGCAGCTTGATCCGATTGCCTTCGATACGGATGCCGCCACTCTGGTTGCGCGTCCGGTAAGACTGGCTGTGGCTGCGCTTTGATTTGAAGCGTGGGTATCTTGCCCGCTTCGCAAAGAAATTCTCATAGGCATGGTCAAGATCACGCAAGGCTTCCTGCAACGCCATGCTGTCAACCTCAGAAAGCCACGCGGTTTCCTCACGTTTCTTCAGGTCGGTGAGCAACCTGCTCGTCTTGACGTAGGTCAGCGGATTGCGGTTCACCTTCCATTCGTCGCGCCTGACTGCCAGAAAGTGGTTGAACACGAAGCGGACACAACCAAGTGTACGGTTGATGAGGTTTTCCTGCGTCTTGCTCGGATAGATGCGGAACTTATAGCCGAGTGTGTGCGTTTCCATGCATTCACTTCCTTTACGATGTTTTCTGGCTCTCGATATACTGCTTGACAATCTCAAGCGGCGCACCGCCAACCGTCGAGCAGAAATACGAATTTGTCCAAAGTGTTGGCAGTTTTGTTGTCAGCCAATGAAATTCTTGCCGAAGTATCCTTGATGTTTTGCCCTTGATTGTCTTTACCGCTTTGTGGATACCAAATTGTGGATCAACCTCAAGCAGCAGGTGCACATGGTCTGGCATGATTTCCATTTCGATGACGTCAAAGTTATTTTCGTCAGCAATGGAATGTATGAGCTCCTTCAATCTCACGTCCACGCCATTCACGAGCACTTTTCGACGATATTTGGAGCAGAATACGATGTGATACTTACAGGAATACACGATATTGTGGTTTGAATGATATACTCTGTTCATACTTGTATTATACTACATATATCTAACTAATACAACACTTGAAGCAACTGTCCGCCTTCAATTACTTACGTAAATTCGGCGGACGCGCCTTATATCCCCAGCCCTGAAGAGACGGGGTTTTACGGCACATTTTGATAACGCAAAAGAGGCCAGCCGGCAACAGCAAGACTATGAGAAATTTGATCATTGCTTCCCGAAACATAATGTTCATCATCACTCCTTTAATAAGAACTCCTGTAATTTCATTGCCATTTATCATGATACTCCGTTCATAAAATAAAATGGTCGGTTCCAAGACGACATACCAGCCGCTTTTTATATTTGCCCTTCTCAATCTGCCGTCTGCCAGTACTCCGGTCCCGGCCAGCCGTAGAACATCCGATGCTGCGTGGTAGAAGTACGGTCATAGACACCTTCTGGGATCATACCATACGCAGAAAGCGCCGAAGCAAACGGCACATAAAATGGCCCCTATTGGAATAACAAAGCCTCTATTGTCTGTATCATAATATTCCCTCCAATAACTATTATTATACGATAGTTATTGGAGGGAATTAAATCAAAATATAAACATTCTTCTGATTATTCTTTATCTAGATGTTGAAAGCAGTAATGCCTACAATCATACTACCATAATTTGTTGTTCATTCATCGGAAAAGGTCAATCCCGACCGAGCTCTTCCCTATGCAGAATGGACGCTTCATCGACTGCACACAGAACGCCTTCTGGCAGCACGTACAGGATGGTTCCGTTTGCCTCATCGCCAATTTTATCGTACAGTCTGCCGGCACTCAGGCTTTTCCCTTGTATCGTATGGGGACTATTAGCAACATAACCGACCTTGCCCAATCCCTCCATGCTTACGCAGATGGCTTCTGGATCGTATTCGTTGTCGGGTTCTTTTTTCAATGTGACTTTCATCTCCGGCTTCATGAACGCAGTGCCAAAGCGATATTTCGTTCCCGTAATGGTGAAATACAATTTGTCCATAAAAACACCTCCAACATCTTTTTCATACCTGTATTTTAACACAGATTCGCAGCTTACGGCTTATAAAATCCATCATCCCTGCTGTTGCCGAATGGATGTATGATATAATGGACGTATATTTTGATAAGGAAGTGTCTCCTCATGCTATCGAAGATAAAATGCGGCGTGCTGCTCTGCTGCAGCCTGCTGCTCAGTTCCCCCATGGCTCTGGCCAGGACGCAGACCATACAGGCGACGGGTATCTACCAGATGGGCGAAAATGACAGCATCGCCGCAGCCAAGGAAAATGCCCGCAAGGACGCCATGCGCAACGCTGCGGAACAGGCCGGTGTTTACGTGCGCTCTTACTCAAAAACCAGGAATATGAAGCTGACGGATGATCAGGTGGAAGTCATCAGCATCCAGACCATGCAGGTCAAGAACTGCCAGTACACGCAGGATTACCGCAACAACACGCTCGTCATCCATGCGTCGATTGAGGCCACCATTGACGATGCGGATTTCCAGAAGCGCATCGACGCCAATGACAAGATTAAGGACCTCCAGACGCAGCTGGCACAGGAAAAGGGAAAGAACCGCGATAACCTGAATCGGAAAATGCAGGAATCCGGCAGCGATCCCTATGCGTCGCTCCTCGTGAACGAGGAATTGCAGAAATTCCGCCAGAATCCGCAGTATGCCGCCGTGATTCACAAGGAATTCGCCGATTTTGCCAATCAGCGCAACGGCATTGTTCCGGCCGATATCTACGGACGCATGGCGCTGCTCGACCTGTACAACGGCTCCGCGCAGTTCCAGCGCGACCTGGATAAAGCCATGGAGATTGCCCCCAATGACCCCCTTTACTACACCATCGAGGCCTTGCAGACTCTTTCCACACGGGACTATTACGGCGCCGAGGCCCTGGCCGACCAGGCCTTGCACCTGAACGGCCGTTACTGGCCTGCCTATTACGTGCGTTCCATCGCCAAAGGCTTCCGCGGCTCCACACGCAAGGCCATTGCCGACTGCAACACTGCACTCAAGCGCGGCGGCGAGAACTGCCGCTATGTCATGAATTACCGGGCCAAACTCCAGCGCGTCTTCGCCGGCCGCCACGATTTCGTCGAATTCAACGATGACGATTTCCAGGAAGTGATTGAAGATACCATCAAGGGCTTCTACCACGACATGGAGCAGATAAAACTGCACAAGAAGCGGTAAACGCCCTCCTATTTCCCTCAGCCGTGATCCGATTTTAGCCCGGCGCCGCACATGGAAATCAGCACATCCGAAACATGCCCATGCGCCCGGCAATACGCTTCATACCCCGCGTAAACGGCAGCCGTCGTGTGTTCACAGTAAATTCCCTGTCTGGCCAGCATGCTGCGAGCCCCCAGGATATTCTCTTCGGGAATCGCCACCCCCTTGACACCATAGCGATACACATACGACAGAATCTCGGCACTGCGCATGGGCAGGCCAATGGCAATGCCTTCCGCCATGGTAGCAGCCTGCTGTTCCGGGCGGATCTGCACGTCGTGCCGTTCCATGGCCTTGAGCAGCGGCTGACAACGCTCGCTCTGCACGAGGTAAAGCTGCGGCATATGCTCAATGATTCCGCTTTCCAGCAGATGCTCCAGTCCTTTTACTATCCCCAGGAATAACGTGCCGTTTCCGACCGGGATGAAGATGTGTTCCGGGATGCGATGCAGCTGCTCGTATGTTTCGTAGATATATGTCTTGGTTCCTTCATAAAAAAACGGGTTATATACATGATTCGCATAATAAAGGTGTTCCTCGCGCGCTGTTGTGCGGCAAACATCTGCACAGTGATCGCGATTTCCTGGAATGATATGTGCCGTTGCCCCATGTGCCTCAATCATACGGATTTTTTTATCTGATGTCCCTTCCGGCACAAAAATATCACAGGCAATGCCGGCTCTCCCACAGTAAGCGGCTACGCTATTGCCCGCATTGCCACTGCTATCCTGAATCACGCGCTTGACGCCGATGGATTTGGCATGGGCAATCAGTACCGCAGCACCGCGATCCTTGAAGGAAAGCGTCGGCATGAAGTAGTCCATCTTGAGCCAAACACCATCCCGGAACGGTATAATCGGCGTCATGCCCTCTCCTAAAGTAATGTCCCGCCAGGTATCATCTGCCATGGCCATGAACTTCCGATAACGGAATATGCTCCAGGTATCCCGGTCAACCTCCGCCAAAGAAAATTTAGGTGGTGTGTAGGATAGTTCCCAAAGTCCGCCACAATCACATTTGGGTTTACGAGTATCCGTGTCTTCTTCGTGTCCGCAGACCGTACAAACGAATTTCATCACTAACCCTCCTCAACGATTTTCATCAGGTAGTTCCGCCATGGCTTCAATCTCGACAAGCGCACCAAAATGGAGCGTGCGGGTAGGAACCACGACGCGGGCCGGCATATGCGAGCCAAAGAAATCCGCATAGACAGCGTTGACCTGGTCCCACAGTGATATATCTGCCAGATAAATCCGGCAAAGACCTACATCTTCTTTACTGCATCCGGCGCGTTCCAATACGGCTTCCACATGCTGCAAGGCACATTTTGTCTGGGCCTGCACGTCTCCTGCCACCACACGCCCTGTTGCCGGCTCAAGCGGCAGTTGCCCGGACACATATAAGATGTTGTTCATGATGACACCAGGAGAATAATGACCTTTATTCCTGGAACCCTCAGGCTTTTCAATAAATTTCATGATATTGACCTCCGTTACCATGATCCACGCTTGCTTTATTCTGCCAGCTTGGGGTTACTGGATTTTTCCACGGCAGGAAATGGGCAGGATTGCTTTGACCTCCTCACCATCAAGCAAGGCCGCTTCATCGTATAGATTGCAGACTGGACAGATATGGACGGGAATGATGCGTACCTTGTCGCCAATCTCGACACGATCATGAAAATCACGATTGAGGATGATGGCATGTTCATCAAACAAAGCATCAATGGAAACCTCGGGGTATTCATACAGGATCCCCATGCCTTTCGTGGAACAGATTCCCTCCGTGCGCGTTTCCTTTGTCAACCCCTTGGCACCAACATCCAAGATGGTGCGTACAGCCGTCGGCTTGCTTATTACGGTAGCCAGCACGGTCGCCGCACAACGCGACCAGTCCTGGATCGCATGTCCCTGCGCTGCATCCATCAAGACATATGTGCCAGGACGAAGTTCGGTAATGCCGGGCAGGATATCAATATGATTCATGAACGTCGGCGTCGCACCGTAGCTGACGACCTCGCAATCCATGCCCTGTTCATGCGCCAGATCGGCAAAATGCACCGTCCGCTTCTGCGCGCTTGCCGCTAGTGCCTTACATTCGTCCAGGTCTTTTGCCCGATACGTATTGCCATCATGAGAAAACAGCCCTTTAAACCGAATATGCGGACAAGAGCGGATGGTGGCCAGCAGAGCCAGAAAATCCTTGTCATCGATAATCCCAGAACGTTCTTCTCCGACCTCTATCTCGATTTGAACGGAAACCGTCACACCAGCTTCTGCAAAGACAGCTTCTGCTCCGGTCACCTGACAAGGCGCATCTACTCCAAAAGAAATCTGGCATCCTGCTTTCGCCAGTGCTGCAATACGCTTCCATTTCAGCACGCCCACGATTTCGTTGGCAATCAGGATATCGCGCAAGCCGGCCTTCGCCATTTCTTCCGCTTCCCCCACTTTTGCCACAGCAATGCCGCAAGCCCCCTGCTCCATCTGCATCTGCGCAATGGCCGGCATCTTATGCGTTTTTGTATGCGGACGTAAGTTCACATGATGTTCATCGGCATACGCCTGCATATCCGCTAGATTTTTGCGCAATTTCTGCTCATCAATAAGCAAGGACGGAGTATCCAGATCGGTATAATACATAAAGCAGCCCTCCTGATAGAAAAAAATATTTTATATATAAAATACAGCAGTTTACAGCTTTTAAGCCGCTTGCTCATCGCCCC
>CABJCJ010000051.1:0-527 GCA_902364065.1 Veillonellaceae bacterium SB90
GTATCCAGGGTATGGCGGTACATGCCGTATACATCGTCGCCACTGTAGAGCAAGGGACGGCTGTCCGCATTGACCGTTTTTTCCAGCTTGGTCAGATACCATTCCGTGTCCTTGGCATCTGCCACGCCCATGGTATCCCGGACGTAGGAACCATTCTGGATGGTCGGGGTCACATCCCAAAGGCCGCCGCGGTTCAGCGTCTCGCCCGTGAAAAACGCCTGCTTGCTATCGTCCGTTACCAAGAGCAAATGACGCGTACCCGTCACTTCCTTGCCGCGGGTCAAGCTGGCATCATAGACCTGGATTTTACCCGTGGAGCCGGCATCCGCCTGGGTGATATGCACCTTGTCCCCGTCCGTCTGGCTGTCAAGATCCGTCTTCATATAGAAAATACCATCATTGCCGCTGAAATGTTCCGCCGACAACTGCTGATAAGCCGTATTAGCCGTCATGTTCACCACGGCCCCGCTGTTCAGCGTGAGATTCGTGACCGAGCTGTCTCCCGTCATGTTCCACTGTGCCCCGTT
>CABJCJ010000051.1:537-5768 GCA_902364065.1 Veillonellaceae bacterium SB90
GAAAAACGCCTGCTTGCTATCGTCCGTTACCAAGAGCAAATGACGCGTACCCGTCACTTCCTTGCCGCGGGTCAAGCTGGCATCATAGACCTGGATTTTACCCGTGGAGCCGGCATCCGCCTGGGTGATATGCACCTTGTCCCCGTCCGTCTGGCTGTCAAGATCCGTCTTCATATAGAAAATACCATCATTGCCGCTGAAATGTTCCGCCGACAACTGCTGATAAGCCGTATTAGCCGTCATGTTCACCACGGCCCCGCTGTTCAGCGTGAGATTCGTGACCGAGCTGTCTCCCGTCATGTTCCACTGTGCCCCGTTCGACATATCCAGGTTGATGGTACTGTCTGTATCTGCCACCGTAGAAGCACCGGTAAAGAAAGAATTTCCCGTATCCAGCACCGCCTTAATGGTACCGCCATCGCTGGCAAGCATATTGCCCTGTATGGTTTTCCGGCCGTCCGCAGCCGTCAGGTCGACGAGACTGTCCGCATCCTGGCTGAACAGGGAATACTGACCACCAATGATGTTGGCGCCGCCCGTAAAGGTGACCGTGCCGGCCCCTTTGCTCTCAACGCCGCTGCCGGCCGCCGAAACGGAGGCATTATCGCCTACGGCAGTGCTGCCATTATTGCTGACAATGCCTGTTCCATCTGTGCCATTTACCGTAATGGTTGCGTTCTTCCCTACAGTGGTGGTGCCATTTCCCGTGCTGGAAATACCTACGCCACTTTCTCCATTCACCGTAACAGAAGCATTGTCGCCTACAGTAGTACTGCCGCCTTCACTGGCAATTCCTGTTCCTTCAGTGCCGTTCACCGTAATGGAGGCGTTGTTCCCCACGGTAGCAGTGCCATCAACAAAGCTGTAAATGCCTTTGCTGGCCCAATTGTCATCTTCAACTTTTTCCCCGGTTACCGCAATGGATACATCGTCACCCACAGCAGTGCTTCCGCCTTTATCACTATAAATGCCCATTCCTCCTGTACCATTCACCGTAATGGATCCATGGGTTCCTACGGTGGTGGCTCCATCAGTATCGGTGTAAATTCCCGCGCCTTCTATACTGTTCACGATAATAGATGTATTGCTTCCGGTTTGGGTGGTACCGCCTGTCGTGTAAATCCCCACGCCGGTGGCGGTATTGGACGCTGTGATGGTCGCACGGTTTCCCACTATGGTAGTGCCTCCACTTTGGGTTTCAATGCCCATCAAATCATGATTGCCGGCTTGAGCCGTCAGCGAAGCATCATCTCCAATCTCCGTCACGCCGGACGTCGAGATGGCACGAGTCGTACCCGTTTCGCCTTTTGCCGTAACGATAAGACCATTCCCCGCTACCGTTTTCCCCTGGCTGCCGGTGCTAATACCGAACGCAGTGAACCGAGCCTCTGCCGTAATCATCAGATTGTTGCTCAAGGTATTTACGCCCTGGCGTCCCGTAGATACACCAGCCGCATGCCCATCGGGATTAATCACCTGGATATGCGACCCATCTCCCAAGTAGTTTTCCCCTCCCTGATTTGCTTGCAAACCTGTGTTATCAGGGGAATGATGGCCGCTAGTACTTTGGGACGATTCACCATGCGATAGAATAACCGAATTCTGCCCCAGGATATTCTTCCCGTTATCTTCCGCATCAACCCCGATACCTGCGTGACCATAGCCGGAAACGGTCGTAACCTGAGCTGCGTCCCCCAGAGTTGTTACACCATTCTGCCCTTTCGTCAAAATGCCTGTGGAAACATATCCGGAACTATTGATCACGGCGTTTGCCCCAAGTTCCATGGCAGCAGATGTATTTTCAAGGCCATAGCTGTGCATTGTAGTTTGATTGCTGTCGCTCCCTTCAGGCAGTTTCGTCTTGATCGTTGCCGCGATATTCGCATGATCATCCAGTTTCAAGGTCGTACCTTCCTGGGCTCTTATACCCGCAACTTCATTGGAAGCATCATACACATCACCATTCACATCACCATCATTCTGCGTTACCTGGACCGTAGTTCCCGTTCCTCCCTGCACCTTACTGCCCGAGCCTTGAACAGTAAGGCCAATGATGCTCTTAACTTTATCGGCAGGCAGATTTTTAAAGGAGCGCGTTACTGTAGTCTGCGTGTTATTCCCCAGACGCAAGGTGGCTCCATTCGATACCTGAATCCCAATGACATCGTCCGTGCCCGTATTCGAGATTACCTCGGTTTTGGTTCCGTCAGCCAGTGCCGTATCTGCTGTCACCACACGAGTTTCGGACATCTCTGCCGTGGCAGGCAGGAATCCGCCCAATACCGTCATCGAAGTCATCGCATAGATGATTTTCTTTTCCATTCCAGTCATAGATGTTCCCTCTTTCTCTCCGACTCATTTCTCATGCTTGCAAGGGGTTATCACACAAGGCAGCTGAATCATCAAGCAAGAAAGAAACAAACATATAACCATCCCTTGCGGGACTGCGGCACGACGTACCATTACGCCATGGTAAATGTGCGGGTTGCCGATCCTTAGAGCCCCACATCACCATGACGACCCAAATAAACCAAAACATACCCATCTTTTATATTCAGAGAATTCTGTTTATCCGTGTTGTTTTGCTATTTTTGGTTAAATGTGTGTCATTTAAAAAACTTCTTGGTTAATTTGGTTCAAGTTGCACTTGAATTTTTCCCCTCAAACTTACACTAACGTTATTATAGCAAAAACTTAACCGTATGTTAATATATAAATCCTATTTTTTAATAATAAATATACAATTGTACATAGATTTTTCAAATCAAAAAAATAGAGCCACTCATTTGCGTGGCTCCAGGGGTAAGATTTTCTGGATTTGCTCATTCTATTTTCTTGTTGGCTGCCGCTTCGCGCTGGCGGTCGAGTTCTTCGAGCTCGGCAACTTCCTGGTCGCGCTCTTCATCCGGCTGTTTGCGCTCGATCAGCATGGCATCGCCAAACGAGAAAAACCGGTACTTCATCTCGACGGCGGTCTTGTAGGCCTGCAGGACGAACTTGCGGCCGGCGAAGGCGCTGATGAGCATGATGAGCGTGGACTTCGGCAGGTGGAAATTCGTGATCAGGGCGTCGACAATCTTGAAGTCGTAGCCCGGGTAAATGAAGATGCCCGTCCAGCCGCTCTTGCCGGCGATCTCGTTCTTGGCGGTGGCGGCAGACTCGAGCGTGCGGATGCTCGTCGTGCCGACGGCGATGACGCGGTGACCGGCTTTCTTCGTGTCCATGATGAGCTTAGCCGTCTCGTCAGGGATGCAGTAGTATTCCTTGTGCATCTCGTGATCCTCGATGTTATCGACGTTAACGGGGCGGAACGTGCCGAGGCCGACGTGCAGCGTGACGAAGCCGAGGTTGACGCCCATGTCGCGGAGTTCCTGCATCTGTTCCTTCGTGAAGTGCAGGCCGGCCGTTGGCGCGGCGGCGGAGCCTTCCTCGCGGTTGTAGACGGTCTGATAGCGCTCCTTGTCCTCGAGCTTCTCATGGATGTACGGCGGCAGCGGCGTCTCGCCGAGCCGGTCGAGGATTTCCTCGAAGATGCCGTCAAATTGGAATTCGACGATGCGCCCGCCGAAATCCGTGTGCTCCGTCACCGTGCACGAGAGTTCGTCGCTGAAGCGGATGACGTTGCCGGGCTTGGCCTTCTTGCCGGGCTTGACGAGCGTTTCCCAGTGCGTGGCATCGAGCCGGCGCAGCAGGAAGACCTCGACCTTGCCGCCCGTCTGGTCGCGGTGGCCAATGAGGCGGGCCGGCATGACGCGCGTATCGTTGAAGATCAGCGTGTCGCCCGGCACGAGGAATTCCTTGAGATCGTAGAAATGGCGATGCTCGATGGTCTTCTCGACGGGGTCGAGCACCATGAGGCGCGATGCGTTGCGCGGCTCGATCGGCACCTGGGCAATGCGCTCTTCTGGCAGATCGTAATCAAAATCGGATAATAACATGTACGTAACCTCTTATCTCTTAATATTGTTTCTTTAACGTCACACCGCTGTAGTAGTGATGCAGGATGTCCGCACAGGACTTGCCCGCCTCGGCCAGGCGCTTGGCGCCCCACTGCGAAAGGCCGAGGCCGTGGCCGTAGCCGTAGCCTTCGAGCACGAGCGCATCCTTCTGGATTTTCGCGGCAAAGAGCGTGCTCTTGAGGCCGAACCAGCTGCGCATGTCGTTGCCGCTGATGCGCGCCGTGCCCTGCGAGCCTGTCACCGTCATCGTCTTGACGCGGCCTGAGACCGTACGCTCGCTCGTCTCCTTGCCAAACTGCACGGGCGAGAGCGAGACCTTGCGGATCTTGCCGACCTTCTTGCCCCTGGCCGCAAGCTTCGCGGAGAGTGTCTGCAAGGAAATGGATTTCGTCCAGGGCATCGTCTTTAGCTGCGGGTCTTTTGCCGCGCGCAGATACGGCACATAGCCGCCCCAGACATCCTCGCTGTTTTCCGTCATGCCGCCGCTGTCCGTGTGGAAGAGCGCGTCGATGGGCTGGCCGCCGTAGAGCAGCACCTCGCCGCGCGTCGCGCGCAGGGCTGCGTTGGCAGAAGCCTTCTCGGCGCCCGTGCCCGTGTAGACCTGGCAGTGCGTCGTCGTGCAGAGATCAAAGCCTGCGGATGCGTGACGGCCGCGGTTGTGCAGGGCAAAACTGCGTGCGGCGACACTCTGGGCCTTGATGGCCTCCTGCGGCCAGTCTGTCGGCATTTCCTCGGGCACGACACTCTTGAGGTACGTCTCGATGCCCACCTGATTGACGAGCGTCATACTGCCGGCGCGCGCCAGCACTTGCATTGCACCGGCATACGAACGGCTGCCGTAGCGGAACGACGCGCCGTCGCCCGCATTGGCAGGCGTCAGCGTGAGCGTCGTGCCCGCAAGCTTCTTGCCAGCGACGAGAAACGCATTCCCCTGCCGTCTGATGGTGACGGCCTGACCCGCAGACAATGTAAGTGCCTTAGAAGTCTCCGTCCGGCACGTGACTTTGCCGGCAAGCGGCGTCAGCGCCAGTGAAGCCTGCTTCTCGGCGAGGCCGATGCGCAGTACGGGCTCCTCTGCCGTTGCCTTGCTCATCTTACTCGCATTTCCCGAAGCGGCCGGAGCCGGAGCACGACGCGCCATGACCGGCGTGGCAAATGACAGCATCACCGCACCGGCCAGCAGGACTAACAAAAAACGTCTCATTCCATTCACTTCCTTTCCACTCTCTTTACAAGTCAACTACCCGCGACTGAAGTCGCGAGCTTGAGGGA
>CABJCJ010000052.1:0-3028 GCA_902364065.1 Veillonellaceae bacterium SB90
TTATTTTTGATCAACTGTTCAACTTCATTTTACAACGAACCTATAGATATCTTTGATTACAATCTAATTTATTGGTAAAATAGTATCGAGGTGATACCATTGAAATACTATACAATCAATAAATTTGTAAAAATCATCAGAGTCACCCCACAAACTCTCAGAAACTGGGATAGAAGTGGAAAACTTCATTCTCACCATACATCAACGAATGGTTACCACTAATTTCTTTGAAAACAAATTCATCAAGCGAAGAAGATGATTCGAGAGCTGGCAGGAGATGATTCAGATGATAAGGTCAATCCGAGTACAGCTGTTGCCGAATAATAAACAGAAGACTAAACTATTCCAGTTCGCTGGTGCTGCAAGATATGCTTACAATTGGGCGTTGGACAAGCAGATGGATAACTTCCGTGAAGGCCGCAAACTCCAGACGGACCATGAGCTTCGCAAAGCATTCACGCTCTTGCGGCATTCAGAGGAAAACAAGTGGCTTTTGGATATATCGAACAACGTCACGAAGCAGGCCATCAAAGACTTGTGCATTGCCTACAAGAATTTCTTCCGCAAGCAGAAGCAGCCCGGCTACATCAAGTATTCCTCGAAGAAAGTTACTCATTATACCCGCATCGGCAAGAGCTTGACCATCTATGATATGAACGGGCATCCCAAATTCAGGAGCAAGAAAAATGGGGACTTCCGCTTCTATCAGGATAATGTCAAGATCCAATTCACAGACACTCACGTCAAACTGGAGAGCCTTGCAGGAAGCAAGCGGAAGAACCGTCAGCGTTTGAACTGGGTTCGGCTTGCTGAGAAGAACCGTATTCCTGTCCGAGCCAAATACACGAACCCACGGATTACATTCGATGGAGAGAATTGGTGGCTGTCGGTAGGAATACAGATATCTCGGGCGCTGAAACCTTTACGAGGGCTGTTCTTTGTTTGCAAGAAACAGCAGCCTGCTCATACAGAAGGGATTGGCATTGATTTAGGCATCAAGGACTTGGCGATACTCTCTGACGCCACGAAAGTCGGGAATATCAACAAGACCCGTGCAATAAGAAAACTCAAGAAGAAAAGACGCCGGTTGCAGCGTCAGGTATCTCGAAAATACCAGATGAATAAGAAAGGAGATAGTTACTGCAAAACGAGCAACCTTATAAAAAGTGAAAAGCAGCTTTTGCGGATCAATCACAGACTGGCAAATATCCGTCAGAACCACGTTCATCAGGCTACGACGGCAATCATAAAGCGAAAACCAAGCTTTGTATGTCTCGAAGACTTGAATGTCCGTGGCATGATGAAGAATCGATATCTATTCATAAAGATTCAGGAACAGAATCTTTATGAATTCCGCAGACAGATTGAATACAAGGCACAATGGGCCAAGATACCTGTTATTATAGCAGACCGATGGTTTCCAAGCTCTAAAACTTGTATCGCATGTGGCCATGTGAAGAAAGACCTGAACCTGTCGGAACGGATATATGTCTGTCCTGCCTGCGGCAATGTAATCGATCGTGACTTCCAGGCAGCACTGAACCTCAAACGTTATGGGGAAGCAGAGCGAATGATATCTGCAAGCTGATGGAAAGAAGTCCATGTAGATATGTACCGATTCGTTAGTCGGGAACAGACTTGCCTCCTTATGAAAGCAAGGAGTATCATGTCAAAGCCTCCAGAGCATTATATCAAACGCGAGTAGTTGATCCTTCGGGATGGCAAAAACGGATGCGATGAACGAGGAATGAAACGTAAAAGTCAGCTTTTGATTAATGGTTTATGGCTTTTTATAAGTTTTCAGTAACGGTGATAATTATGAATATCAATACGGATAATCTCATTCCCATGACGGAAGCCAATCAGAACTTTTCAAAGGTTGCCCGCATGGTGGACCAGAAGGGATCTGTCCTTATTCTGAAAAACAATGTGCCGCGCTATCTGGTACTGGATTTCCAGAAGATACAGGAGGAGTCGCCCATGCCGGACGAAGATGTCATGGCCGTTTCCCGCCGGCTCATGAAGGAGAATAAAGAAGCATACGAGGTGCTTGCCAAATGATCCGTCTGACAAAGCATCAAGTCATCCAGATGCATGAAGAACTCCTTTCGTATACCGGCGGAACAGAAGGAGTGCGCGATGAAGGATTGCTGGAAAGCGCTCTTGCGGCTCCATTCATGATGTTTTCTGGCACTGAGCTGTTCCCGTCTCTTGAGGAAAAAGCAGCTCGTCTTTGCTACGGACTCGTAAAGAATCATGCCATGGTCGATGGCAACAAAAGGATTGGTGCGCATTGTATGCTTGTGTTCCTGGCGATAAATGGACAGACGTTGACCTACACGCAGGAGGAGCTATGGACCATCATTTTGGGCATTGCTTCTGGGGATAAAACACAGAACGACCTTCTCGACTGGATCAAACAGCATGAAACGGCCTGAAAGAAACATACTATTCATGTGTCCATGGACCCCTTTCGGCCCTGCGGGGCACAACCCGGGGATGCCCCCGGCATCCCGCGCTTCGCGCCCCCGTGCGCGGGGCTACGACGCTTGCAAGGACTTGCAGTTGAGTTCTGTTCTTCCCCGCTCTCCATGGACCTCTTCCGCCCCTTCGGGGCACCTTCCCCGTGCACGGGGAAGGCTGCGCGAATTGCTGCGCTCTTGCTCTGCCGAAGGGCAAGAGCCTGAGCGGAGGGATGTATTCCGCCTGGAGGCGCGCAGCGATTGCCCGCAATCGCATGGAGGGGACGAGGGAGCATAAGCGGAGCGTTGGTGCCTGGCGTCCTTTAGCCAGCCGACTTCGCGCAGCGTTGCTCCTTCGTCCCCGCCTTTCACATTTAGCCGCGCGCTGAAGCCGGAATACATTCCGCAGCGTCTTACCTCATCCGTCAGCCTTCGGCTGCCACCTTCCCCAGAGGGGAAGGCTGGGCGATGAGGTGCAAAACGAGCCCGACAGGAGGGGAATCCTGCCGGGCTCGTTTTTTACTGCAATATGGATGAAGCGTTATTTGAGGACGGCGCCGGTGCTG
>CABJCJ010000052.1:3038-5755 GCA_902364065.1 Veillonellaceae bacterium SB90
ATCGCATGGAGGGGACGAGGGAGCATAAGCGGAGCGTTGGTGCCTGGCGTCCTTTAGCCAGCCGACTTCGCGCAGCGTTGCTCCTTCGTCCCCGCCTTTCACATTTAGCCGCGCGCTGAAGCCGGAATACATTCCGCAGCGTCTTACCTCATCCGTCAGCCTTCGGCTGCCACCTTCCCCAGAGGGGAAGGCTGGGCGATGAGGTGCAAAACGAGCCCGACAGGAGGGGAATCCTGCCGGGCTCGTTTTTTACTGCAATATGGATGAAGCGTTATTTGAGGACGGCGCCGGTGCTGGCGGACGTCGTGAGTTTGGCGTAGCGGGAGAGGTAGCCGGTCTTGATCTTGGGTTCCGGCTTCTTCCAGTTGGCCTTGCGCTTGGCGAGCTCTTCGTCGCTGACGGCAAGCGAGAGGCTGCGGTTCGGGATGTCGATGGTGATTTCGTCGCCGTCTTCGATGAGGGCGATTGGGCCGCCCTCCATGGCCTCAGGCGAGATATGGCCGACGCAGGCACCCTGGCTGGCGCCGCTGAAGCGGCCGTCGGTGATGAGGCCGACCTTGAGGCCGCGTCCCGTGATGACAGCCGTCGGGTTGAGCATTTCCTGCATGCCCGGGCCGCCCTTTGGGCCCTCGTAGCGGATGACGACGACGTCGCCGTCGTGGATGTCGCCGGCCATGATGGCGTCGCAAGCCTCCGTCTCGGAGTTGTAGCACTTGGCCTTGCCCGTGTACGTCAGCATGTCGGCAGCAACGGCCGAAGCCTTGACGACGGCGTAGTCCGGCGCGAGGTTGCCCTTGAGGATGGCGATGCCGCCTTCCTTGCGGTACGGGTCATCAACGCTGTGGATGACCGTGCGGTTGAGGACCTCGGCATTCTTGATGCGGTCGCCGACCGTGCCCGTGATCGTCAGGGCGTCGAGGTGGATGAGGCCCTTCTTGGAGAGCTCATGCATGACGGCCGGGATGCCGCCAGCCTCGTTGAGGTCGGTCATGTGATGCTTGCCGGCCGGGCTGAGCTTCGTGATGTACGGCGTGCGGCGCGAGATCTCGTCGAAGAGCGGTGCCGGCAGCTCGATGCCGGCCTCGTGTGCGATGGCCGTGAGATGCAGGACCGTGTTCGATGAGCCGCCGATGCCCATGTCAACCGTGATGGCGTTCTCAAAAGCCTCGCGCGTCATGATGTCACGCGGCTTGATGTCCTTCTTGATGAGATCCATGAGGGCCGCACCGGCGCGCTTGGCGAGCAGGCGGCGGGCACCCGTGTAGGCAGCGGGGATCGTGCCGTTGCCCGGCAGGCCCATGCCGAGGACTTCCGTCAGCGAGTTCATCGTATTGGCCGTGAAGAGGCCGGCGCAGGAACCGCAGCCCGGGCAGCACTTCGACTCGAGGTCTGCCATCTCGACAGCGTCCATCTGGCCGGCTGCGAATTTGCCGGCAGCCTCGAAGGCCTGGCTGACGCTGACATCGTGGCCGTGGAAGCGGCCCGGCAGCATCGGGCCGCCCGAAACGACGACGGCCGGGATGTTGAGGCGGGCAGCGGCCATGAGCATGCCCGGCACGACCTTGTCGCAGTTCGGGATCAGCACGAGGCCGTCGAAGCCCGAAGCCATCGCGACGGCTTCAATCGAGTCGGCAATGAGCTCACGGCTTGCGAGCGAATACTTCATGCCCGTGTGGCCCATGGCGATGCCGTCGCAGACACCGATGGCCGGGAACTCAAAGGGCGTGCCGCCCGCCGCTGCAACGCCGAGCTTGGCGGCTTCAGCGATCTCGCGCAGGTGAATGTGACCCGGTATAATTTCATTGAAGGAATTGCAAATGCCGATAAGCGGCTTCTGGAGGTCCTCCGGACCATAGCCGTTGGCATGGAACAGGGAACGGTGGGCGCAGCGCGTCGCACCTTTTTTGACAATATCGCTTCTCATAAACAACTCTCCTAACCTGGTTCGTGGCCGTATGTCTATCCATTGCAGACGACTTGCCATGCGAACTCATATAAACCAACACGTTCATGTGTCATGTTGTAAATTATACAAGCTTTTCTGTCAGATTGCAAGGGGTCAGAATTCGATGCCCTTCTGCGCCTTGATGCCCTTTTGATACGGATGCTTGATTTCGCGCATCTCCGTGACGAGGTCGGCGCGCTCGATTAAGGCCGGCACCGCTTCGCGTCCCGTCAGTACGAGGTGAAGCTCTGGCGGCTTCTCCTCAAGCAGCGCAAGCATCTCCTCCTCTTTGATCAGGCCAAATTTCACGGCGTAATTGATCTCGTCGAGCACGATGAGGTCCCAGCTGCCGCTCGTGATGGCCCGGCGCGCCTTATCGAGGGCTGCTGCGGCCGCCTCGCGGTGCTTGTTCTCCTCCCCTTCCTGCTGATGCCGCCGCGTGAAGCCGAGGCCGCACTGCTCGACGCGGATGCGTCCATCCGCCTTGGCGAGCGTCTCGATGGCCTGCAGCTCGCCGTATTTCCAGCCGCCCTTGATGAACTGCAGGATGAGCACGCGCAGCCCGTCGCCCCAGGCCCGCAGCGCGAGCCCGAGCGCCGCCGTCGTCTTGCCCTTGCCGTTGCCCGTATGCACGATGATGAGTCCATGTGGTTCCATGTGGAGTCCCTCCGTTCCCGTTTCCCATTTGTCTTCTTATACCCAATATTATAGCAACATCCGCCTGTCCTGACAAAAAGGGGCTGTGACAAAATGTAAAATCATTTTGTCCACA
>CABJCJ010000053.1 GCA_902364065.1 Veillonellaceae bacterium SB90
AGATTCCCTCAAGCTCGCGACTTCAGTCGCGGGTAGTTGACGATTTATGTTACAATGAAAGACAAGAAGAAAGGCATGAACCATCTTACGTACAGAACGAAGGGCGCGGATCTTATGGATATCAGGAATCGACTTTCTAGCCGGCAGGAATTTTTTCAGGCAGCTGCCAGGCAGCTGCAGCAGGAATGGACCGAACACCACCTGATCCAGTCCTGCCCGGTCTTCTTCAACATTACGAACTTTCATCTCTACAACGCCATGCGCGGATTCCGGCAGGGCGATCTCTGCCTGCAGCACATCGAAGGCATCCTGCTGCGCACCTTTCCGCACAAGCTCATCGTCCACATCGGCTCCGACAACTTCGCCGTGCTGGCCGATGCCATGGATGTGCGGGAGCGCATCGCGGAAGCCTGCCAGCACGTGCAGGCCTTCATCGGGAATCCCAACATCGCCCTGAAGGCCGGCATCCGCTTCCTCGACGAGCCCCGCTCCGCCGCAGAACTCACGGGCATCTTCGACAGCGAGGCCAAGATTGCCTGCGATACCATCAAGAAGGATGCCTCGCGCCACTTCGCCATCTACACGGAACAGCTGGGCCTGCGCAGCCGCATGCAGAATTACGTGCGCGAGCATCTCGAAGAGGCCCTGCAAAAGGGATATATCCGCGTCTACCTGCAGCCGGTGATCCGCACGCTCACGGGCGAGCTTGCAGGTGCCGAGGCACTCGCGCGCTGGGAGTCCCCGCAGTACGGCACAATCTCGCCGGGAATCTTCATCCCCGTGCTCGAAGAAGCCCACCTCGTCCACAAGCTCGATGCCTACATCCTGCACGCTGTCGCCAAGATGATACGCCGCTGCCTTGATGCCAATCTCCCGGCCCTGCCGGTTTCCGTCAATCTCTCGCGCCTCGACTTCATGTTCCAGGACCCGTTCGGCACGACTGAAGCCATCCGGCAAAAATACGGCCTGCCGCTCGGCCTGATACAGGTCGAGATCACGGAAAATGCACTCGTCGACAAGATGGAACCAGTACTTGAAGGCCTCCAGAAATTCCAGCAGAGCGGGTATCCCGTACTGCTCGACGATTTCGGCAGCGGCTATTCCTCGCTGAATGTACTCAAGGACTACGATTTCGATACCATCAAATTCGACATGAAGTTCCTGCATCCATTCACGGAAAAGAGCCGGAAAATCCTCAAATACCTCGTGAGTATGGCCAAGGAACTCTCCATCCACACGCTGGCCGAAGGCGCGGAGACGCGGGAACAGTGCGAGTTCCTGCGCAGCATTGGCTGTGAGAAGATACAGGGGTATTACTATGGCAAGCCCATGCCCTGCGAAGAATTCCACCAGTTCTGCTTCGAGCAGGGATTGCGGCTGGAAACCAGCGAGGATGCAGCCCTGCTCAGCCAGGCTGGCCTCGTGGATTTCAATCAACCCCTTCCCATCGCCATTGTTTACGACAATTCAAAGGAATTCTGCATGCTGCAGCTCAACGACCTCTATCTCCAGTCGCTGCACAGTATCGGCACACCCGATATCACCCACGTCAATGTCAATCTGCGTTCCAAGAACTTCCCGATGAACCAGAAGTTCCGGCGCTTCATCGACCGTCTCATCCGGACCAGGCAGTGGGAAACCATGACGTATGTGGATAACGGCCAATTCCTCCGCCTTCAGGCAAAGCTGATCGCCCACTCCGGCCCAAACAGCGTTTTTCAGGTATCCCTTTACAACATCACGGCCGAGAAAAATATCGACGATGAAGATTCACATCGTTTTGACAAAATCGTGCGCAATGTCCTCCTGACGTATGATGCCATCTGGTACCTTGATCTCGATCAAGATATTTGCGAGATCGTCGAGACGCTGACGGGCGTGCGCGCCGGCACCCAGTTCCATGGCGTTTCCGAGTTCTTCCGTCGTTTTGCCAGCCAGTACGTGCATCCGGCAGACCGCGAACGCTTCCTGACGTTTACGGATACTTCCGATTTCTACGAACGGGCGACGGCCAGTCCGCAATCGTTCCTGTCGGCTCCGTTCCGCATCCTGCTGTCCGATGGAAGCTACAGCTGGCTCTTCTTCACGGGCATTGCCTTCGTCAAGTCCTCCTCACGCGAAATGCTGCTCTGCCTGTGCCAGGACCTCATGGGGCGGCAGCCCGAGCGGCGGGATATCATCCGGCAGATGATCGAAAGCTACGGCATCACGAAGGAATTCTTCGCCGCAGGCCCGGACATGCCGAGTCAGGCCATCTGGAAGATCCTGCTGCAGGAGACGGACATCCAGCTGTTCTGGAAGGACCGCCAGCACCGGTTCCGCGGCGCCAGCGCCGCCTTTCTCAAGGGACGCGGCGTTACATCCATCGATGATATTCTCGGCAGGACCGACGGGGAACTCGGCTGGCAGCTGCATGCCGCCAGCACATACGATACGGAAGAACAGGTCATGCAGTCGGGGCGTCCGCTTCTGCACCTCACCGAGCAGATGAACATCGACCACCGTCTCCAGGACATACAGGTATCGAAGTTCCCGATCTGTGAAAATGACCAGGCCATCGGCCTGCTCGTCACAATCACGCGTCCCAAAGAGGCTACCGCGCAGCAGGCAGCCCTCACGTCCGAACTGCTCGATGCGGAAACAGGCCTGCTGAACTACAGCGGCATGATCAAGAATACCCTGCAGTACGCGGATGAATACCGTCTGCACGGCGAAGATTACACCTGCCTGCTGCTCGACGTGCCGGAATACGACGCCATCGGCCTGACATACGGCGAAGGCTTCCGGCAGCATCTGCTGCAGAGAATCCTCGACATCCTGCGGCAGCACCTGCCCGGCAGCTGCAGCATCGCCCGCATCGGCAGCTGCTGTTTCCTCGTGATCTACAAGAGGCAGCAGGACGACGCCATCCAGCAGGCCCTCCTGACGATCACGCAGAACCTCCACGCCATCACGAAGCTCGAAGGCCATGCCTGCAATCTCCTGATGCACTACGCCTTGGTACACGGCTCCGAGGTGCGCAGCATCGACGGCCTGCTGCGTCTCCTGATCAACCGCATGCACCATGCGGAAGAAACGATGTACGGTGCCGTACCCTACAGCAATGACCACATCGTCCTCGAACGCGAAATCTTTGATCATATGGAATTCGGCGTCATCGTCGCTGACCCCGAAACGTACGAGGTGCTCTATCTGAACCAGGCCGAACGCGAAGAGCTCGGCATGCTGCCCGACGAGCCCCTGCAGGGAAAGAAATGCCACGAGCTCATGGCCGGCCATACCGTCCCGTGCGAGGACTGCTGCCTGCCAAAGCTCAGCCACAACAGG
This sequence comes from Veillonellaceae bacterium SB90, assembly GCA_902364065.1. Lineage (GTDB taxonomy): Bacteria > Bacillota > Negativicutes > Selenomonadales > Selenomonadaceae > Mitsuokella. The sequence goes on from CABJCJ010000053.1 coordinate 3,328, forward strand.
GTGTACACGAGAATCTACCACAATCACGTCACGAACTCCCAGCTGCTGCTCTGCCATACCCTCATCCCCTGGAACGGCAAATGGTGTCATTTCTGCATGATCATCAACCTCGATTATTACCTGCAGCGCCACGCCCTGCAGGAAAAAGTCCTGTACCAGGAGCTTTCCGTCAACGACATCATCCGCTCCGGCATGTACGAGCTCAAGCCGGAGAACGGCATCCGCAAGATGATGAACCGGCTGGGCAATCAGCTCGGTGCCGATGATATCGTCATCGTCGAGGAAGAAGGCGATCTGCTGCATTTTTCCTACATCTGGGAAAACCGGCTGGCGCCGCCGCTCTCCAGGCACATCAAGCCGTTCCCGCGCGCAGAGGTCCGCCCGATTTACGAGCAGTTCATCCATGCTCCGGTATTCGTCATCGAGGATATCGAACAGTTCTGCCGGGACAATGCGGATTACGCACCGCGCCTGCCGAACCTCAAGCAGCTCGTCTTTGCCCGCCTGCGCCTCGACGACCACAGCTACGGATATCTCGAAATCGTCAATCCCCAGCCCGACTACCTCAAAAAAGCCGTGCCGCTCCTCACGGCACTCGTCCGCTTCTTCTCCATCCTGCTGCGCAACCGCGACATGATGCAGAGCATCGACCGCCTGAGCAAGGTCGACCCCCTGACGAATACGATGAACCGGCGCGGGCTCATGGACTACATCAGGAAGCTGCCGCCTGCCCGCCAGTATGCCTTCTTCTTCGGCGACCTCAACGGCCTCAAGGAGACAAACGACCAGTTCGGTCACGAGGCCGGCGACCGCCTCATCCAGGCCACGGCCTCCATCCTCTGCCAGTCCTGCCCCACCGATGCCGTCTTCCGCATGGGCGGCGACGAATTCCTCATGATCCAGGCCGTGCAGGATAAGAAAGAAGCGGAAGCCATTCATGCACAGCTGCATGAACGCTTCCGCCTCGCAAGCATCGGTATTTCCTTCGGGTTTTCTCTGGCCATGCTGTCCGCCGACAACATCGATGCCGTCCTGGCGGAAGCCGACCACAACATGTACAAAGAAAAAGTCCTGCATCATCAGACGCATCACAAGCATTTCCCTTACTGAGCCGGATAGAAGGGGCGGATGACCGCCTCATGCTGCGGGAACACCCCCAGCATCTCCGTGAGGGATACGAGACGCCAGCCCGTATAGCGGAACTTCGGCGCCGTCATGCAGCTTATCAGCGTGCAGCCATCTGCCTCAAGGTTCCTCGCGGCAAAGATGCTGCCTGCCGGCACCGTGAACGACGGGCGTTCCCCGGCCGCGACATCGAGCCCCAGGCGGACCGTCTCAAACTGGCCGTCCGGATAGAACAGGAAGGCCTCGACACCGCAGCCCGCATGGTAATACCAGATCTCGTCGCAGTCGATCTCATGATAGGCAGAAACCTCGCCCGCATCGAGCAAGTAGTAAATGCTGCCTGCCAGCGGCCGCGCATCCGTCCCCTGCCGCCGCTGTTCGTGCGACGTGTAAACCTCGGCATAATATCCGCCCTCCGGATGCGGCTCAAGCTGCAGCATCTCGATATAGCGGCGGCACTCCTCATGATCCATAGTCTCATCTCCCTGGCGTTTTCATCGTAAGCAACAATTTATTATACGGTATTTTCCTTCCTTCCGCCAGTAAAATCGGCAACACACAGCAAAGGCCCGCACCAAAAATCTCTGGTGCGGGCCTTTATTGTATGCCTGCCGTTCGAGTGACACCGTAAGTTGTGTGATAATGTGACGGGACAGACTCAGAAGAAGCGGCTGACAATCAGATAGGAAAGTGCGCCGCTACGATAAATCTGTATAAATATGATATAATTCACACAAATTTATACTATGGTAAATTGCAAGTTGAAATTGAACAGAAATATAATCAAG
>CABJCJ010000054.1 GCA_902364065.1 Veillonellaceae bacterium SB90
CTAAAAATAAATCAGTGTTTTAGTAACTGCGAAGTTTGAGTTAGATACTCTTATTACACTGCGTCAGCGTGAGCTTGATCAATTTCGGATGATGAAAAAGTTCATGTTACAGAACATGTTTATTTAAGGGGGGCATAGACATGACTTCATATGAACCGGAGCTAAACATCGAGGAACATCTGATCCAGCAGCTCACGGAGAAGCAGTCGCAATGGACACTCCGCGATGATATTCGCATGATACAGGATCTATGGGAGAATTTTCGTCGTATTCTTGTCCTCAACAATAAGGAGCTCTTTGACGAGCATCCTTTGACGGATCTCGAATTCCTCCAGATTCAGGACCAGCTGCGCTTTCCGACGTTCTACGATGCGGCTAAATGGTTGATGGGCGAGAATGGCATTGCTCGTCTGCGTGTGCAACGTGAGGATGCGGCGCTTGGAACGGTGTATCCGGTTGTCTTTAAGCGCGTGGACATTGCTGGCGGCTCGTCAGTCTACGAGGTTGTGCATCAGATTGAGTTCCCGCGCAAGGAGCAGATGAACCGTGACCGCCGCGGCGATGTGACGCTGCTCATCAACGGCCTGCCGATGATCCACATCGAGCTCAAGAACCGTCATCATCCGTACAAAGAGGCCTTCAACCAGATCAAGAAGTACCTCAAGGAAGGCGTGTTCCGCGATATCTTCTCGACGTTGCAGATGTTTGTTGTGTCGAATGGCTCGGATACGCGCTATATCGCAGCCGCGGCAGAAAGCGGCCTCAATGAGAAGTTCTTATCGGCCTGGCTCGATGATGCCAATCAGCCAATCACGGATTATTTGTCTTTTGCGAAGTCGGTCCTGTCAATCCCCGCAGCACACAAGATGGTATCGCAGTATACGGTGCTCGATAGTGAGCGCAAGGCTATCATCCTGCTGCGCCCGTATCAGATTCATGCGATTGAGTCCATCCGCAATGCCATGAATCCCTACTCGGATGGCGGCACGCAGTCGGGCTTCATCTGGCATACGACGGGCTCTGGCAAGACCCTGACCTCGTACAAGGTGGCGCACTACCTCACGCAGATTCCGAGCGTGGAGAAGGTCATCTTTGTCGTCGACCGCAGGGATCTCGACAACCAGACGACCGGTTCTTTTCAGGCCTATGCCGAGTATGACACGATCGATGTCAATGAGACGGATAATACGGGAGACCTCGTGAAGAAGCTGCAGTCCGACAAGGGCGATGTCATCGTCACGACGATTCAGAAGCTGCAGATCATCATGAAGCGCTATCCGGAGGGCTCGAAGAAGTACGAGAAGCTGCATAAGCTGCATCTGGTTTTTGTTGTCGATGAATGCCACCGCGCCGTATCGCCGATGGCCCAGGACCAGCTCAACCACTATTTCACGAATCCGCTTTGGTATGGCTTCACGGGAACACCAATTTTTAGCGAAGACGCCAAGGACAGTCCTGGTAATCTGCCTGCGACGACAGAGGAGCAGTACGGCAAATGCTTGAACAAGTACACCATCAAGGAGGCCCTGCATGATGGTTCAGTCTTAGGCTTCCAGGTGGAGTATCACAACACCTTCGATATGAGGGTGCTGGCCTATCAGAACAAGATTGAGAAATGGGCGCAGGACGAAGATGGCTTTGGCCTGGAAACGGCGTTGATGAAAGGGCAACTCATCGATGTTGCCTACGAGTCGGAAGAGCACATGTTGCGCGTCGTGGAGTTTATTGTCAATAAGGCGAGTGGCAAGTTTGGCCTGAACCGCGGTAAGGGTGACACGTATACGGCCATCCTTACGACGAGTTCCATCAAGCAGGCACAGCGCTATTATCAGTTGTTCCAGCGTGTGAAGAATGGGCAGGAGCCTCGCGTCACGATCAGCGATGATGTCAAGCGCAAGTTGTCTGATTTCCCAAAGGTTGCCATTACGTATTCCATTAACGAAAATGGTGACCATGATTCTTTTAATCAGGACCAGATGAAGGAATCCATGCGCGATTACAATGAAATGTTTGATACGCAGTATACGATGGAGCAGTTGAAAGCCTATAACCGCAATGTCAACGACCGCCTGGCACGGAAGAAGAAACTGTATCAGGTGCGTGAAGCGCAGCTGGACCTTGTCATCGTCGTTGATCGCCTATTGACAGGATTCGATGCGCCATCGTTGTCGACGCTCTTTATCGATCGCAAGCCCATGCGCTCCTATAGCATCATTCAGGCCTTCTCGCGCACGAATCGCCTCTATGACAGCCAGAAGCGCTTTGGCCAGATTGTCATCTTCCAGGTACCCGCTCACTTCAAGCGCGCCGTCGATCACGCGATGAAGCTCTATTCCAGCGGTGGTGGCAGCTATGTCCAGGCACCTTCGTGGGAAGAGGCCGAGAAGAAGTTCCGTGAAGCCCTGCAGAAGCTTCGCGCGATTGCCGCGATACCAGAGGCAGTTGATGCCCTCAGTAAGAAGCAGAAACTTCAGTTTTTGAAGGCCTATCGGGAGCTCGACGATGCCTACTCCGATCTGCAGGTCTACTCGCAGTTCCAGGACAAGGACCTGGCAAAGGACTACAAGATTGACGAGAAGACTATCGAGGCGTACAGCGGGAAGTTTAACAATGTCAAGGAAGAGCTCAAAGAAGATAACGACAACGATGACCCAGAGGTCAATACCGCAATCAACTACGAGCTTCGCTGTTACCATGTCGACCAGATTGATGAAGACTACATCTTGAGACTCATGGAGGCCACGCGTGCGGATGAGTCAGCTCTCGTCATGGATGAGACCGCCAAGAACCAGAAGATCATCAAGGAGATCAACGAAGAGATTGCCCGCTTCCGCAAGACAAACCCGGCACGCGCCGAGATTTTGGAGACAATCTGGCAGGAGTACCAGGATAATCCAGCGAACTTTGTCAATAAGAATTTCGTCGACGTCCTCAACCATCGTGTCCACGCCAAGGTCAAAGGCATGATTGATGATTTTGCTAAGGAATGGTGCGTCGATCCAGAGGCTCTAGCGTTCTTTGTCGAGACGTATGATGTCAGCAAAGACCTGCAGGACAAACAGGTCAACCAGGACGCCTTGAAGAAAGTCAGCAACGCCAAAGAGTACCGCAAGACCCATCCAACCATCGGCCTCAAGTACTGGCGCCTGCTCCTTGAAGGGATTCGCAAGCTGTACGTTGAGAAACTGCAGAAGCTCATTGAGCGGTGAGAAGAGAAAGGAAGTAAAATTATGAAAACGATCCGTATAATTATTTGTTTTATGGCAATATTAATCGCATTACCTACTATATGCTTTGCATACCGTTATTCGCCCAGAAATTCTGGTATGGTAGTGAATCAAAATCTTGAGGTCTTGGCTGTCAATGTCAATTCTCCAGCATATAATGCGGGTATTCGCCCAGGTGAGATTATCGAGAGTGTTAAAGACAAAGATGGAAAAGTTATCGATAAGGAGGATATACGAAGTTTTATCTTTCAAAGTAAGGATGTGTATACGGTGACCTTTAAAGATAAATCAATCCAACTTAAGAATGAGCGAATTGATAAAAGTGGAGATGTGGGGTTATTTATCATAAAGGGGACGAAAGAAGATGCTTTTAAGAACTTATTTCAAGCATTGACTTTTAATCCGGCTGTATCTACCTTTTTGACAGTAAAAAATATAGATAAGGATTTAATGGTTATTACAACATATAGTCATGTTGATAAGAAACAAGCACATGATATCGAACATCATGCCTTGTTGTCCGGAGGTAAAGGATTAGGTATTACGGAAGAAACAATAGATGGTACTTTTGCAGTAGGTGAACGAGATGGATACACTCTTTTGAAAGAAACAATTCATCAGGAAATCGGTATAATGTCTTTGTTTGGCTCCGTAGATCATTCCTGTGAATCTTCAGGGATGTTGGAGAGAGAAGTCATTGAGTGCATGTTTGGTGAAACACCCACACATAGAGAATAAATCTGCAGGTATATTTTATCAATATGCGTTCGGCCAATTTATAGAATATTATTTCCCTTACAAAAAGCCCTGAACTTATTCGGTCCAGGGCTTTTTGCATGATATATTTATGTATGTTGTTTGGTTATCACAGATGACATCAACCTTCACTTACAGGCTATTACGTTTATATGTGGCGATAGTTGATGGGTGCGTGAAGTCAACTGCACGCAACTGAGATTGCAAGCTTGAGGGAATCTTGCGACACATCAATTTGCTTAGATAGGTCAGGCATACCGTACTCGCAGTCCGGCGGAGTACAGCAGAGATCAGGCAATTACCAAAGCCATTAACGTCCGCAAGCTGCCAAACGGACGGATGCTGCTGCATCATTGCGTCAATGCGAGCTTTTGCTTAGCTCGTGCGAGGATATTCTTGGCTGCATTTACGTCGCGAAGGTGATGCATTCCGCAATTCGGGCAGGTCCACTCGCGGTCTTTCTGTATGTGATACAGTAAAAGTACCCACCGTCATCGTCCAGAATTCCCCATCTCATCGAGGGAATTTCCCCATAAAAAGCGGGGCACCTTGAACCGCTCCTCATTACCTACTATCCTTTATCTTGTACCACCGAGATAAAGGAGGAAAGGATATGCTCAAAATGTCCCAAGTCAATTATATCACAGCAGTTTACAGCTTTTTGAAGCACAATAAAATCGCATA
>CABJCJ010000055.1 GCA_902364065.1 Veillonellaceae bacterium SB90
ACCTTGTCCCCGTCCGTCTGGCTGTCAAGATCCGTCTTCATGTAGAACGTGCCATCATTGCCGCTGAAATTTTCCGCAGTCAGCTGCTGATAATCTGGATTAGCCGTCATATTCACCACGGCCCCGCTGTTCAGCGTGAGATTCGTGACTGAGCTGCCTCCCGTCATGTTCCACTGCGCCCCGTTCGACATATCCAGATTCAGTTCACTGCCCGGATCTGCCACCAGAGAAGCCCCGGTAAAACGGGAATCCCCCGTATTCATCCGCACATCCACAGCGCCACCATACCGGGCCATCATATTGCCGTCGATGATCTTGGTGCCATCTGCCGCCAAATCGATGAGGCTGCCCGTATCCAAGCTGACCAGGGAATACCGTCCGCCGGAAATCCGGGCAGCGCCCAGGAAATTCGCCACCCCCTGGTGTTCGCTGTATACCCCGATGCCCTTGCTGCCAGCTGCCGTGACAGTAATCCCATCCCCGGCCAGGGTATGGCTGTCGGTGCTGGTAAAAATGCCCGTAGCCGCCCCGGTTTCAGAAGAAGCCGAAACAACGGCTCCTTTTCCAAGGACATTTTCCCCACCAACATCGCTATAGGTTCCATAAGCATAACTGCTTTGACTGCTGGCCTGGATCTGGGCACTATCCCCGATTTGGTTCGTGCCCTCAGATTTTCCGTAGGTTCCATAAGCAGTACCGCTCTGGCTGCTGGCCTGGATCCGTGCGCTGTCTCCAATCCGGTTCGTGCCTCCGGTGGCGGCCAGGGCCATGCTGCTGTCAGCTTCCGAAGCAGCCGTCAGGACAGCTCCCGTACCAATCTGGTTTTCCCCGCTCTTATCTGCATACACACCGATGGCCATAGCCCCTTCTTTGGCAGTGACTTTCACTTGAGCCCCGTCTCCCAGGGTGGCTTTACTCCCTTCCTGTTGGGTAAAGATTCCTTCTGCCACTGCACTTTCCCCTGCAGTTGCCGTAAGAAAAGCCTGATTCCCCAGTTCCACGGTTCCGCCCACGGCAGAAATTCCCTGGGCAGAAGCCTGGGCGGAAGAAACCTGGAGCGTGGTATGGGCTCCTAGCTGGATGCTGCCCTTGTTCTGGGCAGATAAACCCTTCACTTCCACCTTGTTGTCTGCATCATGAGCAACCGAAATGGTCGTGCCATCACCGCCCTTCAGCAGACTTCCTTCATCCTGTACATCAGCTCCTATCACCAGGCCGGAATTGCCCTTCCATGGCGTTCCCTGGACACTCACTTCCGTGCGGCTGCCGCTGCCCAGATTCAGCACAGACCCATCCAAAATCTGCATACCGGCTACCAGACTGCTCCCATTTGCCCCGACCGTGACCTGATTCTGGCTGCCATCTCCCAGGGTGACCTGGGACTTCTGGTCCAGTTTGATTCCCACAAGGGAAATCTCATAGGAAGCGGTTCCGTTCTCCATGGTTTTGGTTTCCACCTGATTGTGCAGTCCCGCACCGATGGTTCCTTTGGCATCATGGAAACCGAGCCCACTGACTGTATTCGTCCACCCTTTCAGCAGGGTCTCTGTCTGGAGATTCTCACCCAGTTCAAAATCGGAATGCCACAGCTGGATGGCGGACAGAGACCCTTTTGAAGTGGATCCCGTCCTATCCATTTCCGCTTTCACCTGGCTGTCCTTGCCCAGTTTCAGGGTATTCCTCTGATTTTGTTCGTCTGCTTTCCCGCTCTGGATGCCATAGACAATCTCACTTTTGTCCTGCATCACCATGCCCCGCACCTGGATATCCGCCTGGTTCCCCACGGCCAGGCTGCCTCCCCGGGTGTTGAACAAGCCCACCGTATTCGTATCTCCGGCTACCCCCGTATCAGCCCGGACTGTCAGCTTCTCTCCGGTGGATACGGTTCCCCCAGCATTGTACAGGGCGCTGCCGTTCTGCAGGTTCCCATTGCCGGTTCCGATGCCCTGGTTGCTGTAGGTATAGGTCAGCCCCACCCCATCTCCCAGCTGCACCTGGGCCGTGCTGCTCTGGATTCCCAGGGCACTGCCGGAAAAATTATTTCCCTGGCCATTCAGGGTGATTTGCGTGCCGGTACCGATTTCTACAGTCCCTGTATATCCGTTTTGGATCCGGAGTCCCAACGCAGCGGTCTGTTGGTCTGCTTCTGTCAGAGTCCACTCGCTGGTAAAAGTCCCGGTAATGGACGGGGAATTGATTTTCACCGTACCGCCGCTGGCCGCTGACGACACAGTTAATGCCGCCAATGTAGTGTTGCTGCCCGCAGGATTTGTCGCTGTGGCATCAACGTTATCAGCAATCACTTGATCTTTCTGGTCGATTACCGATGATGCGGCTTCTCCATATCCCCAGTTGCTCATAGCCGCTACCGCCAACAAAAGGGCAGTTTCCAACTGTCTTTTCGATCTTCTTTTCATCATAAGAATCCTCTCTCTTTCGCGAATTTCCCCGGCTCTGTGCCGTCCATTCTTTCCCATTCATTCCACAAGCAAAGCCATTGATTCACGTAAAACCAGCTTAGAACTGCCAGGTCAGGCCGGCATTGATCTGCCACTTCGTTGTGATATCGCTCCTGAAGGTACGCTCCGCATCGGCATACATCGTGGCGGACGGGCTCAGGCGGTACGTGCCGCCGAAGCCGACTTCGTACCAGGTCTCCCCGTAGTCGACGCTCGTATCCAGGGATTCCCCATTTGCCGCGCGCATGTGTACATCCTGGCCGTTGCCAAACTCATGGAGCAGGGACGCTTTCAGGTAGTAATCGAACGGGTGACGTCCCTCGTCGTGCGTCTTGCCAAGGACAATGCCCAGACGGCCGATGGCACTGTTAAAGGCATCCCGTTCCACATGCGTCCCGCGGGACGTCGTATAGGATGTGTCGTTGAAATGACCCCAGACGAACTGAGCCTGCGGCTCCAGGAAGAATTCCCGCTTCTTGCCGCGATAGATGGTCTTGCCGTATTCCACGCTCAAGCTCTGCTCCCTCGTGCGATAATCGGCCGTATCCGGATAGGGACCGAACGTCGTGATATGGGAATCATCCCGGCCCAGTTTGGCCACGACATCCGTATACGAGCCATGATGGCCGAACCAGGTGCCGTACACCCCGCCTGCCAGGGTATGTTCTTTGCCCGTACCGGTCTTATAGTCCGGCGAAGCAATGCCACGTTCGCCAAAGAAACCATAGACGTTCGTCGGATTTTCACTGTATTCATAGCCCAGCTGGAAGATATTGTACTTGCTGTCCCAGCCATCGCCCGTCATCCTGCCGCCGCGGTCGCGCACCCAGATGCCATCGGCATCCTCCTTCTTGTCGCGCTGACGCAGATTGCCGCGGCGCTGGCGAAGCGTATCCAGGGTATGGCGGTACATGCCGTATACATCGTCGCC
>CABJCJ010000056.1 GCA_902364065.1 Veillonellaceae bacterium SB90
CTGACTGAAGTGAGAAGATTCCTGGCCGCATTTTAATTGAAATGAGCGTCTGCGATGGTTTTGGGGACTCCGCCCCCATCCAGCTACTCCATCTATTCCTTTTCAGGTGTCGTTACATCCAGCTCAATCTTCCTGCCAAAGTCGCTCGTAATCTTCTTGGTATCCGGCACGGAGATGATGGCATCCACGCGGTCAACAGCAGAATCCAGGGCTTTTTCAATGTCAATGTAATAATATCGCCGAATGCTGTCGCCCTTATCCGTCCTGGTATTGACTGGCTGGCTGCTGCACAAGGCAGCATAGATGGACGTCAGCCGCTGCTGGCCATCTAAAATCAGTTGCTCCGGTATCGCGGTGACGGGCGCTGTCCCTTCAATCATGCGATATTTAAAGCGGACATTGTCGTTACCGTATTTCAGGAACATCGTAGCGCCAATGGGAAAATTCTGGGTAATGCTTGCAAGCAGCCCCTTGATCCTGTTATCGTCCCAAACCCAGCCCCTCTGAAAATCGGGAAGCTGAATTTTTCCTTTTTCGATGTCGTGCATGAGGTCATTGATGGGTGTATCATTCGTCTGCATAATCGCATCTCCTATCATTCGGCAGTCCCGAAAGTCCGTTATTTAGCATATTTTAATACAATTCGTTGTTCACATGAAAAAGTCCTGCCGAGCATGCAGGACTTCTCCCTTATTTGGCACCACCTGTGCTTTTGCTTGTCACTGTCTTCAGCGATACGATATAATTTCGCCACCGCCGCAATACTTCCTTCAGGGGCTCATCCAAATAGGAATATGCCTTATCCTTAATCCAGGCCGGAACGCCATAGGCAGCTTCAGCAATGCTGCCTGTAATGGCCGCCAGCGTGTCACTGTCACCGCCAAGGGATATGGCGTTGCGAATCGCATCCTCAAAGTCCGTGCTTTCAAGAAATGCGATTATGGCCTGTGGCACGGTATCTTGACAAGTTTCGTTAAACTGGTAGCCAGGACGAATCTCATCCAGGGTACGGGACAAATCGTAGCCATACTCCTTCTCGATATACTCCTTGACGAGCCTTTTGCATTCTGCCGGATTATCATTGACAGGCTTTCCGTGATCAAGGGAATATCCGCCAAAGTTAAATCGGTTCATGAATATTGCATCAGCAGTTGCCATGGCTCCTTTTATGCCCTCTGGATGGTTATGAGTAACCTCCGCAGACAACCTTGCTGCGGCTCTGCCGTTTGACGGCCACATTCCCGTTCTGGCACAGAAACCGCAGTCCATAATCCAAGCACAGGGAGCCACCCGCATGGCTGAGCCATTGCCAAAGCTGTCATACGGCTCACGATTATCCGAAAACAGCCACGTCCCGAACCTGCCGCCATAGCCGGCATCCGGATACATCCTGCCATATTTCTTCATGGCATCAACAAAGTCATACCTATCCCCGCCATTCATGATAGCCTCAGCTACAGCACAGGTCATGACCGTATCATCCGTGAAGAAACAGTCCTCCCTGAAAAAAGGGAACTCCTTTGTCTTGATGTTGTGCCACTCATAAACAGACCCTACAATGTCACCAACAATTGCGCCCAGCATAGCAATCACTCCTTTTTCCTTCGATGATTATATTCTAGCAAGAGTCTATGCTGGTATGGTCGCCTGCCATGCGACAGATCAACAGCCAAGGAGTGGCTGCTCGAAGGTAAAGAGTGTTTCGTTGATGGTGATGATGTCAAACTCCTCGTGCTGAATGAAGTATTCTACGATGATGTCTGCCTTGCTGCTATGGGAAAGGGCATACCCTGCCCGCCCTATAAAGTCCTTTGTCTCATCAAGATTCAGCTCCAAAGCCACCGCAAAGGCCAAAGCCGTGGACTTGCTGGGCTTGTAGGCGGGATTATTTCGGATTTTCGAGAAGAGCTTGCGGTCGACATTGGCCTTCTTATAAACTTCGGGATCAGTCTTGCCCTTAACATCTATCAGTCGCAGCAGTGCCTCTGAGAAGGTATCGTCCACTTTGGCCAACAAATCCTCCAATGAACGCTTTTTCTCAGACTTGAGGATTTTGGGCATATCTGATGCTTCACCAGCACATGATTCATCTCCCCAATAGGTTTGTGACTCCAGAAAACCGCGCCTATCCCGATAATCATCCCTGTATTCCTCGTCCAGCAATTTCTCTACATATCTCGCATCCAGATAGCTTTGTACATCCTCAAACAGGCTGCTGGAGATTTTGAACGCCTTATGGTCAAACACCACAAGGTAGACATCCATATCATGGTCATGAAGGAAGTCACGTATAGCCTGGATTGCCACTGCAATGGCAATCTCCGATGGACAGCCAAATACCCCTGCCGAGATAAGCGGGAAAGCTATAGAGACGCATTTGTTGTCAGCTGCCAGCTGTAAGGAATTTGCATAACAGTTGGCCAGCAACTCTCGTTCCTCATGCTTTCCATCCTGCCAAACTGGGCCTACCGTGTGGATAACGAACTTGGCGTGAAGTCCATAGGCCGGTGTAATCGCCACCATGCCTGTATTTATGGCACCGATTTTCTTCCGCGCTGCCAATAGCTCTGCACCCGCCGCCTTATGTATTGCCCGGTCAACGCCACCACCTACTATAGGCTGGGGGTTCGCTGTATTAACTATGGCATCCACCTGCATTTTCGTTATGTCGTTACGTACGATTTCTAATGGCATTATGCTCCCCCCTTCATTGCTGTGCCGGTTGGTCTTTCTTTCTTAAAAATTCGTCAACAGTCTGCTCTATTCCTTTACAGCAGTTTACAGCTTTTAAGCCGCTTGCTCATCGCCC
>CABJCJ010000057.1 GCA_902364065.1 Veillonellaceae bacterium SB90
CCGCTCCATCTGGATTGCTCGATGCGAAATGACGAGCTCTTTATTGAATCCAACCGTCACATGCATTTTCCCTTGAGACCATTCCCGGATTGGATTGATGCATCGCTTTCCCAAGGGAGCTGCCATCATGCGTGGATTCGTACGGTTTTCTGATTCACAGAAATGATTCTCTGCATATGTCGTATACGAATACACAGCTTCGATATGAATCCCTAAAACCGTGCATAATGCCTGCATATCAAGATAACTTGCTCGATTCTTCAACCGAACGTCAAACCACTTTCGGTTATCCATGCGGCCTTTCATTTCAATCATATGCAGGATCCAGCCATTTTCTGTATGCTGCAGGATAGCATGATCAACGCATTTACTCAAGCCGTTGCGCTGATCACGATTCCAAAAACCGCAGCGATTCTTCTTGTCATACTGAGCAATGCATAGATTTTCGCCTTGGATGTGCAGCCTCAGTTCCGTATGACCAGAATCCTGCTCTTCAGTCAACAGATATTCCGAATGCTCCGTTTCCACATACGCCGGATCGATGAATTCATGCAGCACATAATTCAGATTATCATCGTGCATCAGTCATCCTCCCCCTGGAATGCGTAAACCTCATCGAGGATGCGCTCCAACGCATCATTAAAACTGGGAACCTCAAAGCCATACTTCTGCGGTTTCAGCTCTTGGACGACGGTTCCGCTCTGTTCCACGGAATCCTTTAACTCCTTCAACTCCTTTGAGAACTGATACATCCTGACCTGGCGATCCTGCAACAAATCAACAGAGTCATAATCAAACTTTTCCATGAGCTGCTTGCGTTCCGTGCCAGGCCGCTTTGCCAGCTTCAACATATTGTTGACATGCTGCAATATCGTATCGCTATGCGTCGTAACCCATACCGACTTCTTATTGTTCACCAGACGAACGATGAACTGCGCCATCCGCTTCTGCAACGCAGGGTGAAGGTGCGCTTCAGGCTCTTCGATGATAATGGTCTTGAAGTTGATTCCTGACTGCAGCAGCAGCGACAGGGGTGCCAGCTCTGTAATGACCGATGACGTGATGTAAAGTGGCATATCCGTTGCCACGTTCTTGGGCGTGTACTGAAAATCAGGAAGAAGTGTGCGCTTGATCTTAAAAGAACCATCCGTCATGTACGTTTCCAGGAATGGCATCAGTTGCGTTGCCAGCGCATTCGTCCGATGCGGTTCAAACTTCGTGATGAGCTGCAGAAAATCAACGTATGGCAGCGTCAGCGCGCCCCTTGCATCCGCTTCACTCTGGCCGAAGTTCGCCTGGATGGATTGTTCCAAGAGCTGCTTATACGTGAGCATGAATCCCGTCCGAGAAGCCGGCAGGTACACCGGCTCACCATTCCGGCGCCCTCGCATTACTGGCGTATAAAGGGGTGCGGCGATATCCCCCATCAACAGATTCCAGCAGATGTACGTATTCATCCGCAGCAGTTCCTCACGCGTATACACCTCACTCTGCGGGAAGCTGATATCGCGTCCCGGATTGAATGTATAGCGTTTGCCCTCACGGAAATGCAGCTTCAGTGGCTTTTTCTGTCGATATGCCCGGATTTCCATCTTGCCGGATTCCATCGTATAGTTGAACAGATGGCGGAGGAAATCCTTTTTCCTCTGGCTCAGCAGTTCATTGAACCAGTTGAGGTAAAGCGCAACGACTTCGTCGTCAAGCACACTTTCCTTATTGGCATGTTCGCGCAGCCAGTCCTCACACCGCTTATACGTCCGGCTGTCCGACGGACGCGCAGGGAAAAGATTCTTTCCCAAGAACAAGAGCCCCCATAGGATGGTCATCATGTAGGATTTGCCGCTGTTGTTATCGCCAATAAAGAAAATCAGCGGTGCAATCTGGATATCCGCCTTCGTGATTTTTCCGATCCGCTCAACATGCAGAGTCCATTCCTGATTCATATGCTTTCCCCCTGAATCATAGATATTCTCTTTCATTATAACACGGATACACTGGACCGACCAGCATCAGCCTCCATGGTTTTCTGTTATCCACGGTATAAGTTGCTCAATCTCTGATGATGATGGTCCAAAAACCGATAGAGCCTTATCTTGTAAGGCTTAGGTGTGTAAAGTTTAAGCAAATTATTCAAAATGCAATATATGATCATAAAATTCAATAGCTAAAAATTCGCCCCGTTCTCTCGGGTTAAATTTTTTATTCTGCGCATAACGTTCTGCAAAGTCTCGAGTCGTTTTATAGTTTGAATCCTGATAAATAGCGAGTTTTTGCTCAAAAGATATATTACCACATTTTCGATTCAAATGTTCTTCTAATGGCAATAAATTTCCTATTTGACAATTTTCTGTTTTTTCACTATCAGGAAGAGCATGTTCTATCGTCATATTCTCTTGAAATAAATCATGATTTTTATACCTCTCAAAAATTTCCAAGACAATTTTTACTTTTTCCTTATCTTTTGCATCTGTATAGGGGCCATCATGATGTGACCAACCAATAGATTGAAATCTATCTATAAACTGTGATCTTGTCGGTAACTTTTTCTTCAGATCCGACATGAGGTTACGAACTAAATCATCAGAATAATGGTCCAGTAAATTTTCGGAATATTTATTTACTGTCCCAGTTAATTTATTTGAATTTTCTTTACTAATAATATTGAAGCAAACATAGAAATGAAATAAAAACTCAATAACTTTTTCATATAATTTATTATTTATTTTTTCAAGTTTATGATTACTCAAACTTCGCACACCTGAATCCCTCATAAGATAAG
>CABJCJ010000058.1:0-2151 GCA_902364065.1 Veillonellaceae bacterium SB90
TTGTCTGGAGACGGACTGGGAGGATAGGAAATTGCCGGTTTATCCAGTGACGCTGGCCATGTGGTTCCACCTGTTCCCATACCGAACACAGTAGTTAAGCACATGCACGCCGAAAGTACTTGCCTGGAGACGGGCTGGGAGGATAGGGAGTTGCTGGTTTATCAAGAGCCCCGCTTTGGCGGGGCTTTTTTCGTGCCCGGATATCGAGGTGTGCGGTCTTAGATTTCATTGCATGCGGGTCCGATGTTTGCTATACTTATATAATGTGTATAGTTTAGTTTTGAATTGTTTTAGGTCGTAAGGAGCGCGAGGGAATGCGTAAAACGCGTAAAAGGAAACGCAGTTTCCGGCGGGTGAAATGGCTAGCTCTGATCCTGGTTGTCATCATCGCCGTTGCGTTCGGCTGTTACGCTGCCATAAAAGGGAACCCATCTTCCCATGAAATCGGGGATACCGACCATCAGATTGTCCATGTCATGATCATGGGCGTGGACAGCCGCAAGGATGATGTGGGCCGAAGCGACACGCTGATGGTCGCATCCATCGACCAGACGGCGGAAAAGGCGGCTCTGCTCTCCATTCCGCGTGATACACGCGTGGCAATTGAGGGGCATGGCTACGATAAGGTCAATCATGCCTATGCGTACGGTGGTCATAAGCTGACACAGAAGTCTGTTGAGCACCTTCTCGGCGTGCCGATGGACCACTACATCATCATCGATACGAAATCGTTTGAGCGCATCATCGATGCGATCGGCGGTGTCGACATCGATGTGGAAAAGCGGATGCATTATGAAGATCCCTGGGATGACAACGGCGGCCTCGTCATCGATCTCTATCCGGGTGAACAGCATATGGATGGCAAGAAAGCCATCCAATACGTCCGCTACCGTGATGGTGAAGGCGATATCGGCCGCATTGGGCGTCAGCAGAAATTCATGAAAGCCGTGATGGCCCAGGTACTTTCTCCGGAAATCCTGCCGCGGCTGCCGGATATCGTCAAGGAAGTCAGCTCGGCTGTCAAGACGGATATGTCGGTAACGGATCTTTTGAGTTTTGCCAAGCAGATGAAGACGTATCAGGCCAATGGCCTTGAGGCGCAGATGGTGCCGGGACAGCCGGCCTATCACAAAGACATCAGCTACTGGATCCCCGATATCACCGATGTACGGGAACTCATGGCATCTGCGCTTGATCTGACGCTGACGACACAAGCGGAAGAAGAGGCACAGGCGGCAGAGGATAAGTACGATGCCGATCTGCCGAAGGACCTCAAGATGCTCGCGCATAAGACGAACGGCAGCACGAAGCTCACCGGGCAGGATGCCAAGGATGAAGAGGATAAGCCGATGAAACCTGAGGAGATCTCGGTCATGGTCATCAACTCAAGCGGCATTGACGGAGCGGGTGCTGAGGTGGCTGCGGTGCTGCAGCGCAAGGGCTTCATCATCTCCGGAGTTGAGACGGGCAAGACGAATGCCAACCCGATCACGACGATCACGACTTCGACGCGCAATACGGATGTGTTCTACGGCATGCCGTTTGCCTGTGTGATTCGTGATGGCGGCAGTTCCAACCAGGCTGTTGTCAACATCGGACGGGATTATAAGAAAAAAGGAAACTGAGGACGAACTGTTAAGTAGACGATAACATCGACAAATGTGCTCATAAGTGGGCAAATATTCTTATGGGTACATGCTTAACGAGCCGTCTCTAGCCCAAGTGACCGTGTTCAGTGAAAACTGTTTGCGGGATGAACTACGTTATCGGGAAAAGTTAAAAAACCACCTGCGGGTGTACTTTCAGCCTGCTGCTCTGGGAGTGCCAACCAAGAAACACCGCTAATGCCTTGCGGTGACAACAGGGAAACACATGAACTTCCGATGACTTGGGCACGAAGGAAAATTCTCCAAAAATGGAAGGTGGCAGAGATGCCTAATATTAAGAAATATGCGTTCGTTTTGGACGCTGAAGGGGAACAGCTCGACCCCACAATCGAGCAAAATGCTTGGCGACAGGTTCGCCAGCATAAGGCAAAGCTGGTGTCGAGGTTCCCTATGGTTATCCAACTGAATAAGGTGGTGGATATTCCAAATACCGACGAAATCCGTTGCGGTATCGACGACGGTGCGAACCATGTTGGTATTGCTC
>CABJCJ010000058.1:2161-2768 GCA_902364065.1 Veillonellaceae bacterium SB90
AGGCAAAGCTGGTGTCGAGGTTCCCTATGGTTATCCAACTGAATAAGGTGGTGGATATTCCAAATACCGACGAAATCCGTTGCGGTATCGACGACGGTGCGAACCATGTTGGTATTGCTCTAGTGCAGAAGTGCCAGACTCGCAACAAAGTGCTCTTTAAGGGCATAATCGAGCAACGCAAGGACGTAAAGAAAAAAATTGAGCAGCGTCGTAGCTATCGTCGTTACCACAGGTATCATAAGCATTATCGCCCTGCAAGGTTCAACAATCGTGCCTCATCAAGACGCAGCGGGAGGCTTATGCCATCCATTATTCAACGCAAGCAGGCAACCCTGAGGGTTATTGATCGATTACGTCAGTGGATTCGCATGGATGGGTACTGGCTTGAGGACGTAAAGATTGACATGCGGGCACTGACTGATGGCTATAAACCGTATCACTGGCAGTATCAGAAATCGAACCGTCTGGACACCAACCTCCGTATTGCGACAATCTTTCGTGACAACTGCAAGTGCATGGAATGCGGCAAGGAAAATACCCGCTTCGAGGTACATCACATCACTCCCAAAAAGAAAGGCGGGGCCGACACGATCAGCAATCTGATTAC
>CABJCJ010000059.1 GCA_902364065.1 Veillonellaceae bacterium SB90
TGCCGGTTAAGCGAAGGCTCCGCGTCAGCGGGGTCTTTTTTCATACGCTCCTTTATGTTATAATGAAAAAGTTGTTTTAGGGATAGAGGAACGATACGCATGATGAATGTCAAAATAAATGTTTATAGAAGAATCGATTTCTTTTACACAATTACTCATAAAGGCGCGGACTGGATTCTGTCGCGCGATGATGCCGAACGCTATATCCGGCGCCTGGCCTGGCACGGTCTCTCGGATGAAGAACTCTCCCGCGTCTGGGCTGTCATCCAGAATATGGTGAGCTGCGTCAGGACGATGAATCTGGACTCCCTATACGGCCTGACGATTTATGATTATCAGGAAACGGTGCGTGGAGCAATCGGTGAAAAGATGGGCTTTACGGCTGATGAAGCGTCGGTGCGTGAGATTTTTGCCATCATCAAGAAGTTCTTTGCGTATTATCGGCGTTACCTTTCGCCTTCACCGGAAGAAGCGGCCCTGCAGCGGCAGACCCTAAAAGAAGCGCTGGCTTCCTTCTTTGATGAGGGAGAATTCATCATGCCGAAGAAGCGGACAAAAAAGGAATTCTACAGTTCGCTCAATTATGAGGAGATGCTCGGGCCGGACATGCTCGACAAGCTTGATGCCCTGATGGATGGCCTGCTCGCACGCATCGATGCCTTTTATCATCAGGACAGGTACGTCAACGATCTGGAACGCGCCACGCATCTCTTCTGCGGCCCTGATGGTGAGACGGGAGACATCCTGCATCATTTGCCCGAGGAAACGGCGGAAGAAACCTGGATGACGTTCTGGGATTACTTCCTGTTTGACTACCATCTGCTTGATTCCGATGAAATCCCGCTGCAGCATTTTTTCCATCTCAACAAGGAAAAGCTCTCCCTCTCGGAGATTGATATGCTGCGCGACATGATGCAGTCAGAATTCATGATTTTCACCATCGAGGAGGACCGCGGCGACAGCTGCCGCTGCCGCAATCTGCTGACAGATGAACTGGTCACACTGCCGCATCCCGATCTGCCTCTGATGGACGTCAGCCAGCAGATTTTTTACGGGCATGTCCATCTCTGCGGCCTCATGATGACAAATCACATCGTCGCCCTGCCGGCAAGTCCCAGGCTGCGCCGCCGCATGAAGGAAATCCTGCTGCGCCAGCTGGCCATGTTCCGCTGCCAGCACCGCAAAGCCACAGTACAGGAATTCCTGCAGCGTGAATCCGCCATGGTCCGCCATACACTGCACATCATGTCGTCCTTTGCCCAGCTCAATGTCCTGCCAAATGCCCAGATGCCAAAGCCCTTGCCGAAGCAGCCTGTTCTGCATGACACCTTTCGGGAGGAGGAGGCCGTGCTGGCGGAAATCGCCCGGCGCATTGGCTTCAGCCGCTTTGCCATCGGCCTGATCTGGAAGCTCTTCGAAGATTATCTGTCAGTCGCAGGCACGGCAAAGGATCCGGATCCGGAGACCATGCCCGCCATCATGACGGCCTGCCTGTTTGCCTACGGTTCGATCAACGGTCTCGATTTCACGCAGATACCACGCTTCTATCATGTGCTCGGTGCCCGGAAGCAGGATATCCAGCATCACATGACGGCTATCCGTGAATGCCTCAAATGCCGCCCCTTTGATCCGCGCTATCTGACGGAAGAGGGCTTTGTGACCTCCCTTTATGTGAATTGAAACCGTCATCTGTATAAAAAACAGCCTCATCGCGATGTATCATCTCGATGAGGCTGTTTTTCGCTGTACTGGCAAAGGCTGCAGCGATGCGTTACCAGGCCTTTTCAGCTTCGTCCGCAGCAGCATCCTTCTTGAGGATGTCCTCAATCTTGGTCTTCATGATGTCGAAGGCCACGTTGTTGAGGCCGCTGTTGATGACGATGTCGGCGACGTTCTTGGTCGGCTCGACGTAGAGGTAATGCATGGGCTTGACTGTGGTCAGATACTGTTCGATGATGTCGTCGAGCTTGCGGCCTCTTTCGTTCATGTCACGCAGCACGCGGCGCAGGATGCGTTC
The DNA here is from genome assembly GCA_902364065.1 of Veillonellaceae bacterium SB90. Taxonomy (GTDB): domain Bacteria; phylum Bacillota; class Negativicutes; order Selenomonadales; family Selenomonadaceae; genus Mitsuokella. The sequence continues at coordinate 2,018 of CABJCJ010000059.1, forward strand.
ATCGGCATCGGCTTCGACGAAGATTTTGATGTCGAAGATGTCGCGCAGCTCCTGCGACTGGAAGATCAGGATGCCCTCGACGATGATGACATGGCTCGGCTTGATAACGATGGTTTCCTGCGAGCGGTTGTGCTGCGTGAAATCATAGACGGGGCATTCGATACTGTGTCCTTCACGCAGTTCCTTGAGGTGCTTGACGAGCAGATCCGTCTCAAGGGCGTCGGGGTGGTCGTAGTTGATCGTCTGACGCTCCTTGAAGGTCAGGTCGTCGTGCGGTGCATAGTAGTTATCGTGATAAATCACCGTGACTTTGTCGCCGAAGTAGTCCTTGAGGCGATTGGTGAACGTGGACTTTCCGGAGCCCGTGCCGCCGGCAATGCCGATAATCGTGGTTTTCATACAGTTAGCACATCCCTATCTATAAAACGGAAACGAATTAAACTATGCCTATCTTACCATATATCGTCATGGGAATCCAGATGCGAAGCCAGGTGACTGATTCTTGACAAATGAGATTCTTCTGCCTATAATCAAAACCACCAGTTAAACTGGTGGTTTGCTCTGGC
>CABJCJ010000060.1 GCA_902364065.1 Veillonellaceae bacterium SB90
TTCCTGATTCATATGCTTTCCCCCTGAATCATAGATATTCTTTTTCATTATAACACGGATACCCTGGACCGACCAGCACCAGCCTCCATGGTTTTCTGTTATCTACGGTGTAATTTGCAAAATAAAATAAGTGCAGAGTCTGTAAAAATGTAAGCGCTAAACCATCCGGTGTATGATCTGCCGACTTGATGGCTCACCTTTTCATCGTCGCTAAGATGCATATCAAAAAAACTCCGCTGTGTGAGCAGTGGAGCTTGGAAGATTCATTTGCAGTTTTGCTGGATGGTCTCGTTCCATAGCAGGACATCGTCGAGGTGCTCTGGATGCCGCTGGATATCAGCATTCGGCAGATGTTCGAAGAGGTACTTGAGGTACTGGAACGGGTTCAGGTCGTTGGCCTTGGCCGTCTCTATGATGCTGTAGACGGCGGCGTTGGCCTTGGCTCCTTTCGGGGAGTCGCTGAACAGTCAATTCTTACGGCCGATGGCGAAGTTGCGGATGGCGCACTCGCAGATGTTGTTCGAGAGCGCAGCGTTGCCGCTTTTCAGGAAGGCCTGGAGCGCTTCTTTATGGCTCAGGGAGTACTGGACCGCTTTGCCGAACTTAGATTTCGGCAGGACTTGCGGCTCGATGTCCTGAAGCCACGCGAAATATGCCTCGAGCTTCTCTTTTTCAAGCTGGAGACGCTGTTCTTCGCTTTTTTCCTTTGTGAGCTCGGCGAGCTTCTTGTCGATGGCAAAGAGCTCGTTGACCCGCTCGATGGCTTCTTTGCAGATACTGCCGAGGAGGTTTTCTTTCTGCAGATCCGGCGGGATGGCTTCGACGAAGTACCGCCTTGCATGTGCCCAGCAGAGGGCATGCGCCTGGCAGGCTTCTCGATGGAGAAATGCGCTTCCTTGCGGCAGGCGAGGCACTGGAAGGATTCGCGGTAGTAGTCGTGTGCGGGCACCTCGATGCACGGCTCTGGCGCATTCCGCTTCGCCTCGACCTCCGCCTCGTTGAAGATATTCAGCTGCCCATCTGCAATCTCCGGCAGGATCCGCGTTGTCCATTCCGTGCAGGACCCGTAGACCATCTTCTGCAGCTGGGCAATCTGAGCTTTGAGCATCTGGACCTACGTCTTTTAGGAAACTCGTCTCATCCCAGAGCAGACCCTTGATGCGGTCTTTGCGACGGCCGCAGAACAAGAAAAGCGCCGGCTGGTGCGGGTCCAGATGGAACCGCGAGATAACCAAGGCGGCAAGCCCGTCGATGGACTTCCGCATGTCTGTATGACCGCAGGCCAGATAGATAGGCTCTGCCGTGAGCTCTCGGATTAACATGTCGAAAACACATCCCGCAGGACGCAGAGTGTCCGTTTCAGAAGCTCGGATGACGTGGCCTCTGTGATAGTGAGCTGGACAGGGCCATAGCGAAGCTCCAAAGAAGTCAGAGCTTTCGTTGAAGCTGCTAATGACAACGAAGCAAACTGCACATCCGCTTTTTTAGCATTGGCAACCGGCTTTGGGGAAGCCGGTTTGGCGGCAGGCAGCGCCTTTGCCTTCTCCCGCTGCTCATGCTGTTGGATGAGCAATTTCTGGATCTGGTTCTGCCAGTAGTAGAAGGTGGTGCTCGCGATCCCCTCGCGCTTGCAGTAAGCCAGCGCAGAAAGACCGCTGGCACGTTGGTCTTTGATGAGCTCGAGCCATTTCTTTAGCGATTCCTGCCGTTTGACTTGATTGACCGATTTCAATAGGCTCCCTCACTTCCTGCTATGATTCGTGCCCCCGCTCAAAATCCCGAATTCTTCTGGTGTTTCGCGTCTTTCGAGTTGCGTATCCCGCATGTTTCCGGCGTTTCGAGTCATTTGAGTCATTCGAGTTGCACATTTCACGTTTTTCGCGTGAGTCCATTATCTCACGGCAAAGGGAGAGAAAAATACACCAGATTATTTAGCGCTTACCAAACTCCGCAACACCAAGGAGGCGCTTGACGTATAAAAAACATTGGCATTCTCGGAAAATAACAGAGGCCATTTCTAGTTATCTGGAGGTCTTCGAGAAGGCAGAGGATGCTAAAAATGCAAGGTGTCTGGTTTCCGTCTCTGGAATACTGCAAATTTTGGGTGTATCGTGCCCTGGTTACTAATACTGGCTTTCATCATCTGGCGTCCCGCTCGGAGATACAGCGATAAAAGTCAAAGAACAGATTTAAAAGATTTATGATCCAATCTTCTAAAATGCACATACCCTTTATCCGTACTTTTTCGATGAAATCCATCCACCGGTATATCCATATATTATACTTTTCTCCATATAACAACTCCATCGGTCGAGGTGACAATATCCTTATAATCATAATCGATGGGTATATTATTAGGGGCATTGAGCTTGATACTCTTGATAAATCGATTAAACAACACTTGACAGGCATCCATTTTTCTTAAATATGATCATTTAATAAACTTTCATTGTACTACTACAATATATGTATTTATCAAATGTAGTATGTGAAATATTCATCAGTATCAGACAGTTTTCCTGCATAACAGCAGTTTACAGCTTTTAAGCCGCTTGCTCATCGCC
>CABJCJ010000061.1 GCA_902364065.1 Veillonellaceae bacterium SB90
CATGTTGCATTGTTTAGTTTTCAAAGAACAACTTTGTCTTTTCGGAACTTGGTTCCTTACGACAATTTATATTATATCGCACATCGTTCTGACTGTCAAGATATTTTTAAAATTTCTTTTTTGTCTGAACTCGAAACAATAGGGTTTCAAATGCTTGCCATTCAAGGCTTTATCATTTGCCCGCCCGTTTCTCTCTCGTGACGACTTGTATTATGATACACGCTTCACGCTGACTTGTCAACACCCATTTGGAGGAAAATACCAATTTCTTTTTTTCACGGCAGATATGCCAATTATCAGCAGGAGTTCGACAAAGAAAAAGCGGGCTGTCAGTGGGATAGTGACAGTCCGCTTTTTCTTTGGGAAAGAATCGTTTATCTTTTGAGAGAAATGGAGGAAGTGGGATTCACTTCGCTGTCTCAGGAAAACCTTGGGGATATGTTTTCCTTTCGACACTCATAGTGTAGCAAGCTTTTCTGAAAAAATCCTTACATCATCTGAAAAAAAGATGATTTTTTCGATTTTCTTTGCATTTTTCGCCAACCATAAAGAATCTGTCATCATTTCACCTGGATACTGGCGATAATCTGGTCAGCGAGTTTTCCCTGATCCTTCTCATGCTCTTTCGGGTATGCAAATGAGATGAACCAGTCTTCCTGCGGCAGGGGCAGGAAGACTACCTTTATGACCTCGTCCTCCCCCTTCATCTTGCAATACAGGGTTGTAACCGTGGCCTCATGCTCCCCAATGTTCACGGACTTGCTCTCGCGCGACTGTTCCGTCGCCTTGACATGCTTCTCAAAAGACAGCAGATACGATTCCAGCAGTTTCTGCTGCAGATTTGCCTGCTGTTCCGCTCCGGCCTTCTGCAGAGCTTCCTGATTGAGCACATACGTCGTGAACTGTGTCATATGGAAATCCATGCCCTTGGCCTGCGTGATCATATTGCTCGTGATTGACTGGACATAGGGGTTCTGCGCCGCCTGTTCTTGCGGCTGCTGTTCCAGTGTGAACGGCAGATCCATCTGCAGGCTCGTCACACTGCCCTTGACTTCCTGGCTCGTCAGTTTCACCTGGCCGCAGCCCGCGGCAAAGAGCATGATTGCCAGCACGCTCAGCAGGACGAGTCCCCATCGTTTTCTCATCGTTACCATCGCTTCCTTTCAAAGTATCGAATACGCATCGGTTAAACGATATAGTATTCGCGTCAGGAAGCGCGATATCCTGCCCGGTCACAGCAAAATCCAGTTCAAGCCTCACACCGCAGACAGGCATTCAGCCTTCCAGGCCGAAGTGCTGAGCCTTGCGATAGTCGAAAATGACGCCATACTGCAGCCAGCAGTCAACGGAACGGATCAGGATGTCCATGACATTGTGTGCGCTGAGGCCAAAATTGCTGATTTCGCAGATGGTGATCTTCTCTCCGTTCTTGATGTGCTCAAATTCCACCGTAATCGCATAGGCACTGAGCGTCAGCAGGTAATGGTTGCCCGTGCTTTTCTCAGAAAGCATCATGTGGTGCTCATCCCCCTGCGGCTTGAACCCGAACTGCTGCAGGCGTTCGATGACCTGCGGCTCCGTCTCGCGATGGAACTTCCGGTTGATGGTGTCACGTTTGGCTTCCAGTTCTGAAAAAAGTGGAAAGCTGATCATAAGGCATACCCCTCTCAAATATCATGAAGAAAACGGATAAACAAAAAAGACACGCAGGGGCGATGACGCTCCATTGCGTGTCTTTCTTATCAGTTATCAACATTATATCACATGTCCGGGATTTGACAAGGCTCAATCTTTGGCCACATCCACCCAGCCAGCGGCAGTGACGAGCGGCGCGAGCTCCGCCGGCGTTACGCGCACTGCGCTGTGCGCATTGCCGGCAGCCGGATAGACGACAGGGAAACGCTGCAGTGACACATCGAGATAAACGGGCACACCCGGTTTGACGGCAAACGGGCAGACACCGCCCGGGACATGACCGATGTACGCCTCCACCTCGTCAAACGGAATCATGCGGCCTTTCTTATGGAAGGCTGCCTTGAACTTATGGTTGTCCACACGGACGTCGCCGGCCAGCAGCACGAGCAGAGGTGCGCCATCGACCAGGAACGACATCGACTTGGCAATGCAGCCGGGCTCCACACCGAGAGCAGCCGCCGCAAGCTCCACGGTAGCCGTCGAATCCTCAAACTCAATCACCCGGTCCAGCAATCCCTTTTCCTGCAAAAATGCTTTTACTTTCTCGATTGACATACAATACCCGACCTGCTTTCTTCTGCATAATTTTGTAATCATATTACACCATTGTACAACAAAAGTCCATGGAATCTTGTGAGGAGTCTCTCTTTCATTTGACAAAAGTATCGGCCTGCCGATACAATGATAGCAAAAATCACCCAATGACAAGGGCTTGTCAGACCATAGATAGAAGGGGCCGCTGACAGTAAAAGTTAAGTTGTAAAATAATATAAATACTCTTGTTTAAAAGCCAATTTATTGATAAAATAGTATTGAGGTGATACCATTGAAATACTATACGATCAATAAA
>CABJCJ010000062.1 GCA_902364065.1 Veillonellaceae bacterium SB90
CTCCCTATATAATCTTCATTAATCTCTTGAATGCTCCGTTTTTCTCATTTTTTTCATAAACCGAAGAAGCTTTCGCGTGGAATATCTCTGCATCGAATACCCAAGATCACAGGATTCCCGTGGTTTTGCGTATAGCAAACAGAACGTCGTTCTTTTCTGTTTGAAAAGGCCTTCCTTCTGCCCACGTCTCCTGTGGTGGCCTAACCTCCCAAGTCTATCAGGATCACATTGCTGTGTCCGCAATTCCTTCGTCCAGCCTGTCCACGTATGGGTGTCCTTATGCTCCTTCGCTGAGTCCCATGCTCTATGGAAATTTTCGGACTACCGGCTCTTCTTCTATGAAATTATGTCCAATCCATACCGGCACTTTAAAAGTGGACGTTTCCCCAGCAGGATCAGAAAAACAAAGTTCAAGCAGCTGGCGGCTGCCGGTGGATATCGTCAAGCATCTTTGTGGCGTCGTATCGGCATCCTTTTGTCAGGATGGCAAAGAATACGCGGATCAGCTTGCTGCCAACGGCAATTACCGACTGTTTCTTCTTGAGTGGATTGACTTTGCGTGTCGTGTAATACTGGTGGATCTTACGGAACTCTTCATTCCTGGACAGCAGCGGGATTACTGCGTTGAAAATCAGCATCCTGAGACGGGCGCGGCCACGTTTGCTTATCGTCGTCCGGCCTTTATGCTTTCCAGAACTGTTTTCCCTGAGGGATAATCCTGCCAGCTTCAGGATCTGCTTGGGAGAACGGAAACGTCTGACGTCTCCCACTTCAGCAAAGAACCCTGCTACTGTCGCGAGGCCAATCCCTTTTATCGCCATCAGTTTTGCACTTTCAGGAATTTCCTGGAGTAAGGATTCAATTTGCAGCATCACCTCTTCCAGCTCTTCCTCGCAAAGCTTCCATTCCTGTAGCAGCATCTTCATCTCCATCCGGGCTGCGACGGCACCGTCTTTCTGGCCAATGCTCCGCTTCGCGCAGTCCAGCAGGGTCTGTGCCCGTCTTTCACCAACTGCACGAAGTTTCATCGCACGCCATATATGGACGATACCATCCTGGCCCAGGGACAGGAGATCTTCCGGAAGACAGGCGTGCGCCAGGAGCGCCATACTGCTTTTCCCTTCGAAACTGCCATAGGCTTCCAGATATTCCGGAAAATAGATCCGAAACCACCGGGCAAACCGGTTCTTGAGGGCAATCTGCCGCTCGACCAGACGCTGACGGAGCGGCCAGATACCGCGAAGTTCTGCATAGACGCCATGCGGAATGTACGGCACGCTGTACCGTCCTTCCATTACCAGTCTTGCAATGACTTTCGGATCCTTCTGGTCATTCTTCGTCTGGCTGTTGTCGTCGAGCTCCTTGCTCTGCTTGACATGAAGCGGGTTCACAAGGACCAGCGGAATCCCTGCATGCTGCAGAAAATCGCGCAGGCCAAACCAGTAATGCCCGGTTGGCTCCATGCCAACCATGACCTGTCCCTTCGCATTCACTGTTTGCAGGTTCTGAATCCATTTCAGGAAAAGCTCGTAGCCGTCTCTGCAATCCATGAAGGAAAAGACATGACCAAGTTCAACGCCTCTCCAGTCGAATGCACGGGCATATTGCTTTCTGCTGCCGATATCGACACCAACCACTAATGTTGCCTCAGTGACTTGTTCTATCTTCTGATTCTGTGTATAATGCATAGTAGAATACCTCGTTTCTTTAGAATATATTAACTGGCCTGTTAACAATTCTATTGTAACGTAGGTATTCTTTTTTCACAAAGGCGCTATTTCCTAATTACAGGAATGCTCCTT
>CABJCJ010000063.1 GCA_902364065.1 Veillonellaceae bacterium SB90
CTGAGCTTCAGTTACGAAGTGCCGGAACAGGAAACCGAAAATCTTACCGGTGATTCCATGGGCATTGACCTCGGCATCAAGGTGCTAGCGACCTGCTATACGAGCGGCGAACGTAAAGCGACGGTATTCAAAAGCATCAACAAGACGAAGGAAGTCCGTCGCCTTGAAAAGAAGCTATGCCGCGAGCAGAGAAAACAGAGCCGTAAAATCCTTGCCAATACCGCGCGGTATGAAACCGTGCAGCGTAAAGGAAAGAAGCCTGGGCGAAAGCCAATCTGGAAGCGCCCCTTAAGGGAATGCCAGAACATCGAGAAGGGACGCCGCAAAATCGCCTTGATTCATCGGAGGATGGCCAATATCCGCCAGAACCACATCCATCAGACAACAGCCGCAATTGTGAAAACCAAGCCGTCGCGCATTGTCATGGAAAATCTGAACGTCAAGGGCATGATGAAGAACAAGCACCTTGCCAAGGGGATTGCCGGTGAGAAGTTCTACGAGTTCCGCCGCCAGATGACCTACAAATGCGAAAATAACGGCATCCAGCTTGTCTTTGCCGACAGGTTCTACCCGAGCTCAAAGACCTGTTCCTGTTGCGGTCATGTCAAAGAAAACTTGAAGTTAAACGACCGCAAGTATGTCTGTCAAGCCTGCGGGACAGTGATTGACCGTGACCTTAATGCAGCAATCAACCTTGCAAATTATTTTCAATCTGAGACCGCTTGAAATACAGAGAAGCACTCAGATATGTACCTATCGCTACTGGGGAATTCAAGCCTGTGGAGCGTTACATCAAACGCGAGTAGCCATCGAGCTTGCTCGGGGGCAAAAACGGACGCAATGAAACAGGAAGAAAATATCGTGAGAATTTTCATCGTATAAATTTGTGTGAATTATATTATATTTATACAGATTTATCGTAGCGGAAAAGGTTTCCATAATCCGTCGTGTCTGTACAGATGACATCCGTTGTTATCATCCCGATGGAATTCCACAACATCACACTGACCAGTTACCCCAAAAATCTTGGACGTTATGCGCATACCGCGTGAAATAAGAACATCTTGTTTTCTGTCAAGCAGATTTCCCCATTTTCGTCGTCGGAATTCCCCATCGTCATCGTGGGAAAATCCCCACTTTCAGCGGGTCTTGTCAGGAAGCAGTTTCAGAACCAGTTCGGTCACAGTCAACGTGGTCTCTAAGCTATAACGGCTGGTGGGCTCGGCAAGCGTGCGAAGCTGTTTTTTTGCAGCCGCTCCAGTCCTGCTGCTCCAGATAGTCCTGCAGGAGTGCGCGTGCCTGCTGCACGTGACGGATGGACTTGACATAGCGTTGGACAATACTGTAGGAGCCGTCAAAGCCTTCTTCCTCGCGGAAACGGTCGAGAATCCGCTTGGCCGTGTGCTGCTGCTTCTGCCAGACATGCTGGTCCTCCGCCAGCCATTCTAGAATCTTCGGCTTCTAAGGGTCCAGCTTCGAGGGCACCGGGTGCTTCACCGGAGGCGTCGGCGAGAAATCCTCCTGGTTGAGATATTTCCGGACCGTCTTGCGGTCGAGCTTCAGCTTCTTCGAAATTTCCACAATCCGGTATCCACTATTGCTCAAATCTCTGATATAACAGCAGTTTACAGCTTTTAAGCCGCTTGCTCATCGCC
>CABJCJ010000064.1 GCA_902364065.1 Veillonellaceae bacterium SB90
TGGTAAATTGCAAGTTGAAATTGAACAGAAATATAATCAAGAAATATTATCAATAGAATAGACTTCATCGAGGAATGCTTCGAATAATTCCATTGGCGTATGGTAGCCAAGAATACGACGTGGACGCTGGTTGAGTGCATCTGCCATGTTCAGAATGTCCTCATTGCAGAACGGTTCCATCGATGTACCTTTGGGGATGAAATCCCGAAACAGGCCATTATGGCGTTCGTTCTGAGGGCGTTCCCATGAGCTGTACGGATGCGTGAAGTAAATCTTCGTGCCGAGATTCTCATATTGCGAGAATGTCTCGAATTCCGGACCGTTATCCGCCGTCATGGTTTTGAATACCTGGCTGAATCGCTCCTTGCCATACAGTTCAATCAGCTGTTCCATGGCAGATTCTACACCAACACTACTCCGTCCAGGGATACGGATTGCAATATAGTTGCGCGTCACCTTTTCGACGGCAGTGAACGTGACAGCTTCACGACCTTCACGCTTACCAACGACGGTATCCACTTCCCAATGGCCGATTTCTGTTCCTTCGCTGACAATTGCGGGACGTTCCTCAATACTACGCCCTTTTATGCGCCTGTTTTTCCGTACCCACTTCCGGTGGCGTATACGCCCGAGTATATGCGGCACATCAAAGAGGGACAAGGGGAGTTTTCCTGCCCAAAGCATATTGTAAAGCGTCTTTGTACAGGGAATCTGCTCTGGCCGGAATAGATTCTGCTGTCTGGCATAGCCTACACAGGCATCCAGCGACCAGCGCTCTTCACGAACCTGTCTGATCATCCACTGAATAAATGGCTCACAGTCATCATAATCCACTTTGCAGGGCTTTCTGGAGTTCTTTCGATTCTCGAGGTAAGCGTTCTGCCCACGTTTGGCTGTGTATTGCGGCATACGTCCACGGGAACCTCTCTTCTCCGGCGTCCCACGCCGGAGTTCGTAAAAGACCGTCGTATGCGCACAGTTCACTTCTGCAGCAATGCTGCGGAGAGAATAGCCTTTGCGGTGCAGTGCTTGAATCATGCCACGTTCTTCTAAAGAAAGATGTCTGCCAGATTTACGAGTCTCCTCGATTGTGTTAAAATGAGATTGATCCATAGTGATTGCTCCTTTGTTTGTGATTTGTAGCAAAACCATTTTAACACAGGAAGTCACTATGGATTTTTATTTTTGATCAACTGTTCAACTTCATTTTACAACGAACC
>CABJCJ010000065.1:0-428 GCA_902364065.1 Veillonellaceae bacterium SB90
AAATCCATTTGAAATCATCACAGATATCGGTTCTGGAATCAATTACAAGAAGGATGGACTCCAAGAGCTGATTCACAGGATAGAAGCCAACCAGGTCGAGAAAGTGGTTGTCCTCTATAAGGACAGGCTCGTACGTTTCGGTTTTGAGCTTCTTGAAACGATTGCAACCATCCATGGATGTAAGATTGAGATTGTCGATATGGCCCGGAAAAGCGAGCAACAGGAACTGGTTGAAGATTTGGTCCAAATCATCACAGTGTTCAGTTGCGAGCTTCAGGGAAAACGAGCGCATCAAGCGAAGAAGAATCTTCCGCAAGCAGAAGCAGCCCGGCTACATCAAGTATTCCGCTAAGAAAGTTACTCATTATACCCGCATTGGCAAGAGCTTGACCGTCTATGACATGAACGGGCATCCCAAGTTCAGGAGC
>CABJCJ010000065.1:438-1121 GCA_902364065.1 Veillonellaceae bacterium SB90
AAACAACAAACAAAGGACTAAGCTATTCCAATTTGCTGGTGCTGCAAGATATGCTTACAATTGGGCATTGAACAAGCAGATGGATAACTTCCGTAGAGGACGCAAAATCTAGACGGACGGTGAGCTTCGCAAAGCATTCACGATCCTGCGCCATTCTGAGGAAAACAAGTGGCTCCTGAATGTATCGAATAACGTCACGAAGCAGGCCATCAAAGACTTGTGCATTGCCTATAAGAACTTCTTCCGCAAGCAGAAGCAGCCCGGCTACATCAAGTATTCCGCTAAGAAAGTTACTCATTATACCCGCATTGGCAAGAGCTTGACCGTCTATGACATGAACGGGCATCCCAAGTTCAGGAGCAAGAAGAACGGGGACTTCCGCTTCTATCAGGACAATGTCAAGATCCAATTCACAGACACTCACGTCAAACTGGAGAGCCTTGCAGGAAGCAGGCGGAAGAACCATCAGCGTTTGAACTGGATCCGGCTTGCTGAGAAGAACCGTACTCCTGTCCGAGCCAAATACACGAACCCACGGATTACATTCGATGGAGAGAATTGGTGGCTGTCGGTAGGAATACAGATCTCTCGGACGCTGAAACCTTTACGAAGGCTGTCGTTTGTTTGCAAGAAACAACAGCCTGCTCGCTCAGAAGGAATTGGCATTGATTTAGGCATCAAGG
>CABJCJ010000066.1:0-346 GCA_902364065.1 Veillonellaceae bacterium SB90
CGCGAGCTTGAGGGAATCTTTCGATACCTCAATTTGCTTAGATAGGCCAGGCTTACTGCATTCGCAGTCTTGCGAGGTACAGCAGAGGTCCGGTAATTACCAAAGCCATTAGCGTCCGCAAGTTGCCAAACGGACAAGGTAGGTTTGCATCAATACATGGATACGAGCTTTGCTTTGGCTCGCACTAGGATGTTCTTGGCCGCATTCACGTCGCGAATGTGGTGTATCCCACATTTCGGGCAGATCCACTCACGGTCCTTGAGCGTCAGTTTCTCTTTGCCGCTCATGATATGGCCACAAGCGTGGCAGGTTTGCGTCGTATTCCGCGGGTCGACGGTGACGAAGT
>CABJCJ010000066.1:356-1024 GCA_902364065.1 Veillonellaceae bacterium SB90
CGACGGTGACGAAGTTCTTGCCGTACAGTGCTGCCTTATAAGTCAGCATACTAAGGAACATCCGCCAGCCATTGTCTTGGATGCTCATAGCCAGGGCATGGTTCTTCAGCAAATTCTTGCTCCGCAGTTCTTCTGCTGCGACCAGATCGTGGTTCTTGATCAGTGTCGCGGAAGTGCGGTGCAGGAAATCTTTGCGGCGCTGCATGACTTGTGCCGTGAGCCTGGCGACGAGCAAACGCTTTTTCTCGACGTTCTTTGCCTCACGGAGCGGGCGATGCTCTTTCTTGGCACGGACAATCCGACGGCTCAGCTTGCGCTGTGCGTTGGCCAGCCGTCGTTTCTGCCTGCGGTAATAACGAGGATTGGCCACAATCTCGCCATTCGAGTCGGCATAGAAGTTCTCGATGTTCAGGTCGATGCCAATCTCTGCTTTTGTTTTCGGGCTGGCTTTCACGAATGGTTCATCGGAGCCGAGTTGGAATGACGCAAAGTAGCGGTGCAGGCTGTCTTTCGTGATGGTAATCGTTCCGATGCGGACTTCCTTCATGGCAAAAAGTCGGTCCAGCATTTTACGCGAGCCTTGGAAGCGGATGCGTTTGAGCTTGGGCAGCATCAGATGATGCTTGTCGAGGAAGCGGGCGTTACTGGTAAACAGAGAAATCTCCGCA
>CABJCJ010000067.1 GCA_902364065.1 Veillonellaceae bacterium SB90
CAGCAGTTTACAGCTTTTTGAAGCACAATAAAATCGCATAGCCTCCTGATGGTGTATAATGTAATCGCTAAAAAACAACAACACCCAAGAGAAAGGCTATGCGATGACTTCATTATACACCGAGAAATCTATAATTGGTAGACTCCTGACGATTTTTTCTTCTTTGTTCCCAGCTGCGACGAGGCCGACGCGCCATCTGCTGGCGTGGTTTTTCATCGCTCAGCTGGCGTTGGAGTCAGCTCCGTCGGTGCGCTGCCTATTCCGGCAGTTCCTGTCGAAGCAGACGGATGCGTCTCTCAACAGCTATTACCGTGCCCTTGGCAATGGACTCGTTACGGATGCATCCATTCGACAAGCCTTAGCTCTACGGGCTCTTGCCATAGTGCCGGAAGCGCTGCGGCAGGAGCCTATCTTGCTCAGCGTGGATGACACGACCATTGCCAAGTGGGGCAAGCACTTCGACGGGGTAGGTATCCTGTACGACCACGCCAAACACGATGGCAGGTCTTATTTCAATGGCCATGCCTTTGTCAGTCTGACGATGAGTATACCAGTCATCCATGAGAACGCAGGCAAGCCTCAGATCCGCCACGTCGCAGTGCCGATTGGCTACGTCATGAGCAATGGCGAGACTTCGAAGCTGACGATTGCCTGCCAGCTTCTCGATGAAGTCATGCCCATCCTTGAAACGCGCCAAGTCATCCTGCTCTTTGACAGCTGGTACGCCAAGCGAGAGCTGCTCATGCATGCACTCAGCTACCCGAATCTCAATGTGATCTGCAATGCACGTCGTGATACGGCCATCTTTGAGCTGCCAACTTCGACGGCAGGCCGCCGCGGTCGTCCGCCAAAGTACGGCAGGCGCCTGAAGCTGGACGAGAGTCCCGTTGCGCCCGAGAACTACTCTTTCAAAATGGATGGGTATCTTGTCGCCCACCGGCTGGTGAAGACGCGCATCTTCGGCGACCGCACCGTCCATGCCTATGTGACGCTGAGCAAGAGTGG
>CABJCJ010000068.1 GCA_902364065.1 Veillonellaceae bacterium SB90
CTTATCTTATGAGGGATTCAGGTGTGCGAAGTTTGAGTATCTAATCTATCAAAATATTGTCCTATTTTTTTCTGCTCTTCATACCTTGGAAATCTAACTTCTTGTTGATGAAGGATACTTCCTTTTATCCCCTGTACTGTACCTCCAGAACTCTTTGCATATAAAATATTTTGAAATTCAGGTGATAGGAAATAATACTTTAGATATGTATTATCCATAACATGGTCATGTCCACGATATTTTATAATCCTCTGTGCAAGTGCTACATTTTCTTTATTCACCTGAGCCACATTACCACAAGGTGCTTCCGTAGTAATAAGTACATCTCCAATTTTTGGCATTCCTCTATGCATTACTTTATCATAATCTTTTTCAGAAATATATTCCTGCGAAGCTTTATAATCTATATATCCATCTTTAATATTTTTTGCCGTAACAAGAAAAATTCCTGAAGTAGTTTTAGATGGCGTTTTCCCTCGATAATCAACATAATCACAAATATTAATCAATTTTTCCTGTGTCCAATCGCCAGTAAATCCTTTCAAGCGAATCTTAGGTACTTTTTCTTCCTTCGTTGGGAACATATTTTTCAGGAAATACTTCTTAAACTTCTTCTGCTGCTCCAACTTACGTTGTCGAAGAGTGATTAGATTATCAAATTCTTCAAAATATTTTCCTATTTTTTCTTGTTCTTTCAGTGATGGAAGAACCACAGGGAAATTTACAAGAATACTTTGATTGAGGTGCTTAATGGTTCCTCCGGTAGCTTTTTGGGCTACATAATTCATTAGAAATGGTGCTCTTAAATACTGAAATAAATATTTTTCATCAATATTACTTCCATCTTTAATCTCTATATTAAAGATTCCGGTATTTAGTGTTGCAGGTTTCTTCAAACCTTGCACATAAGCAACCTTTCCTAAAGTACCATCTTTTGTTATCAACTCAAACTTCGCACACCTGAATCCCTCATAAGATAAGGC